>NZ_CP021992.1:2526780-3158475 GCF_002205495.2 Cryobacterium sp. LW097 | reverse complement strand
GGCCGCGCTGCCGCTCGTCGGCGCACTCGCCGTCGGCGTTCTGCTGGCCGGCTGCTCGGGGAATGCCGACGACGACCAGTTGCCCGCGATGCCGTTCGACACCGTCGCCATGCCGGTCGACAGGGCGCCAACGGCCACGCCCGGACAGCACCTCGGGGTCGGCGAGATCGCCCTGCTTCCGCAGTCCAACTACAAGGGTGTGCCGGGGGACGCGATCGAAACAACCGTGTTGGGTGTCGTCGAGGGAGAACCCTCCTATTGGGACGTTTTCGACAACGGTGCGGGGTTCGCGGGGGAAACCCCGTTCTTCGCCGTGATTCAGTACCGCTGGGTCACCGGCAGCGTGACCGCCTACGCGACCCCGCTCCTGCGTCCGGTGCTCGACGACGGCACCGAAGGCGGCATCGTGGAGCGCGAATACATGGGCTCCCTGACGGCGAACACGATCTGCCCGTTCGAGCTCGAGCGGTTCGACCTCGACGAGGACCGGGGACCGGACGAGTACCTCGCCTGTGTGCTGTACACGGCACCCAAAGGTTCCACGGTGGTCGGGTTGGGCTGGCACAACCTGGGTGGCATGGCTTTCTCGGCGCCTGATCCCGCCGTCAATCCGTTCTACCCCGCACCCGTGGTCTGGGACGTCACGCCGGTCGCGGTATCCGCGGGCGATTAGACCGACCTCGGTACGGTGACGCCCCTGGAGTTTCTCCGTGAGCCAAGTCCAGCGCCGCTGAGAGTTCGCTGACTGTGCCCTCGAGGGATATCGCCGTGCCGGGCGCGCGGGGTTTACTGGACCGATGGCTCAGACCGTCGCAGACCAGATCATCGCCCAACTCGTGGACGCCGGGGTGCGCCGCATCTACGGCATCGTCGGGGACAGCCTCAACCCCGTCGTCGACGCCGTGCGTCGAACCGGCGGAGCCGCCAACGGCGGCATCGACTGGGTGCACGTGCGCAATGAGGAGGCCGCGGCCTTCGCGGCCGGCGCCGAGGCCCAGCTCACCGGGCGCCTCGCCGTGTGCGCCGGCAGCTGCGGTCCGGGAAACCTGCACCTGATCAACGGACTCTACGACGCACACCGCAGCGGAGCGCCGGTGCTGGCCATCGCCAGCCACATCCCGACTGGTCAGATCGGAAGCGGCTTCTTCCAGGAAACCCACCCGGACCGGCTCTTCACCGAGTGCTCGCACTACCGGGAACTGGTCTCCTCCGCCGAGCAGCCGCCCAAGGTGGTCAACGCGGCCATGCGGCACGCGGTCGCCCTGAGCGGGGTATCGGTGGTCACCCTGCCCGGTGACGTCGCCGAACTCGATGCCGGGGGCGCCGTGCCCCGTTTCGTGTTGCCGGGGCGACCGACCGTGGTGCCCGCAGCGGATGACGTGCGTGCCCTGGCCGACGCGATCAACCGGGCCAAGACCGTCGCGATCTTCGCCGGTGCCGGCGTCGCCGGTGCCCACGACGCGGTGATCGCCTTCGCCGACCTCGTCGCCGCGCCCATCGGGCACAGCCTGCGGGGCAAGGAATGGATCCAGTACGACAACCCGTTCGACGTGGGCATGACCGGTCTGCTCGGCTACGGGGCCGCGCACGCCGGCATCCACGACGCCGACCTGGTGCTGCTTCTGGGCACCGACTTCCCCTATGAGCAGTTCCTGCCCGACGGCGACAAGGTGGTCATCGCCCAGGTCGACACCGACCCGTCCCACTTGGGCCGTCGGGTCAGCGTCACCCATCCGGTACACGGCGACGTGGCGGCCACGCTCGCGGCCCTCACCGGCCTGGTGACGAAGAAGACCGACCGGGCTTTCCTCGAACGCACCCTCAAGAAGCACGAGAAACTGCTCAGCTCGGTCGTCGGCACCTACACGGATGTCGACCACGGCCGCCCGATCCACCCGGAGTTCGCGGCCGCCATGCTCGATGAGCTCGTCGCCGACGACGCCATCGTCACCGCCGACACCGGCATGGGCAACGTCTGGCAGGCCCGGTACCTCACCCCCAATGGGCGTCGCCGGCTGATCGGCTCGTACCTGCACGGGTCGATGGCCAACGCGGTGCCGCAGGCGATCGGCGCCCAGAGCGCCTACCCCGACCGACAAGTGGTCACCATCAGCGGCGACGGTGGACTGGCGATGTTGCTCGGCGAGCTCATCACCATCGCCGCGCAGCAGCTTCCGGTGAAGGTCGTGGTGTTCAACAACTCCACTCTGGGCCTGGTGAAACTGGAGATGTTCGTCGACGGGTACCCCGACTTCGGTGTCGACGTGCCCGCCGTCGACTACGCTGCCGTGGCCACCGCGCTCGGCTTCCATGCCGTGCGGGTGGAAGACCCCGCGGTGCTGCGGTCCGCGCTCACGGCCGCCTTCGCCCATGAGGGGCCCGCCCTGGTCGACATCGTCACCGACCCGCTGGCGCTGTCCCTGCCGCCGAACGTGACCGCCAAGCAGGTGAAGGGCTTCGCGCTGGCCCTGTCGAAGACCGTGCTCAACGGTGGGGTGGGTGAGGCGGTGCAGATGGCGCGGTCCAACATCCGGCACCTACCCGGGCTCTGACGCCCGCCTGACCCCGCGGGCTCACCCGAAACGGGTGACGCCGCGGCGGGCTGCGGGGGAGGACACTGTGCCTGACGCGAACCGATGCGGAAGGGACCCCATGTGGCGACGCCGATCAAGGAAACAACCCCAGAGGGACGAGGCGCACCCCCGAGGCGTGGCCAGCGACGAGCCGGTGATCGTCGGTCCGCCGGTCTCGTCGCACCGCAGCACCTCGATCCTCGTCGGTCTGGGCGGTGCCACGGTGGCGGTCTTCGGCCTGGCCGCCATTGCCGGCATCGCGGCGCCGATCCTCCTGGCGCTGGTGCTCACCATCTGCGCGCACCCGGTGCGCCGGGGCCTGGAACGGCGCGGCGTGCCGCGGGGTCTGGCCACGGGATCCGTTGTCGCGACGGTGTTCATCGTGCTGGCGGCCTTCGTGGCGGCGCTGGGCCTGGCCCTGGGCCAATTCGCCACCCTGCTGCCCCAGTTCTCCAGCCAGATCAGAGACATCGCCACCACCATCACCGACTGGCTCGCGAGCCTCGGATTCGGCTCGGCGCAGGTGCAGGCCGTCGAGGACAGCCTTGACCCGAGCAATCTGGCTTCGGTCGTCTCCGGACTCTTCGGCAGCATCACCAACATCACGGTCGCCCTCGTGATCGTGTTGACCATGCTGATCCTGATGGCGGCGGACGCCGGCTACCTGCCCACCCTGCTCACTCAACTGAGGCCGACCCGACCCACACTGGTGGAGGCCCTGACGAACTTCGCCTCCAGCGTGCGCCGCTACATGGTGGCCACCACCCTCCTCGGCATCGTCCAAGGTGTCTTGAACGCCGTGGCGCTCGTGCTGCTCGGGGTGCCGGGCGCGTTCCTCTGGGGGCTGCTGTCATTCCTGTGCAGCTTCATCCCCAATGTGGGCTACTTCATCGCCATCATCCCGCCCACGGTGTTCGCGTTCCTCACCGGCGGCTGGGAGCTCGCGCTGCCCGTGATCGTGATCTACGCGATCGTCAACGGGGTGGTGCAGTCGATCGTGCAGCCCCGGGTGGTCGGCAACGCCGTCGCCCTCAGCCAATCCCTCACCTTCGCCTCGGTGCTGTTCTGGGCGATCGTGCTCGGTGCCATCGGCGCGATCCTGGCGATTCCGCTCACCCTGCTGATCCGAACGATCCTGGTGGATGCCGACCCCGCGGCCGCCTGGTGGCGCCCCCTGATCGGCGACCTCGATGAAACCCGCACCCTGATGAAGGTCGAGGATGCCCGTCAGCGCGCCCTGCGCAAGGCCGGCCGGGCGGCCAAGTCCAGCCAGGGCAAGCCGACCAAGGGTGTGCCAGGCCCCGCCTAGCTGCCGGTCAAGGGCTTTTCTCAGGACCCGCTGGCAGAGTCGGTGCTCCGTTCTGTTGCCAGGAGGTTCCCATGCCCGCTGATCCCACTGTCTCCTCCCCGGCCGGCTCCGCCGCGGCCACCGCACCCCGCTCGCACTACGACGTGCTGGTGATCGGCGCCGGCCCCGCCGGCACGGCCGCTGCCCTCCGCGCGGCCGAGCTGGGGGCCGGGGTCGTGGTCGTCGAGGCCGATCGCACCGGGGGCACCTGTGTGAACACCGGCTGCGTGCCCACCCGGGCGCTCGCGAAGGCGGCCAGGCTGATGCGCGAGGTGCGCACCGCCGAGACCTACGGCATCGAGGCCGTCATCCAGCGATTCGACTGGCGCACCACGGCCGCCAGGGTCACCGAATCCGTCGACAGAGTACGGTCGATCAAACGCGAGGCCGAGCGGTTCAGCGCCGCCGGCATCGACCTCGTCCTCGAGGGACGGGCCCGGTTCGTCGACCCGCACACCGTGGAGCTCGACAGCGGCCGCCGCATCAGCGCCGACAACATCCTGATCTGCGTGGGCGGTCACTCACGCCGGCTGCCGATCCCCGGCGCCGACCTGGCGACGGTGCCCGAACACGTACTCACCCTGCCCGCCCTGCCCGAACGCCTCGCGGTGATCGGCGGCGGCAACACCGGCGCCCAGCTGGTGACCATTTTCAGTTCGTTCGGCTCGAGGGTGACGCTGCTCGACGTGGCACCGCGGATCCTGATGGCCTCCGACGCCGCCGTCTCCGCCGGGGTGACCACGGCGTTCCGCGAGCAGGGCACTCGGGTCGAGACCGGCATCGAGACTGTCGAGTCGCTGGTGAAGCAGCCGGATGGCTCGATCCTCCTGACCTGGAGTGCGGCCGGTGAACCGGTGTCAGGGCAGTTCGATGCCGTGATCATGGCGACCGGCTGGCCGGCGGATGTCGACGACCTGGGCCTCGCGAACGCGGACGTGGCCACGGAGCGGTCCGCGATTCCCGTCGACCAGTACTTCCGCAGCGAGGTGTCGCACATCTTCGCCGTCGGCGACGCGAACGGCCGCGACATGCTCGTGCAGGCCGCCCAGTTCGAGGGTGAGGCCGCGGCCGAGAACGCGGTGCTGGGCACCAACCGTCGCACCCCGCACCACCTGCTGCCCGCGGGCGGGTTCACCGATCCCGACTATGCCGGGGTGGGGCTCACCGAGGAGCAGGCACGTGCCCGTGACCCGCTCTGCGTGGTGGCCACGGTGCCGTATGCGAGCCTGGACCGAGCGGTGATCGACGACAGGGAACGCGGGTTCCTGATGCTGATCTCCGACCGGCGCCGGGAGCTGATCCTCGGTGCACACGCCGTGGGCGAGAACGCCATCGAGGTGGTGCAGTCGGTGACCACGGCCATCGCCGCCGGCGTGGATGTGGCGACCCTCGCCCACGTGCGGTTCGCCTACCCCACCTACAGCGCCATCATCGGCCTCGCGGCCCGCACCCTCCTGGCCGAGGCGCCGCCCGCCCAGCGCCCCTGAGGCATGCTCCTAGGCCCAACCGTTGCCCATGCGGACAGGTGCGCCCGGTACGCCGGGCACAGTTGTCCGCACGGGCAACAGTTGCGGTGGTCGAGGGGTGCCGCCTACTTGGCCAGGAAGGCCAGCAGAACCTCGTTGATCTCGGCCGCGTGGGTCCACAGCATCCCGTGCGGGGCGCCGTCGATCTCGACGTACTCGGCCGCCGGCAGGGCCTTCGCGAAGAGTCGGCCGGTGGAGTCGATCGGCAGGATGTTGTCGCTCGTGCCGTGCACGATCAGAGAGGGAACCGTGATCTTCGCCACGTCGGCGCGGAAGTCGGTGATCCAGGTCAGCGGGGCCGCGGCCGCCGCGAACGATCCGGAGCCGGCGGCCACATTCCAGCTGTTCTGCAGGGCCTCGACGCTCAGCCGGCTGCCGAGGTTCTCGGCCGTGTTGTAGAAGTTCGTGTAGAACTCGGTGAAGTAGGCGTAGCGGTCGGCCTTGACGGCGTCGACGATGCCCTCGAAGAACTCCAGCGGCGCGGCGCCGCCCGGGTTCTCGTCGGTCTTGAGCAGGAACGGCTCGAGGGAGGCGAGGAAGACGGCCTTCGCCACCCGGTCGGACCCGTAGCTGCCCAGGTACCGACCGACCTCTCCGGTGCCCATCGAGAAGCCGACCAGGACGACGTCCCGCAGGTCGAGGGTCTCGAGCACGACGTTAAGGTCGGCGGCGAAGGTGTCGTAGTCGAACCCGACCGTGGGCTGGCTGGACTGGCCGAAGCCGCGGCGGTCGTAGGTGATCACGCGGTAGCCCGCGTCGAGGAGGGCCGCAGACTGCTTCTCCCAGGAGTGCCCGTCGAGCGGGAAGCCGTGGATCAGCACCACCGGCTGGCCGGTTCCGTGATCTTCGTAGTAGAGGTCGATGTTGGTGCTGTTCTCTGTGCCAACCGTGATGAACGACATGTCATGGTCCCCTTCGTCTGCCAGAGAACGTGCGTTCTCCGATCTGTTTGCTAGCCTAGAGAACGAACGTTCTCAATGCAAGTGAGGTTTGTGTGAACACTGTAAGTAGCCCGCGTGAAGTCGCGACCGCCGCCGCCGACCGGTTGTACTACAGCCGGGGCATCCAGGCCGTATCGATGGACGAACTGCGCGCCGAGACCGGGCTGTCACTGAAGAAGCTCTATGCCCTCTTCCCGTCGAAGGAGGCGATCGTGCTCGCCGTGCTGCACAGCAGGCACGAGCAGTGGTCCGCCGGCCTGGAACGCGCTGCCGCGACCGCGACGACCCCGCGCGAGCGGGTGCTGTCGATTTACGACTATCTGCTCGAGTGCTTCGTCAGCGACGACTACCGGGGCTGCGGATTCGTGAACGCCTTCGGTGAACTCGGTGCGACGGTGCCGGCCGTGGCCGAGGCCGCCCGGGCCCAGAAGGTCGGTTTCCAGGGCTACGTCGGGAAGCTGGTCGCGGCGGCCGGCGCCCCGGCCGAGCTGGCACCCATGCTGGTGTTGCTGGCCGAGGGCGCTCAGACCACCGCGGCCATCTGTGGCACCCCGGATGCCGCCAGATCGGCCCGCGCCGCCGCCGAGGCCCTGCTCGACGGGCCCCGCGCGGCCTGACCATCGTCGCGACGCGGGCGCGCACGTCCGTGCAGGGTGGGGCGTTCAGTATCTCCGAAGTTGACCCGGGTGCGGGCGTCGGCGCAAACTGATCCCGTGGACACTCAAGAACGTCAGCAGCACGAAGACCAGGCCGTCTCCCAAGTCATCGACAGGCTGGCCGAGAAGTTTCCCGATCGGCCGCGGTCGGTCATCGAAGGCGTCGTCACCGAGGAACGCCACCTGCTCGACGGCAAGCCGATCCGCGACTACGTCCCGGTGCTGATCGAGCACGGGGCCAAGGCACGCTTGCGCGAACCCGCCCGACCCCGCACCATCGGCTGACCCCGGGTCAGCTTTTCTTCTTTTTCTTGGCCTTGGCCTCCGCGGCCAGCTCGGTGATGCGCGCCGCGTGATCGGGCACCGGGCGCGTGAGCTCGCGCGGTGGCCGCTCGTAGTCCGACGACGGCGGCCGGTGCGGGATGTGCACGGGCGGCGGCTCCATCTGCTCGTAGGGCACCATCGACAGGAAATGGCTGATCATGTTCAGGCGGGCGGCGCGCTTGTCTTCGCTTTCGACCACCCACCAGGGTGCCTCGGCGATGTCGGTGTGCACGAACATCTCGTCCTTGGCCTTCGAATAGTCCACCCACTTGGTGATCGAGAGCACATCGGTGTCCGAGAGCTTCCAGCGCCGCATCGGGTCGTTCAGCCGTGACCGGAAGCGCAGTTCCTGCTCCCGGTCGGACACCGAGAACCAGTACTTGAGCAGGATGATGCCGTCTTCGACGAGCATCCGTTCGAACAGGGGAGCTTGGTGCAGGAACCGGCGGTATTCGTCTGGCGTGCAGTAGCCCATCACCTTCTCGACGCCCGCACGGTTGTACCAGGACCGGTCCATCAGTACGATCTCGCCCGCGGTGGGCAGGTGCTCGATGTAGCGCTGGAAATACCACTGGCCGCGCTGGCGGTCGGTGGGCACGGGCAGCGCCACGATGCGCGCAATGCGCGGATTGAGGTACTCGGTGACCCGCTTGATGGCCGACCCCTTGCCGGCGGCATCACGACCCTCGAAGATCACCACGATCCGGGCGCCGGACTCGCGGACCCACTCCTGCATGGTCACGAGGTCGGACTGCAGCCGACGCAGCTCGCCCTCGTAGAGCTTCTTGTCCATGCGGGGTGTGGCGGATGCATCCTTCTTCGCCATGCGCGGGTCCTCCCTGATTCACGTGCGCTCAGCGTACTCGGTGGCGTGACGGCGCCGTGGCGTTTCGCGGCGCCCGGCCTAGGCTGGGGCCGACGGGAGCCGGTGGGTTCCCCGCATTCGCTGACGAATGGAGACCCTGATGACCGACGGAACGCCTGCCGAGCCCTGGCAGCTCACGACAGCGCCCGGCACCTCGACGTACTCGATGTACCGCGAGGGCGACGAACTTGTCTGCCAGGTGGGCGCCACGACCCTGAAGTATCAGGCCAGGGCCATCGACGACCTGCACGCCTGGCTGGTCGAGCAGGGCGACTGGGTGCCGCTCGGCGCCAGCGACGAACAGAAGACCGCACCGGAGGGCAGCGTCGAAGCGTGGGGCCGGTCCCCGGACAATCCGGTCGGCGGCTGGTACGGCCTGCGCAAGGGCTACCGCGGTCGCTTCGGCATGTACCTGCCCCCGCTGCTCGAGCACCTGGGCCTGGCCGAGCTCACCCACGAGAAGCGCAACAATTCGATGCGGGCGCTCTGAGTCCGGCCGCGCTGAGCGCAGCCGCGCTGCATCCGGCTAGGCTGGCCGGGTCGACCGCAAGAAAGGGGCCCCGGATGCGCGCACGCACGTTGATGCCGCCGGCGTCGCCGACTGCCCGCTTGTCGGTGCTGCTCGGCCTGAGCCTGGGCTCCGGGTTCGGCCTCGGTGCGCTCTCCCTCGGCGGCCGCGGCTTCGGCGAGCTGCTCGCCCTCGCGGCGCTGTTCACCCTGGCCGCCTCGGCCGTGGCCGTCACCGGCGCGGCCCAGCAGGTGCTCGCGATGCTGGTCATGGTGCTCACCGGCGCCCCCACCCCCGTCGCCCGGCCCTACCCCGAGCTGGCCTCCCAGGTCGGCCAAAGCGTTCCGGATGCGCCAGGCAAGCCTCAGCCGCGCGCCCCGGGCCGCGCCCTCCCGGTCGCCTAGGGAGCTCTCTCGCGCCGCACCCGCCGGGTGCCCCGCCGCCCTGTCGCGACCATACGGTTCCTCTTTTTCCGTATTCCGACCGGGAGTTTTCCATGGACATCTATGCCTTCGGCCCCATCGCGGCCGTGCTCGACGCGGCCTACGCCGTTCTGCACAACCTCACCCTGTTCCTCACCCCGTTCGCCACCGCGAACGCGGCGGCCCTCGCCGTCATCGTGCTCACCCTCGCCCTGCGCCTGCTGCTCATCCCGGTGGGGGTATCCCAAGCCCGCGCGCAGCAGCTGCGCCAACGCCTCGCCCCGCGGCTGACCGAGCTGCGGCGGCTGCACGGTACCAACCCGGAGCGTCTGCAACGCGAGACGGCCGCCCTCTACGCCGCCGAGAACGCCTCGCCGCTGGCCGGGTGCCTGCCCCTGCTGGTGCAGGCGCCGATCCTCTCGATCGTCTACGGCCTGTTTGTGTTGGGCACCATCAACGGGCACGACAACGCCCTTCTCGCAGCTGGCCTGTTCGGCAGTCCGCTGGGCACCAGCATCCTCACCGGCTGGGGTGCCGGGCCCACCCCCACGGTGCTTCTGGTCGGCGGCGTGCTGCTCGGCGTGCTGCTGGTGGCCCAGCTGCTCAGCCGACGGCTGATGCTGGCCCAGGGAGCCGTATCCGCCGCCGCGCCCGCCCCTGGCGCGGCGTCGCCGGCCGCCCCGGGTGCGCTCTCGCCCGCCGCCCAGGCGACCATGACCGGTGTGCTCAGCTGGCTGCCGCTGATCAGCGTGGTCTTCGCGGCCTTCGTGCCGCTGGCCGCGGCGATCTACCTCACGGTGAGCGCGCTCTGGGGCGTAACCGAGCGAGCGCTGCTGTGGCGGATGCTGCGTCCGGCGCGCTAATCCGCCGCGCTAGCCCGTCGCGGTACGGACAGTAGCGCGGCGCCGACTTGCCGCAAAACGCCCCATGCGCGCGCCCGAGGGGGCAGTTTCCGGCAAGTCGAGCGCGGGTGATACACGCACGTGCCGCAAGATCCCGCTAGGGACGGTCGGAGGGGCATCTTGCGGCAACTCGGCATGTCCGGGCGCGAAAAAGCGGCAGGCGCTCCCAGTGCCGGGGGCGCCTGCCGCAGTCGAGGGCCGTGCGGGTCAGGCGACGCTGTTGGCGTGCGCCCTGGTGCCGGAGACGCTGACGCCGGGCTGGCTCTTCGAGCACAGCACGACGAGGATCACGGCGACGCCGACTACGATGTGCGGCAGCCAGGCGTTCGGCGCCTCGTCAGCGAAGCCGAACAGGAACGGCGACGCGATCAGGACGATCGATGCCAGCACGTCGAAGACGAGGTGGATCGGCATGCCGATGACCTTGATCAGGCCCAGCTCGTAGCGGGTGAACAGGCTGTAGAGGATCAGGCCGACGCCGAGGACGCGGGGGACGATGACCGCGGCGCCGCCGACCTCTTCGAACATGAAGATGGTGGGGGCGAGGATCAGGGCGATCGCAACGACGTAGTCGAGGACCGCGTGGACCTTGGTGGGAATGAATCGCATGGGGGAGCTCCTGAAGTGTGAACCGCAAGGCCCGTTGCCTCACGACACTGATTCGCCGCCGTCGGCCGGATGGTTTGGTCGCCCCACCGAACCCGGTCGGCGGAGCCGCCTCAGCAGCGTTCGTATACGTACCCCGGTGCACCGGTCACGACGAGATCGCGGTCGCGCAGGATCATCGACCGCGGCCGGTCAGGCACCGCGCAGACTGCGGCGAAGTCAACGCGCAGGTCGTCGGTGTATTCGATGGCCAACACCCGATCGCCGTAGGCCGCCCGGTAGAGCCCGCACTCCTGCCATCGGTCGCATTCCTCGGCGACGGCGAAGTCGAACAGCTCGGCGAGGGGCTCCGCCAGGTCGGCGGCGTTCTTCTGGCCGATCGCCAGGCCCTCGTCGTGCGCGGCGGCGACCAGGATGCGCGCGAACGCGACATTGTCCTCGGCGGTGAGCAGACCGGCCGACCGGGTGTACGAGTCGAGGTTGTCGATCTCCACGGCGTCGAAGCCGGACGTCGCACAGTTCGTCAGTAGGGGGAGCAGCAGCGCGGCGAGTGCGGTGCGCTTCCCGGCGCTGCCGGTGTCGAACAGAAGCTCGTCCGGCCAATTCTCGTCGCGCACCGGCCCGCCGCCGGCTGTAAGGATCAGCTCGGGCGAATCCTCGAGTATCCGCTGGGACTCTGCCGGCTGGGTCTGGAAACCGTTCAGGTAACACACCGAGTAGAGGCCGGCCGCGGGCTCATCGGTGCTGTCACGCACGACGATGTCCACTCCGGCTGGTGGGTCGTAGGCGCCGCCGAGCTGATAGTCGAGGCCACCGCCCACCGGCGGCGGCACCGGGCCGGATGCGGGCGACGGGCCGGACGCGCAGCCGGACAGCGCCAGGCCCACCAGCACCCCGACAACACAAACGCGCCGCCGGGCGGCAGCAGACAGGCTGCGCATCCGGCGACGCGTCAAGGTGATGAACTACAGAGGTGGTGAACTAGGCGACTTCGGCGACGCTGGCGTTCAGCACGTCGTCAAGGGTGACGAATGCCTCTTCTTCGGTGGACTTCTGCGCGAGCGCGAGCTCGGAGACGAGAACCTGGCGAGCCTTGATGAGCATCCGCTTCTCGCCGGCGGAAACGCCGGAGATGCGGTCGCGGCGCCACAGGTCGCGAACGACCTCGCTGACGCGATAGACGCTGCCGCTGCCCATCTTCTCGGTGTTGGCCTTGTAGCGACGCGACCAGTTGCTGGGCTCTTCTTCGACATCGCTGCGGAGCACGTCGAAGACGGCCTCGACACCGGCGGCGTCGATGACGTCGCGCACGCCGACGAGCTCGGCGTTGTCGATGGGCAGGTTGATGGCCAGATCACTCTGGTGGACGGTGAGCGTGATGTAACGCTTCTCGACACCCTTGATCGTGCGGGTCTCGACCGCGGTGATGGTTGCCGCGCCGTGGTGGGGATAGACGACGGTCTCGCCGACTTCGAAAATCATCTGATGCAGCCTCATAATTCGTTGAGCGTGGTTGACGTATCACCCGGACGGCGGCGCGGGGCGCCGGCCGTGCTCCGCCGCGGTGCTGCCACAGCCGATTCGACGCACCCAGGGCAACTCACTGGATACAACACGCGACTGAAAATGGCACAGCGGTTCGTTAAGGGTATTCGGAGAGTGTATCATTCCCGCCTCGCTGGCCCTATTCGTGTCCGCGGCCGGTTTTCGGCTACTTGTGGCGGTCCTCGAGCTCGGACACCCGCTGCACGATCCAGGACGAGAGGGTGGCCGTGAGGACACCCAGCACGGCCACGCCGCCGAGCATCAGCGCGGTGGCGATGGTGCGCCCGCGCAGGGTGACCGGAGTGAAATCGCCGTAGCCGACGGTGGTGATGGTCACGGCGGCCCACCAGAAGGAGTCACCGAACGAGGTGATGTTGGCGTCCGGGGTCGCCCGTTCGGCCTCGAGTACGGCGAGGGCGGCGATGTAGGTGACCAGGGTCGCGGCGCCGGCGAGGTAGACCAGCACCCTGGCGCGAAAGGCCGTGCCCGCAGACTGCTGAAAGACGTTGCTGTGCGCGACGACCCGCAGCAGCCGCAGTGGCCGCAGCAGCGGCAGCAACACGAAGAGCAGGTTGACCGGATGGTGCAGCACCCACTGCCAGGGGTGGTCGGCGAGGGCGATCTCCACGAGGTAGCTCACCGGGAACAGCGCCCAGCTGACCAGGATCAGCAGCCGCAGGAGGTCGGCGGTGGCGACATCCACATCGCCGATCACCGTGATCGAATAGGCGACCAGGAAGAGGATGGCTGCGATCGTGAGCGGCCAGTCAACCGCCTGTTGCCAGCGTGTCTGGCGCTGCCCGCCCCACGGGTTGGTACGGATGCCGGTCGCCATCATGCGGGCATCCTGCCACCGGCCGGGGACCCGGCCAATGGCGGCGGGGCCGCGCCGACGGTTCTACGTCGCCCGCGCGGCGATGAGGGCGCGGGCGAGCCGCTCGACCAGCGCGTAGGGCACCGGGCGTTTCAGCGGAAACAGCACCGTGTCCTTCTCGCGCTGACCGGGCAAGGCCGGCGGATGCCCGGGGCCGGATCGGCCGGATGGTGGCAGGATGTGCGCATCAATGACGGGAGTCTCGTGGCACAGGCGCGGCGTGACGATGACCCGTACGAGCGCGCCCTGACCGATCCGGACTTTCTGCGCGCCGTGACCGCGGCCCACCGGGGCCACTGGCCGGTGCTCGACGCGCTCTGGTGGTGCAGGCATCCCGCCGAGGCGGCCCCGAGCGGCAGCCCCTCACCCGTCGCCCGGCTGAGCAGCCTGCAACGCCGGTTGTTCGCGGCGGATGGCGACGCGGCCGGCGACGGTGCCGTGGCCGATGCCGTGCGTGAGCTGGAAGCGGAGATCGGGGAAGAACGGGCGAACATCGGCGCGGCGCTCGCTGCAGCGCACGCGGGTCGCGAGCCGCCGGACACCGAGTCGCCGGCCATCGAGCGGCCGGGCACCGAGTCGTCCGGCACCGAGCAGCCGGCCACCGAGTTGCCGGCCACCGGGACGCCGTTCGCTCCTCACGTCGTCGTCGGCAGCAGTATCGTCGGCAGCACGACCCGGTGGGTGCCTCCGCGCCGCCGCCTGCTGCTGGGCGCCGGCCTGGTCGGAGCGTTGCTGCTCGGAGCCCTCGTGGGCAGCCAGGTGACCAGCGCCAGTCGGTCCGGCGCCCCGGAACCCACCCCCACCGCAACCAGCACCCGCACCCCGACCGTGCCGGTGCTGGCGGCCCAGGTCTTCGCCCGGGTCCAGACCGGCCAAGACATCCCGCGGGTGCCGCTGCCGGGGGCCTACGACCCCGCCTCGTTCAGATATCTCGGCTCGTCGGGGTGGCGGGACGTCGATGCCAACGGCGTGACGGATTCGCCCTACTACGCCGCGCGCGGTGCGTCGAACACGATCTGCCTCGTGGCGATGCCCGAGGGCGCCGGCTATCTCACCACCTGTACCCTCGAGGCGGACTTTCCCCGGGGCGGCCTCCGCCTGTCCTGGCAGAGCAGCGACGTTCTTCCGGTGGAAGAGAACGGCCGGACAGCGATGGTGATGGACATTACGGTGACTTGGATGCGGGACTCGACGATCGAGACGCGGGGCACCGGCCGGGCGCTGGTCCCCTGAAGCCGGCCGCGGGGTGTGACAGGCTGGGTGCAACAATGATGGGGGTTTCATTGGTTGAGAACGTCTACGACGACCCGTATGACCAGGCGCTGGCTGATCAGCGCTTCCTGGCGGCGGCGACCGCGGCCCATACCGGTCGGTGGAACCTGCTCGATGCGCTCTGGTGGGAGTGGCACCCTGAAGACCCCGCCCCGAGCGGGAGCCCGTCGCCCATCCACCGGCTGCGGGAGCTGCAACGCCGGGTCTTCGCGGCGGATGGCGACGCTGCCGGCGACCACGCTGTGGCCCAGGTCGTGCGGGAGCTCGAGGCCGAGATCGTGGCCGAACGCTCGGCCGCGACGGACGCGATCACCGCCGCCCACGCTGACCTCAGGCGCCGCATGGCCGACCCGGAGCCGACCGCCCCGACAGCCGACGGCCCGCCGCACCTCGACCCGACCGAGGCCACCGGCGACTCACCCGCACCGGCGACACCCGCCGAGGTCCCGACCGGGCGCACCGCGCGCCGACGGTTGCTGCCCTCCGCGATCGTGGCCGTGGCCCTGGTCGCGGCAGCCGTGATCGGCGCGGTGTTGGGCAGCCGGCTCACCGAGGCGGCCTCGTCGCCGGCGCCGTCCGCGAGCGCCACCGCCGAGACACCCGGCAACCCGGCGGCGCTGTTCGCGCAGGCGCAGCGTCCGGAGGACATCCCCGCGCGGGCGATGTCCGCCACCTTCGAGCCGGACTCCTTCAGATATCTGGGCTCGGCGGGGTGGGCAGAGGGCCCGAACCTGGTGGGGCGGTCACCGTTCTACGCGGTGCGGGCGAGCGGCAGCCTGATCTGCCTCGTTGCGATTCCGGAGGGCAGCGGCTACCTGTCGACCTGCGCTCTCGAGTCGGAATATCCGTCGATCGGGTTGCGCCTGTCCTGGGAGAGCGCTGACTACCTCGCGCAGTTGCCGCCGGACTTCTACGTGGAGGACGAGATGGGCGACATGATCGGTGATGTCACCGTGATCTGGGGCCGCACGGGTGAGGTCACCTCGGAAATGACGCTCCGCTCGCCCACCGGCCCGTAGCCCCCCACCGGGGTGAGCGCACCGCCGGCCCGTGTGTCAGGCTGTGCCCAGCGATGAGGGGGACCCAGTGGCACAGCACCACGACGACCTGTACGACCTGGCGCTGAACGACCCCGAATTCCTCGAGGCGGTGCGCTCTCACCACGCCGGGAGTTGGGACGTTCTCGACGCGCTGTGGTGGGCATCGCATCCGCTCGACACGTCGCCGGGCGGCTTGCTCGCGCCGCTGGCCCGAGTGCGTGCTCTGCAACACCGGGTGTTCGCGGCGGACGCCGACGCCGCGGGCGATCATCGGGTGCACGAGGACCTGCGCAGGCTCGAGGCCGAGATCATTCGGGAGACCGGCGCCATCGATGCGGCCGTGATCGCTGCGCAGACGGGTGTCGGCGCGGCGCTCGCCGGAGCCGACAACCTGGGTGGCCCCGGAGACACCGCCGAACCCGACGCGGTCGGCGAAGCGGATGACTGGCCGGCGGCGGATGCGCCTCGTCCCGCCGCGGGGCGACGGCGGTTGTTGCTCATCGGCGGACTCACCGCCGCGGTGCTGGTGGGCGTGATCGTCGGCGGACAGTTTTCCGCCGGCACCGTGCCGGGCGGCGCGCCCGCGCCCTCGACCACCGCTGCCAGCACTTCACCACCCCTCGCGCTGTCGGCCTTCCAGCGGGAGCAGACGCCGGAGGACCTGCCCGCGATCCCGCTCCCCGAGGTGTTTGACCCGCCGACCCTGCGGCAACTGGGTTCGATGGGCTCGGTCGAGGCGGGATCCGTGCCGCAGCTGGTCTATTACGTCGCCCGCACGACCTCGAACATGGTCTGCCTGATCGTGGTGCCCCAGACCCTGGACTATTTGTCGACGTGCACCCTGGAGCAGGAGTTCCCGGCGACGGGGTTGCGGCTGTACTGGCGGGCGGAGGGAATCTTCTCGTCGCCGGTCGACGGCTCCCTGACGGGCCCGCTGAATACCTACCTCACCTGGCGACCCGACGGGAGCGTGGAGTTGGGCTCAGAGGCAGCGGTCGGCTGAGGCGGCTACAGCCCCTGCTCCACCATGTCGATCACCCGGGTGATCAGGGTCTGCTTCACAGGGTCCGGCAGGGCCCGCAGCGGCCCGTCGATGAACAGTTCCGCCAGCCCGTGCACGGCAGACCAGGCCAGGAACTCCGCTGCCGGCCGGCGCTCGGCCGGCAGTAGACCCTCGGTCACCAGATCATCGAGCGCGACGGTGAGCAGCTGGAACGGGGTGAGGCCGCGCTCGCCGGCGCGCGCGGAGCTGGTGGCGCTCTCCAGGTCCGACGACGCCGAGAACGCGGTCTGGAATCGGCCGGGCTCCTCGAGGGCGAAACGCAGGTACCCGGTGCCCACGGCGCGAAAGCGCAGCCGGGCCGACTCTGTCGCGTCCGTCGCGGGGATGCGCGCCTGATCGGCCTCGATGGCCCCCGCCACCAGCGCCTGGCAGCTCGAGCACACGGCATCCAACAGCGCTTGCCGGTCAGCGAAATGCCGGTACGCCGCGCTGGGGGTGACCCCGACCCGCCGGGTGGCCTCCCGCAGCACCACAGCGGACGGCCCGCCCTCGCCGGCCAGGTCGACGCCGGCCTCGATGAGGGCGCGGCGCAGGTCGCCATGCCGGTACGAAGTTCGCGCCGGAGAATTGCCGAGACCCGTTGTCAACGCGCATCCGTTTCGTTACGATAAAAGCTCACATGTGCACAACGTACACATATCAGTGTAGCCATCCGACGGCAGGGGTATGGCATGACAATCATCGAAGCCTTCGGGCTTACCAAGACCTACAAATCCAAGTCCGGACCGGTGCACGCGCTCGCCGGACTCGACCTGACCGTGCCGCGCGGCACCGTCAAGGCGATCCTCGGGCCCAACGGTGCCGGCAAGACCACGGTGGTCAAAATCCTGACCACCCTCATCCGGCCCGACACCGGCACCGCTGTCGTGGACGGCATCAACGTGCTCGAGGACCCGAAGGCGGTGCGCAGCATCATCGGGGTTTCCGGCCAGTACGCGGCCGTCGACGAGAACCTCACCGGCTTCGAGAACCTCGAAATGGTGGGCCGGCTCTACCACCTCGGCGGCGCGGCCTCTCGTCGGCGGGCGCAGGAGCTGATCGACCTGTTCGAGCTCACCGCGGCCGGTAACCGGCCGGTGAAGGGCTTCTCCGGCGGCATGCGGCGACGCATCGACCTGGCCGGCGCCCTGGTGTTCAACCCCAAGATCCTCTTCCTCGACGAACCGACCACCGGGCTCGACCCGCGCAGCCGGATTGCGCTGTGGGGCGTGATCAACAAGCTCGTCGACAACGGCACCACGGTGCTGCTCACCACCCAGTACCTCGAGGAGGCCGACCAGCTGGCCGACAGTATCGCGGTCATCGACTATGGCAAGGTCATCGCCGAGGGCACCTCCGACGAGCTCAAGGCGCAGATCGGCGGCCACCGGGTGGTGATCGCCCTGGTCGACGCGGCCGACGCCCCCGCCGCCCGCGAGGTGCTTGCCCGGTACGGAGCGGGTGAACCGCAGGTTTCCAGCGACAGACGCGGCCTCGACGTGGCCGTGACCGACGGCCCGCCGGCGCTGCAACAGGTGCTCGCCGACCTGCGTACCGCCGGCATCCAACTGCACGACGCCGGCATGCGCCGGCCCACTCTCGATGACGTGTTCCTCAAACTCACCGGGCACAAGGCCGACATGGCGGCCGGCGAAAACGAAGACGACAAGATGGAGAAGGTGAAATGACCGCCACCGCCACCCGGCCCGCCCCGGCGCCGCCCACCTGGAACCCGCTGTCGCTGTGGTATTCGGACGGCTGGACGACCACCAAGCGCAACCTCATCAAGATCAAGCGCACCCCGGACATGCTGGTGTTCGCCGTCATCCAGCCGATCATGTTCGTGCTGCTGTTCAGCCAGGTGTACGCCGGCGCCATCGCGGTGCAGGGCACCGACTACGTGCAGTTCCTGATGGCCGGCATTTTCGCCCAGACGGTGGTGTTCGGCTCCACCTTCTCCGGGTCGGCCATGGCCCAGGACCTCAAGGACGGCATCATCGACAGGTTCCGCAGCCTGCCGATGAGCTCGTCGGCGGTGCTGGTCGGCCGCACCAACGGTGACCTGGTGCTCAACACCATCTCGATGATCATCATGATGGCAACCGGCTTCCTGGTCGGCTGGCGGGTGAACTCGTCGATGGGCGAGTTCTTCGCCGGACTCGGGCTATTGCTGCTGTTCAGCTATGCGTTCAGCTGGGTCATGGCGCTGCTGGGCATGAGCGTGCGCTCACCCGAGGTGATCAACAACGCCTCGTTCATCATCCTGTTCCCGATCACCTTCATCTCCAACGCGTTCGTGCCGATCGAGACCCTGCCCGACCCGTTGCGGGTCTTCGCGGAACTCAACCCGGTGTCAGCGCTCGTGCAGGCCGCCCGCGAACTGTTCGGCAACGAGGGCAGTGCTCCGGTGCCGGATGTCTGGACGCTGCAGAATCCAGTGCTGACCGTGCTCATCGGGGTTGTTGTGCTGCTCGTGGTGTTTGTGCCATTGTGCATCCGTAAGTTCGCCTCGATCAGCTCCCGCTGACCGGGTTCGGAAACTCAACCAGAGGGAGCTGATCATGACAACATCAGAACTGACCTACCTGCGTGGCTTCAGCGGGTTCGCCGTGCCGGACCTGGAGGCAGCCCGCGGCTTCTACCGGGATGTGCTCGGACTCGACGTCGTGGACAACCCGATGGGCCTGCTGGAAATCACCCTGCCGGGCGGCGCGATGGTGATCGTCTACCCCAAAGAGGACCACGAACCCGCGGTGTTCACCATCCTCAACCTCGCAGTGGCCGACATCGAGCTGTCGGTGGATGCCCTGGTGGAACGTGGTGTGGAAATGCTGCGCTACGACGGCTTCGAGCAGGACGAGCGGGGAATCGTACGCGGCGGCGGGATGCCAACCGGCGGCTGGTTCGCCGACCCGGCCGGCAACGTCATCGCAGTGATGGAAGCCTGATTTTGGTGACCGAGGTCGCGACCGCGCCGTACGACGTGAAGCGAGAACTGCGCGCAGTGTACGCCCCGAAGAACCGGGACTGGGAGATGCTGGTGGTGCCGCCGCAAAGCTTCCTCGCCGTGGACGGGTCGGGGAATCCGAACACGGCGCCGGCCTACGTCGAGGCCGTCGAGGCGCTCTACGCGGTGTCGTACACGGTGAAGTTCACCAGCAAGCGCGGTGGCGGCCGCGACCTGGTGGTGGGCCCGCTGGAGGGGCTCTGGTACGCCGACGACGCATCCGTGTTCAGTGCCCGCGACAAGGCCGCGTGGAGCTGGACCATGCTGATCAGCCAACCGGACTGGGTGAGCGACGGGGCGATCGAGGAGGCCATCACGGCGGCCCGCGGCAAGAAGAAGACGCTGCCCGCCCTCGACCGGGTGCGCATAGAGCGGCTCGACGAGGGACTCTGCGCGCAGCTGCTGCACGTGGGCTCCTACGACGACGAGGCGCCGGCGCTGGCCCGGCTGCACGGCGAGGTTCTCCCGCAGGCGGGCCTCCGCGAGCGCGGCCGGCACCACGAGGTCTACCTGGGCGACCCGCGCCGCGTCGCGCCGGAGAAGCTGCGCACGGTGGTGCGGCAGCCGGTGTCGCTCGCGTAATTGCGCGACCCACTTCCGCGAGTTGCCCACCTGCGGACGAGTTGCCCCGGTGCGCCGGGGCAACTCGTCCGCAGCGGGGCATCTCGGGGGTGGTGTTCCCCGCGGGGACGTGCGGGAGGCGGGTCAGCGACCGCCGCGGCGCTTGCCGGCCTGCGGGCTGGGGGAGTTGCGGGTGCGGCCGGCGCTCTGCGTCTTGCGCGCGGTGGCCGGTTTGGCCGCCGCAGCCGCGGCGCGCACTGCTTTG
This sequence comes from Cryobacterium sp. LW097, assembly GCF_002205495.2. Lineage (GTDB taxonomy): Bacteria > Actinomycetota > Actinomycetes > Actinomycetales > Microbacteriaceae > Cryobacterium > Cryobacterium zongtaii. The sequence goes on along the minus strand of NZ_CP021992.1, from coordinate 3,138,198 downwards.
GCGGCGGCCTTGGCCTTGGCGGTCTTCTTTTCCTTCTTCACGGGCTCGTCGCCGGCCGCGACCGCGTTGGTGCGTGAGCTGTCCGGGGTGCGGCCGCGCACGATGCCGATGAACTCCTCCACGTCGGGCGTGGTGTCAACCGTGCGCCAGGCCAGTGCGATGCGGCTCTCGGCGGTGTCCTCCACCGGCTTGGAGACGACATCCTTGCGGCTGTGCAGGCGGGCCACCGAGTGCGGCAGGATGACGATGCCCACGCCGGCGGCGACCAGTTCCATGGTCTCGTCCATGTCGCGCATCGGCGGCAGCGGGCGGCGGCTGCCGTCGCGCACCTCAACGGCCGCGTCGCGCCACTCGGGGACGTCGTCGGGATCCTGCAGCAAGTGCTCGTCGACCAGGTCGGCCACGACCACGCTGTCGGCGTCGGCCAGGAAGTGATCCTTCGCCATCACCAGCACGGGGATCTCGTTGTACAGGTTGATCAGGCTCAGGCCGTCGTCATCGATGGGCAGGCGCACCAGGCTCACGTCGGCGCGGCCGTCGCGCAGAACGAGCTCCTGATCGGCGATGCTGGTGCGGAAGACCGAGAGCTCGACCTCCGGGCGCCGCTCGGCCCAGATGCGGGTCCATTTGGTGGGGGTGACCCCGGCGACGAAGGCAATGGAAAAGGTCACCGGCATCCTCTCGTGTGCAAAATCAGTGTGGGTGGTGGCTCCGCGGGCGCGTGCGACGTGCCGGCGGCGGGCCGTTTTGGTGGTGTCCGGGCGCAGGACACCGAAACCATAGTGCTCTCAGGCTATACGCTGGAACCATGAGCGAGAAGAAGCCCCAGACCATGAAGCCGGCCACGGCTGCCCAGAAGCTCGGGATTCTGCTCGAAGCAGCACCCGAGGAGTTCCAGTCCACGCCGGTGTCCCGCACCGAGCTGGCCGCCCTCGAGGCGAACCCGCCGGAGTGGCTCACCCAGCTGCGCGCCAACGGCCCGCACCCCAAGCAGGTCGTCGCCGCCAAGCTCGGCGTGTCGATCTCAGGCCTGGTGCGCGGTGAGGTCACCGAGCCGCTGACCAGCGCCGAGATCCAGGCACTGCTGCAGCAGCCGCCGGCCTGGCTCGTCACAGAGCGCGCCACCCAGTTCGAGGTGCGCGAGGAGCAGATCCGCGTGAAGGACCGCGATGCTGAGAAGGCCCGCAAGAAGGCGCACGCCGAGCGTTTCGCCGCACAGAACGAGAAGGCCGCCCGCAAGAACTCCTAGCTCTCTGGTTTCACCGAGTTGCCCCGCCCCGGACGAGTTGCTCCATTGGGACGGGGCAATTCGTCCGTTCGGGGGCACGTCGGGGCATCCGTGCCGGGGTGCGCCGGTCAGGCGGTCGGCACCGCCGGAGCCGCGTACTGCTCGCGCAGGAACGCGACGATCTCGCCGAGTTCGGCCTGCGAGATGGAATGGCCCATTCCCTCGTAGATGCCCTCGGTGAGTGTGGAGTGCGCCGGCAGCCAGGCTTGGGTGCGGGCGACAGCGCCCTCGGGGATCACCGGGTCCAGAGTGCCGCGGCCCCAGAACACCGGCGGCGCGAGCTCTTTGAGCCGTGCGTCGCCCGGATGCGTGCCGCTGCCGATGAACCCGGACAACTGCACCGCGAACGCGAACCGTTCCGGCGCGTGCCGCATCAGCTGCAGCGTCATGGCGCCGCCCTGCGAGAAGCCGAGCAGGCCGATGGACGTGGGCTGCTCGGGGAGGGCGTCGAGCCACTCGATGATGCCGAGCGCTGCCGCGTCGAGAGCGTCACCGACGGGATCGCCGGGCACCCCGATGGGAAACCACGACCAACCCTGACCGGCCGGCAGTGGCGCCCGCAGCGCCGCGATCGTCGGCTGCAGCGGCAGGTGCGGGGCCAGCGCGAACAGATCGCCCTCGGTCGACCCATAGCCGTGCAGCACCAGCAGCAGCGGGCGCCCCACCCGGTCGGGTGCGGCGGCCGACCACAGCACGGCGGCCGGATCGATCGGCTCGGGGCGGATGCTGGTGGCCATGTGTCGGTTCCTCACGTCGGTGTCGACGCAGGTACAGCGCCGACTCCCTCAATCCTTCCACGCCCGCCCGAGACCCGCGGGGTCTCGCGAACTAAGACCTAAGGCCCACGAAAGTGCCTTTTCTCACAGCTCGCGGGGTCGGGGCGGGCGGACTCGCGGACCCCGGTGGTGCATCCGCGGCTCTCGTGAGTGAGAATGAACTATGAGCGTGCGCACCCCTGACCCCGATCCGGACTGGACGCCTGGCGGGGATGACGCACCGCCGCCCAACTCGAACCCGGGTTGGCTGAGCGATGTCGAGCTCGCCGAGATCCGCCAGCGGCTGCCGCTGCTGTACGTCGAGGCCGTGCCCGTGCGCGTCGACGGTCTGGGCCAGGTCGTCGAGGTCGGTGTGCTGCTGCGCGCCACCCCCGAGGGCAAAATGACCCGCACCCTGGTCTCCGGCCGGGTGCTCTACGGCGAGACCCTGCGCGACGCCCTGTTCCGGCACCTCGAGAAGGACCTCGGCCCGATGGCGTTCCCGCAGCTGCCGCCGAGCCCGGTGCCGTACTCGGTTGCCGAGTACTTCCCGATGCCCGGCATCACCGCGTTCACGGATGACCGCCAGCACGCCGTGTCGCTGGCCTACGTCGTGCCCGTCACCGGCACCTGCGACCCCCGCCAGGATGCCCTCGAGCTCACCTGGATGACCCCGGAGGAGGCGGCCACCGACGCCGTCTCGGCCGAGATGGAAGGCGGCCGCGGCGGCCTCCTGCGCATGGCCCTGGCCTCGGTCGGCGCCCTGCGCTGACCCCCGCATCCGCGAACTGTGACCTAAGCACCTTCGCGGGCGAGTTTTTGGGCTTTTCTCTCAGTTCGCGAGGGGGGAGAGGCCCAGGGTGTCCAGGAACAGGCGGGCAAAGCGTGGGGCGTCCACGTCCAGGGCGACCTCCACGACCTCCCAGGTGCCCGCGGTGCCGTGCAGGATGTCTTCGCCCACCCGGCGACGCTGGTCCACGATGGTCTGGCCGCGACCGTACCCGGTGAGCTCCACCCGCACGGGCAACAGTCGGGTGGTCAGCGCATCCGGGTCGACGAGCGCGCAAAGCGCCCCGGCGTCACCGATCAGCCCGGTGTACTCGGCCGCGCTGTTCTCGCTGCGGGCGACCCGGTTCGCCAGCAGCGCTCCGACCACCCGCCCGTAGCCGGAGTCGCCGCTCTCCAGCGCGATGGCCAGGTCGCGGTCAACGCTCACCTGGTTGAAGACGTCCAGCCCGTACATGAAGGTGGGGATGCCCGCGTCGAGTACGATCGCCGCCGCCTCGGGGTCGTGCCACACGTTGAACTCGGCCACGGCAGTGGCGTTGCCCACGCTGGCCGAGCCGCCCATGAACACGATCCGTTCGATGTTCTCGGCCAGGTCGGGGTACTGGCGCAGCAGCAGCGCGAGGTTGGTCTGCGGGGCCAGGGCCACCACGGTCACCGGGCGGGGGCTGTCGGTGATGAGCCGGCGTATCAGCTCGACGGCGTTGACCGGCGCCGGCGTGCGCTCGCCCGGCGGCAGGTGCACGGTGCCCAGACCGCCCTCGCCGTGCACGTGCGACGCGCTGCGGGCCGGCGAGATCAACGGACGGCGGGCGCCGGCCGCGACCGGGATGTCGGGAGCTCCGGCGACATCGAGGATCCGCAGGGTGTTCTCCACGACCCGCTCGAGTGAGGCGTTGCCGGCGACACAGCTGATGCCGAGCACCTCTATGTCGGGGTGGGCGACGGCGAAGAGGATGGCGAGGGCATCATCGACGCCGGTGTCGACGTCGAGGATCACAGGAATCGTAGGCATCCCCTGATTTTACGGTGCCGGGCGTGGCTGGTGGGCGCGCGAAAGCCCGACCCCGCTGGGCGGGATCGGGCTCGGCTCAGGGCCTGGGTGGCCGGCTGCTAACGCTCGAGGCGCACCTCGCGGAATGGTTCGCCCAGCACCTCTTCGGTGCGCTCCTGGCCGTCGGGCAGGTAGCCGTTACGGGCGTAGAAGCGGTGCGCGCGGGGGTTGTCCGCGGCGACCCAGAGGTAGGTGGGGCCGGGATCGACGACGGCGTCGAAGAGGGCCTGGCCGATGCCGGTGCCCTGGTGGGCCTGCAGCAGGTAGACGAAGTAAAGCTCGTGCTCGGTGGGCTTGCCGGCGTCGCGGCCGGGGCCGCTGCCGGCGAAACCGACGATCTCGCCGTCGAGTTCAGCCACGACGTGGCGGTAGCCGGGGCCCTGCACCGAGAAACGGCGCCACATTTGGGCAAGGCGTTCCGGGTGCAGCTGCGACAGTGCAGCCTGGCTGAGGATGTGGTCATAGGATTCGTGCCAGCAAGCCGCGTGGACGCGGCCCAGGCTGTCGGCATCCGTCTCGGTGACGGGCCGAACAACAACGGTGGTGTTCATACTTCGACCCTAACCCCGGCCACCGACCCCGCCGAACCATCCAGCCGCCGGCCCCGCCCTGCCCCTCGCCGGCCCGGCCCGAGCACTACTCCCGCACTTTCAAGGGATGCGCCGGTGGCACCCCAGAATCACGCGGCGGAACCCCGGCCGGGCAGAGGTCTGCAGGAGTTATGCAGCCAGGGCCGGGGAACGACGAACGGGCCGGCCCCGTGAGGAGCCGGCCCGTTCGGGTCGTACAAGCAGTACGGGCTGCCTAGCCCTGCGCGCGGCGCGGAGCCGAGCGACGGGCGCCGCCGCCGGTGGAACCGGAGCCGCGCACCAGTCCGCCGACCTGAAGGCCACCGGAGCGGCCGGAGCCGCCGGTGCCCGAACCTGAACCACCCGTGCGGGGAGCGTGGCTGCGGCCGGAGGAGGCCGGACGCTCGGTGCGGTCGCGACGGGCGCCACCGGCGGCGACGGCATCGCCGCTGCGGCCGCCACGGCCACCGGCGTCGCGTGAACCGCGGCCGCCGTTGTCGCGCTCGTCACGGTTGACGCGCTTGCGCTGGGCGTTGGCGCCCTGCGAGCGGCCGCCCTGCGACTGGCCGTGCGGCTGCTCGACACGCGGCACCGGCTTGACGTACGCGGCCACGTCACCGGTGAGGGCGACAACGGCGGGCGACGACGCGTTCACGCGCTGCGGGGTCACCGTGATGGCGGCCTTGCGCAGCAGCTGGTCGGTGTCGCGCTTCTGCGCGGGCAGCACGATGGTGACGACGTCACCGGCGCTGCCGGCGCGGGCGGTACGGCCCGAGCGGTGCAGGTACGCCTTGTGCTCTGCGGGCGGGTCGACGTGGATGACGAGTTCGATGTCGTCAACGTGCACGCCTCGGGCGGCCACGTCGGTGGCGACGAGAACCTTCACGTCGCCGGCGCTGAACGCGGCGAGGTTGCGGTCACGGGCCACCTGCGACAGGTTGCCGTGCAGGTCGACGGAGGGGATGCCCGCATCCGTCAGCGCCTTGGCCAGCTTCTTGGCGTGGTGCTTGGTGCGCATGAAGAGGATGCGGCGACCGCTGCCCGAAGCGAGCTTCTCGATGAGCTCCTTCTTGCTGTCGGCGCCATCGACCTCGAACACGTGGTGGGTCATCGCGGAGACGTGGCTGGTGGCCTCGTCGACGGAGTGCAGAACCTCGTTGTGCAGGAACCGGCGCACGATCTTGTCCACGCCGTTGTCGAGCGTGGCCGAGAACAGCAGGCGCTGGCCGCTGGACGGGGTCTTGTCCAGGATGCGCGTGACGACGGGCAGGAAGCCCAGGTCGGCCATGTGGTCGGCCTCGTCGAGCACGGTGATCTCAACGGAGTCGAGGTTCACGAAGCCCTGCTTCATGAGGTCCTCGAGGCGGCCGGGGCAGGCCACGACGATGTCGACGCCGGCCTTGAGCGCGGCGACCTGACGGTTCTGCGAGACGCCGCCGAAGATGGTGGTGGTGTTCAGGCCGTAGGCCTCGGCGAGGGGGGTGAGCGCCGCGGTGATCTGGGTGGCCAGCTCACGGGTCGGCGCGAGGATCAGGCCGAGCGGGCGGCCCGGGCGGCGCTTGCCGCCGGCGAGCTTGCCGCCGAGGCGGGACACCATCGGGATGGAGAAGGCCAGGGTCTTGCCGGAGCCGGTCTTACCGCGGCCGAGGACGTCGCGGCCCTTGAGGGTGTCGGGCAGGGTGTCGACCTGGATCGGGAACGGGCTGTCGATGCCCTGCGAGGTGAGCACGGCAACGAGGGGAGCGGGCACGCCAAGCGCGCCAAAGGAAGTTTCAGACAAAGTGGTGCCTTTCGGGGCATCAGTCTCCTCGCTCGAACCGGTGACGCACAGAGCGACGGCCGGAGCCAGGAGGATTCACATGGCGAAGGTGCCGATGGGCACATCCGTTCGCCGTAAGAAAGTTTCATTCGGAAATCGAGAGGGCCGCCAGCAACGAGTCATACTCGGGCGAGGCGGCCGTCGATAAGAAGAGGGCGTTCTACGACGCAGTGAGCGCAACTACGCACTCACAAGTACCCCTACTCTAGCGGATGCTGTCAAGCGCGCAGCCAGAATCCCGCCGTATCAGGGGCTGGCCGGGACTTTCGACTCTAGTCTCTGGGCAGGTACAGTTCGCCGACCGGCACCTCGGCGGTGACGATGTTGCCGGCCTGCGGCAACGGGCAGGCCCACATCGGGTCGTACGCGCAGGACGGGTTGTACGCGAAGTTGAAGTCCAGGATCAGGCTGTCGTCGCCGGTGCCCGGGCCGAGGTCGGCGCCCTTGATGGTGTCCAGCAGGTAGCGGCCGCCGCCGTAGGTGCCGCCGGACTTACCCGCGAGGGCGTCCTTGAGCGGCAGGAACAGGCCGCCGCCGTAGCTGGCGAGCCGCCAGAGGTCGAGGGAGCCGATGTAGGGCAGCCGCACGGAGCCGACCAGGTCGAACGGCACGACACCGTCGGTGCCGGTCTCCACCGTGATGCGCAGCGGCTCCGCTGCCCGGTGCACCTCCACCTCGAAGCGCCAGTCCGGGTCGTAAGCTGCGACGGTGAGCCCGGTGAATGCGGCCCTGTCGTCCGGCAGCAGCGGCGACGCCGGATGCCCGGCGAAGAGTTCATCGCGCCCGGAGCGCCAGAGTTCGTGGCCGGCGGCCGGCTTGCGAGCGCTCAGCTGCCGCACCCCGCCGTAAAGCCCGAACACGCGGCGGCGCCAGTCGGCGATCTGCAGGGCTCCGATGCTTGTGCTCATACCGTCAGGCTAACCCGTCGTTCCCGTCAGGGCCCTCGGCCGCGCCCGCGGCCACGAATGCGGGATCGTCGGCGCCCAGGTCGTACTGCCAGGTGGGCGCCAGGGCCTTGAGTCGACGCATCCGCAGCTGCCAGAACGCCCAGAGGCCGGGCCACACCGCCAGAGTGGCCGGACCGGCGGAGAAGATCAGCTGGTCGCGGTAGAGGGTCTTGCCGGTGCCGGCCGGGTCGGGGGAGATGGCCATGCGGTGGTCCCAGTGCGTGAGCGTCTTCATCGCGCCGGAGACGCCGTTGCCGGTGTCGTGCACGATGCGCACGCCGTCCGGGGTGGTGCGCATCTCCAGCCGGATCATCTGCTCGCCCAGCGGCACCAGGCCCAGACCGCTCATGGTCACCGGGTGCTCTCCCGGCGTCCAGCGGGTGGGGAAGCCTTCCGTTTCGAGGGAGGCGATGCTCATCAGCGGGCCGCTGACCTCGCGGAACACCGTGGGGCTCGCCAGGGCCCGCCAGGCGGCATCCGGGGTGCAGTCGAGGATCTCTTTCAGCAGTACGCGCATGCTCTCAGTCTGTGCTGTCAGAGCGATGCAGTACAACTGGTACGTGGCGATTCGGTACTGGCTCGGGGTGGTGCAGCAGGAGTATGTGCTGCGGAGCGTCGCCATGGGCCTGGCCCAGATGAACTTCGCCGCCCGCGAGATCCTCGAAAGCATGAACGAATCCGATGGGCTGGTCTACTACTCGCCCAAGACCGAATTCGAGGGGGAGCGACTGCGGCAGTTCACGGCGATCGGCTATGTCAGCGACAACGTGGTGGTGCAGGTGGGTGACTCCGGCAGCGAGTACCGGCCCTGGCGGCGACGGGTGCAGTACGACCCGGCCGCCGAGCCCGCGTCGATCCGGCCGCTGCTGAAGGTGCTCGACCTCACCCGCGACGACCCCGACTGGGGCCGGCAGTTGCGCCGAGGGCTGCTGGAGATCAGCCGGCACGACTTCGAGCTGATCCGGGCGCAGATGCGCCGGCCCAGCGCCGACGACCGCCGCCGCTAGCCGCGCGGCCTCGCCGCCCGCCCGTGCCTCGCGCCCGTGAGGCTTCGTTGCACCTCGTATGGCTGGCCGCGCCCGCTATAGCGGGCGCGCTGGGCCGCAGGAGGTGCAGGAGGTGCAGTGAGCAGCTCGGGGTGGTCTCGGGGTGGTCCCGCTCCCTCCGGGCGCCGTCCGAAACGCGCCCGGGACCGGCCTGCCACCAGCCATTCCACCAGCTTCGCTCAATAGGATGGCCGCATGACTGATGCTTTGTGGTGGCTCCCGTCCGTCATCGTCCTCGGCGTGGTCGTGGGCGTCATCTGGCTGTTCGTGTCGGCGTCCCGGCGCAAGGCCCGCGGCATCCGTGCGGCCGAGAACGCCGAGATCGCCGAACGAGAGCGCGCCGCGGCGATCAGCCTGGTGCGGGCGGATGACCTCATCGAGGCCGCCACCGATGAGCTCGGTTTCGCGATCGCCCAGTTCGGTGAACGAGCCACAGCCGACTTCGCCGACGCCCTCACCGTGTCCAGGCGCCAGCTGCGCGAGGCCTTCGCGCTGAAACACCAGCTCGACGACAGCGACCCGGACACCGACGCGCAGGTCCGCCAGTGGACCGAGAAGATCACCCGTCTCGCCGACGAGGCCACCGCCCGCCTCGACGCGCAGACGCGCGATTTTGATACCAAACGGGTCGTCGAGCAGAACGCTCCGCTGCAACTCGAGCGGCTGCGACGCCGCCTCGACCGCGCGAACGACCGGCTGGCCGGCGGCGCCGCCACCCTCAACCGGCTCGCCACCAGCTACTCCGCGTCGGCGCTCGCCTCGATCAGCGGCAACGTCGAGCGCGCCCGTACCGCCATTGATGTGGGCCTCAGGGCCGCGGATGCCGCCGACGCGCGCCTGGCGGCCGGGGCCACGGCACCGGTCGGCGAGCAGGTCAGCGCCGCCGAGCACGCCCTGTTCACCGCCTCGGCGCTGCTGGACGCCATTGAAACCGGTGAGGACGAGCTGCACGTGGGTTTCGCCAGCCTGGGCACGGCCCTCGCCGTGGCCGAGACCGAACTCGCCGAGGCGCGCGCCCTGCGCGACCGGCACGAGGAGACCGACGCCAGCGCCGACCTCAACCGGGTGATCGCCGCCGCGGATGCGGTCGTGGCTGAGCTGCGCCGTCCCGGCCGGGTGAGCGACCCGTCCGCCGACCTCGCCCGGCTGCGCGAGGCCCTCGACGGCCTCGACGTCACCCGCTCCGAGGCCCGCAACCGGCAGCTGCGCCGCGACAACGCCCGCGAGGCCTACGTGGGCGCCCGGCTGGCCGCTCGCAGTCAAATCGGCATCACCCGCGACTTCATCACCGCCAACCGCGCCCGCGTCGGCGCCGGCGCCCGCACCCGTCTGGCCGAGGCCGAACGCCAGCTCGCCCTCGCCGAGGCCGAGGCCGACCCGGTGACCGCGCTCGACGCCGCCCGCCGGGCCATGACCCACGCCACCGACGCCGACGCCCTCGCGCACTACGACGCCCGCTAGCTCGCCGAGTTGCCCGCCTTCGGAGTGGTTCTGCCCGCCGACAGTGTCGTCCGGTGACGAGAATCCCGGCCGGGAGAGCACCGCGCCCGGTACTCTGAACCGGTGAGCGACGCCGAGCCCCAGATCAAGTACCAGGTCCGATTCGACTGGGGCGTCGCCGGCTTCCAGGCCCTCGCCGCCGAGGCCGACGTGGTCGTGCTCGCCGATGCCCTGCCGGCCGTGGATGTCGCGCGCGGCTTCCCCACGCCGCTCGGCGCACACACCGTGATCGCGGCCGACCTCGCCACGAGCACCCTCGTGGCCGACTGGGCGCTGGCCCGCCAGACCGAGAAGGGTGACCGTTTCTCGGTGGCGGTCGTCGCGGTGGGGGAGCGCCGTGCCGACGGCACCATCCGCTTCGCCATGGAGGACCTGCTCGTGGCCGGCGCCGTGATCGACGCCCTCGCCGAACGGGGCATCGACCACTGCTCACCCGAAGCCGCCGCCGCTGCCGCGAGCTTCGTGGGCCTCAGGCGTGCCGTGAAGCACCTCGTGAAGGCCTCCGAAACCGGTCAGGCCCTCGCCGAAACCGGCCGGACCGCAGTTGTCGCCGCCGCACTGGCCCCGGCCACGGATGCCGCGGTCGCTGTCGTCACCGACTTCACCTTCCCCGCCTGAGAGCAGCTACTGGCGCTCCGGAGCCGCGACGGCCAGCGGAGTCAGGGTCAGTGACCTGACCACCGTGCTGCCGTCAACGGATTCCACGCGAAGGCCGTTGGCGCCCGGCTCCCCGAAAGCCAGCGAGCTGAGGGTCTGCCGGCCGCCGTCGGCGAACACTTCCACGGAGGAATAGTCGACGAAGATGTCGAGGTCCACGGCGCCATCTCGCAGCGGGCTGGACACCCCGCGGACCGCCCGGTACAGCTCCGGCATGGTGGCTGCGGCCGCATCGGCATCCCGGGCGATGAACACGTTCTGCAGCGCGAAGTCATAGCCGACGGTGACAAAATGGCCGCCGCCGTCCTTGATCTTCAACCGCACTTCCCGCGCCGGGCCGGCCTCGTCGGGCGACAGGGTCACCTGCAGCCGATAGGAACCGGTCCCGGGCTGCGGCAGAGTATCCGAGTCGCCGGGCGGCAGCACAGTCGTTTCGGCGGTTATCGCCTCCCCGCCGAGTTCGGAAAGAGCATCCACCGGTTGCGAAACGAGGGTCGCGGCACCGTCGAGGTCCACCAGCCGGATGCTGCGCACAATCGAGAACATCCCGCCCTGCCAGTCCGTCGTGGGCAGGTCGCCGGCGTACCCCCAGTTGTTCAGCCAGCCGATCGCGTAACGGCTGGCCAGTCTCTCCTCGGCGCTTTCGCGGGGGTCGTCCCAGGTCACCGCGGCATAGAAGTCCGCCCCGTCATCCAGCCAGCCCGGAGCCTCGCTGTCGGGCGTGAACGATGTGCCGTTCCAGTCTCCCGTCCAGTAGGCCAAACCGGTGGTTTTGTCGTACTTCGAGCCGTGGGCGCTGGCGGTCAGCACCCAGCGGGTGTTCGCTGGGTCCCCGTCCACGGACATCTGGAACAGGTCGGGGCACTCCAGTGTGCCCAGGTCGTCCCGCTCGAAACTCGATACGTAGGTCCACTCGGTGAGATCCGGCGAGGTGTAGAAGCCGACCTTGGCTCCCTCGGCGAGCACCATGACCCAGACCTGACCGGCGGCATCCCAGATCACCTTCGGGTCGCGAAAATCCGTCGTCCCAGGGTTCTCCATCACGGGGTTCGCCTCGTACGAGGTGAAGGTGTACCCGTCGTCCGTCGAATAGAACAGGGACTGGCGCTGGATGCCGTCGGCCTGTTGGGTCATGATCGCGATGACCGCTCCGGCGCCGAAACCGGCGGTGTTGTCGACGTCGATGACCGTGCTTCCGGTCTCGATGTCACCGAGGCCGTTGCCGTATTTCTCGATCGCCACCCCCTCGTCCTTCCAGTGCACGAGGTCAGTGGAGGTGACGTGGTACCACTCGGTGCCGTTCCCGTTGGGGTAGTCGGCGTTGTAGAGGTAGTAGTAATGCCACACATCGTCAAGGAGGAACGGGCGTTGCGGGTCGTTCATCCAGTTGTGCGCAGGCGTGAGGTGCAACGCCGGGCGGTAGTCGGACCAGTCAGTCGGTCGCTCGAATTGCCGGGCGTCGGTGGGCTGAGGCGCGGGCGTCTGCGACGACGTGACGGGTGGCTGCGCGGTAGGCCGCGCCAGCAGCGCCCACGTTAGGGCGCCGGCCACCGCGAGGACCACGACGGAGGCGATCACGATGAGGCGGGCACGCCGCTTCTTCCCATCGTTCTTTCCCGTCGGGGTCCCGGCAGTGGCCGGCGAGCTCTCCATGTCGTCAGCGACGCGAAGGGCTGGAGTAGAGCGACTTTGCCGCGAGCAGCAGAGTCGTGTCGAGTTGGCCGTCAAGGGTGTCGGCCACGGCGATCTTCACAGTGACCGGTGTGCCGGGCGTGACTCTCGCGTGGCACTGGAGCGGCTTGGTGAATCCGTTCATTTCCGTGGGCAGGGTGCCCGGCGTGCGGTCGGTGAAGTTGGGCACGTAGTGTTCTGGGTTGGCGGTCGGGTTGATGGTGCTGACTCCGGCGGGTTCCGAGGTGCGGGGAACGGTGGAACACAGCTGGCCGTTCACCCAGATGCCGAGCGCATCGTTGTATCCCTGGGCGGTCCAGTTCGCATACTCTTCGCTGCCGAATCCGTATTCGAGGTAAAGATGCTTGTGCTTGGGCTTCACGGTGAGTGTCAGCACGGCGGCGTCGTAGCTGGAGACTCCCGCTTGCGCGGTGAGGTCAGCATCGCCGGCTCCACCGAAGTCGCCCGTTGTCGTCAGGCTCGTATTGGGTCCGATCAGCGAGGATCTGGTGAAGTCGACGTCGGCATCCGACTGTGGATCCGCGTTGATGAGGCTCCCTGTCGAGAGCGCGACGCCGGACGAATTCCGTTTTTCGAGCATCGGAGCCGTGTACAGTCCGGCCTGCACGTCGACGCCCGAGAACGTGGCGTCCTGCACTCTGAGCCCGCGGCCGGCGAGCGAATCGGCCAATTGCGCTGCAGAGACCTCGCGCAGTGTCGACACTGACACGGACGGGGCGGCGAGAGCGGGAGAGGCCGTCAGCAGTATGGCGGCAACGGCGGCCACGCCGGCGGTAAGGCCCCGTCCTAGGGTGCCCGCGCGCCGTGATGTTTTGGTATCCATGATTCTCCAGGTGTTGGGTCGTCGGGGGACGACCGCGATGGATGGTGCTTCTGGGGAGAGACGCCACCTGAGAGATCTCCGTGGAGGTTACGCCTGTGCCAGAACCACCGTCAAGAGCGCCATTTCGGTGCGAGAGTGCCCTGGGGGACCCCTGCCGCAGTATCACGCGGATCTCAAGCTTTGAAATTCCCTCAACATTGCCGAGAACCCGGACTGGAGTCTTGACTTTTTCTCAAGAACGCTTGACCTTTCGCGATGGGAGGCAGATGGTTGGCCCTGGGGTAAGCGTCATTGAGCGGTCGATCATCCAACTTTGATCGAAAGCGGACATCGTGAAAATTCAATACCGGCCAGCGCGGCGGGCGGCCATTGGCCTGCTCTCCGCCACCATGCTCATCGCGGGCACATTGGCCCTAGGCACACTTCCTGCCCAGGCGGCGGACTTCGTTCCCGTCAACCCGGGCTTTCCCAATCCCACACCGCACAGCCAACAGGCCTATGAGCCTGAGGCGGATTTCACCTCACGCTGGACGCGCGCTGACGCGCGGCAGCTGAAGGCGATGAGTGACCCCAGCGCACCACCGCGGGAGAACTCGATGCCCGAGGAATACACCATGCCGACCATCCCGCAGAGCTTTCCCGACATGAGCGGCGGGCAGGTGTGGGTCTGGGACACCTGGACCCTGACCAACGGTCAAGCCGATCAGCTCAGCTTCAAGGGGTGGGAGGTGATTTTCTCGCTGGTCGCTGATCGCAATCTGGGTTTTGATGAGCGACACACCTACGCCAAGCTCGGCTTCTTCTTCCGCAAGGCGGATGTTCCGATCGAGCAGAGGCCGGAGAACGGCGGTTGGACCTACGGCGGTCTGGTTTTCCCTGACGGCGCCTCCGGGGCGATCTACGAGGACCAGTCGTTCAGCCATCAGACGGAATGGTCCGGTTCCACCCGGATCTTCGCCGGCAACAAGCTGCGTACGTTCTACACGGCGGTCGCCTTCTACCGCGACGCGGCCGGTCAGGACGTGAAGCCGGCCGATCCGCGTATCGTGCAGACCGAGGGTCGGATCTTCGCCGATGACACCGGCGTGTGGCTCACCGGTTTCCGCGACCAGCACCAGCTGCTGGTTCCAGACGGCACCCTGTACCAAACCAAGGACCAGAACTCGTCCGTGAACTTCCGTGACCCGTTCACCTTCGAGGATCCCGCTCACCCCGGCAAGACCTTCATGGTCTTCGAAGGCAACACGGCAGGAGACCGCGAGGCGGTCGAGTGCACGGCAGAGGACCTCGGTTACGATCCCGCCGATCCGCAACGTGAGGTGCCGGTCGGACAGGGGGTTCCGGGCGGTCCGCCGGAGATCGCGTCTGACGCGAACCTGCGGATGGGTAACGTCGGCCTGGCGGTCGCGGACAACAAGGCGCTGACCCAGTGGCACTTCCTGCCACCGATCCTGTCAGCGAATTGCGTGACCGACCAGACGGAACGTCCTCAGATCTACATGAAGGACGGCAAGTACTACATCTTCACGATCAGTCACCGTTCGACGTTCGCGCCGGGCATCGACGGTCCCGAAGGTGTGTACGGCTTCGTCGGTAACGGCGTGCGCAGTGACTTCGAGCCGGTCAACCGGGGTTCGGGTCTTGCCCTGGGCAGCCCGTCCAACCTCAACTACGCGGCCGGGTTCCCCTTCGCGCCCGACTTCAACCAGCACCCGGGGCAGTTCCAGGCGTACTCGCACTACGTCATGCCCGACGGCCTGGTTCAGTCCTTCATCGACACCATCGGAACGTCGGATGACTTCCGTCGAGGCGGAACGCTGGCGCCGACGGTGAGGGTGGACATCAATGGAGCTGAGGTGCTCGTCGACCGCAGCTACGGAACCGACGGGCTGGGCGCATACGCCGACATCCCCGCGAACGAAATCGCGGATGTCCCGGACACGCCCGATCCCCGTCCCATCGGGTAGCACCAGAAGGCGCCCATCCCGGGCGTCGGCTGATTCCTCGATCCCCACCGCGGCTGCTGCGGCGGGGATCGAGGTGTGTCCCGCCCGTGGACGTCAGCGGGCGGCGGCGGCGGCTCGGCGTCGGGCTGCCGGAGTGATCTCGCGCCGGGTCCAGGTGATCACGTGCGCGGCCGTGAAGCCGCGGCCGCACAGCCCGCAGGCCAGCGGACGAGTGGGTTGGCGGTACCGGTAGTGAGTGTGGCCGGCGGAGCAGGTGCCCACCCACGGCGCCAAGTCGTCGGCGATCTCGCCGTCGTGGGTGCGCTTGCCGTCGTAGCCGAGCCCGAGGGCCACGCTCCGCCAGACGGGGCCGTGCCCGGCCCGGGCGCCGGCCAGGGCGTGCGCCACCTCGTGCAGCAGGATCTGGTGGATCTCGTCGTCGCCGTACCGGGCGGCCAGGTACCGGGACACGGTGATCTTCTTGGCGGTGAAGTTGCACAGCCCCGCGCGCTTCTTGGCGTTGTCGAAGTCGAAGGACCAGCTGGGGTCAAGGTGCAGGGTTATCAGCGCGTCCGCCCAGTGGCGCACCCGAACCAGGTCGGCCATCAGGGCCCCACCTGCACCTGGTAAAGACGGTCGTCGCCGGGGGAGGGGGCGCCCCGGCCATCCGTATTGTTGCTCACGAACCACAGTGTGCCATCCGGCCCGGACACCACATCGCGCAGGCGCCCGAAGCTGTTGACAAACCACCCATCGACGGTGCCTGTGGAGGGATCGACGCGCCACAGCCGCTCGCCGCGGAGCGCGGCCAGAAACAGGGTGTCGTTCACCACGGCCAGGCCGCTCGGGCTCGCCTCATCGGTGGACCACTGCTGCACGGGGTCGATGAAGGCGCCACCGCCGCCTGCACCCTCCGCCTCGGGCCAACCGTAGTTGCCGCCGGCGGTGATCAGGTTGAGCTCGTCCCAGGTGTTCTGACCGAATTCGCTGGCCCAGAGCTGCCCGGACGAGTCCCAGGCGAGGCCCTGCGGGTTACGGTGGCCGTACGAGTAGACCAGGCTGCCGAACGGGTTGTCGGCCGGGGCCTGCCCGGTCGGGGTCATGCGCAGGATCTTGCCGCCCAGCGACCCGAGGTCCTGCGCGTTGCCGGACTCGCCCGCGTCGCCGACGGTGGCGTAGAGCAGGCCGTCCGGGCCGAACCCGATGCGCCCGCCGTTGTGGTTGCTTGCCGCGGGGATGCCGCTGAGCACCGACTCCGGCTCGCCGAGACCGAGGCCGCCCGCGGTGCCGGTCAGCGGCATCCGCACGATGCGGTTGTCGGATGCGGCGGTGAAGTACGCGTAGACCCAGCCGGCATCAGGGGTGGTCGGGTCGGCCGCGCCGTCGCCCGCGGCCAGGAACGCCAGCCCGAGCAGCCCGCCCTCGCCCACCGGTTCGACCCCGGCGACGGTCCCGGCGTCCCGCAGGCCACCGTCCGGCAGCAGCTCGCGCAGGAGGGCCGTGTCACGTTCGCTGATCAGGGTGGCGCCGCTGGGCAACCGCAGGATCGACCACGGAGCGTCCAACCCCTCCGCGATCACGACGGGCTCACCCAGCGGACGCACCGGCACGGGCGTCGCGTCCGCCGCCGGGGCGGTCGCCGCCGGAGTGGGCCGCGCCGGCGTGCTGGTGCTGGCGCTGGGCCGGGGAGTGCTCGCCGTGCAGGCGCACAGCAATGTCACCATGCCCGCGGCGACCACGCCGGCCCAAACCCGTCTGTGATGCATATCTCCTGCAGAATGCCACGAAACTCTTGGAATTGGTCAGATCCGTGCCCCGGCACCGGGAGCGGTGCGCGGTGGGGCGTCAGCGCAGGGCGCGGCGCTCGCCGATGAAGGACTCCACGACGGCCACGGCGATCAGGGCGCTCTCCAGCTCATCGGGCGAGGCCCCGGACTTGTCGCGCAGAAACACCGCGGCGGTGAAGTCGGCCAAGGCGCCGTCGAGGTCGTCCTGTTCGAAGTGCACCTTGCCGCGAGTCTCCCGGGCGAACGCGGCGGTGAGGTTCCACTCGTGCGTCTCCGACTCGAGCACGCACTGGGTCAGTTCGGACGCGGCCTCCTCGAGCTTGGCCTGAAACTGCATCACCTGGGCGCGGCGGATGCGGCACAGTACGAAGTCCTGCCGGTCACCGGTGAACCGGGCCTGGCGCAATGCCTGGTTGGCGATCTCGAACGCCTCGTCGAGGCGGTCGAGCAAGCGCAGCAGGGTGACCTTCTCGTTCAGCGCCGAGAGGCTGCGGAGTTGGCCGAGGTCGTCGAGACGTTCTGCGGCGGCAGGAAGGTCGACTTTTTCCCGGAGGGTGACGGCGTCGTAGCCAGTGATGATGGTCAGGATGATGTCCTTGACAGGGCGGCCGTGGGGTGCCGCGGGGAGGTCGGGTTCCCCTCCAGAGTAACCCCGGTGGCGAGGCGCTGACGCCCGATCGGGGGTATGTCCCGAGCTTTCATCTGCGCAAGAGGCATGAGAGATCCTCAGGTTAGGCGTATGGTGTGCCACCAGACGGGCATCGTCGTCAACGCCGACGCCGACTCGCTATCCGGCTTATGTCCCCGTGTTGAGGGGACCACACGAAAGGCCTCTCCAATGCAGATACAGTCTCGCGAGGGCCTAGCCCTGCGAGCGTTGGTCGTCATCATGACCGCCGCCCTCACCATCACCCTCGTCAATGTCGGTGACCCGACACACGCCACCGCAGCACCACAGACACCGAACCTGCCTACCCTGAACATCACCCTCAGCGACCCAGACGCCTCGCGCAACACGCTGAGCTACGTGCACGCATCCAAAGACAATAAGGTCGCGACAACGATGACTGTCGAGGACCCTGCCGGGGTGAACAGCATCTCGGTGCCGGCTCTCGGCGAGATCAAGGGCCGTGGCAACTACACCTGGAACCTGGCCAAAAAGCCGTACCAGATCAAGTTCGAGCAGAACACCGCTGTTCTGGGCATGGCCCCGTCGAAGACGTGGATTCTTCTCGCGAACGCCGCCGACGCGTCGCTGATGCGCAACAAGGCCGCCTTCGAACTGGCCACGTCAATCGGGCTGGCCTACTCGCCCGAGTCCAGATGGGTCGACCTCCGGGTCAACGGCGCCTACCTCGGCAACTATCTGATCAGCGAGAAGACCGAGGTCAAGACGAACCGCGTGGACCTCACTGACCCGACGGGCGTGATGGTCGAGTTGGACAACAACTATGGCCTGGCCGAGCCCTACAACTTCCGAACCGCGACCAGTAGGTCACTGTTCGTCCTGAAGGACTCGAAGGCCGGCGTTCCGGACGGGGGTCCGCTTCCAGCCGAGACCCAGGCCGGCTGGAACGACATCCAGAACACCCTGAACAGGGTGGACGCGATCCTGGCGGCGCCGCAGGTCGACTGGGTGGCGCTGAGCGCCCTGATCGACGTTGACTCGTTCGTCAAGTTCTATTACGTGTTCGAACAGACAGCCAATCCTGAGATCACGCAGTCAAGCGTCTACTTCTACAAAAACGGACCTGCCAGCAAGCTGTTCGCCGGACCGGTGTGGGACTTCGATAGCGCGTTGGGCAACTACGACCGCGCGCTGCATCTCGGCTCGGATCCGCAGGCCGACTACGCGAAGAATGCGCAGATTCTGCGGCAGCAGGGCAACGGCTTCTACTTCGACCTGTTCCGTTCCAAGGAATTCGTCCAGCGCGCCAACGAACTGTGGCAAGCGGGTATCTCCCACGAGGTCGGTCTGATGCCTGCCAAGATCACCCGCTGGGAGAGCGAAATCGCGGCCTCCGCCGCTGCGAACTTCGCCGTGTGGCCCATTCTGGGCACGCCGACGCTACTGATCGCCGGTTTCGGCAAGAACTACCACAGCACCTACGCCGGCGAGGTCGGCTACCTCCGCGACTGGCTCGCCACGCGCGCCACGATGCTGATCAAGGAACAGGGCGCCACACCGATGCTCCGGTACAAGGCCCACCTGCAGGATGTCGGCTGGCAGCGCAAAGTGAACACCGGCCAGGTAGGGGGCACCCTTGGCCAGTTCAGGCAGATGGAATCGCTCGTCGTCGAGACGCCGGGATCCCCTGCGGTCGCGAACATCGAGGCCAACGCCCACGTTCAGAACATCGGCTGGATGGGTTGGCGTCCTACCTCCAACATCGGGACGACCGGGCGAGCCCTGCAGATGGAGGGAATCCAGTTCCGCCTGACCGGGGAGCTGGCCTCCCAGTACGACATCTCGTACCGCACCCACGTGCAGGACATCGGCTGGCAGCCGTGGGTGAGCAATGGTGCCTCTGCGGGCACGACCGGTCAGTCCAAGCAAATCGAGGCGATCCAGGTGCGCCTGCTGGCCAAGGCAACGCCCACCCTTCCGGCGCTGCCCTAGGGAGCGACGAAGTGTTGAGCCGAATTGGGGTCTGTCACACGTGAGGACTCGGAAGAAGAGAGCAGTGGATGGCCGAAGCGCCCGCCGCACAGTGGTGGGCGTGGTCGCCTCCGCGGCTGCTGTTCTCGTCCTGGCCGGATGCGTATTCGTTCCCCCGGCCAATTCCGACCCGAGACCCTCCGAAAGCATCGAACCGTCTCCGCCACCGCCGACCCGGTTGGCGCTCATCTCCGACTTCGGGACGTGCGACGCCGGAGAACAATGGACGGCGGATCAGGTCGCCTCCTGGGGCGTGGACGCCATCGTGACCGCCGGAGACAACACCCAGAACGAAGTCGACTGCACTCCGTATGCCGAATCGGTCTGGGGCTACTTCGAGCAAGGCGAGGACGGGCGGGGCGCGCCACCTCTGTGGCCCACGCTCGGCAACCACGACTACTCCGATGTGGGTGCCGGCCTCGACGCCTATCGTGCGGCCTTCCCGTACCTCAGCACGGCCGCCGACGAGCAGCAGCGCTGGTACACACAGGATGTCGGCGACGTCACCCTGATCGTGCTGGACAGCGAGACCACCCCAGAGGAGTTGGAGATCCAGCGGGGCTGGTTGAAGGAAACGCTCACTGACCAGCGTGCCGAGCGACCGGATGCCTGGAACGTGGTGCTGTTCCACCGCCCCGCCTACACCTCCGGCGTCCACGAAGACAACCGGGAGATGCGGCCCACCGCTGGCTGGGACTACGCCGGGTGGGGGGCCGATATTGTCATCGCGGGCCATCAGCACATCTATGAGGACGTCGTGGTCGATGGTCTGCACTACCTCACCGCCGGCATCGGGGGTACGGCCAACACCCGCGTGTGTCCCGTCGAACTGCGAGAGGGAAGTCGGCTCTGCCTGGAGGGGACCGGGGCGAGCGTGATCGAGGCGACGGCCGATGAGTTCGTGCTCCAGTACTACCGGCCCGATGCGGAGGGCACGGCAACGCTGGGGGACACCATCCGGCTCAGCCGCTAGCGCGCTGGCCTGGTCCTGAGAACCGTGAGCGAGGGCGCTCAGTTGCCGATCTGGAACACGGTGCGGCCGGGCAGCGGCGACGGCGTGGCGGTAGCATCCGTGGACACCGACGCGGCCGACATGAACTGGGCCAGCTCGGCGCCCTCGACGACCTTGGCCGGATGCGGGCCGCCGGCCAGCAGGCGCGGCACCCAGTGCAGGTCGAGCGGGGTGTGCGCGGCCACGAAGACGATGTTGCCGAACCGGCGCCCCTTGAGCACCTGCGTCTCGGCGAGGCCGATGACGTGCCCGAACACGGCCGACAGCGTGGCGGCCTGGCTGCGGGCGAACGCGAGGCCCGGCCCATCCGCCACGTTCACCGCGAGCACACCGCGCGGCGACAGCAGCGGAGCGGCCAGCTCGTAGAACTCCCGGCTGGTCACGTGCGCCGGGGTGCGGGCGCCCGAGAAGATGTCGACGACCACGAGGTCCACCGAGCCGTGCAGCCCAGCGGGCAACTTGCCCAGCACCTCGCGGGCGTCACCGTGCCGCACCCGCAGGTTGGCGCGCTTGTCCCAGGGCAGTTCGGCGCGTACGAAGTCGATGAGGTCGCTCTCGATCTCCACCACCTGCTGGCGGGAGCCGGGCCGGGTCGCCTCCACATAGCGGGGCAGGGTGAGCGCGCCGGCGCCGAGGTGCACGGCCGTGATGGCCTCGCCAGGGTCGCCGATCAGGTCGATGACGTGCCCGATGCGCTGGATGTATTCGAAGAACAACTCGTCGGGGTTGTCGATGTTCACGTGCGACTGCGGGGTGCCGTCCACCACCAGCTGGTAGCTGCCCGGCGTGAACCGGTCCGGCTCGATGACGGCCTGGTGCCCGCTCAGTTTCAGTGTGATCGTCGGATGTTCGTGCTCGCCCCTGCTCATCCCCCCAGTCTGACAGCCCCGCGCATCCGTGCGCCGACTTGTGCCACAAGCACCCGTAGCGGGCCCGGAAGGGGCGCTTTGCGGCAAATCGCGCAGAACCCGCCCCCCGACTTGCGCCGCATGCACCCTTAGCGGGCGCTGAAGGGGTACTTTGCGGCAAATCGGGAGCCACGATGCGGCCGTCGCTGAGCTGAGTTGCCAGTTGACGCCCCCACAGGGGCCAGCGGCGGGCGCCAACTGGCAATTCACCACCGGCCCCTGCGGTGAGGTGCCACTTGACGCCCCTTCAGGGCCCGCCACACGGCGCCAACTGGCAAGTCGGCGACCACGCCCGGAGCGGATGGCTGCGCGATACCGACGACACGCGCTCGACGGCCGCAGCAGGACGCTGCCGGATGAGGCACAATGGAGCAACTCAACACCCCGCCCGCCGCTCCAGCCGGCCGGTGAAACCGGGTTATACCTGAGAATTTGGCGAAGGTCAACATTCCAGTAGACACGGGCGCAACAACGGCATATAGTTGACCTTTGCGCTCCCAGATTTAACTCTGCCTTCATATTGCGGTCGGCTTTGCGTGCTCAAGCCACCTTGCAGCACATTTCTGAGCCGGATGTCCTCATATCTCAGGATGGACATCCCTGCTCAGGATCTGCGGAGTCCATACCAAATTACTAACAGTGATTAGACCTGACGGGGTCCACGGAGGTTACTTCCTTGGCTGCTGCGCGCAACGCAACCACCAATTCACCCAAGAACGGACGAGCTGCTGGCCGTCTTTCGTTCGCAAAGATTTCTGACAACCTCACGGTTCCCGATCTGCTCGCTTTGCAGACCGAGAGCTTTGACTGGCTCGTCGGAAACGACATCTGGAAAGCTCGCCTCGCCGAGGCCCAGGCTGCCGGTCGTCACGACCTGAACGCTCGCACCGGTCTCGACGAGATCTTCGAGGAGATCTCGCCGATCGAGGACCTCAGCGAGACGATGCAGCTGTCCTTCACCAACCCGGAGCTCGAGCCGGAGAAGTACACCATCGACGAGTGCAAGGAAAAGGGCAAGACCTATTCCGCACCGCTGTATGTGAACGCTGAGTTCATGAACCACCTCACCGGTGAGATCAAGACCCAGACCGTGTTCATGGGCGACTTCCCGCTGATGACCCCCAAGGGCACCTTCGTGATCAACGGCACCGAGCGTGTCGTCGTGTCCCAGCTGGTGCGTTCGCCCGGTGTGTACTTCAACCGCGAACAGGAGAAGACCTCCGACAAGGACATCTACTCCGCCCGCGTCATCCCGAGCCGTGGTGCCTGGCTCGAATTCGAGATCGACAAGCGCGACCAGGTCGGCGTTCGCATCGACCGCAAGCGCAAGCAGTCCGTCACGGTGTTCCTCAAGGCCCTCGGACTCACCTCCGAAGAGATCCTCGAGGAGTTCAAGGGCTTCGCGTCCATCGAGCTCACCCTTGAGAAGGACAACATCCTCACCAAGGAAGAAGCCCTCAAGGACATCTACCGCAAGCTGCGCCCGGGAGAACAGGTCGCCGCCGAGGCCGCGCGTGCGCTGCTGGACAACTTCTTCTTCAACTCCAAGCGCTACGACCTGGCCAAGGTTGGTCGTTACAAGATCAACCGCAAGCTGGGCCTCGAGGCGCCGCTCACCGACTCCGTTCTCACGCTCCAGGACATCCTGGCCACGATCAAGTACCTGGTTGCGCTGCACGACAACCAGACCACGATCCGCGGCACCCGCGACGGCGTCGAGACCGGCATCCGCATCGACATCGACGACATCGACCACTTCGGCAACCGTCGTATCCGCGCCGTCGGCGAGCTCATCCAGAACCAGGTCCGCACCGGCCTGTCCCGCATGGAGCGCGTCGTTCGCGAGCGCATGACCACGCAGGACATCGAAGCGATCACCCCGCAGACCCTGATCAACGTGCGCCCCGTCGTCGCCGCGATCAAGGAGTTTTTCGGTACGTCGCAGCTGTCGCAGTTCATGGACCAGAACAACCCGCTCGCCGGACTGACGCACAAGCGTCGCCTGTCCGCGCTGGGCCCGGGTGGTCTGTCCCGTGACCGCGCAGGTGTCGAGGTGCGAGACGTTCACCCGTCGCACTACGGCCGCATGTGCCCGATTGAAACCCCGGAAGGCCCGAACATCGGCCTGATCGGTTCGCTCGCCTCGTTCGCGCGGATCAACGCCTTCGGTTTCATCGAGACCCCGTACCGTCGTGTCATCGATGGTGTCGTCTCCACGACGATCGACTACCTCACCGCAAGTGAGGAAGACGAGTACATCGTCGCGCAGGCCAACGCCCCGCTGACCAAGGCCGCCCGCTTCGCCGAGACCCGTGTTCTCGCGCGTAAGAAGGGTGGAGAGGTTGACCTCTTCCCGGCAGAAGACATCGGCTACATGGATGTCTCGCCGCGCCAGATGGTTTCCGTCGCGACCTCGCTCATCCCCTTCCTCGAGCACGACGATGCTAACCGCGCACTCATGGGTGCCAACATGCAGCGTCAGGCTGTGCCGCTGCTGCTCAGCGACAGCCCGCTGGTCGGGACCGGTATGGAGGGCTTCGCGGCCATCGACGCCGGCGACGTGCTCACCGCACAGAAGTCCGGTGTGGTCATGGAGGTGTCGGCTGACGTCGTCACCATCCAGCTCGACGAGGGCGGAACGCAGGACTACTACCTGCGCAAGTTCAGCCGCTCCAACCAGGGCACCAGCTACAACCACCGCGTCATCGTCAACGCCGGCGAGCGTATCGAGGCCGGCGAGGTCATCGCAGATGGTCCCGCTACCGACAACGGTGAGCTCGCACTCGGAAAGAACCTCCTCGTGGCATTCATGTCATGGGAGGGTCACAACTTCGAGGACGCCATCATCCTGAGCCAGAACCTGGTGAAGGACGACGTTCTCTCCTCGATTCACATCGAAGAGTACGAAGTGGATGCGCGCGACACCAAGCTGGGCAAGGAAGAGATCACTCGCGACCTGCCCAACGTCTCCCCGGACCTGCTTGCAGACCTGGACGAGCGTGGCATCATCCGCATCGGCGCCGAGGTTCGCCCCGGCGACATCCTCGTGGGCAAGGTCACGCCGAAGGGCGAGACCGAGCTGTCCGCCGAGGAGCGCCTGCTGCGCGCGATCTTCAACGAGAAGAGCCGCGAAGTTCGCGACACTTCCCTGAAGGTTCCCCACGGTGAGCGTGGCACCATCATCGGTGTCAAGGTTTTCGACTCGCAGGATGGCGACGACGAGCTCGGCTCGGGCGTCAACCAGCGTGTTGTCGTCTTCATCGCCCAGAAGCGCAAGATCACCGAGGGTGACAAGCTCGCCGGTCGTCACGGCAACAAGGGTGTCATCTCGAAGATCCTGCCGGTCGAGGACATGCCGTTCCTCGCCGACGGAACCCCGGTTGACATCATCCTGAACCCGCTGGGTATCCCGGGCCGCATGAACTTCGGTCAGGTGCTGGAGACCCACCTCGGGTGGATCGCCAAGCAGGGCTGGCAGGTCGAGGGTAAGCCCAAGTGGGCCGGCCGTCTTCCCGAAGCCGCGCACAGCGCCGCCCCGAACACCAAGGTCGCGACCCCGGTGTTCGACGGCGCGCTCGAGGAAGAAATCGCCGGTCTGCTCGACTCGACGACTCTGACTCGTGACGGCGACCGCCTGATCGACTCGACTGGAAAGACGCAGCTGTTCGATGGTCGCTCCGGCGAGCCGTACCCGATGCCCATCGCGGTCGGATACATGTACATCCTGAAGCTGCACCACCTCGTCGACGACAAGATCCACGCACGTTCGACGGGCCCGTACTCCATGATCACGCAGCAGCCGCTGGGTGGTAAGGCGCAGTTCGGTGGACAGCGTTTCGGTGAGATGGAGGTGTGGGCGCTCGAAGCATATGGAGCCGCTTACGCCCTGCAGGAACTCCTGACCATCAAGTCGGACGACATCCTCGGCCGCGTCAAGGTGTACGAAGCCATCGTCAAGGGCGAGAACATCCAGGAACCCGGTATCCCCGAGAGCTTCAAGGTTCTGATCAAGGAAATGCAGTCGCTGTGCCTGAACGTCGAGGTGCTCTCGGCCGATGGAACCGCAGTCAGCCTGCGCGACACGGATGACGAGGTCTTCCGCGCAGCGGAGGAACTGGGCATCAACATTTCCACCCGGTTTGAGTCGTCGTCAATCGACGACATCTAAACCAGGCCACTGACGAATACTCGAAAACTTTCCAAGGAGAGAAATTGCTCGACGTAACAACATTTGACGAGCTTCGCATTGGCCTGGCCACCGCTGACGACATCCGTCGTTGGTCGCACGGTGAGGTCAAGAAGCCCGAAACCATCAACTACCGCACACTCAAGCCGGAAAAGGACGGTCTCTTCGGAGAGCAGATCTTCGGACCGTCCCGCGACTGGGAGTGCTCGTGCGGCAAGTACAAGCGAGTGCGCTTCAAAGGCATCGTCTGTGAGCGCTGTGGCGTAGAGGTCACGAAGTCGTCGGTGCGCCGTGAGCGCATGGGCCACATCGAACTCGCCGCCCCGGTCACCCACATCTGGTACTTCAAGGGTGTGCCCTCGCGTCTCGGTTACCTGCTGGACATGGCTCCGAAGGACCTCGAAAAGGTCATCTACTTCGCTGCCTACATGGTCATCGAGGTTGACGAAGACGGTCGCCACCAGGACATGCCTGGGCTGGAGAACGAACTGCGTCTCGAGATCAAGACCCTCGAAGGCAGCCGCGACTCCCGCATCGCCGACCGCCTGCAGCGCCTCGAAACCGACCTCGCAGCACTGGAGGCCGAAGGCGCCAAGAGCGACCAGAAGAAGCGCACCAAGGACGCCGCCGAGAAGGAGATGTCGCAGGTTCGCAAGGCCCTCGACGAGCAGATTGCTCACCTCGAGCGTGTCTGGGAAGACTTCCGCACCCTCAAGGTCGGCGACCTGAAGCCGGAAGACTCCGTCTTCCACGAGCTCCAGGACCGCTTCGGCATGTACTTCGAGGCCTTCATGGGCGCCGAGGCCATCAAGAAGCGCCTCGAGGCCTTCGACCTGGTCACCGAGAGCGAAAACCTGCACCTGCAGATCGCCGAGGGCAAGGGTCAGAAGAAGATCCGCGCCATCAAGCGTCTGCGCGTCGTCAACGCCTTCATCATGACCGGCAACTCGCCGGCCGCGATGGTGCTCGACGTCGTGCCGGTCATCCCGCCGGAACTGCGCCCGATGGTGCAGCTCGACGGTGGCCGTTTCGCGACCTCCGACCTCAACGACCTCTACCGTCGTGTGATCAACCGCAACAACCGTCTGCGTCGTCTGCTTGACCTCGGTGCCCCCGAGATCATCGTGAACAACGAGAAGCGGATGCTGCAGGAGGCCGTTGACGCGCTCTTCGACAACGGTCGTCGTGGCCGTCCCGTCACGGGTACCGGTAACCGCGCCCTCAAGTCCCTGAGCGACATGCTCAAGGGTAAGCAGGGTCGGTTCCGTCAGAACCTGCTCGGTAAGCGCGTTGACTACTCCGGCCGTTCGGTCATCATTGTCGGCCCGCAGCTGAAGCTGCACCAGTGTGGTCTGCCCAAGCAGATGGCTCTGGAGCTCTTCAAGCCGTTCGTGATCAAGCGCCTGATCGACCTGAGCCACGCTCAGAACATCAAGGCCGCCAAGCGCATGGTCGAGCGCAGCCGCCCCCAGGTGTGGGACGTGCTCGAGGAGATCATCCGTGAGCGCCCGGTTCTGCTGAACCGTGCACCCACGCTGCACCGCCTCGGTATCCAGGCCTTCGAACCTCAGCTCGTGGAGGGTAAGGCCATCCAGCTGCACCCCCTCGTCTGTGCGGCGTTCAACGCCGACTTCGACGGTGACCAGATGGCTGTGCACCTGCCGCTGTCCATGGAGGCCCAGGCCGAAGCGCGCATCCTGATGCTCGCCTCGAACAACATCCTGAAGCCGTCTGACGGTCGCCCGGTGACCCTGCCCACCCAGGACATGATCATCGGTCTGCACCACCTGACCACGCTCAAGGACGGCGTCACCGGCGAAGGCCGCGCGTTCACCTCTGTCTCGGAGGCCATCCTGGCGCACGACCAGAAGTCGCTCGACCTGAACGCCAAGGTGCGCATCCGCATCAGCGACCTGTACTTCACCGAGGGCACTCAGCCCGATGGTGTTGAGCTGGTCGATGGTCAGGCCGTCGGAACCGTACTGGTGAACACCACGCTGGGCCGCGCAATCTTCAACGAGGCGCTGCCGGCTGACTACCCGTACTTCGAGAAGGTTGCCGACAAGGGCACCCTCTCGGCCATCGTGAACGACCTCGCCGAGCGGTACCCGAAGGTGGAAGTAGCGGCAACGCTGGACCGCATCAAGGACGCCGGCTTCTACTGGGCCACCCGCTCCGGTGTGACCGTCGCGCTCAGCGACATCCTGACGCCTCCGAACAAGAAGGAGATCGTCGGTACCTACGAGAAGATGGCCGCGAAGGTTCAGTCGCAGTTCGAGAAGGGTCTCACGACCGACCTCGAGCGTCGTCAGGAGCTCATCCAGATCTGGACCAAGGCGACCGAAGACGTCGCCGCGGCCATGCAGGCGAACTTCCCGGCCGACAACACGATCAACCGGATGGTTACCTCTGGTGCTCGTGGTAACTGGCTGCAGGTGCGAAACATCGCCGGTATGCGTGGTCTGGTTAACAACCCGAAGGGTGAGATCATCCCTCGCCCGATTATCTCGAGCTACCGCGAAGGCCTGTCCGTCGCCGAGTACTTCATTGCTACTCACGGTGCTCGTAAGGGTCTGGCCGACACCGCTCTGCGTACCGCAGACTCCGGGTACCTCACCCGTCGTCTCGTCGACGTCTCGCAGGATGTCATCATCCGCGAAGACGACTGCGGTACGACCAAGGGTCTGGAACTGCCGATCGCCACGGTCGACGCCGCCGGCGCTCTCTCACGTCACCCCAACGTGGAGAACGCGGTCTACGCCCGCAGCCTGGCCGCCCCCGCGGTCAACGCCAAGGGTGAGGTCGTTGCTGACGCCGGAGACGACGTCGGTGACGTGATGATCGAGAAGCTGGTTGCCGCCGGCGTCGAGAACATCAAGGTGCGCTCGGTGCTGACCTGCGAGTCTGCTGTCGGTGTGTGTGCGGTCTGCTACGGCCGTTCGCTCGCTACCGGCCTGCTCGTGGACATCGGAGAGGCCGTCGGCATCATCGCCGCACAGTCGATCGGTGAGCCCGGCACGCAGCTGACCATGCGTACCTTCCACACCGGTGGTTCCGCATCCGCAGACGACATCACCCAGGGTCTGCCCCGGGTGCAGGAGCTCTTCGAGGCGCGTACCCCCAAGGGCGCATCGCCGATCGTCGACGTTGCTGGCCGCATCACCATCGAGGACACGGATCGTAGCCGCAAGGTGATCCTGACCCCCGACAACGGTGACGAAGCAATCGCCTACCCGGTGCTCAAGCGCGCGACCCTCCTCGTTGAGGATGGCCAGCACGTGGAGCTCGGCACGCAGATCATCATCGGCGCCGTCGACCCGAAGGAAGTTCTTCGCGTCAAGGGTGTCCGTGCGGTGCAGAAGCACCTCGTTGGTGGCGTGCAGGATGTCTACCGTTCGCAGGGCGTGCCGATTCACGACAAGCACATCGAGGTCATCGTTCGTCAGATGCTTCGCAAGGTGACTGTGGTGGAGCACGGCGACACCGGCCTGCTGCCGGGCGAGCTCGTTGACCGGTTGAAGTACAACGAGCTCAACCGCACCGCGCTCACCGAGGGCAAGAAGACGGCTTCGGCTCGTCAGGAAGTCATGGGTATCACCAAGGCTTCGCTGGCTACCGAGTCGTGGCTGTCGGCCGCTTCCTTCCAGGAGACCACCCGGGTTCTGACCCAGGCGGCCATGGAAGGCAAGAGCGACCCGCTGATGGGCCTGAAGGAGAACGTGATCATCGGTAAGTTGATCCCGGCCGGCACCGGTCTTCCCCGTTACCGCGACGTCAACGTCGAGGCAACGGATGAAGCCAAGGCTGAGCGTTACCCGAACCGCATCTTCACTGATGATGCAGCGTTCACCGAGGGTGACCTGAGCTTCGTCGACTTCGACAGCTTCTCGTCGGACGACTTCACCCCCGGTACGTACAACTAACCGAGTGTGATTCCCGGATGGCCCCCTGCTTCGGCAGGGGGCCATCCCCCGTTAACGCCCCACCGTTGATCGAGCTTGTCGAGTTCCACCGGCCTCAATCACCGGCACCCCCATTTCGGGCCCTAGAACGGCCTGGCCCGCCTGGACCGTCCGTCGGGGCCGATCGTATCCGCTACGGTTGGCCTCAACACGGCCGGGGCGGGTCGACGGCCGAAATCCCGGGGGACTCCACTCATGAACACAAGCAGTACTCAATCACTGAAGCGCGTGGTCAGGTCCCATTTAACGGGATTCACGGGGTGGAGGGCGGCTCGCGCGTTCCTGCCTGCGGGGCTGGTTCTTCTGCTCGTGGCGGGATGCTCCATTCTTCCCGGCGAAGCTGGCGAGCCGGCGAACACCGATTCAGCCGGAGGGCCGAACTCCGCCCAAGTGAGCGAGGACGAGGCGAACATGCCAGTGGTTGATGCAGTGAAGGCAAGTTCCAATGAGATCTCAAAGGTGAGGGTTGTTCCTGCGATTGATGGGCTGGCGAAGTTCTTGAACGTCTCTGTGGCGATGACCGGGGAACAGGTCACTGCCGCCCAGATCGACGCCATGCTGGCGGCTGCGACTAGCGTCATTCCTGAGGAAAACCAGAGGATCAATTTCAGCGTGCGGCGGTCAGATGGCCGTGAGCGGCTATCAATTGTGGAGCAGGCTCAAGAGCTAGGCGTGCCCGAATTTTACGTCCACAGCGACTACACGCTCGCTATCCCGCTGGAGTGGCTAGAGTCGAAATACGGAACTGCCCCGTGACGTCAGATTCTGGTCTGCCCCGCTGGCGCTCTCGTCTGGCCTGCAAATAATTCTCCATTGAGCTGCTCGACGACGCTCTATCAAGGACCTTGTGCTTCGTCGACTTCGACAGCTTCTCGTCGGACGACTTCACCCCCGGTACGTACAACTAACCGAGTGTGATTGCCGAGGATGGCCCCCTGCTTCGGCAGGGGGCCATTCCCCGTTAACCGGCCCCCCCACGTTGATCGAGCTTGTCGAGATCTGGCTAGACGACCTCTAAACGCATGGTCACCGGGTTCGACAGGCGCGTTAGGTTTGGGCCGTGGCATGTAGTGAGTGCCGCTTCGATGTCAAATGGAGCAGGACGGGTTCATCCTGACTTGGGGCGATCCTTAGATCCCGTTTGAGTCGCTTAGAAGACCCGTGAGGGACGCCGTGAGTGGCGAAACATATTTCCTGGTCGAGCTCACGGCTTTCGGTGTTAGCGCGGCGGTCGAATTGCGCACGAAGGTGAAGTCGTACAGGTTCGGCAGCGATGAGGAACTGGCGACGGCGAGGCGGCTCGCTGCGGAAGCGCTGCTGGTCTACGGGTCAAACTACAACGGCTTGACATACCCAGACGGGGAGAACCGGGTTGAGCTCAATGGGGTCGAGTTACGGCTAAGTGATTTTGGCATTGAGGGTGCGTGCGCGTGAGCCACGTGATCGAGCCCGTCCCGCGGTTCGAGCCCCCACGTTGATCGGGCTTGTCGACGTCCGGTAAGCCGACTTCTCAGCGCACGTCACCTGGTTTCGACAAGCTCTACCAACGGGGTGGGGTTCTACGATTGGTGGCCCGGTAGAATCATCATGACGAGTGGCGCTCCTGCCCATCGGGAGCAGAGGCACATCATGCGGTTGGCCAGTCTCACTGCAGCGGCCGTTGCCGGGGCGGTCGGCGTGATCCTCCTCATCGGATGGTACGTCGGGATCGCCGCGATCCCTGGGGTTATCGCCGGCCTGTGGGCGATCAAACCGATGACCGCAGTGGGCTTCGTCCTCGTCTCTACCGCCGTGGCAATGTTGGACCGGCGGCGAGTCAGCCTGGGTCTGGGTCTCGCTGTTGCCATGATCGGTGTGCTCACCCTGGCCGAGTACATCTTCGGGATATCACTCGGCATTGACGAGCTTGCGGGTATCGACTTCGACGGGCAGACCGCGCGCATGGCGCCGGCCACTGCGGTGTCGCTGCTGCTGCTCGGGGCATCCGTCGTCGCCAGTCGGCTCGCCCGCGCCGGCGTGATGCTCGGACTGGCCTTCGGGACGCTCATAATCAGCCTGATCGCGATTCTCGGCTACGCCTACGGGGTCTCCTCCCTCTACAGTGTCGGCGGGTTCGCGAGCATGGCCTTGCCCTCGGCGCTCGGACTGGCGATTTTGTCGTTGTCGATCCTTCTGCAGCGTCCCGCCAACGGTCTGATCGCGCTGCTACGCGACCCGGGTAGCGCGGGGCATCTGCTCCGCCCGGTCATTCCTGTCTTGTTCCTCGGCCCGTTCGTCCTGGGGCTCGCCGACCTGGCGGGCCGCCGCCTGGGCTGGTACGACACGGTGTTCGGCGTCGCCATCCTGATCGCGGTCATGACAGTTCTCGGCACGGGGCTCGCCTGGATCGCGGCGCGCCGGCTGCGCACCCTCGATCGCCAGCGGGACGCGGCCATGCAGGCCCTCGCCGAGGCCAACCACACCCTTGAGGAGACGGTTGACGCCCGCACCCGGCAGCTGGCGGAGACGGCGGACACGCTCCACACGCTGATCAAGATCGCACCGGTTGGCATCGTGCAACTGGATGCTGCGGGCGGAATCATTTCGGCTAACGACCAGTGGCTCGCACTGAGCGGGCTCACGAAGCGCCAGTCGCGGCGCGACGGCTGGGTCGCGGCCATGCACCCCGACGACGCCGACCGAGTGCGTCAGGAATGGCACCAGTACGCCGCCGCAGGGGAGGCCTACGAGACGACCATGCGATTCCGCACTCCCTCCGGCCAGGTCAACTGGGTGCAGGTGAGCACCGCCCCGATTACAGACGCGAGGGTTGTGTTGGGGCACCTTGCCAGCGTGACCGACGTGACCGCGCTGCGCGCTGCCGAACACGCGGCATCGGCGGCCAGTGCCCGCTTCGAGGCCGCCTTCGCCTCGTCGCCGCTCGGAACAGCCATCGTGTCGCTGGACGGAATAGTCGTCGAGGCGAACAAGCGGCTCTTCGACCTGGCCGGGTCATTGATCCCGGTGGTGAATCAGCCCATCGAGTCGATGTTCAGCCCGGCGAATGCCGGTGATGGCGCGGCATCCGCGACGGTCGGCCTCGACGGCCCGACGGGCCGCCGTATGGACCGTCGGATGCGACGCGACGACGGTGAGGAAACCTGGGTCAAGGTCAGCATCGCCGAGATCAACGAGGGTGAGCAGGCCGGCGGGTTCCTATACCAACTCGAGGACATCACCGCCCGGCGCCTGGCCGAAGCCCGGGTCGAGCACCTCGCTTTCCACGATCCGCTGACAAACCTGCCCAATCGCCTGCTGCTACTCGACCGGCTGAACCAGGCTCTCCTCCAGGCGTCGCGTCGCGGTACCGGCGTCGCCGTGTTGTTCATCGACCTCGACCGATTCAAATTCGTCAACGACAGCCTCGGCCATCACGCCGGCGACGCCGTCCTGATGCAGGTTGGGCTCCGGCTGCGCCAGCATGCCAGGGCGACCGACACGGTGTCCCGCATCGGCGGGGACGAATTCGTGGTCATTTGCCCGGATGTCGGCCGCAGCGGGGACGTCAATAAGATCGCCGAGGCGTTCCAGAAGGCCATCTCAGAGCCGATCCAGTTTGGTGACCAGATCGCATCCGTGGATGCCAGCATCGGCATAGCATTCGGGCTCGGTCATGACGACGCCGAGTCATTGCTGCGCAACGCTGATCAGGCGATGTACCTGGCCAAGGGACGGGGCCGCGCCCGATACGAGGTCTTCGACGACGACCTGCGCTACCGCATTCACCAGCGGCTCGACACCGAGCTGGCTCTGCGCGACGCCGTCGCTCAGGGCGAGATCGAGACGTGGTACCAGCCCATCGTGGACCTGCAGGAAAACCGAGTCGTGGCGACCGAGGCCCTCGCGCGCTGGCGGCGGCCCGAGCGCGGGCTGATCCCCCCGGGGGAGTTCATCGCTATTGCCGAAGAGGTCGGCTTGATCAAGGGCATCGGCGCCACGGTGCTGGGCCAGGCCTGCCACGCGGCGACCGCCCTGGAGCGCGACGTTGCCGTCAGCGTGAACGTCTCGGCCCGGCAGTTCGTGCAGGACGACTTCGGCGCTGTCGTCAAGCGCGCGCTCAGGGACTCGGGTCTGGCCCCTGACCAGCTCTGGCTGGAGCTCACCGAGAGCGCCGTGCTCGAGGCGATCGACTCCGCCGCCCGAACCTTCCAGGAGCTGCGCGCCATCGGAGTGCGGCTCGCCATCGACGACTTCGGCACCGGCTACTCGTCGTTCACACATTTGCGCGAGTTCACCGTGGACCTGTTGAAGATCGACCTGTCGTTCATCCGGGACCTCGAACGGTCCGAACACGATCGAGCGATAGTGGAAGGAATCCTCCGTTTGGCGGACTCCCTCAATCTGGATGTGGTCGCCGAGGGCATCGAGACCACCAACCAGCAAGACCTGCTGCAGGCGATGGGCTGCCGCTACGGCCAGGGTTACCTCTTCTCGAAGCCGACTCCCAGCGCTTCCCCCGCGGTCGTCTTCGCCACCTGACTCGCTCGTCCTTATGCTCGTCGCCGACAAGCGCGACCAGCGGATGCGAGGAGCCACCGTGTGACAGACAGTGCGGACTAGGTCGCGCAACAAGGAGTCATGAACACACGGTGGCTCGCGACCCATGATGCCCCGCATCCGGCCCGGAGGCAAACGGCCAGCTAGGCTGGGGGAAAATCTCGAAGGGGGTCACCGCCATGGGTGCTGCAACGTTGCCGACTGGTTCACCGTCCCGGCGCCCGCTGTGGTTCGCCCTCGGCGCGGTGGGCGTGTTGCTGGTCGTGGCGCTGATCGTGGTGCTCGTGGTCTGGCGCGGGGGAGCGGGCACTCCTTCCGGCTCCGACTCCCTGCCGGGCACCCGCCCCACGCCCACCGCAACCGCCGAGCCGCAGGCCGTCGCCAGCGCCGCGCCCGCGGTGGCCGCCGGGCCGCGCCCCACCAGCTGCGAGGCGATCTACAGCCCGGCCATGTTGGCCACCCTCAACGAGACCGGCACCCTTAACCCCGAGTGGGCCGAGGAAGACGTCAATTCCGGCGTGCTGTTCGGCACCGACGACGAACAACTCATCGTCGTCATCGAGGGCACAGAGCACCTCACCTGCGTATGGGGCAACCCCGACGGCGGCTCGGGTAGCGGCCTCACCTCCAACGTGGTCTTCGTCACGGCCGAGCAGTCCGAAGCGGTGCACCAGCGGCTGCTCGGCGACGGCCTGAACTGCTACGAAGAGCTCGGCGGCATCCGCTGCATCGCCGAATCGACCGAGGGTGCCGAGGGCATCGCGGGCCAGTCGCACTTTCTGCGCGACGGCATCTGGCTGGCCACCCGCTACGTGAACGCGGGTCCGGAAGGCTACACCCACGACATGGTCGCCACCGTCTGGGCCGGCGCCTAACCAGCACCTCCCTGGCCCGGTCGGGCTATGCTGTGCGCAAAATCCTCCGGAAGGATTGCGCTCAGGGAGGCCGAATGTCCGTTCATGGAACACCGACGATCACGGCCGGAGCACAGTGGGTGCTGCTGATCCTGGGCGGTATCGTGACCGTCTTCGTCATGCTGGCCGCGGTGTGGGTGGTCTTCTCACCCCGGCCCGTGCCCACCCCCGCAGTGGACCCCGGCGCCCGGCCCGTGCCAGCAGCGCCGGCGGCGGCTGCCGCGGTCAGCGCCCCCACCGCCGTGCTCGAACCTGGCACCCCCAAGCCGGCCGCCTGCGAGCAGATCTACAGCCCCACGATGGTCGGTGCGTTCGGCGACCTGGTACTCAACCCGGCCTGGACCACCCAGCCCGGCGCCGATGTGCGCGACGGCGCCGACGACCCCGAGCTGCGCGCGATCATCAACGGAAGTGAGCACCTCAGCTGCCGGTGGGTCAGCCCCGCCGGGGCGTCCGACAGCGGCGTGTCCACCAGCGTGGTGTGGGTCGCCGCCGACCAGACCGCCGCCGTCGAGGCCCGCCTCCGTGCGCTGGGCATGGAGTGTTACGAGGAATTGGACGGGCTGCGCTGCATCACCGAAACCACCACCGACGTCGGCCGCTATGGCCAGTCGCACTTCCTGCGCGGCGGCATCTGGCTGGCCACCCTCTGGGTGAACGCCGGCCCGGATGGCTACACCCACGACATGGTTAACACGATCTGGGCCGGTGCCTGATTCGATTGCGCGCGAAGGCCTTTCAAATGCCTTTAGCGCCGTGGCATACCGATAAGGTACAGGTAAGCACCGTCTGGTCTGGATCACTCTAGAACGGCCGGGCCGTGACCCGGGCCCCTGAACGTGGGACTCACCGCCTCATTAGGCCGGGGAAACGTCATCGTATTCGGGCGCTGGTTTCTCTAGCTGCGTGCGTTCCGTCTTCCTGCAGCCACTGCCCGACGGGAGGCTCTCATGGCGACGCTGACCGAGATTCTGATCCTGCACGGCCTACTGCCAATAGAAGTTCTGGACACACTTCTGGCCGGAGACCCGGCAGACGAATCTGCCGTGCGAAAGCTCGTGGCAGATGGTGTCATCTCCGAAGTCCAGTTCGCAAAGGCCAGAGCCGCTCAGGCGAACCTGCCCTTCGTGGAACTCGCCGACTATCCCGTTGACCGCTTGGCGGTCGCCCTTGTGCCGGTAGCCGTCTGCCGTCGTCATGACGTTCTGCCGGTTCTTATCGACGGCAACCGGCTCGTGCTGGCTATGGTCGACCCCGGCAACGTCTTTGCCGTCGACGACGTGCGCGAAGCATCCGGCATGCGCATCGCCCAGGTCGTCGCGGAACGCTCCGATCTGCTGGCCGCCATAAGCCGCTACCACCGGGCCGATGGTGAACTCAGCGACCTGACTGAAACCCTTGAAGAAGAGAACGCGGCGGCCGCTGCCGAAAGCGCCTCCTTCGGTGTTTCCGATGCCGCTGACGATGATGCCCCGATCGTTCGGTTCGTGAATCTGCTCGTCAGCCAGGCTATTCAGGACCTGGCCTCCGACATCCATATCGAACCCGGAGAACATAGTCTTCGGGTGCGCTACCGCATCGACGGAGTGCTGCACGAGATGCAGACCGCGCCCAAGAGCATCCAGAACGGTGTGATATCTCGGCTGAAGATCATGAGCGACATCGACATCGCCGAGCGGCGCAAACCGCAGGATGGCAGGATGACCGTTCGTCACGCCGGTCGACAGATCGACCTGCGGGTGGCGACCCTGCCCACCGTGTGGGGCGAGAAGGTCGTCATGCGTATTCTTGACAACTCCAGCACCACCTTGGACGTGCGCGCGTTGGCTCTTCTTGAGCACAACTTCGAAGCCTACAAAACTGCATACTCCAAGCCGTACGGCATGATCCTCATCACCGGTCCAACCGGATCGGGAAAGTCCACCACTCTTTACACCACCCTCGGTGCGGTCGCCCGACCGGAGGTCAACGTCATCACGGTCGAAGATCCGGTGGAGTACCGTATGGCCGGCATCAACCAGGTGCAGGTGAACATCAAGGCCGGTCTCACCTTTGCGAGCGCGTTGCGCTCCATCCTTCGCAGTGACCCGGATGTGGTGCTGCTGGGTGAGATCCGTGACCATGAGACCGCGCAGATCGCCATCGAGGCCTCCCTGACAGGGCACCTTGTGCTCTCCACCCTTCACACCAACGACGCACCGAGTGCCATCACGCGGCTCACCGAGATGGGCATCGAACCTTTCTTGGTCGGTTCAGCCATCGACTGCGTCGTTGCGCAGCGATTGGCTCGGCGCCTCTGCGACAAATGCAAGGCGCCGTCAGCGCTGACCGCCGAGGGCCTGACTCGATTGCGGTTTGCGTTCGACCCAGAGCTGCCGTTGCCGACGATCTATGAGCCCGTCGGTTGCAGCAACTGCTCGAAGACCGGCTACCGGGGCCGGCTGGCCGTTCATGAAGTCATGACGGTGACCGAGGAGATCGAGCGACTCGCCGTCGCACGAGCCTCCAGTGCCGAGATCGCCCGGGTCGCACGCGACCAGGGCATGATCACCCTCAGAGAAGACGGTTGGGCAAAAGCCAAACTGGGTTTGACATCGATCGAAGAGATCTTGCGAGTGGTCGCGTAGTGCAAAAGGGGACACACACATGAGCCAGCCCATCTACGACATTCCGGTGACGCCGCCGCAACGTCCTCATGGCGAGAATGAGACCGATGAAAGCCCGTCGGCACCGGTGGCGGAGCCGGTGCCGTGGTACCTGCTCGACCCCGCTGATTCTCCTGCCACCGATTCAGTGCCGTTCAAGTCCAAGTATGACGAGGCCCTGGATGCTGTGATGGTGTCGCGAACCAACGCTGAGCCGGCTCGGTTGGCCGAGGACGTTCCTCCTGACCTGACACGGTCGGCACTGGAAGTTTCAGACTCGGTTCGCGTGCTCCGGCCCCGAACGGATGGCGCCGATCCGGTTCGTGTGCGGCGGACTCAGCGCGCGGACGCGGCCTCCGTCGCCGACCCGGAGCTGCTCAGCGCTCTTCAGGAGGTGCTGGATCTGAACGGCTCAGACTTGCACATCACTGTTGGCGCCCCACCGAACCTGCGGGTCAATGGAAGCCTACGTCCGCTCGATGGCGCGCCTCGGTGGCTGTTCGACAAGGTGTCCTCGGCCCTCCTCAGCATTCTGACTCCGGCCCAGCACATGGAATTCGAACGTGAACTGGAACTCGACTTCGCGTTCACCGCCAACGACGCTCGATTCCGGGTCAACTACTATCAGCAACGCGGTTCGATCGGAGCGGCGTTCCGATTGATCCCGCGCATCATCAAGCCGCTCAAGGAGCTGGGCATGCCCGAGTCGGTGGCCCGATTCGCTGCGATGCCGCGCGGGCTCGTCCTGGTCACGGGCCCAACAGGTTCGGGCAAGTCGACTACACTTGCCGCTCTTGTCGACGAAGTAAACCGCACGCGTGCCGACCACATCGTCACTGTCGAAGACCCCATTGAATTCCTGCACAAGCACCGCATGTCCCTCGTCAACCAGCGCGAGGTGGGCAGCGATACCAAGAGCTTCGCGGCCGCGCTCAAACACGTGCTGCGTCAGGACCCCGATGTGATCCTTATCGGTGAGCTCCGTGACCTCGAAACCATCTCGGTCGCAATCACCGCGGCCGAGACCGGCCACCTCGTCTTTGCCACTTTGCACACCCAAAGTGCCCCCCAGACGATCGACCGGATGATTGACGTCTTCCCCCCGCACCAGCAGGCGCAGGTACGCTCTCAGCTAGCGGCGACCTTGCAGGGGGTCATCTGCCAGACCCTGGTAAAGCGGGTTGACGACGGGCGGGTCGTCGCAACCGAGGTGATGTTTGCCACCTCTGCGATTTCGAACCTCATTCGTGAGGGCAAGACCTACCAGATCCCGTCTGCCATGCAGGCCGGCCGGAGCCTGGGCATGCACACTATCGATCAGCACTTGGCAGAGCTCGTTGACGCCGGTGTGATCAGTCGTGCTTCGGCAGAGGAGAAAGCGCAGGATCCCGTAGGTCTGGCCCAGCTCATTCGCCGGGTCGACCCGGTAGCGACGGGCACCGCGACGTCTCCCATGTCCAGTGACGGTATCGACTACGATTCTTTCTCGGGCGGAAGTGCCTTCTGATGACTACCGATGTCAGCAGATGCGGCGTCCTCCAGCACGGCGTTGAGATGCGGGTGCAGGCGTGACGCTCGCAGGCCAGTCGTGGGCCTACGTCGGCCGGACCAGGAACGGTAAGACGGTCAAGGGCAAGGTGGATGCCACGACAGAAGCGGCTGTGGCTGCCCGATTAGCCGCCATGGCGATCTCACCGATATCTATCACGGCATCTGCCGCCGGGACCGGCCTTAACCGCGAGATTTCACTCCCGGGTTTCAGCAAGCGCATCGGTCTCAAGGACCTCGCGATCATGAGCCGGCAGATGGCTACGATGATCGGGTCTGGGCTGTCGCTCCTGCGCACGCTGAACATCCTGGCCGAGCAGAGCGAGAACCCGTCGCTGGCCAAGATCCTGGCGCAGGTACGCAACGATGTGGAGACTGGAACGTCGATTTCGGATGCGTTCGGCAAGCACGACTCGCATTTCCCGCCGATCATGATCAACATGGTACGCGCGGGAGAAACCGGCGGATTTCTGGATGGCGCCCTGGAATCGATCGCCGCGAACTTCGAAAAAGAGGTCAAGCTACGCAACACGATCAAGTCGGCGCTGACGTATCCGGTGCTGGTGTTGATCATGTCGCTGGTGGCCGTGATGGTGATGCTCATCTTCATCGTGCCCATCTTCAAAGACATGTTCGCCGGGCTTGGCAGCGCTTTGCCCGCACCCACTCAAATTCTGGTAAATCTGTCGGAGGCGATGATCTGGGTGGCGCCGGTACTCCTAATTGGGGGAATCACCTTCTCCATCTGGTGGAGCAGGAACAAGAACGCGCTCGCGGTGCGCAAAATTAAAGACCCGGTCATGCTGAAGATTCCAGTCTTTGGGCCGCTGCTCAAGAAGGTCGCTGTAGCTCGGTTCGCCCGCAACTTCTCTAACATGATCGGAGCCGGCGTGCCCATTCTGCAGGCGCTCAAGATCGTGGGTGATACCTCGGGCAACTGGGTCATCGAGAATGCGCTCACCGAGGTTGCAGAATCAGTGCGCCAGGGCAAATCGATCTCCGGCCCGCTACTCGCGCAGCCGGTTTTCCCAGCCATGGTCACTCAGATGATCGCCGTGGGAGAGGATGCGGGTTCGTTGGAAATCATGCTGGACAAGATCGCAGATTTTTACGACGATGAGGTTCAGGCAGCTACAGAGCAGCTCACCGCGGCAATTGAGCCCCTGATGATCGCGTTTCTTGGCGTTATCATCGGCGGCATGGTCATCGCACTGTACCTGCCCATATTCAGCATCTCCGACGCGGTCAACTGAGACCGGTGCGGAGTGCGTCTTGCTTTTGCTGGACGGCGTACTAGGCGTGCTGGGCGATCCCCCAAAAATAGGGTCTTTATCGGACTTTTTACCCCCCTAATGCGGCGAAAGGCTGAGAGTTACCCACTAACATGGTGGAAGCTCTATCAGAAGCCGGACCCGTATATAAGGGGCGACGAATTCGATGGTCGGTACCCGCTCGTTTGGGGGAAGATCCTCGAAGGATTCTGATTGATGGGGAGGGCCAAGCGACCTGAACCACCACAAACGAGCCGATCCGGCCGTCGGCCAGTTCAGTTCTCCCCCCAATGATTGGACCCACCGTGCTCGCACGCAGCCTCGCCAAGCTCGAACGCCGTCGCAAGAATCCCGACGAAAACCAGGTGGGTTTCACCCTGATTGAGCTCCTCGTCGTAGTCATCATCATCGGCATTCTGGCCGCGATCGCCATCCCCGTTTTCCTAAACCAGCGCCAGAGCGCGTGGCAGTCCTCGGTCGGCTCCGACCTCAAGAACGCCGCAGTGGTGGTGGAAACCTACGCGACAAAGAACAACGGCTCATACGCGAGCTTCCCGGGGGCAGGAACCGCAGTCGTGAACAACGGAACCACGACGTCCGGCGGTGTTACCGGCGGATCGATCGACTTCAAGGTGTCAGGCGGAAATACCGTCACAATGACGCTCGTCGGCACGACCGGCTACACCATCGTGGGATCGAACAGTAACCTCACGGGCAACCAAACCTACGACAGCGCAAATGGCGGGCTCAAAAAGTGGGTTGGCTAGCCAGCTGAGTTCGTCACTCCGGTCCACGATCAGCCCAACGTCTCGCACGCGTGGACCGCGTCCTCACCGGGAACGTTCGTGGTGATGGCGGGGTACTGATTGCGGATTTT
Organism: Cryobacterium sp. LW097; assembly: GCF_002205495.2. Taxonomy (GTDB): domain Bacteria; phylum Actinomycetota; class Actinomycetes; order Actinomycetales; family Microbacteriaceae; genus Cryobacterium; species Cryobacterium zongtaii. Next base: position 3,097,011 of record NZ_CP021992.1, on the reverse strand, counting down.
TCAGGCCGGGGCGGAACCCCACCGCTCCGGCAAAATCGGACGGCCCAGACGGGCTGCTATGTACGAATTCCAACCTCGAATGAACGGACACACTGTGCTCGCACGAAGCCTTGCCAAACTCGAACGTCGCCGCAAGAACCCCGATGAGAACCAGATCGGCTTCACGCTGATCGAGCTTCTCGTGGTTGTCATCATCATCGGAATCCTGGCCGCGATCGCGATCCCGGTGTTCCTCAACCAGCGTCAGACGGCCTGGCAGTCCTCGGTTAGTTCAGACCTGAAGAACGCCGCCATTGCCGTCGAGACGTTTGGAACGGCCAACAACGGCAGCTACAAGGGTTTCTCCCCGACCAGCGCGACGCTTGCTGCCGGCACGGCGAGCGCATTTGTGACGTCCACGACCGCTACTACCTTCAAGGTCTCTGAGGGAAACCAGCTCAGCATCAAGGTCGCCACCGATGGCAATAGTTACGCGATCCTGGGCAAAAACGACAACATCACCGCTGGCGGGCAGCTCTACCTGAGCGGTTCCGGTGGCATCCAGAAGTGGGCCGCCACGACCCCGACGCTGCCGTAATTCGCTAACGCACGCTGTGCGGGGCCTCGCCACGGGTGAGCCCCGCACAGTCGTATCCCCCTCCGCCCCAGGGAAGGACATCTCGTGAAGTCGATCGCGCCCCTCCTGCGCCCGCGCGGGGATGTCGAGGATTCGGGGATGACGCTCATCGAGGTCATCGTTGCGATAAGCCTCATCGGCATCGTCGCAACCGCCGCAATCAGTCTGAGTATCACCAGCCAAAAAGGTGCATCGGTTCAGCAGCGGCAGGAAATTGCGGTGACAATCGCTACCGAGGCGATGGAGCGGGTGAGCGCCCAATCGGCGGCCACGAATCCCACCACCTCCACGAGCTATCTCTACGACGGTCGCACTCAGGCCAAGGTGGACCTCGCGTGGACCGCCAATACCGGGGTGAGCGGACTCGCTGCGACCTACAAGGGCTGGGACACCGAAGCCGTCGCGGCATCCGTGCCGGTCCTTCCAATTTCTCAAGTCGTCGACCGCGCAGGCACCGACTACACGGTCTACACGCTTTTGGGCACTTGTTACATGGCCACCACAGGCGGCGATTGCAAGAAGCTGGCGGCATCCACCCCGCCGGCAACGCCGCCCAGTGGTCAAACCCCGCTGAACCGGGCGATCGTCGTCGTGCGATGGAACGCCGGTTCAGGCTGCGCGGCCAGCGGGTGTTCCTACCTCGTGTCAAGCCTGATCGACGCGCATTCCGACTTGCAGTGGAATGCGCCATGACCGATTCGAGCGTAGCGCGGATGGCACCGCCACAGCCGGATGCCTCTGAGGACGGTATGACCCTTCTCGAGCTCATCGTGGCCATGGGCATATTCCTAGTCTTCATGGCCCTGATCCTCACCACGACTGTGACCCTGGCGCAAAGCGCAACCCGGGCCCAGATGACGGCGGAAGCGTCCAACTCGACCCTTGTCGTCTTCGGCAACTTCGACCGTCAGGTGCGCTACTCCGAAGCCATCAATTTCCCCGGCACCGGATCCACTGGTGCGCGATACGTCGAGTACCGTTCCCCCGGGAACTCGACGACAGACGCAACCTGCACCCAGTGGCGCTTCGTTCCCAGCTTGAACCGTCTCGAATTCCGATCCTGGAAAGACGTGTCCGGCGTCGTGCTGCCGGGGTTCAGCACCAAGCTGACAAACGTCATCGACGACGGCGGTTCTGATTACCCGTTCAAGCTCACGCCGGCAGATCTCAACGGTTCAGAGTTGCAGCAACTCACGGTCTCGGTCCATTCCGGGAACGCACGACTCAACGCGGAAGCGGCCATGAGCACGACCTTTACCGCGCGCAATAGCTCGCTTGACTCGGCAAGCAACAAAGATGCGGACAACAACCAAGTCAGTGACACTCCAATCTGCAACGTGACGGGATACCGGCCGTGATCTCTTCACACCGCGCCAGGTGGCGCTCCTATCTCGAGAGTCGACTCGAGGTCCGTGGCGACGACCGGGGGGTCGCGCTGCTGACCGCGTTGATGTTCATGGTGATGGCTACGGGATTATCCCTGGTGCTGCTGAGTGCGATTCTCAGTCAGGCGGTGCCCGCCTACACCGCCCAGAAAAACACCCGCACCGTTTACGCAGCGCAGGCAGGCCTGCAGAGTGCACTGGCGGTCATCCGTTCTGCTGACGCGCCGGCTGACAGCGCCGGCCACATATTCGGTGCGCCGAAGGAACTGCCGTGCAGCCTGTCAGGACGAGTCGCCGCCGATGGCACCGGAGCTACATACGCGGTGACGGTGGAGTACTTCATCGTCGACCCGACCGAGATGACCGCTTCCGACCGTGCTTCCAATGCAAAGCCCTGCTCTTCGTCCAACGGTCTGGGAACAATCGTGCCCAGGTACGCCTATGTGGTCTCCAAAGGTCAGGACGTGGCGATCCCCGGGACCGCGTCCGCGGCGGTCGGCAACCGCACGCTCTCGGCCGTGTACTCGTTCAAGATCACGAATGTGAACGTCGCCGGTGGGTTGATCTTCTCCGGGAATAGCTACTGCCTCGAGGCCGATTCCGCCGCCGATAACTCCAGAGTGAAGTTCGTGCCCAAAGCGCAGTGCACAAAAACCCCTCTCCAGCTTTGGACCTACACGGCCGACTATCAACTCAAGCTCGCGAGTTCGGGCACACCCGGCGTGTGTATTACGGGCCCCTCGTCTTCCAATGGTGGAACTCAAGACGCACGCCTGCGGACATGTAAGTCAAAGACGGATTCAGCCCGCTGGAATCAGCTGTGGAGCTGGACCGGGGACTACACCTGGCAGGGCCAGAACTCCAGCAACACCGGCGCAAGTAACTACTACCTTTCTCCAGGAAGCATCAGCAACGGCAGCTACCTCCGGGTCAGCAACGGGCGCAGTGGATCCTTTTCCCCGTCGTTGGAAATCGGTGCGGGCGCCGCAAGCTACGGCACTCATCAGCTCGTGAACTATCGCGAGTTCGGTCGGTGCGCCGATGTGACGAACGGACAAATCGGCTACAGCTACATGATTTCGTACCCGTGCAAGCAAGACCCGACCGGGACCGGAAACAACCTGGACTGGAACCACAAGTGGTATTACACAGAACCGGACTTGCCAGCGACCACGAGCGCCGTCCAGTTCATCTACGTCATCGACGGCTCGGGGAACTACAAGTGCCTTACCGCGCCCGCCAGCGGCGGGATCGAACTCACCTTCCAGAACTGCGTGCAGAATGTTCGCCAATACTGGACCCGCACCAATGACACCGGCAATTACGCCGGAAGCTATCTGGTCATCAACCAGGGGAAATGCTTATTTGCTGACACAAGCGCTCTACACACTGACGGCACGTCGTCGAGGTTGCGTTTGACATCGTGTAACGGATCACTCGCCCAGAAATGGAATGCACCGCCGACAGCCACAGAGTCGACTGTCGGTGGGTATAGCGAGGTTGCCGGGTGATCGTACTTCTCGCCCTTGCCGCGATCCTGGGCTTGTTGATCGGTTCGTTCTTGAACGTCGTGGTGCACCGGGTACCCAACGGCATGTCTCTTCTGTCGCCACCGAGCTCCTGCCCGGCTTGCGGTGGTCGGATCAAGGCCTATGACAACATCCCGGTTCTGTCATGGTTGATCCTGCGCGGCAAATGCCGCTTCTGCAGAGCGTCGATATCCACCCGGTATCCGCTCGTTGAAGCAGGCACCGCGCTGATGTTCGTGGCCGTCGCTGCCTGGTGGGTCTCAGACCGCGCGCTGGCCGGGGCGCTCCAGGCCGGATTTGACAGCCTGATGCTGACCGGCCGGTTCGGAGCAGACGCGAATGGTCTCTCAAGCGGTGAGTACGTCGCTGCGGGGTGCATCCTGCTGGCGTTCCTGTATCTGGCGGCGGTGAGTATTGCACTCGCCCTCATCGACCTGGACGTACACCGGCTGCCCAATGCCATCGTGCTGCCGAGTTACGTCGTGGCCGCGGTGCTTCTCGGCGCTGCCAGCATCCTGAACGGAGATGTCGGGTCGCTGGTGCGAGGTTTTGTCGGTCTCGCCGCGCTCTGGCTGGCCTATCTCGTGATGGCGGTGGCCTACCCCGGTGGGATGGGTTTCGGTGATGTCAAGCTGGCCGGCGTCTTGGGGCTATGCCTCGCGTACCTAGGATGGGGGGAACTCGTTGTTGGTGCGTTTGCCGCCTTCCTGATCGGCGGAGTATTCGCCGTATTCCTGGTCATTACAAAACGAGCGACGCGCAAGAGTGGGATCCCGTTCGGCCCCTGGATGCTGGTCGGCGCCTGGCTTGGAATCATTTTCGGTGACAGCGTCTGGGGCGGCTATCTGTCGCTTTTCGGCCTGTAGCTCATTTGGCACTGCAACAAACGAGGAGTACTTAATGGCAAAGAGCGTCGTAGGAATAGACATCGGTAGTCGAACGCTGCGCGCTGTCGAAGTCGTAGACCACGAAAAGTCAAAACCGACCGTGGTGCGCTACTGCGAAGTGGCACTGCCGGCTGGGGCGGTGATTCGGGGCGAGGTGAACGAGCCGAACACCGTGGCCAGCGCCCTCAAAGAGTTGTGGACCAAGGGCGGGTTCAAGAGCAAGAACGTTGTGCTCGGCGTGGGCAACCAGCGAGTGCTTGCCCGTGACATCACGGTGCCGAAGATGTCTTTGAAGCAAATCCGCGAATCTCTGCCGTTCGAAGTACAGGAAATGCTGCCCATTCCGGTGGCCGATGCTCTATTGGACTTCTACCCCATTGCTGAGGTGGAAAGCGAGGCCGGTCCCATGGTGCGCGGGCTCCTCATCGCGGCGGTCAAAGCGGCGGTGCTGGGCAATGTTGCCACCACTCAGCTGGCAGGGCTCACGACGGTCGACGTCGACCTCATCCCGTTCGCCCTCAACCGGGTCCTGATCTCACGACCCGGTGTGGCGGGAACAGTCGCCCAGATAGACATCGGCGGCAGCACAACCAGCGTGGTCATCGCCATCGACGGTGTTCCGCAGTTCGTGCGCATCATTGCCAACGGCGGGGATGACATCACTCAGGCATTGCAGGCCGAACTGGGCCTCGCCCTCGAGGTCGACCCTGAGGTCGAGGCCGAGCAGCCGGAGGCGATGAAACGCCGCCTCGGGCTCGCTACTGGCACCGTGGCGGCTGTGGACAAGCGCGCCGTCGAAATCATTTACAAGATCGCGAGTGAACAGCTGACCAGTCTGCGCAACACCATCAACTACTTCGTCAATACCCGCCCGATCGACGCTGTGAACAAGATCGTACTGAGCGGTGGTGGCGCCCATCTGCAGGGACTCCCCGAGGCACTCGCCGAGATGACCAGGCTCAACGTTCAAGTGGGTGATCCGTTCCTGACTGTGTCGCTAGGCCGGGGGCTGACGCTGGAGGATCTTCGCCGCAATGGCTCCACCTTCTCTGTCGCCCTCGGGCTGGCGCTCGGGCGTGCCGCATGAGCCGCCGGGACAAGACCGATGTGCTCGTGATCGGCGGGGAACCCCGAGTCAATCTGCTTCCACCGGAAGTGCACAAACAGCGCAAGGCAAAGGCCGTCCGACGGCAGTTGGGCTTGGGCGTCGTCGGTGTAATTGCACTCATGATCGTCGGAACAACGTTGTTGATGGTGCTCGCCACAACCGCGGAGCAGCAACTTGCCGATGAACAGGAACTGACTGCAGGGCTTCTCGCGGAGCAGACGAAATACGCTGACGTCCGAACGGTCCAGAGCGAGGTCGATCTGGTCAAGGCGGCCCAGCAGGTGGGTGTCTCGACTGAAATCGACTGGAAGACGTACCTGGACGGCGTTCAGGCCATCCTGCCCGCCAGCGTGACAATCGGCACAGTGGCTGTAGATTCGGCGTCTCCGCTGGCCGTCTTCGGCCAGCCGACCTCACCTCTGCAAGGCGCTCGGGTGGCTACGGTGTCCTTCACTGCCGAGAGCGCCGTCCTTCCAGACGTGCCCACCTGGCTGAATTCTCTGTCGACCCTGCCGGGATACGCCGATGCGCTGCCTGGATCACTGACGCGGGACGAGGCGGGCGTATATACGGTCGCCATCACCATGCATGTCAACGACGCCGCCTATGCGCGGCGCTTCGAAGCCGAGGGGGAGTAACCGTGGATAAGAACCGCTTGTGGATTATCGGCACGGTGGCCGTGATGGTGTTCGTACTGGTCGGCGGGTTTGTGCTCGGAATCCAGCCTCAGCTTTCAGCGGCCGCAGCGGCTAACGAGGAACGCGCGAGCGTCGCCGCGTCAAACGCCGGCCAGTCAGCGGTGCTCGATGAGCTCAAGAAGGACTTTGAGAACATCGATACCCTTAAAGCTGAGCTGGCCCCGCTCAGCGCATCCGTTCCCTCGGATACAGGGATGCCTGCGTTCGTGAACCAGCTGGATGTCCTCGCCGGAGCCACCCAGGTGACCCTCGATGGATTCACGGTTTCAGACGCGACTCCGTACGCACCCGTGGCGACCGCCGACCCCGCTGCGGCGTCTACCGCCACACCGGCGCCCACCGCCAGCGATGCTACAGTCCCGGCCGCCGGGGTCCCTCCGGTGACGAGCGAGCAGATCACCGCGGCCAATTTCGCGTCGCTGGCCGTGACAATAACGGTGAGTGGAGGGTACGCGAACGCCCTCAATTTTGTCAACGGGCTGCAGACCGGTGAGCGCCTGTTTCTGGTTTCTGGCATCACCACAACGGCGCGGGATGCCGCCGAAGGTGAAACCGCTTCGGGAGGGGTCAACGCCGTCATTACCGGCCTGGTCTACGTACTCGTGCCGTCAGACGCCCAGCCCGTCGCCGTCGACGCGGGATAGCGGGAGCCGGCGCGCGGAAATGCCTTGGTCGCCGCGCGCCCCGAGCTTCCGTCTACTTGTCGCCCCGGATTGCTACAGTGGCAGCACAGAGCTACGGCCGCGAGGCTCACGAGGAGTGCAGCATGACCGACACCACGCCCCCCGAGGGCAACAAGAACCACAACCCGGATGCGCCCACCGAGCACATCTACGACGATGCGAACCCGGAGCCCACCACCGTGGCCGACCCGAGCAAGACCGTCGACCAGCCTGTGCGCGAACCGGTGGCCGAGACCTCGACGCCGGAGCCTGCCTACGTTCCCGGCGAGCCGATCGACTACGAGCCGGCCACCCCGGTGACGGTCAACGCGTCGGAGGCGCAGACCGAAAAGGTCGAACGCCTCACCGCCGAGCCCACCCCGGCCGAGGTCGCCCGGGATGAAGCAGCTGCGGAGCAGAAGAACTACACGCCCACCTACGTGCCCACCCCGGCAGCCGCGACGGTCCCCGCCGCAGCCGCGCAGCCCACCGTGCAGCCGCCGGTGCAGCAGCAGACCCAGCAGTTCTCGCAAAGCCCGGTGTACGTCACCGCGCCCACCCCGCCCAAGACCCTGGGCAACCGGGCCGCCGGCATCCTCATCGGCCTGATTGCCACCGCGGTCTTCGCCGGCGTCTATGCGGTCATCGCGTTCTTCATCTCCGCCGCCAACGCCGCCACCGTCGCCGACGCCACCACCCGGTTCACCGACTTCCTGGTGCTGCCGGTCTTCTACGTGCCGGTGATCTTCTTCTTCCTCGCCTTCGCGCTGCTGGTCGCGGTGCTCAACCGTGCCGGCTGGTGGGCCTACGTGCTCGGCGGCTTCCTTGTCGCCGTGGTCGTGTACTTCTCCTACATCGGCGGCGCCCTGCTCGCCGTGCAGGCGTGGAACCTGACCCCCGCCGAAGCGGCCCGCTTCGTGAGCACTCAGTGGTTGAACCCCGGCGCCATCGCCGCGGCCGTCGTGGCCCGCGAGGTGCCCATCTGGTTCGGCGCCTGGATCGCCCGCCGCGGCCGCAGCATCACCGCGAAGAACATCGCCGCCAAGGCCGAATACGAGCGTCAGCTCGCCGAAGGACCGCAGCTCGCCCGTCCGGTCTAACCGCTGGCAGTGCGGGGGGAGCACAGAATGCGCGATTACCAGAAATATGCGACCGTCGTCGCGGTTTTCGCGACCGTGCTTTACGCCGCACTGCTCGTTGCCGCGTTCGGCCTGATCAGCCTGGCCACCAACCTCGAGGTCATCGCCGACAGGTCGGCCGGCACCCTGGTGGGCCCCACCATGACGGCCGTCGCCGTGCTGCTGGTGCTGCTCATGCTGATCGTTCTCGGCGTCAACACCCCACCCGACAAGCAACGCGTCGTGGTGGGGTTTGCTGTTGCCACCGGCATCGCCGCCTACGGCCTGTTCATCGTCACCGGGGCCATCCTCGTGGCCGCCGGCAACGGCCAACCTTTGGGCGTGCTGCTGTTCGCCGGCAGCATGCTCGCCAGCCCGTTCGCCCTCACCGTGGGTGCGCTGGCCTTTCTCGTCGCGCTCGTCTACTCGATCCTGCTGGCCTCGCACTACGGCGAGCACGGCCGGCCGCTCTGGCCGTGGGAGCGCCGCGGCGAATAGCACGTCACCCCGCACCGCCAGCTCTACTGACATAGGAACTGAATGCGCCTCAAGCTCACCCTGGTTCGCCCCAACGGCGCCGCCAGCGACATCATCGTCACCGCGGATGCGGCAGCCACGATCTCCGAAATCGCCGGCACCATCAGCCGGGTCGACGCGCAAACCACGCACTCACCGGACCGGTTCCTCACCCTGCGGGCAACGCTGCCCGGCCAGAGCGTGCCACTCACCCTGCCGCCGGACGGACCGGTGGGGGAGGCCTGGATCGGCTCCGGCGCATCCGTGAGCCTCGCCGACGCCGGTGTGCTCTATCAGGCCCCGTCAACGCTGACGGCGCAGCCGGTAGCCCAACTCAAGGTGCTCTCCGGGCCGGATGAAGGCCGCGAGTTCCCGCTGGCGCCCGGCAGCCTGCTGGTGGGCCGCGACGCCGCCTGCGACATCGTGCTGCACGACAGCCTGGTGTCGAAGAAGCACGTGCGGCTGGAGATCGGCGAGGCCGTGGAGGTCATCGACCTCGGCAGCGCCAACGGGGTCGTTGTGGACGGCGGCATCGTGGGCCGGCTGCGCATTGCCAAGACCGAACGGATGCTGCTCGGCGACTCCGAGGTGGAGATCAGTCTGGTCGCCGGCGCCGCGCCCGAAAGCGCGCCCAAACCGGGCCCGATCTTCTTCAACCGGTCGCCCAAGGTGGAGAAACGCTACATCGGCCAGGAGTTCGTCTCCCCGGAGGTGCCCACCGAGAAGGAGGACGCACCGTTCCCGCTGCTGGCGATGATCACCCCGCTGCTGCTGGGCGGGGCGATGTTCGCGCTCACCAAGAGCCCCACCACCCTGCTGTTCTGTCTGCTCTCCCCGGTCATGCTGATCGGCAACTTCTTCACCACCAAGGGCCGTGACAAACGCCGGATGGCCAAGGCCGTGGCCAAGTTCAGCGCCAGGCTCGAGGTCCTCACCAATCGGCTGGCCACCGAACGGGTCATCGAGCACGAGCTGCGGCTCAAGGAGTCGCCCTCCACTCTGGAAGCACACGAGCACGCCATGAACCGGGGGCCGATGCTCTGGACCCGCCGTCCCGAACACTGGTCGTTCCTGAACGTGCGGCTCGGCTGCGGCACCATGAACTCCCGCAACACCATCTCCGACTCCAGCCGCGGCGACATGCTGCCGGAGTTCGAGGAGAAGCTCACCGAAGTCATCAACGCCAATCGCACCCTCGACGGCGTGCCGCTGATCGACAACCTCTACGACTCCGGCGCACTCGGAATCGCCGGCTCACCCGCCCAGGCGATGGGCTCGATCAACTCGATCCTGGTGCAGCTCACCGCACTGCACTCACCGGCCGAACTTGTCGTCGCCTCCCTGGTCACGCCCCGCTGGTCCCGTGAGCTGGAATGGCTCAAGTGGATGCCCCACACTTCCTCCCCGCACAGCCCCATTGAAGGGAGCCACCTCGCCGACAGCGCCGCCAGTGCCAGCGCGGTGCTTTCCGGCATCGAGGGTGTTGTGGAGCAGCGCCTCGCCCAGGCCAAGGCCAGCCGCCGCGGCGCCATGGTGCAAACGGATGCCGCGCTCGAGCGCGGCGGCGAGGTCGGCGCATCCGGCACCAAGGAGGGCACCAAGTCGGCCATCCCCGCGATTGTGCTGCTGATCTCCGACGACGTGGCCATCGACCGGGCCCGGCTCGTGCAGCTCGCCGAAATCGCCGCCGACGCCGGCGTGTACCCCATCTGGATCGGCCCGACCGTGGCGGCACTGCCCGCCGTCTGCCGCACCTACCTGCACCTGGGCGACGAACCCGGCATCGCCACCGTCGGTTTCGTGCGCCTGGGCGAGACCATCGACAACGTCGTCACCGAACAGGTCGACTCCGCCGCCGCCCTCGAATTCGCCAAGCGGATGGCCCCGGTCATCGACGCCGGCGCCCTCGTCGCCGACGCCAGCGACCTGCCCCGCACCGTGTCGCTGGTCACCCTGCTCGGCCATGACATGGTCGAGACCAGCGCCGCGGTCATCGACCGGTGGCAGCAGAACACCTCCATCCACGACCGAAGCGGCGGCACCCCCAAACCGCGCCGGGCCGGCAAGTTGCGCGCCATCATCGGCTCCGCCGGCGTCGATGCCATGCACCTGGACCTCCGCACCCAGGGCCCGCACGCCCTCGTGGGCGGCACCACCGGCGCCGGCAAGAGCGAGTTCCTGCAGGCCTGGGTGCTCGGCATGGCCGCCGAGTACAGCCCCGACCGGGTCACCTTCCTGTTCGTGGACTACAAGGGCGGCTCGGCCTTCGCCGACTGCGTCACCCTGCCGCACTGCGTGGGACTGGTCACCGACCTCAGCCCGCACCTGGTGCGCCGCGCGCTCACCAGCCTGCGCGCCGAACTGCACCACCGCGAGCACCTGCTCAACCGCAAGAAGGCCAAGGACCTGCTCGAGCTGGAGAAGCGCGGCGACCCCGACAGCCCGCCCGCCCTGGTGCTGGTGATCGACGAGTTCGCCGCCCTGGCCACCGAGGTGCCCGAGTTCGTCGACGGTGTCGTCGACATCGCCCAGCGCGGCCGGTCGCTCGGCATCCATCTGATCATGGCCACCCAGCGTCCCGCCGGTGTGATCAAGGACAACCTGCGCGCCAACACCCCGCTGCGCATCGCCCTGCGGATGGCCGACGAGTCCGACAGCACCGACGTGATCGGCACCAAGGAATCCGCCCACTTCGACCCGGCCATCCCCGGCCGCGGCGTCGCCAAGACCGGCCCCGGCCGGCTTGCCCAGTTCCAGTCCGCCTACGCCGGCGGCTGGACCAGCCGCGAACCCGAGCGGGCCGGCATCGACGTGCACGAGCTGCGGTTCGGCGCGGAAAGCCGTTGGGAGGAGCCGCGAGCGGTGGACTACGTCGACGAGGACCGCGACCTCGGCCCCACCGACCAGCAACGCCTGGTCACCACCATCATCGGCGCCAACGCCGCCACCGGTATCCCGGCGCCCCGCCGGCCGTGGCTCGACGAACTCGCCGGCGCCTACGACCTCAGCCTGCTGCGGCAGCGCACGGATGCCGAACTCCTGCTCGGCGTCTCCGACATCGCCGAGCAGCAGCAGCAGGTCTCCGCGTACTTCCGGCCCGACATCGACGGTCACATCTCCATCTTCGGCACCGGCGGCTCCGGCAAGTCCGCGGTGCTGCGCACTCTCGCCTGCGCGGCCGCGATCACCCCGCGCGGTGGCCCGGTGCACGTGTACGGGCTCGACTTCGGTGCCGGCAGCCTGCGCATGCTCGAGCAGCTGCCGCACGTCGGTTCGATCATCATGGGTGAGGACGTCGAACGGGTCGTGCGGTTGTTCCGCACCCTGCAGGGTGAAATCGACCGCCGCAAGGCGCTGTACGCCGAGGCGAACGCGTCGAACATCACCGAGTACCGTCAGCTGGCCAACCAGCCGGCCGAGCCGCGCATCCTGCTGCTCATCGACGGGTTCCCGAACTTCCGCAACGACTTCGAGATCGCGGCCGGCCGCGCCCAGTGGTTCGACGTGTTCAAGGACATCCTCTCCGACGGCCGCCAGCTGGGCATGCACGTGGCGATCACCGCCGACCGGGCCGGCGCGGTCCCCGCATCGATCTCCTCCGCGATCCAGCGCAAGGTGGTACTGCGCCTGGCCGACGACGGTTACGGCATGCTCGACGTGCCCGGCGACATCCTGAGCATCAAGTCGCCGGCGGGCCGCGCCATTGTGGACGGCTTCGAAACCCAGATCGCCATCCTCGGCGGCTTGTCGGCGCAGTCCGCGCAGTCGGCCGCCACCAAGCGGCTCGCCGACGCCATGCGCCGTGCCGGCGTGGCCGAGGCGCCGTCGATCGGGGCGCTGCCCAAGGAGTTCCCGCAGGCGCAGCTGCCCGCCCGGATCGGCGACCGGGTGGTGCTCGGCCTTGGCGACATCGACCTGGGCCCGGCCGGCTTCGAGCCCAGCGGCACCCTGCTTCTGGCGGGCCCGCCGGCCAGTGGCCGCAGCACCGCCATCGAATCGATCGCGCTGGGGTTCAAACGGTTCGAACCGGATGCGCGCCTGTACTACTTCGGCAACGCCCGCTCGCCGATCTCCCGGCTGGGTTTGTGGACCGAGGCCGCGACCACGGTGGACGCCATCGCGGCGTTGGCCAAGGACCTTGCGGCGGCGGTCGCCGACCCCGACACCGAGGGCCGCATCGCGGTGTTCGTCGAGAGTCTGGGCGACTTCCTGCAGACGCCCGCCGACGGCGGCATCCTCGAACTCACCCGGGCGGTCAAGCGCAGCGATCACTTCTTGCTCGCCGAGGCCGAGACCAGCGCCTGGAACTCGTCCTGGCCGCTGTTCGGCGAGATCAAGAACGCCCGACGCGGACTGCTGCTGCAGCCCGAATCGGTCGAGGGGGACATCCTGCTGAAGACCGCTCTGCCGCGGATGAACCGGGCGGAGTTCCCGCCCGGCCGGGGCGTGCTGATCGCCAAGGGCAACTTCGTGCGGGTGCAGCTGCCGCTGCTCTCGTGACCTTCTGTTCCCGAAGCGGACATTTGCGTCCGGCACGCCGGCCGCAAATGTCCGCATGGGCAACAGTTCGCGTCATGGGGACCGCTGCCCATCGAACCCGTTCACCGGGTTCGGTACTGTTCTAACAGGCAGCTGGCCCACGCGCATCCGTCGCAACGAGGCCGGTCAAGCCGAACACTTAGGGGGAACCGATCATGAGTGATCTCATCATCAACCTGGAGCTGCTTCATCAGCTGCGGGACGACCTGGACGCCGTCGTGAAGGAATTCACCAACGCCGACGACTTCAGCGACGACGTGGCCATTGCCACCGGTCACGAGAACCTCGGTGACCACGTCAGCGATTTCGCACACAAGTGGAACGACAAGCGCAAAGCCATGACCGAGGCGGTCGAGGGTCTGCGCAAGAAGATCGAGGGCATCACCGACGGGTTCACCCAGGTGGATGACGGCCTCGCGAAAGCCCTGACCGACGCCACTCCGCCGCTGCAGACCGCCACCCCCCTGTGACCCACCCCATGCCGTCCGCCCGCCCGGCCACCCCGAGATCTTCCCGCAGCCTGCCGAAGGAATCATCATGACCGACACCGAATTCCGTGCCCTCGAGGGTGACCCCGACCTGGTGCGCACCAAGGCGCAGCACTACGCCGAGATCGCCAACGCCATCGCCCGGTCGGTGACCACCCTCAACTCGATCAAGTCGGTGGAGGGCATGACGTCCAAAGCCATCGACGCGATCCGCGAAGAGGCGGGCAACGTCGCCGACGACATCGGCAAGGCCAAGGACCGGTACGCCGGCACCGCTCAGGCCCTGATCACCTACTCGGCGCAGCTGCGCCTGGCGCAGGATGCCGCGACCACCGCCATTGCGCACATCGGCGACAAGGAAACCGCCGCCGACACCGCCGGTCGCACAGCCACCCGCACCGCCGCCACGGCCGAGAGCGCCACCCCGGAGTCCAGCGCCACCGACACCGCCGCCGCCGACAAGGCCGAGGATGCCGCCGAAGCGGCCGGCCAGGCGCTGCAGGCGGCCCAGGCGGAATGGCACTCGGCCCTCGCGATCAAGAACCAGGCGGCCGAGTCGGCGATCACGGCCATCCTCGAGGTCGTCGAGGGCAAGAAGAGCCAGGACCTCAACGACACCTGGTGGGACGACTGGGGCGCCAAGGCGCTCGACATCCTCAAGACCATCTGCGACTGGGCCGGCGTGTTCGCCGTCTTCCTGGCCTGGGTGCCCATCCTCGGCCAGGTGCTGATGGTGCTCGCAGCCGTCGGCGCGGTGCTCACCCTCATCGAGGCCACCATCGCGGCCGTCAACGGCGACGGCAGCTGGTGGGCAGTCGCCGGCGCCGCGGTCGGTGCGGTGATGTCGATCTTCGGTGGCAAGATCTTCTCCGTGGGCGCGAAGTACGTGCGTGCCTCGATGATCACCAAGGCCGCCGCCAGGCTCGACGGCGCCCCGGCATTGACCCGCCAGCTCAGCGGGGTCGGCCGGCACAGCAAGGCGTTCATGAGCATCGACGACGCCGCGAAGGTGGTCAGCAAGCCGTTCAAGGATTCGGTGCTCGGGGCCTTCAAGAAAGACCTGGTTCCCGATGGTGCGCCCGTCAAAGCGATGGAGATGTTCAAGGAGGCGGCGAAGAAAGCCCTGCCGACCCTCGACGATTTCACGCCCTCCAGTCTGCTGAGCCTGAACGACGACCTGATGGACTTCTACCGGATGGCCGGCAAGGCGCCGCAGATCCTCGATACGCCGCTCGTCGTGCAGGGTGTCTCCCTCACGGTGGTGCAGATGCACACCTCGGTCACGGCCGTGCAGAGCCTGATGGAAAACCCGATCGACCCGTTCCTCGGCGAGTACGCGCCTCTGGTGCACCAGGTCGAGAAGACCTTCGGGAGAGACTAGACCGATGACATTTCGCAATTCGCCTTCCACCAGGGACATTGTCGACCTCAGCGTTGACGCCGACGCCACCTGGTATCCAGTTCCGCTCGACCGGTCTGAACAGCTGCTCTGGGGTGAGACCCTGGCCGCCGAGGTGACCGGGGCCGGAAGCAGCCGGCGCACGCTAGGCAGTCAGCTCGAAGCGCTGCAGATCCGGCTCATCGGCATCGGCAACCCGCGGATGAGCTGTGCCGTCTGGATCCCGTACCCCGAAACGGGCCGGGCGTCCAGCGCGCTGGCCTTCCAGCTCAACGACCTGCCCGCCGGCACCTCCGAAGCGGCCGCTGACAGCTACCTCGCCGAGCTTCGCGCCGACGAGGGCCGCCGTACACCCGGCATCGAATACCTGAGCGTCACCACCTGGGAGGGTGAGGTCGCGGCCGGTCCGTTCGTCGCCGCGCACAACCTCATCGCCCTGCGCAACCCGGGCGACGACGAAGCCGTCATTGAGGAACGCACGGTCTTCGCCGTCTTCCCGCCCGGCGCCGCGCAGATGGTGCAGCTGGTCTTCTCCGCCGAGAGTGTCGGCGCGTTCGTCAACATGCCCCGACAGACCGAAGAGGTTGTCGCGGCCCTGCGCATCGAACTGGAGGCGACCGCGTGACCCGCAAGGTAGTCAGCCCTGACCAGACCTTTTCGATCATCCTGCCCGGGACCTGGGCGGTCATCCCGTTGCAAGACGAAGTGGCCATGACCAAGCGCATCGTGGCCCTGGTGAAGAAACAGGTCGGCGGCGGTGACCGTGCGGCCCGCCTGCGCCGGCAGACCCGCGACGAGTTCGTGAAGACGGCCCAGCAGGCCCGGGATGCCGGCGCCATTTCGTTCGCTCTGTCGATGGAACTTTTGCCCGGCGTGCCGTTTCCCGCCGCGATGATCACGACGGTGGAGACCTGGCCGGTATCGGCATCCGCAGAGCTGGACCCGGCCGACCGGCTGCGGGCCATGGTGCCCGATGCCGTGGTGCTCGAGCAGCGCAGCGGCCTGGTGGCCCGGCAGGCCGAAAGCGCCCGGCAGCGGGTGGGCCAGGAAACGGTGCCGGCGCTGCGCGCCACCTATTGGCTGCCGAGGCCACAGACCGACGATTTGCTGCGCATCACGATCTCCGCGCCCATGGTCGACGATGCCGACCTCTTCACCGAACTGTTCGACGCGATCGTTGATTCGATCACCTGGAAGGCCGAGACCCTATGACCCAGAGCACCACCACGCCCGAAGCCACGACCGGTCGCAACACCCGCGGACTGTTCCTGCTCTCGACCGGGGTGGTGTTCGCCATCGCGGCGGTGGTGATGCTCTTCATCACCGTGGTCGGTATCTCCACCTTGCAGTCCGACGCGTTAGCCCGAATCAACGAGCAGAACCTGTCGTACCGGGCCGAGTTCGGTTTCGTCGAGCGGGAGCTCTCGGTGCTCTCCGCCATGACCGCGGTCCCGGCCATGCTGCTGATCGTCGCCGTGTGCTTCCTCATTCCGGGTTACCTGCGCCGACGCGGCGTGATCGCCGAACGTGACACCACGTTCTGGCGCGGCGGCTCCCACGCCGCCAAGTACAAGCCGCTGCCGCTGGGCCTGCACGCGGCGTGGGCACTGCTGCCGTTGGCCGCATGGGTGCTGCTCGTCGTGATTCCGCTGCGCAACCTCATCGGCGGTACCGCCTGGCCGGCGGGTCTGAAGGACGAGAACTCTTCGGCGGTATGGATGCTGTTGGCCGCGTACGGCGGTCTGGCCGCGGCGCTGTTCGCGGCGATCGTGGTGTCGCTGATCAAGAAGGTCGTCTACACCGCGCGTGTTGCCCGGCACCCGGAGGCCGTTGATGGCAGCGCCGGTAAGGGTCTCTGGCGCTGGGTCACCTTCCGCTGGCGCTTCGACCTGTGGCTGGCCGGACTCGGCGGGGCCTTCGTGGGGCTGTGCTGGATCGCCCTCGGCTTCGACGACACCCCGTTCTTCGTCACCACCCTGGCTATCGGCCTGGCCCTGCTGGCGGCCGGCCTGCTGCTCGCGGTGAACTACTGGCGTGCCGGCGAGCCCCTGGGCGCGGGCGAGTCCTACTCCTAACCCGGGTCTTCGTCCGGCGCGCAGTCCGGCCGGGGTCGGCGTGTCGTGGCGCACAGCACGGCGCTTCCCGAAAAACTCCGCCTTTACCGACGGATGCGTCTCAGCTCGTTCGACCCGGTCGGCCAGCGGCGGGGGAGAGCATGGGGAGTGCTGCCCATTCCGCATTGCGACCTGGGTTCGTTAGGTTGTACGTAGTCGGTCGGCCTTTGGGGGTTGGCCCCGAACTACTAATAAGAGGAGCAGTAACTCATGGCGAATATGAACGTAACTTACGGCGAAATGAACGACGCGTCGCGCAGCCTGATCGCTGGCAAGGACGACCTCACCGCCAAGCTGTCCCAGCTGCAGAGCCTGGTCAACAACCTCGTCGCCGGTGGCTTCGTCACCGACGCCGCGTCGGGCGCCTTCCACACCTCGTACGAGCAGTTCACCAAGGGCACCACCGAGGCCGTCAACGGCCTCCAGGGCATGTCGGAGTTCCTCACCCGGGCGGCCACCGCCCTGGAGAACGTCGACAGCGAACTCGCCCGCGGCATCGGCGGCTAATTCCGCTTCTTCAGAGCAAAGGCGTGACCGGATTCCGGTCACGCCTTTGGTCAATCCGCACCACCCCAAGCCACAAGCCCCACCCCGAGCAGCCAACCCCAGGGAGACCGCATGTACGGCGATATGGCGGCACTCGGCCGGCAGTCCACCGAGCTGCGCACCCTGGCGGAGGACACCCGCACCCGCGCCACCACGCTGCGCTCGGCCGTGGGAACCACCTGGGTATCGTCCGCCGCGGCGACCTTCATCGAACAGCTCGGCCAGCGGGCCAACAACCTCGACGCCTCCGCCACCTCGCTCGACGAGGCGGCCGACGCGATCGACGCCCACATCCGCTCGGTCGAAGCCGTGAAACAGGCCATCGTCGAAGCGGAACAGTGGATTTCCGAGCGCTGGAACGACGCCGCCCGGCTGGTGGGAAACACCGTCGAGGTGATCACCGAGGGCGCCGAGAACGTCTTCGAATTCTTCGGCACCGAGGTGCCCCGCGCGCTCGTGAGCGAAGCCGACGAACTCATCCGCACGGTGCGGGAACTGCCGACCCCGGGCTCGCCCGGCTGGCTCGACCTGGCCGACACCTTCCACCGACGGGGCTGGTAACCATGGCTTTCTCCACCGCACCCACCTCCCCAACCACGCCGGCCCGGTTCGGCCTCACCGCCGACCAGCTGCACCTGCTGCAGAATCGCTGCCCCGACCTCACCCTGCCGGCCGAGTTCTACTCCGCCTGGGCCGCCGAGGCACCCGAGATCGAACGCACCGAACGGATGCTCGTCGCAGAACTCGGTCTCATCGACCAGGGCCTGCTGCGCGCGGCGCCCACCGACACCTCCACCGCAGCACCCACCGACACCCCCACCGACGACTTCGCCGCCCGGGTGCACCCGGCCGTGCTCGGCTTCCTCGGCCTGTTCACCGAACCCGCCCTGCTCCTGGCCGTGCACTCCTGGGGCGGCGGCCGCACCATCGTGCAAACCATCGCCGTGCGCGCCGGCTTCGCCGCCTCCCTGGTGCGCGGCCAACGACTGGACGACCACGGCAGCCATCCCGCCAACGAGGATGCCGTGGAACTCTCCGCGTTCCCCGTTTCGGCCCTGATCGGCGAAACGCTGCGCTCGCTCGTGCGCCTCGAACCGAAATACCACCCACGGCCCCCGCACGGCAGGCCCGCCGCTGCCGTCGTGCTGCCGCTCACCCTGGCGCAGGGCATGATCGGCGCCATCCGCACCGGCAACCCCGAGATCATCCACGCCGCCGCGCTCACGGTGGGGCTGCCGCAGGCCGAACACGTCCTCGAAGGACCCGCGTTCGGCATCGACGCCGGCTACAGCGTCGCGGCGACCTCCCTCACCGGCGACAGCCTCGCCGTGCACTGGTTCCGCAGCGCGGCCGGCTGGTTCCAGATGAGCGCGGACACCCCACTGGTGGGTCGCATCGAGTCCACCGTCGACTTCGTCGACTCCAGCCGGGTGCGCATCGAGACCACCGGCCCGGCCGCGATCACCGGCCAGGTCACCACCGCCATCGGCTCGCTGCTCGGGGTGCTCCGTGGCTGAGCCCACGTTCACCGTGTCCGGGGGAGCTGGCGGCATCGGCGCGAACCTCGACGACATGCGCACTGAATCCGGGCACCTCGCCGCGATGGCCCAGCAGCTCGTGGACCAGGCTCTCACCGCGGCCGGCATCGCCGTGGACGGCGACCTGCTGGCCTCCGCCATCCTCTCGCCGATCACCGCGGCGGCCGCCGAGCAGCAGATCGTGTTCGCCACCGGCCAGATGCTGCTCTTCGCCACCGAGGCGGGCGTCACCGCGGTGTTCCTGGCCGGCGCCGTGGATGCATACGAAGCCGTTGACCGCAGCCTGTCGATCCTGGCCGACGCGGCCGCGAACACCACCACCTTCTTCATCGGGGTGATGGCCGTACCGCTGGCCGTGGGCCTCGCCGCCGTGGCCGCCGCCGATGTGGCCCTGGTCTACGTTGCCGGTTACGGCGGCGAAGCGCTCGAGTCGCTCGGTGAGGGCCTAAACGAGACCCTGGCCGACCCGTGGAAACTCGCCCTGCCCGGCGTCTTCCTGGGCAGCCTGGCAGCCAACACCGCCGACGCTTATGACTCCGACGAGGCACAGGAGACCGTGGCCGGCACTCTCGCCGACCAGCTAGCCCTGCTCAACGAGCTGGCGGGGGAGAACGCCTGGGCCGTCGACCTGATCGCAGAGGGCGCCCCGGGGCTCCTCGCCGGTCTCACCTTGCCGCTCGCACTGGTCCTGGGTCCGGCTCGCACCCGGCTGGCATTGACGGCACTCACCGGGGTGCCGTGGCCGCCCACCAGCTACGAACAGGCGCTGCAGGCCATCATCGGCGGCGGCAACAAGGCCGGCCTCTTCGACGACGGTCCGCTGCTCACCCGCGACGACCTGATCAACCCGCCGGAAATCATCGGTCCGGATGTCGCCACCCCCACCAGCCTCGAGGGACTCTTCACCGGGTCGGCGCAGATAGACAAGTACGACACCTCCGCCACGGGCGACGAGGACGCGCTGGCGCGCATCCGAATCACCGAGGTGCCCGGCAGCCCGCCGAGTTTCATCGTGCAGGTGCCTAGCACCCAGGTGTGGGACCCGGCCGCCGGCAGCACCCCGAACGACGTCACCGCAGACACCCACGCCATGCTGGCCCAGCAGACGGCGCTCTCCAGCGCCGTGGATGCGGCGATGCGGGAGGCCGGCATCACCAACGAGAATCCCGTGATGATCCAGGGCTTCAGCCTGGGCGGCATCGTCGCCGGGCAGATGGCGGCCGACCCGAGCCTGAACTACAACTTCACCCACGTTGTCACCGGGGGATCACCCGTCGCCAACTTCGACATCCCCAGCGACGTGCAGGTGCTCTCGCTCGAATTCGACGAAGACCCAGTGGCCAAGCTCGACGGCCACAACAACCCCGACGCCGCGAACTGGACCACCGTGCAGGCGCCTGCCCCGTCGCTGCCGGGCGACAACGGTGTTCCGGTCGGTATCGCCGGCGAACAGGGCGCCCACAACGCCGAACGGTACGCGATCACGGCCGGCGAGGTCGAGGGCTCCTCCGATCCCAGCATCGCCGCGTGGACCGACTCCGCGGCGGGGTACTTCCCGGACGCGGGCGACAAGCTCGAAGTGACAATGATCACCGACCCCGAAACCCACATCACCACGACCACCACAACCAACACCGAAACCGGCGCGGTCGTATCCGAAACCACCGACTACGGAGCGCAACGCCAACCATGAACGGCCAGCACCGATCGTTGACGACCCGCCGAACGGCTCTGCTCGTCGTCGCAACCCTGACTGCGGTAACGCTGGGCGGATGCGTCGCCGTCGGCCGGTCCGGCCAGCCCGCGTCCACGTCACCGAACGACCCGGCATCCGACAGCCGGACGACGGCGCAGGTCACCGACGAGCTGGGCCAGCTGCCCGGAGTGAGCGCCGCGTTCGTGTCGACCGGGCCGGTGGGGCTGCCCAATCAACTGGAACTGACCGTCGGGCTCAACCTCGAGGCCGGTTACCCGGGGGACGTGCCCGCCCTGCTGGACTACACGCTCGCCATGGCCTGGTCCGCAACCGTTGAGCAACCCACCACCACGGCGGCCGTGGCGTTCCGGGACGGGGATTCGGCACTGGACCTGGCTCCGGCCGCAGCTGCCATCGGCTGGACGGGCATGACCGGCCCCACCCTCGCCGTTTCCATGGACGAGATGGCCGACCGGTACGGGCCGTGGCCCGGCCCGGTGCCGGAGAAGCCGGCCGCGCTGGGCTGACCCCACGGCTCGATACCATGGCGTAATGACTTGTGCCATTTTCACCCCCGAGCCGCGCGCGTGACGCGCACCGGTTCTGTACCCATCGTCGACCCGTCCGAGCGTCCGCAGCGGGTGCCGCACTCCCGGTTCGAGAACGTGGTGGCGCTGTTCATCGGCACCTTCGCCGTCTCGTTCGGGCTGTACCTGCTCAAAGAGGTCGGCGTGGCCACCGGCGGCACCGCCGGTATCGCGCTGCTGGCCAGCTACGTCACCAGCTGGTCGTTCGGTGTGTGGTTCGTGCTGGTCAACCTGCCGTTCTTCGCGCTGGCGATCTGGCGGATGGGCTGGCGCTTCACCGTCAAGACCCTCATCGCCGTGGTGCTGGTCTCGGTCTTCTCCGAGGTGCACCCGCTGCTGCTGGAGATTCGGCACATCGACCCGATCTACGCCACGCTGCTGGGCAGTCTGTTGGCCGGCATCGGTCTCATCGTGTTGTTCAGACACCAGGCCAGCCTGGGCGGGGTCAACATCCTCGCGTTGTACCTGCAGAAGAGCCGCGGATGGCGCGCCGGCTACGTGCAGCTCGTCGTCGACGTGCTCATCGTGCTCGCCGCTTTCGCGACGCTGCCGTTGCCGATGGTGCTGCTCTCGGTGGTGGGTGCGGTCATCCTCAACATGATCATCGCCATGAACCACCGCCCCGACCGCTACTTCGGCTAATCAGCCCGCTCGGCCCGGTCCGCTGGTTGAGCTTGTCGAAACCTGGTGACTCCGGGGCCGGCAGCGACTAAACTTGACAGCCATGGATGCATCCATCGAGTCGCGGGTCGACCGCGAGGTCGAGGCCTGGTTGCGTTGGGTTCCGCGGTGGCGGCCCGGCACGCACCGGGCACGCTCCAGACTCTGCCAACACTGCTTCGGCTCCCCGGTGCTGCGCGCCGCCGGACTCGACACCGATGTGCCGCACGCGGTGCAGCATCCGCTCTCAATACGCATGAAAACGCTCGTCGACGACGAGGTGGAGACGTACACCGCGCAGAGCCTGCCGCTCCTCAACCGCGAGCTGGGCCTCATCGAACTGCGCCGGTCCGCGCAGGCGTACCGGCCACTCGAGGGCCTCGAGCCGGAGTTCGACGGCATCGACCTCGACCCGCCCGCCGAGCCGGGCTCTCCTTACCTGTTCACCTTCGAAGAGTTCGTACAGCCCCTCACCGCCGACGATCCCGAGCTCGTGCCGCCGCCGCTGAGCATCGAGGAAAAGGCGGGCCTGCGGGTGGAGATGCGGCTGGCGGATGACTACGCCACCCTGGTGGGCAAGCGGGTCTGCGCCGACCTGCGCGGGCACCGCGCCGAGCTTCAGCAGGCCATCGCCGCGTTCGTGGAACCGCAGGTGCAGGCGCTGCTGGCCGATCTGGGCAGCACGCTGGACCCGCACAGTACGTGAGCAGATCGGCTTGCGGGGTCTCGACAGGCTCGACCGACGGGGCTCGCTTGACCCGCCACCCCGGCGGGGTTTAGAATTATCCGGTGTGCGCTTTGTCGTGCGCTTCAGTTATGCCGCTTCGTTGTCTGACATCGGGTTGCACTTCAGACGCCCCGACACTCCACGCAAACAGGGTTTGCTCTCCGAGCGGCCCCCACGGCATACCCACCAGAACGACCGGAAGCAATTCCGTGATGTCCGGAGGGTCCAGATGAACTCGATGAGCACTGAGAAGTGCGATTCGAATGCTTTGACATCAGTCAGCTGTCACCGTGCAGCAAAAACAAGGAGTTATTAGTGCCCACCATTCAGCAGTTGGTGCGAAAGGGACGCAGCCCCAAGGTCACCAAGACCAAGGCTCCCGCCCTGAAGTCCAACCCCCAGCAGCGCGGCGTTTGCACGCGTGTGTACACGACCACCCCGAAGAAGCCGAACTCGGCTCTCCGCAAGGTTGCTCGCGTCAAGCTGTCCAACGGTACCGAGGTCACCGCCTACATCCCCGGTGAAGGCCACAACCTGCAGGAGCACTCGATGGTGCTCGTTCGCGGTGGTCGTGTTAAGGACCTCCCCGGTGTTCGTTACAAGATCGTTCGTGGCGCCCTGGACACCCAGGCAGTCAAGAACCGCAAGCAGGCTCGTAGCCGCTACGGCGCCAAGATGGAGAAGAAGTAATGCCTCGTAAAGGCCCAGCGCCCAAGCGTCCCGTTATCGCTGACCCGGTATACGGCGCCCCCATTGTTAGCCAGCTGGTCAACAAGATCCTCCTCGACGGCAAAAAGGGCCTCGCCGAGCGCATCGTTTACGATGCACTCGAAGGCGTCGTTGCCAAGAACGGTGCGGATGCTGTTGTCACGCTGAAGAAGGCACTCGACAACGTGCGCCCGACCCTCGAGGTGCGTTCGCGCCGCGTCGGTGGTTCCACCTACCAGGTGCCCGTCGAAGTCAAGCCGCACCGTGCGAACACTCTCGCGCTGCGTTGGTTGACCAGCTACGCCAAGGCGCGTCGCGAGAAGACCATGACCGAGCGTCTCACCAACGAGATCCTCGACGCGTCCAACGGCCTCGGCGCCGCTGTGAAGCGTCGTGAGGACACTCACAAGATGGCTGAAGCGAACAAGGCTTTCGCTCACTACCGCTGGTAGTCGTCCACGCCGGTCGAGCCTGCCGGGACCACGGTCTCGGCAAGCTCGACCGGCGCAAGGCCTGTTCAACCTCATCTATCACAAAACTTCCGGAGGACACCCGTGGCACTTGACGTGCTCACCGACCTGAGCAAGGTCCGCAACATCGGCATCATGGCCCACATTGATGCCGGCAAGACCACCACGACCGAGCGCATCCTGTTTTACACGGGTGTGAACCACAAGATCGGTGAGACGCACGATGGCGCCTCCACGATGGACTGGATGGCACAGGAGCAGGAACGTGGCATCACGATCACGTCCGCTGCTACGACGTGCTTCTGGGCCGGCAACCAGATCAACATCATCGACACCCCCGGCCACGTGGACTTCACCGTCGAGGTGGAGCGTTCGCTCCGCGTCCTCGATGGCGCTGTCGCCGTGTTCGACGGCAAGGAGGGCGTTGAGCCCCAGTCCGAAACCGTCTGGCGCCAGGCCGACAAGTACGACGTGCCCCGCATTTGCTTCGTCAACAAGATGGACAAGCTCGGCGCCGACTTCTACTACACCGTCGACACCATCATCAAGCGCCTCGGCGCCAAGCCGCTGGTCATCCAGCTGCCGATCGGTGAAGAGTCGAACTTCGAAGGGGTCGTTGACCTCGTCGAGATGCGCGCGCTGACCTGGCGCGGCGACTCCAAGGGTGACGTCGAGATGGGCTCCAAGTACGCCATCGAAGAGATCCCCGCCGACCTCGTCGAGAAGGCTGCGGAATACCGCAAGCTGCTCCTCGAGACCGTCGCCGAGACCGACGACGAGCTCATGGAGAAGTACTTCTCCGGCGAAGAGCTCACCGTGTCCGAGATCAAGCACGCGATCCGCAAGCTCACGGTCGCCAGCGAGATCTACCCGGTCCTCTGCGGTTCCGCGTTCAAGAACCGTGGTGTGCAGCCGATGCTGGATGCCGTTGTCGACTACCTGCCGACGCCGCTTGACGTTCCCGCCATTGAGGCGCACGACGCACGCGACGAAGAGAAGGTTGTCATGCTGCACCCGAACGCGGACGAGCCCTTCGCGGCTCTGGCGTTCAAGGTTGCGGTGCACCCGTTCTTCGGTCGCCTCACCTACGTGCGCGTCTACTCCGGTCGCATCGAATCCGGCGCCCAGATCATCAACTCCACCAAGGGCAAGAAGGAGCGCATCGGGAAGATCTTCCAGATGCACGCCAACAAGGAGAACCCGGTCGGTTTCGTTACCGCTGGTCACATCTACGCGGTCATCGGCCTCAAGGACACGACCACCGGCGACACCCTGTGCGACCCTGCCCAGCAGGTCGTACTCGAGTCGATGACGTTCCCTGACCCGGTTATCGAAGTTGCCATCGAGCCGAAGACCAAGCAGGACCAGGAAAAGCTGGGTCTCGCGATCCAGAAGCTGGCCGAAGAAGACCCCACTTTCCGTACCGAGCAGAACCAGGAAACTGGTCAGACGGTCATCAAGGGAATGGGCGAGCTTCACCTGGACATCCTCGTCGACCGCATGAAGCGTGAATTCAACGTTGAGGCGAACGTCGGCAAGCCCCAGGTTGCTTACCGCGAGACGATCAAGAAGGCCGTCGAGCGTCACGATTACACGCACAAGAAGCAGACCGGTGGATCCGGCCAGTTCGCGAAGATTCAGTTCGCGATCGAGCCGCTTGAAATCACTGCCGACAAGTCGTACGAGTTCGTGAACAAGGTCACCGGTGGCCGCATCCCGCGTGAGTACATCCCTTCGGTTGACGCCGGAATCCAGGATGCCCTCAACGTGGGTGTGCTCGCCGGCTACCCGATGGTCGGCGTCAAGGCGAGCCTGCTTGACGGTGCCGCTCACGACGTCGACTCCTCGGAGATGGCGTTCAAGATTGCCGGATCGATGGGCTTCAAGGAAGCCGTTCGTAAGGCAAACCCGGTTCTTCTCGAGCCGTTGATGGCCGTCGAGGTGCGCACCCCTGAGGAATACATGGGTGACGTCATCGGAGACCTCAACTCTCGCCGTGGCCAGATCCAGACCATGGAGGACGCACAGGGCGTGAAGGTTATCCGCGCACACGTTCCGCTGTCGGAGATGTTCGGTTACATCGGCGACCTGAGGTCCAAGACCTCGGGCCGCGCGGTGTACTCGATGACTTTCGAGAGCTACCAGGAGGTCCCGAAGGCTGTTGCCGACGAGATCATCCAGAAGAACAAGGGCGAATAACCCACCGGCCTTCGGGCCGAATCGCTTAGGCCTCCTGGCCCGAGTAACATAAGTACACAAATCCAGCAGTTCCACCGGGCGTAAACCAACGTCCGGTGGAGCCGAGAGTCCTGAGGAGGACCCACAGTGGCCAAGGCCAAGTTCGAGCGGACCAAGCCGCACGTAAACATCGGAACGATCGGTCACGTTGACCACGGAAAGACCACGCTGACGGCAGCTATCTCGAAGGTCCTTGCCGACACGTTCCCTTCCAAGACCAACGTTCAGCGCGACTTCGCGTCGATCGACTCCGCTCCCGAAGAGCGCCAGCGCGGCATCACGATCAACATCTCGCATGTTGAGTACGAGACCGAGAAGCGTCACTACGCACACGTTGACGCTCCGGGCCACGCTGACTACATCAAGAACATGATCACCGGTGCTGCTCAGATGGACGGCGCGATCCTCGTGGTTGCCGCTACTGACGGCCCGATGGCTCAGACCCGTGAGCACGTTCTTCTCGCCAAGCAGGTCGGCGTGCCGTCCCTGCTCGTCGCGCTGAACAAGTCCGACGCGGTCGACGACGAAGAGATCCTTGAGCTCGTTGAGCTCGAGGTTCGTGAACTGCTCTCCAGCCAGGGCTTCGATGGCGACAACGCCCCCGTCGTTCAGGTTTCCGCCCTCAAGGCGCTCGAGGGTGACCCCAAGTGGGTTGCAAAGATCCTCGAGCTCATGCAGGCAGTGGATGACTACTTCCCGGAGCCCGTCCGCGACAAGGACAAGCCCTTCCTGATGCCGATCGAGGACGTCTTCACGATCACCGGTCGTGGAACCGTTGTCACCGGCCGCGCCGAGCGTGGAACCCTCAAGATCAACTCCGAGGTCGAGGTTGTCGGCATCCGCCCGACCATCAAGACCACGGTCACTGGTATCGAGATGTTCCACAAGCAGCTCGACGAGGCATGGGCCGGCGAGAACTGTGGTCTTCTTCTTCGTGGCACCAAGCGCGAAGACGTTGAGCGCGGTCAGGTTGTCGTCAAGCCGGGTTCGGTTACGCCGCACACCGACTTCGAGGGCACCGCGTACATCCTGTCAAAGGATGAGGGTGGGCGTCACAACCCGTTCTACGCGAACTACCGCCCGCAGTTCTACTTCCGCACCACGGACGTCACCGGCGTCATCACGCTGCCCGAGGGCACCGAGATGGTCATGCCTGGCGACACCGTGGAAATGACTGTCGCGCTGATCCAGCCGATCGCCATGGAAGAGGGCCTCGGCTTCGCTATCCGTGAAGGTGGCCGCACCGTCGGCGCCGGAACCGTCATCAAGGTTCTCAAGTAATTCAGTAGACCTGCTCACTCGCTGAGCTAGTCAACAACAACAGGGTCGGTCCTTCGGGACCGGCCCTTTTGTCGTCCCCGGCCGTCGCCGATCGAGCGCGTTGCCCTGGTCGAGCGCGTTTCGTTGGTCGAGCTTGTCGAGACACCGCAACCCGAACTAACCTCGTAAGCACCCCCAAGGATCGGAGACACGCGTGAACCTCAACGACATCACCCGCAAGGCCCAGGACTTCCTCAAGAGCGACAAGGGCGAGGAGATCTCCGACAAGGTCATCGACGGCGCGGCCAAGGCCGCCAACAAAGTCACCGGTGACAAGCACGCCGACAAGATCCAGGATGCCCGCGACGCGGCCGACAAGCACATCGGACGCGACGACGGCGATAGCAAGGGCTAGAGGAGGGGAAGTTCGGCGTTCGCGACGGGTCACCCCAAAACAGGTGTCATTACCAACTACTCCGCACGTGTGGAAATGTGTGGCACGACAACAAAGAACGTCTGATGGCCGAGGCAGATGAACGTCAAAGCCAGTGCTCACGCGGAAAAACTAAGACGGCGTGACCGAATGCCAACGAGCCAGACGCGCTCAAGTGGGTGTCCTTGTCCAGGTAGGAGTGTGGACCGTCGATGCCAGCGCGGCCACGAAGCCTAAGTGAGTGTGCCCTAAGCTAGAGCGGCAGAGGCTCACATGGGGGAGCGATCAGCTGGTTGCCGGTATCCCGGCCGCCACCGCACATACGCCCGTCTTAGGGGAGCTTTCACCAATGATGTCCGAGCATTCAGCCAAGCGTCGAACCCCAAGAACTCCAGCGCTAAAGCGTCGTACGTGGTGGATCGCCGGCATTGCCGCGGTCTTGGTTGTGTCACTTGGCGCGGTTGTTATCGCACAACCCTGGGCTGGAAGCGACGTCGCGCGCGACGCCGGGAAACCGGAGGCCACAACGGCGGCGGCACCCGTCATCGAGAAGCTGCCCGTTTCCGATGACTTTGATTGGTGGACGCCCATCACACCATCGGAGAGCGCGGAGTTCCTGGGCTCCTCGACCGCCCAAGGCGGCCAGTCCGCCTTGGAGATCCGCAGTGCCGGCCCTCAATCTGAGTCCGACCCGCCTAGACTGCAGCAGGCAATTAGCGTCGTACCCGGCGGCAGCTACACCCTTACCTTTTGGGCCAAGGGCACGGATGTCGGTGAGAACGCGGTTCAGGTGCGCCTGGGTCCCTTGTCAGGGGACTCGGTCTCCGTGTCATTGCCTGCGGGCACTTACGACTGGACGCAAATGTCGCTCGACTACGTCTCTCCCGGAGACGGCTCGAAGATGAACGTCATGGTGATGGCGACTGGTCAGGCGGGTTCCGCCATAGTTGATTCCTTTGTGGCGACCGGAAATGGTAGTGCGGTTGCGCCGCTCATGAACTCTGATTTGGAGTCCCATTCAGGCCAGGTCGCCCTCACGAACAAGTCCCTCATGCTTACGCAGGGGGAGGCTCGCCTAAGTGTTGCCTCGCGACAATTTGCCGGCGGCGATATCACGTGGTCGATCGTCGATGAACTCGGCGCCGCAGTTGCGGACGGTACCCAGAAGCTCGATGAGCATTACACGACCATTGACCTGACCGAGCTCCCGCTCGGTTTCTACAGGCTCAATCTCAATGCGGTGCTCGAGAGCGGTCCGCAGGACAGGTCCACAACCTTTGGCGTCGTCGAACCCTTTGAGGGCGTCGCCTCAACCTCGAATTTTGGCACCCATCTCCATTTTCACGGCGGTGAGGAACGCGTCGACAACCTCATCGGCACTCTCGCTGATATCGGGGTCGGCCACGTGCGCGCGGACGTGGCCTGGTGGGCGACGGAACGTTCACCCGGCGTTTACGACTATGAGGCCGCCACGGTGAACGCGATGGACGAGTACGCGAAGGCCGGCATCAACGCGCTTCAGCTGCCGGTGTACTCGAATCCGTTCTACGACGATGGGCGCACACCGAGCACGCCGGAAGGTCTTAAGGGATACGCGAATTTTGCTGGTGACCTACTGAATAAATTTCCGAACGTTGGCAAGGATGTCGAGGTATACAACGAGTTCGACCACACGTTCAACACCGGACTCTGTGGCCCCACCCCCGAGTGCTACATGGACATGTTGTCCGTCACGTCCGACCACTTGAAATCCCTGGATCCCGAGACCACCGTGGTGGGCCCGGGGAACGCCGGCATGGGGTTCAAGCTCGAATGGCTGCAGAAGTTCTTTGACTTGGGTGGCTTGAACTACGTCGACGCAGTGAGTGCACACCCGTACGTGCAGCCTGGGCCCCCGGAGAAACTGGCCGCGGACCTCGACACGATCCAGCAAATGATCTTGACCGCCAACAATGGTGAGTCCAAGCCGATCTGGTTGACAGAGATGGGATGGGCTACCAAGGAAGGCTGGGTGAGCGACCAGAGCCAGGCGGACTATCTCATTCGTGTTATGGCCCTGTCATTTGGTCATGGTGTTGAACGCTTCTACTCCTACGAAGCTGCTGACTCGAGCCTGATGGACGGAGACATTGAATCGAACTTCGGACTGTTCGAGGCGTCCACATCGTTCGTGCCGAGTGCCTTCGTGCCCAAGCTGGCAGCAGTAGGGCAGGCACATATCGCCCAGCAGCTGCAGGGCAAGACGTTCACTGTCCAGGAGGACGCCGGTGAGAACGTCAGTTCTTACGTGTTCGGCGAGAAGAAGGATGCCACGCGTGTGATCTGGACGACAGCCGAAAGCTCAACGGTCACATTGGCGAGCAAGAAGCCGGTCACAGTGACTTCCTTGGACGGCGGAAGCACAGTCATTGACCCGGTCAAGGGCCTGGTGACCCTCGAACTCACGGGGACTCCCGTCTACGTAGCGGGGTCCATCAACTTGGCGGCTGCTGCGGGCTAGACCAGAGAGCAACCATACCTGACCTCTGCCCAGGGAAATTTGGCTGCGGATCAGGCCCTGTGCCGCGAGCGAGGGAGGTTCTGACCATCCGCTACGATACAAAATGGGGAGTCTCCAGATTTGTGGGGCAGTTATGGTGCGCGCGGACAACCCTCGCTGCGATCCTCGACTGCGGCGCCCGTAGTTTCCCAACACTTGGAGTTCGAATTCCGTGAATACCCGCTGGACCCTGATCACCGTCACCTGGAACAGCGCGGAGACCCTGCGCAAGTTCTGGGGCACCCGACCTCCAGAAAACGTGCAGTGGATTGTCGTCGATAACGCGTCCACAGACACAAGCGTCACAACGGCAGAGTCGCTGGGAGCTTCCTCCGTCATAGCGTTGGACAAGAACCTCGGATTCGGCGCGGCCAACAACCGCGCGCTTGCCTTGGCCACGGGGGAGTACATTGCTTTCGTAAATCCCGACGTGTCGGTTGAGTACGACGACCTTGACGGGCTCGCGGGAATGATCGACGTTCGCGGTGGTCTCGTCGCCCCCCAACTTATTAATCCGGATGGAAGTCTTCAGGCCAATGGGCGGGGAATGCCGACTCTCTCGAACAAGATCAGGAATCGCACCCGGACTACCCCTGGCATCGAGGATTCCTACAATATTTACGCGTCGTCCGGCGAGGCCCGTTACGTCGTTTGGGTGATGGGGGCAGTTGTAGCCGGCAGCGCGCAGACGATCCAGACTCTCAAGGGATGGAATGAGAAGTTCTTCCTTTACTACGAGGACAGCGAGATTGGTGTGCGCGCTTGGCGCGAGGGCTACACAGTCGTTCTCGACGGAGCCTTCCGCTGGGTGCATGGTTGGGCGCGGGAGACGAAGACATTCCGGTTGAGGCCGTGGATGCGCGAAATCGCGTCAATGACTCGCTTCTACAGCCTTTTCCCGGAGTTCCTCTGGCGAAAGGGCAAGATCGCGTCCCGACACGCCAGCGCACATCAAAAGGTCGGCCGGGTTCTGGCGGAGATATCATGACTACTGTCCGATTCGTGCCAACGCCAACGAGCCTCATCTTCACGGTGCTCAACGAGGAACTCGCAATGGCGGATTTCCTGCAGAGCATCCATGCGTTGTCCGAAAAGCCACAAGAAATCGTGATCGTGGACGGCGGATCAACCGACGCCACTGTAGAAATCATTCGAAGCTGGACTCCGCCTGAAGGCGTGCATGTTCGGGTCGTAGTGGCGCCGGGTGCAAATATCTCTGCCGGACGAAACCAAGCGATTGCGTTGGCCTCCAACCCCATCATCGCCGTGTCTGACGCGGGAGCGACACTGGACAAAAGCTGGTTGGAGCGACTCGTTCGACCACTCGGCGGCACTGCCGACGTCGCAAGCGGATTCTTCGTTTCGTCCGGTGGAAGCTTTTGGGAGCGCGCCATCGGTGCGGTGATCACGCCCTCGCTGTCTGAAGTGGACGGCGAGTCCTTTCTGCCGTCGAGCCGTTCGATTGCTTTTCGCAAGTCCGTCTGGGACGCAGCCGGGGGGTACCCGGAATGGCTTGACTACTGCGAAGACCTTCTGTTTGATCTCCAGCTCAAGGAGGATGGCGCTGTCTTCGTCTTCGTGCCAGACGCCATCGCATCGTGGAATGCCCGGCCGAGCCTGAAAGCATTTGCCAAGCAGTACTACAGGTACGCACGCGGGGACGGCAAATCTGGACTGTGGCGACGGCGTCATGTGGCGCGCTACAGCGCGTACGCCCTGGGCCTTGCTTTGACGGGTGCCGCCTGGCTAAGCCCTTGGTTGCTGTTGGTCTTGCTCGCCGGCGCCGCGGGCTACCTGGCGAAGTTCCTGCGGCGTGTTGTGACGGCTCGAGAGTCGCTGGGGTCGGCGACCGTCTGGATTCTCTTGTTGGCGCCGGCCATCGTTGTGATTGGGGACATCGCCAAAATGGCTGGATACCCTGCCGGACTCGTTTGGCGTTCGCGTAACCAGCATGTGTGGCAGGTCGCAGTATGAGCGCCCGCAACGAGCTTGAGCTTTCCTGCATCGTGGTGCACTTCCAGAGCCCCGCAACGCTGCCGGCCACCCTGGCGGCGCTTCGTGCCGCGCAGGTGCTGAGTGACCGTACCGTGGTGGTGGACAACAGCGAGTCTGACGAGGCGAGCGAGTCTGCCCGAGAGATTGCAGAGAGCGCCGGTTGTCTCTTCCTTCGTGTCGACAATCGGGGATACGCAGCGGCAGCAAACTCCGGATTGCAGTTCCTGACCTCACTGGGTCTGCGCACTGAGCTGCTTCTGCTGTCGACTCACGAGTCGCTCCCCGAGCCGAATACCGTCGAAAAACTCATGGCGGCCTTCCAGACCGACCCGGCCATCGCAGTGGCGGGTCCGCTGCTCTTCAACAGCGAGACCGCAGACTCGAAGATCTGGTCTGGCGGCGGTCGTTTGTCTGCCGTGCTCAAGAGGCCTCGTCACCACACCGGGAAGCTCAAGGATGAGGGTCCACCCGTCGACCGTGCCTGGCTAGATGGTGCATTCACCCTGTATGAAACCGCCGTCCTGGAGCAGCAGAGACTCGACGAATCGTATTTCCTCTATTTCGAGGAGACCGATTTGCACGTTCGTCTCGCGCGGTTGGGCCGCCGGGTCGTTATTGTTCCTGGAGCGCATGCGTCTCAGAGCTCGAACGGCATTCCACCACGGCTTCTGGGACGCAACCTCTTTTTGTTTCAAGTGAAGCTGTTTTCGGTCTGGCGCGGGAGGTTGGCGGTCTGCTTCGAAGTGGGCCGGTCACTCGTGAGGAAGCTACTCACCAGGCGCGGCCAATGGAGGGACTCAGCCAGCATCGTCAGCGGCTGGTTGGAAGGGGAAAAAGTCCTTCGAGCTGGCTCCCGTACTGACGAGTCAGCAAAAACAAGGAGTTCCCGTTGAACGGAGTCACGAGCGCAATGAAAGCACCGCCGAAAAGCAGGGCTCGCACGTCAATCGGCGGTTTCTTGTTGGCGTCGTACGTGGTCGTCATTCTCCTCGCTACCTTATGGCCGACTCCGCTGGACCAGGGGTACAGCGCTGCGATACAAAAGGTCCTGGATGTTGTGCATCGAAACGGCGTTCCGGAGTGGTTCGGCTATAGCAAGCTCGAATTCACGGCGAACGTCGCGATGTTCGTGCCGCTTGGGTTTCTTGCCGCGCTCCTGTTGCCAGCAAAGGTCTGGTGGCTAGCCCTGTTGATCTGCCCGGCAGCATCAATTGCGATCGAGTTGACCCAGGCGACGTTCCTGGCTGCCCGGTTCGCTACAGCTACCGATGTTATAGCGAACACCGTAGGCGCCGTCATCGGCACACTCGTTGCCGTCGTCGTACGCGCTATGGTCTACGAGCGCGACCAAAAAGTGATCACGCTGGCGCTTTGGCAGAACGGTATCCGCACCTAATGGCCACACCTGCGCTGGGGCCTTAGCCACGTGCGGCGTGGACCGACGCAATGCCCCACGTCCGCCTAGTGGAGACGGGGGTAGTCTAAACTCCTTGTCGTTGCCTTGCTATGAACGTCTTTGTGTAGTTATGTCACGAGGCGTTTGCACTGGCACTGCGGGCGAACAGGGGCAACTTTGTAAATAAATATACTGACCAGGGGTGAGAACAGTTTCAGACATATCGGCCGTCAAAACGGCGAGAAGGACCATGTCTTGTCTGACAATTCGTGTCGCCACTGTGCACGAATCTGTCGCGGATCGCGAGGGGTTTGTCGCCGACAGATCTGCCACCGCGTCGGCCGGCCGAGTCCTTGGTTAGGGGTCAGCGCACGCGATCCATTCTTCGGATCGCGAGCGCGTTGCTTCTCTCGTTTGGACTCTTCTTTCCCTACTTTCTCGAGCAGCTCGGTAGCTTGCGACTTTTTACTGTGGCGATTGGCTTCACGGCGATGGCGGTCGAGGTTTTCCTCATGCAGCTACCCCTCAGGTGGCGCATCACCTGCATTGTCTTGGTTGGCGGGTATTTGGCTGTGGCCGTGGGCGCAATTGAACTCGTGGCACGCCAGATCGACGATCGACTATTCGCGGTGAACGGTGAGCACCTGCTCGTCATGTTGCCGTTGTTCGCGCTACTTGCTTGGGTTCTCTATCGATCAGAGCAGGGCAGACTCTACCTCGTGGTGCTTCTGGGCGTCGCGACTTTGGTATCGGTCCTGGCGATTTCTGAATCTCTCCTTGGTCAATCGCTTTTTGGACGTGAGTACGAATTCGCGACGAGCCAACGTGAAGGACTCACCCGAGCGCTCGTTGGGTCTGAGAACGTTCTTGTTTTGGGTGCAATCCTAGCGACCATGGTTCCGCTCGCACTGAAATTGCGCCAACTCCGGATCCAGCTGATTGTCAGTGCGATCCTGGTCGCGGGTGTGTGGGCGACGGGTAGCCGTGCCCCGGCACTTATCTGCACGGCCATCGCGGCTGTCCAGCTGTTCCCGGTGATGCGGGCGCTTCTACAGCGCTTCTTGTGGGTTGTCCACGCCCTCGCAGCTGCTGCGATCGCCAGCCTTGCCTATCTGTCCGTCTTTGTATGGGTTCCTTTTATCGCTGGCGCAACAGGGTTGGAGTACAGCTCGAACTACCGTGGTGCCATCTATTCGTTGGTGCCGCAATTCTTGGCAGACCGTCCACTCGGATACCTGCTCCAAACGGCTCCCGCAGGGCGATGGCTAGTCGATTCAGAACTGCATGGTGGCGTCGACATCGCCAGGTCAGTGGACTCGGAGATCGTCTACGCAATCTTTGGATTGGGTTGGATTGGGCTTGCGTTGTTCGTCACCGCGGTATTCGTCTCGATCGCTGCGATCAAGTACGACATGGCAATTGGCTTGTCTGCGCTGACCCTCACATCGTTGGGATTCATCCTTGCGCTGCACGGGTGGGACGCCATGAGTCCATTGTGGTACTCCCTTCTAGGCGTCTGCGCTGGTGTTGCTGTTCTGCCGCCGGTCCGACGGCTGGTGCGTCGGAAGCGCCCGCTCATTCTCAATTTCAGCCAGATGCAGACCTCGTGACACGTTGTGTCCTCGCAGCATCCGGCTGGACACCGACAAAAATATTCGTTGAAGACCAATGCCTTTTCGTCCCACGAAGGAAGACCTGTGACCGCAATAACTAACATCCGGTCCGTTCCCATGAATGATCTCGCTCGTGGAATCTTCCGCGATCGCGAGCGTCTCACTACCGCGTTTGAGAGGGTCCTCGACTCCGGGTATGTGGTGATGGGCCCCAATCACAATGAGTTCCAGCGCGCACTCGCGGCCTACCTTGGAGTCAAACATGTGCTGGGAGTGGCTTCAGGAACAGACGCGCTCGAATTAG
The DNA here is from genome assembly GCF_002205495.2 of Cryobacterium sp. LW097. GTDB lineage: Bacteria > Actinomycetota > Actinomycetes > Actinomycetales > Microbacteriaceae > Cryobacterium > Cryobacterium zongtaii. Next base: position 3,061,242 of record NZ_CP021992.1, on the reverse strand, counting down.
CGATCAAAACGGTGATGCCGGCTGGCCGAAATACCGTTGTCACCGCCGCAAACGCGGGCGGCTACACATCGGTAGCGGCAAAGCATGCCGGCTTCAGCGTCCGATACGCGGACGTTGATTCGGAATCCCTGTGTGTGAGCCTGGAAACCCTTGTCCCCTCGCTCACAGATGACGTCGGAGTCGTTGTCGTGACGCATCTCTACGGCAATCTAACCGACGTCACTAACCTCGTTTCGTACTGCCATAATCGCGGGATCAGGGTAGTTGAGGACTGCGCCCAAGCGATTGGGGCCACGCTCGACGGAAAGTCGGCGGGTTCCTTTGGCGACATCGCGGCGACGAGCTTCTACCCGACCAAGAACCTCGGCGCTATTGGCGACGGCGGTGCGATAGCAACGTCAAATGACGAATTTGCGGCGATAGTAGCTCAGCTTCGTCAATACGGTTGGTCCACGAAGTATCGCGTGGAAATCCCCGCCGGCACGAACTCACGTCTCGATGAAATGCAGGCGGCGTTCCTCCTCGCGCGATTGCCGCTACTTGACGGTTTCAACGAGCGACGTCGAGATATCATCGAACGCTATCGCGCTGCCGCGGCGGGTGGACCTCTCCGAGTGCTTCCTGCGCTTGGCGGACACCATGTGGGTCATCTTGCGGTTGCACTCACGGCCAACCGAGATTACGTACGCGCAGCGCTTTTGGCTCTCGGCGTTCAGACCGATATTCATTTCCCGATTCCTGACTACGCCCAGCTTGGGTTTGGCTCGGATCTCCAGTCGCTGGCAACGACCGATCGAATTTCGAAAGAGATCCTGTCGCTTCCGTGCTTCCCCGAGCTAACCGACGAGGAAATCCAACAGGTGTGCGGCGCGATTGAGTCGCTGAAATGAGCACTCCAGCGAAACGCTGAATGGCGCGAGCGTTCTCGCCCCCGTGCCAATGAGTTTCCCTGTCGCCAGGTTTATTCTCTCTAATCCACAATCGAGATAGGTCACCCACGCATGACATCACCTTTTGTTCACCCGCAGGGAATTTGCGACACAGAATCCGTCGGAGACGGCACCACGATCTGGGCATTTTCCCATGTACTTGCAGGTGCGGTGATCGGGCGAAACGTGAACATCAACGACCACGTATTCGTAGAAAATGACGTGGTCTTGGGTGACAGGGTGACAGTGAAGTCCGGCGTGCAATTGTGGGATGGCATCGAACTCCACGATGACGTGTTTGTGGGGCCGAACGCCACCTTCACGAACGATCGGTTTCCGCGGAGTAAGCAGTACCCCGATGAGTTCCCGCGCACCATCGTTGAGAAGCGGGCGTCTATTGGCGGCGGAGCGGTAATCCTTCCAGGCATTCGGATCGGACAAAATGCGATGGTTGGCGCTGGAGCAGTTGTCACGCGCGATGTACCGCCATTTGCGATCGTCGTCGGGAATCCGGCACGAATCACCGGGTATGCCGACTCCACGGGTAAGCGAATGAGTGCGCCGCGTATCGATGCAAGGCGTGAGGCTGAAGTGCCCGCGCTTGGGAGCGCCCTTGTGGCGTTGAGGAAGGCTACGGACATGCGAGGCAGCCTGGTGGTTGCGGAATTCGCCGATGACCTGCCGTTCACGCCTCAGCGATTCTTCACAGTCTTCGATGTGCCGTCACGCGATGTGAGAGGCGAACACGCTCATCGCCAGTGTGAGCAATTCCTCGTCTGCCTAAAGGGCTCGGTGAGGGCAATCGTCGACGATGGATCTACCCGCGAGGAGTTCATGCTCGACAGCCCCAGCTTTGGGTTGTACATGCCGGCCATGACTTGGGGCACGCAATACGCCTACAGCCCAGACGCCGTTCTGGCGGTCTTCGCTTCGCTCCCGTATGACGGAGCCGACTACATCCGTACGTATTCCGAGTTCCAGGAAGAAGTCCAGCTCGTCGACCTCGTGCGGCCCTAGCAATCATTAACCACCGTGCGCAAACTTGGGAGCGATGTGAAAATCGGTAGGGCGCTGGACGGGCGCAACAACTTATTCGGTGCCATCCGCCTCGCGTTGGCAGCGCTCGTGGTCCTCTCCCACTCATTCACGCTGGGAGGCTTCGGAGGCGACCCATCGCTGCGATGGACAGGTGGACAAACGCACGCCGGGACATTCGCTGTTCTGGGCTTCCTTGCGATCAGTGGCTACGCAGTCACCGCAAGCGCGTTGCGTGCGGATGTCATGCAGTTCTTTTGGCGCCGTTTGCTCCGGATCTTTCCGGCATACTGGTGCGCACTACTGGTCGTCGCTGGGGTACTCGCGCGCGCCGTGTGGACGATGACGGGGCACAGCCTCGCGACCTACTTCACGATGGACCCTGAGGGCCAGCGGGGTACCTTGCCGGAATTTGGACCCTCCTGATCAATCAGTGGAACATCTACGACATCTTTGACAGCACCAATCCATTCACCAGCGTCAACGGTTCGATCTGGACCATCGTCTACGAATGGTGGTGCTACGTCCTCATCGGTGGGCTGGCGTTCGTCGGTGCGCTGACAAAAGCGCTAGTACTCGTTCCAGCGCTCACCGGACTATTTGCAGTCTTCCAGGTCGCAGATATAATCACCCTCGGGTCCGTCGGCGTCATTATGCCGTTGCTCGGAGATCAAATGGTTATCCGTTTGGTGTTCGTGTTCCTCTGCGGAGCCACGCTTGCCCTGTACTCGGATCGGGTGCCGTTCACGCACGGTTTCGGGATCGCCTTCATTGTCGTGGTGCTGCTGACGCTGCGGGAAGGTGGCTTCCACGTATTTGGCGTCCCCGCAATGACATATGCCCTCGCATGGCTCGCGGTAGTGCTTCCTCAGCCCTTCCAGGCAGTTGGGCGCAAGAATGACTATTCCTACGCCTTGTACCTTTGGGGATGGCCGATGCAACAGCTAGCTGCCTTCTTCGGGTGGCATCACTGGGGCTACCTTCCGTACACTGCGGTCAGCCTTCTGATGGCGTTCGTGTGTGAGTGGGTGAGCTGGCACCTGATCGAGAAGACTGCTCTCACCCTCAAAGATTGGAGCCCTGGCCGTGGGGTGGCATATTGGAGCGGAACGTTTCAGCGCTCACTGAATCGCCGACGGAATCCCGCAGCGGTGGCTGCTGCTGACTAACGCGACCTACCGGTCGTACCGCGATTCAACCGACGTCCGCCGCGGTGTGCAAGGCTGGTGAGTCGTGCCAGTCGCATTTTCATCTTAGAACGCCACGCGTCGGGGATCATGAATTTCAGGGCGCCCAGGCGGTGCCCAGAGGGGACGGACATCAGCAACCGTGCCCGGTCCCAAACGAGCATGTACGGCGCGTCACGCAGCCGGGACGCCCACAGTGGCTCAGCTAACCCCGACGCGTATTGGAAGTCGACGAGCGCTTCCTCCAACTCGCTAAACCCATAGGTTGGCATGCTATTTCGCGCGAGTGCTTCGGCTGCAGAATCAGACGACGTGGCCGGACTCTCAAAGATTCGGCGAAGGTGCCTGTTCCAACCAGGTGAGAGGTGATCCTCGACAACCGACTTTCGAGTCGCTTCACCTTGCCGTCGACGTTCGTCCGGCCCGGTCGTAAGTGCTTCAAGGGCGCGGATATAAGCTTTCCGGTCTGAGTAGTGCACATTCTTGCCCATGAGGGAGAGGTCATTTGAGGTGAGCACAGAGTCAGCACCCGTCTCGCTTAGCGCTAAGACGGGGACGCCTCTCACGGCAGCATCCAGGAGCGACGTCAACGACGCAAACGGGATTGAGTCGACATAAATGTCAGCCGCGGCGTAATAGGATTCAAGTCCCTGAACCATCCCGACGGCTCTGAGCCGCCCGCCGGTTTCGTCGCTAATGGCCTGCCATCGCCCATCCGACGCCGGTCCAATGACTCGTAGAACCACCTCCGGATGCGCCAGAACGAATTCCCGGTGGATGTCTATGAAGTGGTGTCCGAGCGATGCTCCGTACTTATAGCCCGATGCGATGGAAATAATCACAACCGCATCCTGTGCAATGCCGAGAAGATCACGCGCTACTCGTTTGTCGGCGTGAGGGGGAGTAGTGAGGGGGATCGGCAGGATGGCCGATAGTGCCCCGGGCAGATTCCGTTCTGCAATCGACAGCTTTTGACCTGCCGGCCTGATGTCAGCCACCATATCGGCTATCGAGCCGCCAATCCAAAAGACGTGATCTGCATGGTTGAGAAATACGATGCGGGCAGAAACGTTGACTAGGCCGATTGACGGCACAATGTCGTAAGGGTGCACATGCAGCACTATCGTGTCCGCGCCGGTCTCTGAAATGCGCCGCAGCTCAGCAGCACGAATGAGGAGACTGCTCGACGTCTCTCCAAGCGAGACGATGTGGCCCCCTGACGCCGCCACTGCGTCTGCCAGCTGGTGCGGCACGGGGATACCTTGCTGCCCAGTGAGAACTACGGAATTGATGCGGGTGGTGTCGTTCTCAATCCATCGCCACACCAACCTTGTGTGGCCGCCCGCTGAATAGGCCTGCGAAAGCACATGCACGACATGACCCTTAAGCTCCACGCCCATCCCGTGCGACGGAGGGAGGTGTTCGCCTAACTGTGCAGCCAACGCCTCCAGTTTCACACTCCGGAACATACCCGGATGGTTGTACCAGGCAAACCTCGCGGCAGATTGCAACGAGACGGCAGCGCTACGAAAGCGGGACTTTTCGATGGCGCGAGATGCGTCCTCAATGAGCCCATCGAATGTGATGCGGTTCTCAGCGGCGTACGCGCGAGGAGAATCGGTAACAGGATTAGACAAGGAGGGCTTCCTCTTTCTCGGCTTGACGTTCCATTGCCCGTAACCGATACAGCCCGGCAACGGCGGCTGTGGAAGTGATCGCGGCGACTGCGATGCCGATGATAAGGCCCGCGGTAGTGTCCGACTCCAAGCCCCACATCGTGACGGCGCCTCCGACGAGCAAGCCAAGGATCAGTATCCAGGTGGCGCGACGAAGCGCGAATCCCGTCTCGCGATACGCGAGGATGAGGACGACCACTACGTAGAGCGCGTATGCGCCCACATAGGCGACGCCGAGCCCGCTGAGTCCGCCCCGGGAAGCGATAGGAATTCCGAGAGCCAAATATCCGACGTTGAAGCTCAACTCGCCGATGAAGAAGGCCCCGCGAGCCTTACGTGCGAGAAGGAGGAAAGCCACTGCCCAGCCGACGATCTTGAAGATATCGCCGAAGAGCTGCAATCGAAGGATCCCCGTTGCAGCTTGAAAATCCTCCGCATATAGCAGGTGCAGTACCACCGGCGACAGCACGATCATCCAGAGTAGGACGGGGCCGCCTAGGAGCAAGGCGATGCGGACTTGATCGTCGACGCTCTTGTTCAGGCTACGAAGATCTTCGATCTGTGCGCTGATGCGCGGGTAATATTCAACCGCGAGAGCCGTGAGTACGAAGCCGAGATACATGCTCGTGATCGTCCAGGCGGCCTGGAAATGCCCTGCTGCGGTGAGGCCCTGGCTCTGCTCAAGCCACACGCGGATAGCCAGCTGTGTGCCGCTCGTGAGGAGCAGGCCAAGCATGACAACTCCACCTAATGTGACCAAGCCCCTCAGCTCCGGCCACCATTGACTGCGCGTGGGCCGGGACGGCGTCTTGGGCTCGCGGAAAACGAACCAGGAACTGCACGCCAGAGTGGCGAGGGGCGCAGCCGCGAGGGCGGCGATGATACCCGCCTGCCCCGAAACCTGAAGTGCTCCGATGGTCGCCACAGTTCCCACGAGGGCGCCAAAAGTGTTGCAGATCGCCAGTGATTTGACGCGGCCCATTCCGTTCAAGAGCGCGATCTGGGCTCCTGAGATCACCATTGCGGCGAGGGCTATCCCAAGGGCCACAATGGTTGCAGGGTCTGCGTCACCGGGGAGGAGGAGGCCGCCGAGCAGGAGCCCGAGCAGAACTACAACCAACCCGCCAAGCCCGCCGAACCAGCTCGACGCTATTAGGAGCGCGGACTTTACTCGCTGAAACTTGACGGCATCGGCTGCGGCTGCGGCCGTGGCCTGGATGCCGCTGGTGTTCATCCCCAGGCTGAAGAGGACTACGCCGAAGTTCGCTGCTGAAGTGAGAATCCCGAGCAAGCCGACGCCGGGCGCTCCGACTTCGAGCGCGATGAACTTGGAGCGGACTGCCCCAAGGACAACCACCATGATGGAGCTGAGCCCCACGGTCGCTGTTGCCCAGAGAATTCGTTTCATTTGTCAGTCCTAAGGTGTAACGATGCTTGTCGCAGAACGCCGACATGGGGCGTTTTCCGCGACACAGTCCTTCCTGCGCCGTGGCATCGGCTGGACGTGTGGCGGTCAGCCGGCGGTGATTCTGGTCACCGGCTGAGGCTTCGTTGATGAGTCGAACCTATCAGTCACGGTGACCGGGCCAGATACCTGAATGGTGTGATCAGGAGGCTCTTTCAAGAACAGTCGGCAGCAAAGACCGGGAGGAAAGGGCCCTAGCCGCAGGCAGGCTCAACCGACTGGGTTGTGGCATGGATCATCGGGGTGCCCCGGACCTCAAGAGGTCCGTATCCACCTTCTGCGCCCGTGAACGAGACAGTGACCGTACTCGACTCCCCAGGGGCAAGATACGCAGTGAACGATGCTACGGGCCGCCCCAGGTCGTTCCCGGAAGCGTTCACTGTGGTGTCATGGCCAGCAGCGTCAACCCGGGCGTCTACGAGCGTTGCTCCAACAGGGCCGTACACGAAGACCTTTGTGCTCGTCAGCTGTGGGCCGTAGTTTCCGCTCGAGACGTACTCGGGGAGTGCGTCCGCCTCATCAGCCGTCAAATTGGAATGCAACGTCACCGACGTGCTGAAGTTTGGGTTTGGGCCCGCAGCGCAGATGTCGCTTGTAGTCATGGTTGCGGTCTCTAGAAAGTAGTCCATCTTCGACGCGGAGGTGTCTTGGTAGTAAACGCCAATGGCAGTGTTCGCGGCGTTGTCTTTGGGCAGCACCCCCTGGATCCGAGTACCGTCCAAGGCCTGCTGTTCCGTTGGGTCAGCGCTCCAGGCCAGAATGCTTCCTTGGTTTACTCCGTCAGCGACGGCCGAGATCATCGCATTCATGTCGAACTCGCCGCTGATCACCTTGTTGAGGATGGCGGATGCCGCGGACTGGAAGAAGGCGTCGATCTTTTCCGGCTCTTGGTAGGAATCGAAGCGGTAGTACACGTCGTGGACGAGCAAGCTGACAGCGTTTTCGCTGGACAGGACATCGCCGCTGGGGAGGTCGATTGGCCCAGTGGCGGTGAGAATGCGCGCCAACGCGAGAGGATCAATTGAGATCACGCCATTCGCCGTGAGTCCCTTGTCCCGGATCCAGTAGGCTCGCATCAACTCGGCCGCTGTCGGAAAGTCGGGGCGACTTGTCGATGTGTTTGGGTAACGAACGAGGTAATCAGTAAACAGGTCGATCGCGCTTTGATCGACGGGCACATCCAGTCTCGTCCCCTCAACCAAATCCTGGCTGCCGGCACCCTGCGCGGCTATCGAAATTGCGCCCTTGTCAACGTTGATGAGGGTGTATGAGGCAGCGCTGCCTCCAAGGGCTGTGCTCTCTGCATTGTTCTGGAAGGCCAGCAAGTACATTCGAGGCCCTTCTGCCCCAAGGGCAGGACCCGCTAATTGCAACAATGGTGCGGCACTTGTGATGGCAGAGTTGGCCTTGCCCAGGAGGTCTTCTACCTTCGTCACCGCGGCTGAAACGGGTCCAACGGTCGCGGATGCGTCGACTGTAGCCATTCTTACCAACGACTCCTCGAATACCGTCTGAGCGGTTGCAGCGATGACTTTCACGTCCTCGAGGGGCGTAATGTCGAATCCACCCGTGACTGGGTCTCTGGCGGTGATGTCATAGCTCGCAACGAGTTCGACCGCGGGCGCGGCCACTTCTTGGACAATCGCGTCAATGCTCTCGGATACGGCACGGACGGCCCGGAGATTCTCGCCGACGAACGGAACTACCTCGGCGGCGCGCCAGGTCAGGTCGCGGGTTCCAGCCGCAGCGCTCGCGGACTTTTCCTGCAGTTCGGTACTCGTTGCGGTCAGAGTGGTGAAATCCCCGCTACCGATCTCTGCTTGTAACTGGTCGACGAGCGCTTGGGACGCTTCCAAATCCGTCTTGACCACGAGCACGCGCGTGGCAAGCCACGTGACCGACGCAAGCACGAGTACTCCTGCAATCACGAGGCCGACCTTCACCCGTCGCTTCGCGACGGACTTACGACGACGGTGACGGACGTCCGCGCGCGGAGGGCGGGACGACGTGCGCTCGGATACTCGGGAATTCACAGGTCTCACCTTAGGGGAGGAGCGATGTGGGGGTCGGGAACCGGGTGCGCTTCAGGAATCAATGGCCCCACAATGGGGTGCACACAAGGGGCCTGAGAAAGGGCTGGGAAGTCAAAAACTGTGGAACGATGAAAACAGGCACGTCCGAAAACACCATTTCTGGGGTCAGGCGTGCATTCTGATGGGGGAAATGAATGGCAATCGGCGATACACGCACCGCGGGGGTGTTGCGGCGCAGATCCTGGCAGCGCGCCTATGCGGTGCGGCTGTTCAGCACCGACATCGTCGTCGTTCTGGCTGCGGTGTTCGGATCTCAGTTCATCTGGTTCGGTCTCGAAACCGTGGAGGTGGAAGCCCCACAGCCCTTCAGTCTCGGCGCCAGCTACACGGCCGTTTCCCTTGTTCTCGTCGTTGCCTGGATGATAATGCTCGACGTGTTTGCCACTCGGGACCACAAGGTGATCGGCAGCGGCACGCTCGAATACAAGCGGGTCGCCGATGCGACCATCCGCCTCTTCGGCCTCTTCGCGATTATCGCCTACCTCTTGAAGATCGAAGTTGCACGGGGCTACTTCCTCTTGGCGCTGCCTCTGGGCCTGGCGCTGTTGATCGGCACGCGGTGGCGTTGGCGCCAGTGGCTGCGTAGGCGCCAGGCCAGAGGTTTCTATCTCTCCCGGGCGTTGCTTATGGGCGAGCGGCGGAAGTCCGCCCATGTGGCGACCACCATCGCCCGCACGCCCGGCTCCGGGCTGCTGCTCGTGGGCGCTCTCACGCGGGAAGGTAGCCTCAGCGAGGGACCGATCAACGGGGTTCCAATCTCGGGGGACTACGCGGATCTACTCACCGCCGTGGACGAGACCCACGCCGACACCGTGATCCTCACCGGTGCCGACGACATCGCCCCCGAGGACATGCGCCGGGTGGGCTGGGAGCTCGAGGCCCGCGACGTGGAGCTGATTGTGGCGCCGGCACTCACCGACATTGCCGGACCGCGCATCCATTCACGACCCGTGGCCGGTATGCCGCTTATCCATGTGAGCTACCCGCAGTTCGAGGGCGCGAAACGGGTGACCAAGCGCACCTTCGACATCGTCGGTTCGGCGTTGCTCATTCTGCTCAGCTCGCCTGGCCTCATCTGGGTGGCCATCGCGGTCAAGCGGTCCAGCCCCGGCAACATCGTCTACCGGCAGGAACGCATCGGCCGGCACGGCGCCACGTTCGGCATGTACAAGTTCCGCTCCATGGTGCAGGATGCCGACGACCAGCTGGAGAGCCTGCTCGACGCACAGGGCACCTCGGACACTCCGCTCTTCAAGGTCACCAACGACCCACGCATCACCCCGATCGGCCAGATCCTGCGCAAATACTCCATCGATGAGCTGCCGCAGCTGTTCAACGTGCTCTTCGGTGAGATGAGCCTGGTGGGTCCGCGGCCGCAGCGCGCCGCCGAAGTGGCCCTCTACGACGATGCCGCGCACCGCCGGCTGATCATGAAGCCGGGCATGAGTGGGCTCTGGCAGGTCAGCGGCCGGTCGAACCTCAGCTGGGAAGACAGTATTCGCCTGGACCTGTACTACGTGGAGAACTGGTCGCTCACGGCCGACATCCTGATTCTGTGGCGCACGGTGCGTGCCGTGGTCACTCCTGAGGGTGCCGTTTAGGCGGATGGCTGAGGGGTCTTGACAGGCTCGACCAGCGAAAGAAACACGGGGTCTCGACAAGCTCGACCAGCGGATGAATTCCGGGGTCTCGAGCAGCTCGAGCAGCGGAGGGGCGTAGCTGAACTCCCGCGGAACGACGCGGATCGCGCGACACGCCCAACGCGACACGCCCGGGTTGCACAATGACCTATTCCTGTGGCAGACTCTTCTAGTTCAACACTTTCGGATCGCGCTGCACGCGAGACCGGAATCACTACCAGGCAGTGCATAGCTCGCCCCTTGAGGGTCGGAGTTAGGCCGCGGGTAGCAGAACGAAGCTTAAATCAACTCCTTGGATGCCCGGGTAAAACCATGTCATCCGCCAGGCCCCGGCCTGGGGGAGTTGGCTCGAGAGGGTCGGATTCCCGGCCGGATCGAAATTGACAGATGAACAGTGGTGCGATAGCAGCAGTGCTACTACGGCGTCCAATGCAGCCCTCGGGATGTAAGAAGCCTTGACAAGAAAGAGAGTTCGACATGGCGGGACAGAAAATCCGCATTCGACTTAAGTCGTATGACCACGAGGTCATCGACATCTCGGCGCGCAAGATCGTCGACACCGTCACCCGTGCGGGTGCAACCGTTGTCGGCCCCGTGCCGCTTCCGACCGAGAAGAACGTGGTGTGTGTCATCCGTTCCCCTCACAAGTACAAGGACAGCCGGGAGCACTTTGAAATGCGCACCCACAAGCGTCTGATCGACATCATTGACCCGACGCCGAAGGCCGTCGACTCGCTCATGCGTCTCGACCTCCCGGCAGACGTCAACATCGAGATCAAGCTCTAGGGCCCGCGATGTCGTACGCAGATACCAAGACCACCAAGGGCCTCCTCGGCAAGAAGCTCGGCATGACTCAGGTGTGGGACGAGAACAACAAGCTTGTTCCCGTTACCGTCATCGAGATCTCGCCGAACGTCGTCACCCAGATCCGCACGAAGGACATCGACGGCTACGCCGGCGTCCAGATTGCCTCTGGCGCCATCGACCCCCGCAAGGTGAACAAGCCGTCCGCAGGACACTTCGAGAAGGCCGGCGTCACGCCGCGCCGTCACGTTACCGAGCTCCGCACCGCGGATGCCGCTGACTACACCCTGGGCCAGGAGCTCACCGTTGACGGTGTGTTCGTCGCCGGCACCAAGGTTGACGTCATGGGCACTTCCAAGGGCAAGGGCTTCGCCGGTGTTATGAAGCGTCACAACTTCAAGGGTGTTTCCGCTTCGCACGGTTCGCACCGCAACCACCGCAAGCCCGGTTCCATCGGTGCCTCCTCGACCCCCAGCCGTGTCTTCAAGGGCATGCGCATGGCCGGTCGTATGGGTGGCGAGCGCGTGACCGTGCTGAACCTCAAGGTTCACGCGATCGACGCCGACAAGGGCCTCATTCTGGTCAAGGGTGCCGTTCCCGGCGCCAAGGGCCGCCTCGTATTCGTCCGCACCGCAGTGAAGGGAGCGTAGTCCTATGGCTACCGCACTCGACCTCATCGATGCCAACGGCAAGAAGGCCGGCTCCGTTGAGCTGCCCGCCGAAATCTTCGACGTCCAGACCAACATCCCGCTGATTCACCAGGTTGTTGTCGCGCAGCTCGCTGCCGCACGCCAGGGAACGCACAAGGTAAAGAGCCGCGGAGAAGTTTCCGGTGCCGGCCGCAAGCCGTTCAAGCAGAAGGGAACCGGTCGCGCTCGTCAGGGCTCGATCCGCGCCCCTCAGATGACCGGTGGTGGCATCGTCCACGGACCGACCCCGCGCAGCTACGACCAGCGCACCCCGAAGAAGATGATTGCCGCCGCGCTCAAGGGTTCACTCTCTGACCGCGCCCGTGGTGACCGTCTGCACGTGGTGACCGCGCTGTTCTCGTCCGAGACGCCCAGCACCAAGGGCGCCATCACGCTGCTCACCCAGATCGCCAGCAGCAAGCACGTGCTGGTCGTTCTCGAGCGCACCGACGAGATGACTCTCCGCAGCATCCGCAACCTCCCGACGGTGCACGTGCTGTCGTGGGACCAGCTGAATGCCTACGACGTTCTCGTCTCTGACGACATCGTCTTCACCAAGGGCGCGTTTGACGCGTTCGTGGCGCACAAGACCAAGAAGGAAGAGGTGTCCGCATAATGGCTACCCCGATTCAAAAGGACCCCCGCGACGTCATCATCGCTCCGGTCGTCTCTGAAAAGAGCTACGGCCTGATCGACGAGGGCAAGTACACCTTCATCGTGGACCCGCGTTCGAACAAGACCGAAATCAAGCTGGCGATCGAGAAGATCTTCAAGGTTGAGGTTGCGTCGATCAACACCATGAACCGCATCGGCAAGACTCGCCGTACCAAGTTCGGCATGGGTAAGCGCAAGGACACCAAGCGTGCCATCGTCACGCTCAAGTCCGGTTCCATCGACATCTTCACGGCCGTCGGCTAAGCGGCCAGGACTAGAGGAATAAGAAATGGCTATTCGTAAGTACAAGCCCACGACCCCCGGTCGTCGCGGTTCATCTGTTGCGGACTTCGCAGAGATCACCCGTTCGACGCCCGAGAAGTCGCTGCTTCGTCCGCTGTCCAAGACCGGTGGTCGTAACAACCAGGGTCGCATCACGACGCGTCACATCGGTGGTGGCCACAAGCGCCAGTACCGCGTGATCGACTTCCGTCGTAACGACAAAGACGGTGTCAACGCCAAGGTCGCTCACATTGAGTACGACCCCAACCGCACGGCGCGCATCGCGCTGCTGCACTTCATGGACGGCTCCAAGCGCTACATCATTGCGCCGAACAAGCTGAACCAGGGCGACATCGTCGAGTCGGGTGCCGGTGCTGACATCAAGCCCGGCAACAACCTGCCGCTGAAGAACATCCCCACCGGTACCATCATTCACGCCATCGAGATCCGTCCGGGTGGTGGCGCCAAGCTGGCCCGCTCCGCCGGAGTGTCGGTTCGCCTGGTCGCGAAGGATGGCATCTACGCCCAGCTGCGCCTGCCGTCCGGAGAAATCCGTAACGTCGACGCTCGCTGCCGCGCCACGATCGGTGAGGTCGGCAACGCCGAGCAGTCGAACATCAACTGGGGCAAGGCCGGCCGGATGCGCTGGAAAGGCGTTCGCCCGACCGTTCGTGGTGTTGCCATGAACCCGGTCGACCACCCGCACGGTGGTGGTGAGGGTAAGACGTCCGGTGGACGTCACCCCGTCAGCCCCTGGGGCCAGAAGGAAGGGCGCACCCGCCACCCGAACAAGGAAAGCGACAAGCTCATTGTTCGTCGCCGTACCGTCGGCAAGAAGCGTAAGTAGGAGTAGACGATGCCAAGAAGTCTTAAGAAGGGCCCCTTCGTTGACGACCACCTGCTTCGCAAGGTTGTCAAGGCGAATGAAGCCTCAAGCAAGAACGTAATCAAGACCTGGTCGCGCCGTTCGATGATCATCCCCGACATGCTCGGGCACACCATCGCGGTTCACGACGGTCGCAAGCACATCCCGGTGTTCGTCACCGAGAGCATGGTTGGGCACAAACTCGGCGAGTTTGCTCCCACCCGCACCTTCCGTGGTCACGTGAAGGATGACAAGAAGGGTCGTCGCCGCTAACGCGGTGACGTGAAGGAGGAGAAATGGTGGAGTCGATCGCACGCGTGCGTCACATCCGCGTTACCGCCCAGAAGGCCCGTCGCGTTGTCAACCTGATTCGTGGCAAGCAGGCGCACGAAGCGCTGGGAATTCTCAAGTTCGCGCCGCAGGGCGCGTCCGACCCCGTGTACAAGCTGGTCGAATCGGCCATCGCGAACGCACGGGTCAAGGCCGATGCTGCGAACGAGTTCCTGGACGAACAGGATCTGTTCATCTCCCAGGCATTCGTCGACGAGGGCACGACGCTCAAGCGTTTCCAGGCCCGCGCACAGGGTCGCGCATTCCAGATCAAGAAGCGTACGAGCCACATCACTGTTGTGCTCGCCACTCCTGAGGAGGGTACGAAGTAATGGGTCAGAAAGTAAACCCGTATGGCTTCCGTCTGGGAATCACGACCGACCACGTGTCGCGTTGGTTCTCTGACAGCACGAAGCCGGGCCAGCGTTACAGCGACTTCGTCGCTGAAGACGTCAAGATCCGCCGCCTGTTGAGCACCAGCCTCGACCGCGCCGGCGTGTCCCGCATCGAGATCGAGCGCACCCGCGATCGTGTCCGTGTCGACATTCACACCGCCCGTCCGGGCATCGTGATCGGTCGTCGCGGCGCGGAAGCAGAGCGCATCCGGTCCGACCTTGAAAAGCTCACCGCCAAGCAGATCCAGCTGAACATCCTCGAGGTCAAGAACCCCGAGCAGGATGCACAGCTCGTCGCGCAGGGCATTGCAGAGCAGCTCTCCGCTCGTGTGGCTTTCCGCCGCGCGATGCGTAAGGGCCTGCAGGGCGCCCAGCGCGCCGGCGCCAAGGGTGTTCGCATCCAGGTGTCCGGTCGTCTCGGTGGCGCTGAGATGAGCCGTTCGGAGTTCTACCGCGAAGGTCGTGTGCCGCTGCACACCCTGCGCGCGAACATCGACTACGGCTTCTACGAAGCCAAGACCACCTTCGGCCGCATCGGCGTGAAGGTCTGGATCTACAAGGGCGACATCACCAACAAGGAACTCGCTCGTGAGCAGGCCAACGCTAAGTCGTCCCGCCCCGAGCGTCGTGACGACCGTCCCCGCCGTGCGCCTCGCGCAGAGGGCGCGGCTCCGGTTGCAGCAGGAGTTGAGGCTAAATAATGTTGATTCCCCGCAGAGTTAAGCACCGCAAGCAGCACCACCCCGGCCGTACCGGCCACGCAACCGGTGGTACCACTGTTTCGTTCGGCGAGTATGGCATTCAGGCCCTCACCCCCGCGTACGTGACCAACCGTCAGATCGAGTCCGCTCGTATCGCCATGACGCGTCACATCAAGCGTGGCGGCAAGGTCTGGATCAACATCTACCCGGACCGCCCGCTCACCAAGAAGCCTGCCGAAACCCGCATGGGTTCCGGTAAGGGTTCGGTCGAGTGGTGGGTCGCGAACGTCAAGCCGGGCCGCGTGCTCTTCGAGCTTTCCGGTGTCTCTGACACCGTTGCTCGCGAAGCGCTCACCCGTGCAATTCACAAGCTGCCCCTCAAGGCACGCATCATCAAGCGCGAGGAGGGCGACGCATAATGGCGATCGGATCCAAGGAGCTCGCCTCAGTCGAGCTCGACACCTTTGAAAACGAACGACTGTTCGACGAGCTGAAGAAGGCCAAGGAAGAGCTGTTCAACCTGCGCTTCCAGTCGGCCACCGGCCAGCTCGAAAGCCACGGCCGCCTTCGCGCGGTCAAGCGGGACATTGCACGCATCTACACGGTTCTCCGTGAGCGCGAGCTGGGCATTCGTGCCACTCCCGTCGCAGTCGAGGCTCCGGCCAAGGCTGAGAAGAAGACGACCAAGAAGGCCAAGGCCAAGGACGCATCCACGGATGCTCCCGAGGCTGACGCCGTCGAGACGAAGGAGGCCTAATCATGGCGAAGACTGACGAAACGGTCGTCCCCGCCGAGGCTCTCGTGCGCGGCTACCGCAAGACGATGCGTGGTTACGTGACCAGCGACAAGATGGATAAGACCATCGTTGTCGAGGTCGAAGACCGCGTGAAGCACCCCCTGTACGGCAAGGTCATCCGCCGTACGTCCAAGCTGAAGGTTCACGACGAGGCGAACACCGCCGGCGTCGGCGACCTGGTCCTGATCAGCGAAACTCGCCCGCTGAGCGCTACCAAGCGCTTCCGCCTGGTCGAGATTCTCGAGAAGGCCAAGTAAGCCTCGCGCTTACTTGATAGAAGGAGTTAGAAAGTGCTTCAGCAAGAATCACGACTCAAAGTTGCCGACAACACCGGTGCCAAGGTCCTGTTGACGATCCGCGTTCTCGGTGGCTCCGGCCGTCGTTACGCCGGACTGGGTGACGTTATCGTCGCCACCGTCAAGGACGCCATCCCGGGCGGCAACGTCAAGAAGGGTGACGTCGTCAAAGCCGTCATCGTTCGCGTCAAAAAGCAGACCCGTCGTCCAGACGGCTCGTACATCAAGTTCGATGAGAACGCCGCAGTGATCTTGAAGGCTGACGGAGACCCCCGTGGTACCCGTATCTTCGGACCGGTCGGTCGCGAACTCCGCGACAAGAAGTTCATGAAGATCATTTCGTTGGCACCGGAGGTTATCTAAATCATGGCCAGAATCAAGAAGGGTGACCTCGTAGAGGTCATCACCGGCCGCACCCAGGCTCGCGGCGGAGACCGTGGCAAGCAGGGTCGTGTGCTCGAGGTACAGGTCGAGAAGAACCGCGTCCTGATCGAAGGAATCAACTTCGTCAAGAAGCACGTTCGCGTCGGCCAGACCCAGCGCGGCTCCAAGACCGGCGGCATCGAGACTGTGGAAGCATCGATTCACGCTTCCAACGTCGCGCTCGTCGACCCGGAGACCAAGAAGCCGACCAAGGTCGGGTTCCGTCTCGAAGAGGTAACGAAGGACGGCGTCACCAAGACGGTCCGCGTTCGTTACGCCAAGAAGTCAGGTAAGGACCTCTAATGACTGACATCGCAACCGAGGGCGCAAAGCCCGTCGTTCTGCCGCGTCTCAAGCAGAAGTATCGCGAAGAGATCTCCCTGCAGCTCGCCAAGGACCTGGGTTTCACCAACGTCCACCAGGTACCCAACCTGACGAAGATCATCGTCAACATGGGTGTCGGCGAGGCAGCACGCGACGGCAAGATCATGGATGGCGCCGTCGCCGACCTCACCAAGATCACCGGCCAGAAGCCGCAGGTCACCAAGGCACGCAAGTCCATCGCGCAGTTCAAACTGCGTGAAGGACAGCCCATTGGCACGCACGTCACACTTCGTGGCGACCGCATGTGGGAGTTCCTCGACCGGCTGCTCAGCCTCGCCCTGCCCCGTATCCGCGACTTCCGCGGCCTCTCGGACAAGCAGTTCGACGGCGCCGGCAACTACACGTTCGGTCTCACGGAGCAGGTCATGTTCCACGAGATCGACCAGGACCGGATCGACCGTGTTCGCGGTATGGACATCACTGTTGTGACGACCGCCAAGAACAACGACGAGGGTCGCGCGCTGCTCAAGGCGCTCGGCTTCCCGTTCAAGACGGCCGAGAACTCCTAAACTAGCTTTACCCCGGGGGCCGGACAACCGTTCGGCCCCCTCCACCACCACAGGTCGTCATCCGTGTAACGGGTGCACGAAACCAGGCGAGAAAGGCACCACAAATGACAATGACAGATCCGGTCGCAGATATGCTGACCAGACTGCGCAACGCTAACTCGGCGTACCACGACACAGTGTCGATGCCGCACAGCAAGCTCAAGGCGCACATCGCAGACATCCTCAAGGCACAGGGTTACATCTCTGCCTGGGATGTCAAGGATGCAGAGGTCGGAAAGACCCTCACGCTGAACCTCAAGTTCGGCCCCAACCGCGAGCGTTCCATCGTCGGCATCAAGCGGGTTTCCAAGCCCGGCCTGCGCGTGTACGCAAAGTCGACTGAGATCCCCACGGTTCTCGGCGGCCTCGGCGTTGCCATCCTGTCCACCTCCAGCGGTCTGCTCACCGACCGCCAGGCTGAGAAGAAGGGCGTAGGCGGAGAAGTTCTCGCCTACGTGTGGTAGCCGACAATGTCACGTATTGGAAGACTTCCGATCGAGATCCCCGCGGGTGTCACGGTCGAAGCTAACGGCCAGGCCGTTAGCGTCAAGGGTCCGAAGGGTGAGCTCGCGCTCACCGTCGCCAACCCCATCGAGGTTCAGGTCACCGATGGCCAGGTTCTGGTCACGCGTCCCGACGACGAGCGCGCTTCGCGTTCGCTGCACGGACTGACCCGTACCCTGATCGCCAACCAGATCATCGGCGTCACCGTGGGTTACACCAAGGGACTCGAGATCGTCGGTACCGGTTACCGCGTTGCGCAGAAGGGCACCTCCGTTGAGTTCGCCCTTGGCTTCTCGCACCCGGTCCTCATTGAGCCGCCCGTTGGTATCTCCCTGACCGTCGAGGGCGTTAACAAGCTCACGGTCAGCGGTATCGACAAGCAGGCCGTCGGTGAGGTTGCCGCAAACATCCGTAAGATTCGCAAGCCTGAGCCCTACAAGGGTAAGGGTGTGCGTTACGCCGGCGAGATTGTTCGCCGCAAGGCCGGAAAGAGTGGTAAGTAACCATGGGTCTCGGAACTAGAGGAAAAAGCAAGTCGGCTGCCCGCGGACGCAGGCACGCACGTCTTCGCAAGAAGATCGAGGGGACCGCGCTTCGTCCGCGTCTCGTCGTCACCCGCTCGGCTCGCCACGTATTCGTGCAGGTCGTTGACGACAGCAAGGGTTTCACCCTCGCGTCGGCGTCGACTCTCGAAACCGGTCTGCGCACCTTCGATGGTGACAAGACCGCCAAGGCGCACAAGGTCGGCGAGCTCGTCGCCGAGCGCGCCAAAGCCGCCGGTATCGAAGCCGTCGTATTTGACCGTGGTGGCAGCAAGTACGCAGGACGCGTCGCAGCCATCGCCGAAGGAGCCCGAAAGGGAGGGTTGGACCTGTGAGCACTGAATCCAGTAGCACCGCAGCAGCGAAGGAAGCTGACGTCGTCACTGAAGTTCCGGTGGAAACCGCAGCTTCGACCACGCCGCCGCAGAACGAGCCTCGTGAGGCTCGCCGTGGTGGCCGTGAGCGCAGCCCGAACCGTGAGCGCGGAAGCCGTGACGCCGAGAAGAGCCAGTTCCTCGAGCGCGTCGTCACGATCAACCGTGTTTCCAAGGTCGTCAAGGGTGGTCGTCGCTTCAGCTTCACCGCTCTGGTCGTCGTCGGAGACGGTAACGGCCTGGTAGGCGTTGGTTACGGTAAGGCCCGCGAGGTCCCGACCGCAATCAGCAAGGGCGTCGAGGAAGCGAAGAAGAACTTCTTCCGCGTTCCCCGCGTCGGCCTGACCATCCCGCACCCCGTTCAGGGTGAAGCAGCTGCCGGAGTCGTTCTTCTCCGTCCGGCCGCAGCAGGTACCGGCGTTATCGCCGGTGGCCCGGTGCGCGCCGTACTCGAATGCGCCGGCATCCACGACGTTCTGAGCAAGTCGCTCGGTTCGTCGAACACCATCAACATCGTGCACGCCACGGTGGAGGCCCTGCACCAGCTCGAAGAGCCTCGTGCAGTCGCGGCTCGCCGTGGCCTTCCCTACGAAGACGTGGCTCCGGCCCGTTTTCTGCGTGCCGACGCGGCTGCAGCAGCAGCCGCCGCAAGCGCGAAGGCAGGTGCCTAATGGCTCAGCTGAAGATTACGCAGATCAAGTCCAAAATTAGTGAGAAGCAGAACCAGCGCGACACACTGCGCAGCCTGGGCCTGCGTCGCATTGGCGCCGTCACGATCCGCGAGGACAACTCGCAGAACCGTGGCTACGTCAACACCGTTGCTCACCTTGTGAAGGTCGAGGAGATTGACTAATGGCTGACGAGAAGGAAGCTACCGAGAAGGTAGCAACCAAGCCCGCCGCTAAGAAGGCCGCCGCCCCCAAGGCGACGACCACGAAGGCTGCTGCAGCCAAGGCTCCGGCCAAGACTGTTGCCGCTAAGAAGGCCGCCGCGCCGACTGAGCCCACTGAGGTCCGTCCGCAGGTACTGAAGGTGCACCACCTTCGTCCCGCGCCCGGATCGAAGAAGGACAAGCAGCGCGTTGGCCGTGGTGAAGGATCCAAGGGTAAGACCGCGGGTCGTGGAACCAAGGGCACCAAGGCGCGTTACACCGTGCGTATCGGCTTCGAGGGTGGGCAGATGCCGCTGCACATGCGCACCCCGAAGCTGCGCGGGTTCAAGAACCCGTTCCGCGTCGAGTACCAGGTTGTAAACCTGGAGCGCCTCGCCGAGCTGTACCCGACCGGCGGCGATGTAACCATCGCTTCACTGGTCGCCAAGGGTGCCGTTCGCGACAACGAGAAGGTCAAGGTTCTCGGCAATGGTGACATTGCGGTTAAGCTGACTGTTGCAGTCGATAAGGTCTCCCGCTCAGCAGAGCAGAAGATCGTCGCAGCAGGTGGCTCGATCAAGTAGTAAGACCCGTAGACGAGATCGAGCTTGTCGAGCCTGCCCAGCGATTAAAGCGCTGGTGCTGACTCGGCAAGCTCGTTCTTTGTTACTAACTGGAGGCCTTTTTTGTTTAGCGCCATTGCGCGGATATTCCGCACGCCGGACCTTCGTAAGAAGATCGGGTTCACCCTGGGCATCGTCGCCCTGTTCCGTCTGGGCTCGTTCATCCCCGCCCCGTTCGTGGACTTCGGCAACGTGCAAGCCTGTCTTGCAGCGAACCAGGGAACGAGCGGCCTCTACGAGCTCGTGAACCTGTTCAGCGGTGGCGCCCTGCTGCAGCTGTCAGTCTTCGCGCTGGGGATCATGCCGTACATCACGGCCTCCATCATCGTGCAGCTGCTGCGCGTGGTGATCCCACACTTCGAGACCCTCTACAAGGAGGGTGCGGCGGGCCAGTCCAAGCTCACGCAGTACACCCGGTACCTCACCATCGCCCTGGGCATCCTGCAGTCGACCACGCTGATCACCGTGGCCCGCAGCGGCGCCCTGTTCGGCACCTCGGCCTCCTCCGAGTGCTCCCAGCTGCTCACCAACGACGCCTGGTACGCCATCATGCTGATGGTCATCACCATGACCGCCGGTACCGGCGTGATCATGTGGATGGGTGAGATGATCACCGAGCGCGGCATCGGCAACGGAATGTCCCTGCTGATCTTCACGTCGATCGCTGCCCAGTTCCCCAACTCGCTGATCTCCATCGCCCAGCAGAAGGGCATCGAGATCTTCCTGGTCGTCCTCGCGATCGGCCTCGTGGTCGTAGCGGGTGTGGTTTTCGTCGAACAGTCGCAGCGCCGCATCCCGGTGCAGTACGCCAAGCGCATGGTGGGTCGCCGTACCTACGGCGGCAACAACACCTACATCCCGATCAAGGTGAACATGGCCGGCGTTGTGCCCGTCATCTTCGCGTCGTCGCTGCTGTACCTGCCGGCCCTGATCGCCCAGTTCAACCAGCCCGCCGCCGGCGAGACGCCGCAGGCCTGGGTCACCTGGGTCACCAACAACCTCACCCAGGGCAGCCACCCGCTGTACATGGCGTTCTACTTCCTGCTCATCGTGGGCTTCACCTACTTCTACGTCGCGATCACCTTCAACCCTGAAGAGGTCGCCGACAACATGAAGAAGTACGGCGGCTTCATCCCCGGCATTCGGGCCGGCCGGCCCACCGCCGAGTACCTCGACTACGTGCTCACCCGCGTGACTCTGCCCGGTGCTCTCTACCTCGGCCTCATCGCGCTGATCCCGCTGATCGCGTTCTCGCTGATCGGCGCCGACCAGAACTTCCCGTTCGGTGGCGCCAGCCTCCTGATCATCGTCGGCGTCGGCCTGGAGACGGTCAAGCAGATCGACTCCCAGCTGCAACAGCGCCACTACGAAGGGCTCCTGCGATGACCCGTCTTCTCGTGATCGGACCCCCCGGGGCCGGCAAGGGCACTCAGGCCGTGCGCCTGGCCGAAGCCTTCGGCATTCCCGCCATCTCCACCGGCGATATCTTCCGTCACAACGTGAAGACCGAAACCGAGCTGGGCCTGAAGGTCAAGGCGTTCATCGAGGCCGGCAAGTACGTGCCCGACTCGCTGACCAACGAGATCGTCGCCGACCGCCTCCAGGAGCCGGATGCCCGTGGTGGTTTCCTGCTCGACGGCTACCCGCGCACCACCGACCAGGTGCTCGAGCTCGACCGCCTGCTCGACGCCGAAGGCACCTCGCTCGACGCCGTGGTGCAGATCGTCGCGGACACCGACGAGGTCGTCGCCCGGCTGCTCAAGCGGGCCGCCGAGCAGGGCCGCGCGGATGACACCGCCGAGGTCATCCGGCACCGTCTCGACGTCTACGAAGAGCAGACCGCACCGCTCATCGACCTGTACGACAAGCGCGGCGTCGTGGTCACCATCGACGGCCTCGGTGCCGTCGACCAGGTCACCGACCGTATCGTGGCCGCGCTGGCCGAACGCGGTCTGCACGCCGTCGGTCCCACCGACGCCGTGGCGGCATCCGTCTAGATTTGCTGTGATGGGGCGTCGGCTTCGGTCGGCGCCCTTTCGTTTTCTCACCCGGGCGCTCTCCGGCGCCGGCTCCGTACGACGACTTAGTTTGCAGGTATGACCGTGGCCCTTCGCCGCTCCATCTACAAGTCCCCGGCGCAGATGCGCCTGATGCTGGCCCCCGGCCTGGCGACCGCTGCGTCGCTCGTGGCGGCGCGGGAAGCCATGCAGGTGGGCGTCACTACCCTCGAGCTGGATGCCGCCGCTGAGGCGGCCATCGTGGCGTTGGGCGGCCGGCCCAACTTCAAGCTCGAGCAGGGCTACTTCCACACGGTGTGCGCCTCGGTGAACGACGACGTGGTGCACGGCATCCCCAATGGTCGAGTGCTCGGTGCCGGCGACATCGTGTCAATCGACAGTGGCGCGATCATCGACGGCTGGAACGGCGACGCGGCATTCACCTTCGTGCTGCCGGACCCGTCGCGGCCCGAGCTCGTCGCCGAGCGCGAGGAACTCTCGCGGGTGACCGAGCAGTCGCTCTGGCACGGCATCGCCCGCCTGGCCGAGGCGCGGCACCTCAACGAGGTCGGCGAGGCCATCGAGGACTACATCGAATCGCAAGGCAGCTACGGGATCCTCACCGACTACGTGGGCCACGGCATCGGCAAGTCGATGCACGAGGCACCGCCGGTGTTCAACTACCGGGTGCGCCAGAAGGGCCCGGACGTGAAGCCCGGCCTGGTCGTGGCGATCGAGCCGATGGTGGTGCTCGGCGACATCGAGACCTACACCCGTGACGACGACTGGACCGTCGCCACCAGCGACGGCAAGGCGGCCGCGCACTGGGAGCACAGCGTCGCCGTGCACAAGGACGGCATCTGGGTGCTCACCGCTGAAGACGGCGGCGCCGCGGGCCTGGCCCAGTTCGGCATCACCCCCACCCCGCCGGCCTAGCCTCCCTCGCGTCTCGTAACTGTGCCCGAAGCGGACATTTGCGCCCCTTGGGTTCAGGGGGTCGTTGCAACACCTGATTGATTGAGGTGTTGGTTATGGGTGGTCGTGTTGGGTTTCCGCGTGAGGTTCGTCGTCGGTTCTGGGAGGAGCTCAGGGTCGGCGGCACGGTCACGGATGCGGCTGCCGGCGCGGGGGTGAATCGGTCGACGGCTGCGAACTGGGTAAGTCAGGCTGGCGGGATGGTTCCCCCGCGCGTTGACCCGTCGAGCCGTTTGACGTTCCTCGATCGGGAGGAGATCTGGTTTGGCCGTTCTCAAGGCGAAAGCATGCGCTCGATCGCGGCCCGGCTTGGGCGGGCGCCGTCCACGATCAGCCGCGAACTGCGCGGCGGGATGACGAGGCGCGGGTATCGTCCGTCGTTCGCTGAGCAACAGTCCCGGTATCGAGCGCGCCGGCCCCGCGGCGGGAAGCTGGCCAATAACGACCGGTTGCTGGAATACGTGCAAACTGGGTTGAGCGCCGAACACAGCCCGGAGCAAATCAGTCTGCGGCTGCGGCGAGACTTCCCCGACGACATGGAGATGCGGGTGTCTCACGAGACGATCTATCAGGCCCTCTATGTTGAAGGGCGCGGCCAGCTGCGCCGCGACCTGGTTACGGCGCTGCGGACCGGGCGGACGTTGCGCAAATCTCAGGGTCGGCAACAACCCGGATCGCGCATCCGCGACATGGTCATGATCACCGACCGGCCCGCGGAGGTCGAAGACCGCGCCGTTCCCGGCCACTGGGAAGGCGACCTCATCACCGGCGCCGGAAACGCCTCAGCGATCGGCACCCTGGTTGAGCGCGCAACCGGATATTTGATGCTGCTGCACCTCCCCGAGAAACACGGCGCGATCGAGGTTCGCGACCAGATGATCATCGCGATCGAGAAGATGCCCGCAGAACTGCGCAAAACAGTGACCTGGGACCAAGGCATCGAGATGGCCAAGCACCGAGACATCACCATCGCCACCGGCATCGACATCTACTTCTGCGACCCGCACTCGCCCTGGCAGCGCGGCTCGAACGAGAACACCAACGGGCTGTTACGGCAGTACTTCCCCAAGGGCACCGACCTCTCCGGCTACCACCCCGAATACCTCGAATTCGTCACCGACAAGCTCAACGACCGACCACGAAAACGGCTCGACGCAGCCACCCCGCGAGAAGCCCTGCATCAGCTACTCTCAGACCAAGAAAACAGCGGTGTTGCATCGACCAGTTGAATCCACCCCCGGTACGCCGGCCGCACTTGTCCGCTTCGGGACCAGTTGGTGGGCTAAATCGCGGTGGGCAGGGTGGCCCGGATGGCGGCTGCGAGGTGCGCCGGGACCAGGCGGGCCACCGCGGCGGGGCCGTCGGCTCGCAGGAGCAGCGGGGTCGTGACGAGGGCGATGGCGAGCTTTGCCGCATCCTGCGCGTTGTAGCCCGGCTGAATCTCGCCCCGGGCCATCGCGCGGTCGAGGATCGCCGCGATGTGCGTCTCGGTGGCACCGACGATTTCGCGCTCGATGATCTCCGCGATGGCGGGGTCGTGCGCGGCCTGGCCGACCAGGGACTTGAGTACGATGCCGAGGTCGCCGCTGAGCGCGGTGATCTTGTGGCCGAGGAGCGCGGTCAGGTCGCCATCGAGCGAACCGGTGTCGTCGCCACTGAGATAGTCGGCCACGATCGTGCGGGCAGCGGAAGCGACGAGCTCTTCCTTGGTAGCCCACCGGCGGTACAGCGACGCCGTGGAGACCCCGGCCCGCCGAGCGATGGCCGAGGTGGTGAGGGCGCCGTAGCCGTGCTCGGCCAGCAGCAGGGTAGTGGCGGCGACCACGGCGTCGTCGACCCTGGCATCCATCGGGCGGCCGCGGGGGACTGCGGTGATCATCGGGCCGGGGTGGCGGGCTGGGGTGCGGCGGGCGCATCCGCGCCGGGCAGGTGCTCGCGCAGGTGCTGGGTTTGCAGGTTGACCACCTGGGCCTTGGTGCAGCGGCCGTAGGTGGGGTGCGGCTGGAGGTCGCCGGTGAAGGCGACGAGCGCGTTCACCGCGGTGCGGAGCACGGCGACAGCGGCAAGGTCGGGCATTGCGGGGTCGAGCTCCGGGGCGCCGGAGACCGGGGCAGAGAGGTTGTGCCGCATGGCTCCGCGACGCAGGAAGAGGTGCTTGACGGCTCGGCCCACCGTGACCCGCAGTGAGACGGGCGCGAGGTGCGGGTAGCCCGTCATGGAGTAGCCGATGCTCTGCGCCGCATGCTGCGCGGTTTCGGAGAAACTGTACGTGCCGCGGGGGCTGAGCAGGACCGCCCCCGAACCCTGCTGGCGCACCCGCGACTCGAGGGTGTCGACGAAGGTGACGAGTGCGGCGAGCGACGAGGGCGCATCCGGGATATCAGTGGAAGAAGTGAACGGTGAGGACATGCACTCGAAAATACTCCCTTTAAGAAACGAAAGCGAACTGTTTCGGAATAGGCTGTCGGCATGACCTCTAGTCTCGCATTCGCCGACCCGACCGTCGTGAACCTACCGACAGGCGCACCCACTGACACGGCCGTAGTTGCCGTGCAGCGGATGCGCGACGGTTTCGACTCCGGCCGCACCCGGCCGGTCGCCTGGCGGCGCGCTCAGCTGCGCGCGTTACGCCGGCTGCTGGTGGAGAACCGGGCGGAGCTGCGGGACGCCCTGTACGCCGACCTGCGGAAGAGCCCGACCGAGGCCGACCTCACCGAAATCGGTATTCTGGTGCGCGAGATCGACCACACCCTCAAGCATCTCGGGCGCTGGCTGCGGCCGCGCCGGGTGCCGGTGCCGCTGGTGGTGCTGCCCTCCACCGCGCAGATCGTGCGCGAACCGCTGGGCGTGGTGACCGTGATCGCGCCGTGGAACTACCCGGTTCAGTTGCTGTTTGCGCCGCTGATCGGAGCTCTGGCCGCCGGCAATACCGTTGTACTCAAGCCGAGCGAACTGGCCGTGGCCACGTCTTCGTTGATCGCCCGGTTGGTGCCGACATACCTCGACCGCGACGCCGTGGCCGTGGTCGAAGGCGGAGTGCCCGAGACTACCGAGCTGCTCGCCCAGCGGGTGGACCATATCTTCTATACCGGCAACGGCACGGTGGGGCGGATCGTGCTGCGGGCCGCCGCGTTGCATCTCACCCCGGTGACCCTGGAGCTCGGCGGGAAGTCGCCGGTGTGGGTGGACGACACCGCCGACCTGGCCAGCGCAGCTCGGCGGATCGCCTGGGGTCGCTTCGTGAACGCCGGGCAGACCTGCGTGGCGCCGGACTACCTGCTGACCACCCCCGCGGTGGCGGCGCGGCTGGAGCCGCTGCTGGTGAGCGCGATCGCCGAGCTGTACGGCGCCGACCCGCGGGCGGGCAGAGACTACGGCCGCATTGTCAATGTCCGGCAGTTCAACCGGTTGGCCGGGATGGTCGACCAGGGTCGTCTGGTGACCGGCGGGCTGGTGGACGCGGCCGAGCTCTATATCGCCCCGACAATTCTCGCCGACGTGGACGTGGCCTCACCGGTGATGACCGAGGAGATCTTCGGGCCGATCCTGCCGATCGTGACAGTGTCGGGACTGGACGAGGCGATCGCGTTCATCACCGCGCGGGAGAAGCCGCTCGCGCTGTACGCGTTCACCCGCAGCCGTGCGGTGGCGCGGGCCCTGCTCACACGAACGTCCTCCGGCGGGGTAGGGCTCGGGGCGCCGATGTCGCACCTCGCGGTTCCCGGCCTGCCGTTTGGCGGGGTGGGTGCCAGCGGCATGGGCAGCTACCACGGGGAGCGGTCGGTGGCCCAGTTCAGTCATGAGAAGTCGGTGCTGCGTACGCCGGCGCATCCGGATGTGCTCGGCCTGGTGGCCGCGCCGTACGCGCGCCGCCGTACCCGTCTCGTGCGCCGCCTGGTCTCCACCCTCCGCCCCTAAGCTCCCTCGCCCCGACCGACAGCCCTGGCTAACTGTTGCCCATGCGGACAATTGCGCCCGGTGTGCCGGGCGCAATTGTCTGTTTCGGTAACAGTTGGCCGTGGAGCGGGAGAACGAGCGGGGCTAGGCGTCCATGACGTGGACCAGCTCGTCGATGAAGGACGCGAAGTCGACGGAGCGCTTGATCAAGCGCTGCACCTCGAGGCGGTCGGAGAACACCTCCACGAACTGGTCGAAGACCGCCTGGAAGGTGCTGCGGCCGGCGGCGCTGAAGGCGATCAGTGCGACCACGTTCACCCGGTTGTCGCCCCAGTCCATCGGGGCGTCGTTGATCACGATGGCGATCGAGGTCTGCTGGGCGCTCATCGCCATGGCGTGCGGCACGGCGAGGTTGTCGGTGAACGCGGTGGATGACATCAGCTCCCGCTCGATGGCGCCGTCCACGTAGCTCTGATCGATGATGCCCCGCGCCATCATGCGCTCGCCCAGCGCGGTGATCATCGCAGTCTCGTCCGGGGCGTAGAAGTTGCGCGAGAACAGAGACTCGTCGAAGAACTGCAGCAGGTCGTCCTTCAGACGCGCGCGCCGGCGCATCCGTCGCACCCGGCTGGCCTGCTGGCGGATGCGGTCGATGTCGTTCTGAGTGAGGAACGGCTGGATCACAATGACCCCGTCGGCGTGCAACTGCGGGTCGATGGTGGTGAGCACCAGATCGGCGTCGAGAGCGTCCCAGTCCACATCGGAACGGGTGATCACCGCGACGACCTCGAGGTCGTCGCCGAGCACCCGTTCGATGCGTTCGCGCAACAGCACGTGCATGTCGTAGTAGTTGGGGCACACTATCGCGCAGGTCACCAGCTCCACCCGGCGCACCTGCTGCTCGAGATGCGCGCCCACGTGCATGGCGATGTAGGCGATCTCGTCGTCGTTGATCACGATCTGCTCGGCGCGCTGCAGTTGGCTGGCGATGTACACGGCCAGCTCGTAGATCAGCGGGTACGAGGTCTTGATCGACCGGGTGAGCGGGTTGCGGGAGTACGACTTGTCGTGTGCCCGGTTGATCAGGTTGCGCACGTGCAGGGTCAGCCGCACGATGAAGTCGTCGTCGTCGAGGTCGACGAGGTACTCCCGGCTGGCCCGGTCCACGATGGTGCGCATCATCGCGAGCTCCTCCGGCCGCACGTAGCTTTCGATGAGGGTCTCGGCCGGCTGGTCGTGGCCGGGGGTGATCACCCGGGTGGTCAGCAGGAACGCCAGATAGGCGAGGTCACCGCTGCCCAGGCGCACGTCGAAGTGCTTCGTGATCAGGCCGGACAACGAGGTGGCGAGCTCCGACGGCGGTTCGGCGACGGCCGGGGCGGGGGAGAGGTGCTTGGTGACCCTGTCGATCGCGATGGCCACGTGCAGCAACACATTGTTGATGCCGTACTCGTTGACGAAGTAGCCCTGGCCGTCGAGCAGCTCGATGAGGTCGGTCTTGAACGCGCCCAGGCTGTCGGCGCCGGCCTGCCCGGAGGTGAACTCGCGCTGGATAGTCTCCAGGTCGATCATGCCGCGGGCGCTCTCCTCGCGGAACATCCGGCTGAGCAGCCGGCGCCGGTCGGTCTCCGCGCCGGTGAGGGTGACCACGCTGCCGTGCCGCACCAGGGTCAGGCCGCTGTCGGGCAGCATCAGCCGCACCCGGGCCAGGTCGGCCTCCACCGTGGAGTCGCTGACGAAGTTCTCCGCGGCCAGCTCGTAGACGTCCAGCCCGTCGGGCGATTCGGTGAGCCGCCGCACCAGGCTGGACAGCCGTTGCTGCGGGGTGTCCGCATCCGTTTCGCGCGGCTTGGACCGGTGCTGGGCGGTGAAGCTGGCGAACTCGTCGCGGTTGAGCCTGTAGCCGGCGGTGCCGGATTCGATGACGGTGAGCGGATGCGCGGCCGCCTTCACCGCCGTGACATAGCTGCGCACACTGCGCGGGGTAACCCCCAGGCGGTCAGCAAGTTCGCCTGCCGTGATCCAGCTGGATGTCTGGGACAGGAAGTCCAGCATCCGCGTCTGTTTATCACTCATCGTGCGCAACTCCATCGTCTCAAGAGTAGTCAAGCAGAGTGCGAGCCCGGCACGGTAGGACCCCGACGTGTTTCCGCACCCTGCGGAAAAGGGTCTGGTGGCGCCGCAAGTCCGAAGAGAGGACAGTAAGTGTTGAATTCAAAGATCGATGAAAGGAAAGAATCAATGAAGATTCTCATCGTGTGTGGTGCCGGAGCGTCCAGCGCATTCGTGGCGCACAGGCTGCGGGTCACCGGCAAGGAACGTGGGCTCACCCTCGCGGTCGTCGCCGGTAGCGAAGGGGATCTCCCGTCCTCGCTCGACACCATTGACGTACTCCTGGTCGGTCCCCACCTCGCCCCCCGCTTCGAGCGCATCAGCGCCCAAGCGAAAGAGCGCGGCGTGGGCGTGGCACTGCTGCCCGACTCGGTGTTCTCGGCGCGTGACGGCGTCGTGGCACTTGATCTGGCCGTGGATGCCGAACACGAACGGTCGTGGGTCTGACTTCGCAGGTCACCCGCACCGTTCCATCCGTTATTTGTTGTGCCGGCCGCCGCCGGCTGCCCGCACGAAGCCGGGACCTCGACTGAGGCCCCGGTGACACTCCCGCACGTTGGAAAGGCAGGCGCGACACATGGTCGAACGCACCGTACAGATCGGATCGACGCACGGGCTGCACGCGCGCCCCGCGAAACTCTTCACGAAGGCCGCCGCCGCCGCGGGAGCCCCGGTCACCCTGCAGAAGGGCGACGGCAAGCCGGTCAATGCCGCCAGCATCCTCGGCGTCATCTCGCTGGGCATCAACCACGGTGACAGCGTCACCCTCGCCACGGACGGCGACAATGCCGACACCGTGCTCGACGGCCTCGTCGAGCTCCTCCTCACCGACCACGACGCCTAGGCGGGACGCGCACATGATTGAGCTTCAGGGCATCGGGATCGGCCAGGGCGTCGCCATCGGCCGGGTCCTGCGCATGCCCGCACCGTTGCCGGAGCCGCTCAGCACCCGCAGCACCCTCGACCCGGATGCCGAACTGGCCCGGGCGACCGCGTCGATGCACGCCGTCGCCGAAGACCTCGAAGCCCGGGGCGAACGCGCCGGCGGCACCGCCCAGGAGGTGCTCGAGGCCCAGGCCATGATGGCTGAGGACCCCACCCTCCTCGAGGAGGTCACCGCCCGGCTGCACAAGCACCAGACCGCTGAACGCGCCGTGTTCGAGGCCTTCGCCGTCTTCCGCGACCAGATGCTGGCCCTCGGCGGCTACCTTGGTGAGCGCGCCGCCGACCTCGACGACGTGGCCCAGCGGGTCATCGCGGACCTCGGCGGCCTGCCCGCGCCGGGTGTGCCGGACCCCGAAGAGCCCTTCGTGCTCGTCGCCCACGACCTCGCCCCCGCCGACACGGCCCTGCTCAACCTCGACAAGGTGCTCGGCCTGATCACCATCGACGGTGGACCCACCTCGCACACCGCCATCCTGGCCCGGGAGAAGTCGATCACCGCGATCGTGGGCACCCACGCCGCCGCGCAGCTCGCCGACGGCGACGAGGTCATCATCGACGCCGCCAACGGCATCGTGCTCGTGGACCCCACCGCGAAGCAGCTCGCAGAGGCCCGCGCCCGCATCGCCGCCCGCGAAGCCCGCGCGCTGGCCCCGATCGGCCCCGGCCGGCTCAAGGACGGCACGCCTGTGCCGCTGCTGGCCAACCTCGGTTCGGCGGATGGCGCCGCCAAGGCCGTCGCCCTCGGCGCCGAAGGTGTGGGCCTGTTCCGCACCGAGTTCCTCTTCCTCGACTCCACCTCCGCGCCCACAGTGACGCAGCAGCGTGAGCAGTACGAGCGGATGCTGCGCGCCTTCCCCGGCCAGAAGGTCGTGGTGCGGGCGCTCGACGCCGGCGCCGACAAGCCCCTGGCGTTCCTCAACGACGCCGTCGAGGAGAACCCCGCCCTGGGCCTGCGCGGCCTGCGTGCCCTTCGTGCCAGCGAGGACATCATGCGGGAGCAGCTCACCGCCCTCGCCGAAGCCGACGCGGCCACCGACGCGGACCTCTGGGTGATGGCGCCGATGGTGTCCACCGTGGAAGAGACCGTGTATTTCACCGCCCTCGCCCACGAGCTGGGTCTGAAGACCGCCGGGGTCATGGTCGAGGTGCCGAGCGCGGCACTGCTCGCCAACCACATCCTGGCGCACGCCGACTTCGCCTCCATCGGCACCAATGACCTGACCCAGTACACGCTGGCGGCCGACCGGATGCTCGGCAGCGTCGCCGCGTTCCAGGACCCGTGGCACCCCGCGGTGCTTCGCCTGGTGGGCGAGGTCGGCGCCGCCGGCGCGAGCCTCGGCAAGCCCGTCGGTGTCTGCGGCGAGGCCGCGGCTGACCCGCTGCTGGCCGTGGTGCTCGTGGGCCTCGGCGCCACCACCCTGTCGATGTCGGCGTCGGCCCTCGCCGACGTTCGGGCCTCCCTGGCCGACTTCACACTCGAGCAGGCCCGGCACCTCGCCGACGCCGCTCTGTCCGCCGACGGCGCAGCATCCGCTCGCGCCGCGGCAACCGCAATCGCACACAGCTACACCAGCACCGCCCCCACCGGCACGGGCCCTACCGTGCTTGCAACCCCCGAGAGAGGTATACAGAAATGACAACGACGTCTGTCACCGAGAAGAAGGGCGCGAGGGTCCACGTACAGGCCTTCGGCACCTTCCTGAGCGGCATGATCATGCCCAACATCGCGGCGTTCATCGCGTGGGGCATCATCACCGCCTTCTTCATCCCCACCGGCTGGACCCCGAACGAGACCTTGGTCACGCTCGTGGACCCGATGATCTTGTACCTACTGCCGTTGCTGATCGCCAACACCGGTGGCCGGATGGTCTACGGCACCCGCGGTGGAGTGATCGCCTCGATCGCCACCATGGGTGTCATCGTGGGCAGCTCGATCCCGATGTTCATCGGCGCCATGATCGTCGGCCCGCTGTCCGCATGGATCCTGATGAAGGTCGACAAGATCTGGGCCGGCAAGATCCGCCCCGGCTTCGAGATGCTGGTGGACAACTTCTCCGCCGGTATCCTCGGCTTCGCCCTGGCCCTGGGTGCGTTCTTCGGAATCGCCCCGCTGGTCACCGGCCTGAGCGCCTTCCTCGAGATGATCGTGGACTGGCTCATCGTCAACGGCCTGCTGCCGATCGCGTCGATCTTCATCGAACCGGGCAAGATCCTCTTCCTCAACAACGCCATCAACCACGGTGTGCTCACCCCCATCGGTGTGCAGCAGGTCCAGGAGTCCGGCAAGTCCATCCTGTTCCTGCTCGAGGCGAACCCCGGCCCGGGCCTCGGCATCCTGCTTGCGTTCTCGTTCTTCGGCGTCGGCCTTGCCCGCGCGAGTGCACCCGGCGCGATCATCATCCAGTTCCTCGGTGGCATCCACGAGATCTACTTCCCGTATGTGCTGATGAAGCCGATGATGGTGCTCGCCGCCATCGGTGGCGGCATGACCGGTGTTGCCGTGAACGTCGCTTTCCAGACCGGCCTCCGCGCCCCCGCCTCGCCCGGCAGCATCATCGCCGTGCTGGCGCAGACCCCGGCAACCGACTTCATCGGCGTCATCCTCTCGGTCATCGCTTCAGCCGGTGTCTCGTTCGCGATCGGTGGTGTCATCCTCCGCGCCAGCCGCAAGAAGGACCTCGCCGCTGAGAACGACAACGAACTGGCCGCCGCGATCGCCAAGACCGAAGCCAACAAGGGCAAGTCCAGCTCCATTCTGGGCAACCTCGGCGCCTCAGCCACGACCGGTTCCGCAGTGAAGAACATCGTCTTCGCCTGCGACGCCGGCATGGGCTCCAGCGCCATGGGCGCCTCGGTGCTGCGCAACAAGATCAAGAAGGCCGGCATTGAAGGGGTCACGGTGACCAACCAGGCCATCGCGAACCTCGACGGCACCGCCGACCTCGTGATCACCCACCAGGACCTGACGGACCGCGCCCGCGGCAAGAGCCCCAAGTCGGTTCACGTCTCGGTGGACAACTTCATGAACAGCCCGAAGTACGACGAGGTCGTACAGTCCCTTCAGGGCACCAACGAAGGAGTGACCAAGTAATGACCCAGAGCATTCTGGAACCGCAGAACGTGGTGGCCGCGGGTGCGGCCACCACGCGGGACGAGGCCATCCGTGAGGCCGGTGCCCTGTTGGTCGCCGCCGGAGCGGTGAAGCAGGAGTACGTCGACTCGATGTTCGAGCGCGAAAACTCCGTCTCGACCTACATGGGCAACTTCCTGGCGATCCCGCACGGCACCAACGACGCGAAGGAGTCGATCGTGCGATCGGCTCTCTCGCTGGTGCGGTACGCGGAGCCGATCGATTGGGACGGCCAGCCCGTCAAGTTCGCGGTCGGCATCGCCGGCCTGAACAACGAACACCTGGAGATCCTCTCCAAGATCGCCGTCGTCTTCTCCGACGAGGACGAAGTACAGAAATTGATCGACGCTGGTTCGCAGGACGAGATCTTCGCCCTGCTCGAGGAGGTAAACGCAGAATGAAAGCCATTCACTTCGGCGCGGGCAACATCGGCCGCGGCTTCGTAGGTCTCCTGCTCCATGAGGCCGGTTATGAGGTTGTCTTCGCCGATGTGAATGGCCCTCTCATTGAGGCGCTGCAGCAGGCGCCGTCCTACACCGTGCACGAGGCGGGGGAGACCCCCACCGACAAGGTGGTCGACAACTTCCGCGCCCTCAACAGCGCCACTTCCGAGGCCGATCTCATCAACGAGATCGCCACGGCGGATGCTGTCACCACCGCTGTGGGTCCCACCGTGCTGCGGTTCGTGGCCCCGGTCATCGCGGCGGGTCTGGCCCGCCGCGAGGCCGGGTTGCCCCCGCTGGCCGTGATGGCCTGCGAGAACGCGATCAACGCCACCGATGTGCTCGCCGAGCAGGTCTGGGCTAACGTGCCAGAGGGCGACCGCGCGGCCCTGAAAGGCCGGGTGGCCTTCGCCAACACCGCCGTGGACCGCATCGTTCCCGGCCAATCGAAGGATGCCGGCATCGACGTCACCGTCGAGGCCTTCTACGAGTGGGTCATTGAAAGCCCCGCATTCGGCTCCGCCCCGCCATCGATTCCCGGCGCCACGTTCGTGGAGGACCTCGCGCCCTACATTGAGCGCAAGCTCTTCACCGTGAACACCGGACACGCCACCGTCGCCTACCTCGGCACCCAGGCCGGCGTCTCCAAGCTCTCCGACGCGCTTCTGGTGCCGTCGGTCGCGGATGGTGCCCGCCGGGTGCTCGAAGAGACCAGCGCCCTCCTGGTGGCCAAGCACGGCCTCGACGAGGCCACCCAGCGCGCATACCGGGAGAAGATCCTCGGCCGGTTTGCGAACCCGTCGCTGCCGGACACCGTCGAACGAGTCGGCCGTCAGCCGTTGCGCAAGCTCAGCAGGCACGAACGTTTCATCGGCCCGGCCGCCGAGATCGCCGAACGGGGCACCCGCCCGGTGGCGCTGCTGGAGGCGATTGCCGCGGCCCTCCGCTTCGACGTCGCCGACGACGAGCAGAGTGTTGAGCTGCAGCGGATGCTCGCCACCGACTCCGCCGAGACCATCGTGGCGAACGTGTGCGGGCTTGAGGCCACGCATCCGCTCTACGCCGACGTGCTCGCGGTCGTGGCAGCGGCGACCAGATTATAGGGATGAATTGCCAAAGGGCAATCGCATAGCATAGGATAAATCCTTGGTGTCTAGCACTGCCTTTACTGGCGTGTCTGGAGGCCACAATCCCGCAAGACCAGCAACCAATACTTTAGCGATAGTGAGTTATGGCCAAAAAAGACGGTGTCATCGAGATCGAGGGCGCAGTAGTCGAAGCTCTTCCCAACGCGATGTTTCGCGTTGAGTTGACCAACGGCCACAAAGTTCTTGCCCACATTTCGGGCAAGATGCGTCAGCACTACATCCGCATCCTTCCTGAGGACCGTGTGATCGTGGAACTGAGCCCTTACGACCTGACCCGCGGTCGGATCGTATACCGCTACAAGTAAGCGTTGCTGTAAGTAACGGCCTGCGGCATTCCGTGGGTACGAAGACAGCGATTACAAGGACACACCCATGAAGGTCAAGCCCAGCGTCAAGAAGATCTGTGACAAGTGCAAGGTCATCCGCCGTAACGGCAACGTGATGGTCATCTGCGAGAACCCGCGTCACAAGCAGCGTCAGGGCTAGGTCTCGACACGCTCGACCAGCGATGGTCGTTCTCGAGATCCACGCACGACACAACTAAATACATAGCAGTGCCGGGAACCCTTCGGGGGGACACCATCGGTTGGAGGCCGATGCACAGGTGCTGCTACAGACCTCCACTCATCCCACAGGAGAAGCCACAATGGCACGTCTAGCCGGCGTAGACATTCCGCGCGATAAGCGCGTGGAAGTTGCACTTACTTACATTTTCGGTGTTGGCCGTACGAGGGCACTCAAGACCCTCGCCGACGTCGAGATCGATGGAAACATTCGCGTCAAGGACCTGACTGACGAGCAGCTCGTCCAGCTCCGCGACTACATCGAAGGAACCTTCAAGATCGAGGGTGACCTTCGCCGTGAGATCGCCGCTGACATCCGCCGCAAGGTCGAGATCGGTAGCTACGAAGGTATTCGTCACCGCAAGGGCCTGCCCGTTCGCGGCCAGCGCACCAAGACCAACGCTCGTACCCGCAAGGGCCCGAAGCGCACCGTAGCCGGCAAGAAGAAGGCGCGCTAGGCCTCGCCTAGCCCGTCACGCCTCTAGGATTCAGGAGAAATCATGGCAGCACCAAAGTCGGCCGTACGGAAGCCGCGTAAGAAAGAAAAGAAGAACATTGCTGTGGGCCAGGCCCACATCAAGAGCACCTTCAACAACACCATCGTCTCGATCACCGACACCACCGGTGCGGTCATCAGCTGGGCGTCCTCAGGTGGAGTTGGCTTCAAGGGTTCGCGCAAGTCGACCCCGTTCGCCGCTCAGCTGGCTGCAGAGTCTGCAGCTCGCCAGGCCCAGGAGCACGGCATGAAGAAGGTTGACGTCTTCGTCAAGGGACCGGGTTCGGGCCGCGAAACGGCTATCCGTTCGCTGCAGGCCGCTGGCCTCGAAGTTGGCTCGATCAACGACGTGACGCCCCAGGCCCACAACGGTTGCCGTCCCCCGAAGCGCCGCCGCGTTTAATTCCTTTCAGTGACTGGCGATTGGGCTTGTCTGGGTCGAAAGATCCGGGCAGGCTCACTCGCCGTTCACCGCGACAGGGCCGCTTCTCGCGGGCCCGTCGAGACTCACAATTTCACAACTCGCCACTAAGTGTCATATAGCGGACACTTCGCCGAAAGGAATCAATAGTGCTTATTGCACAGCGCCCCACGCTCACCGAAGAGAACATCTCGGAGTTCCGGTCCCGGTTCGTCATCGAACCCCTCGAGCCCGGCTTCGGCTACACCCTCGGTAACTCGATGCGCCGCACCCTGCTTTCCTCGATTCCCGGCGCTGCTGTCACCAGCATCCGCATCGATGGAGTGCTTCACGAATTCAGCACCGTTCCCGGGGTCAAGGAAGATGTCACCGAGATCATCCTGAACATCAAGGGCCTGGTCATCTCCAGCGAGCACGACGAGCCGATCACCGCGTACCTGCGCAAGCAGGGCTCCGGCCAGGTCACGGCCGCCGACATCTCGGCTCCGGCCGGCGTCGAGGTTCACAACCCCGAGCTCGTCATCGCGACCCTGAACGACAAGGCCAAGTTCGAACTCGAACTGACCATCGAGCGTGGCCGTGGTTACGTGTCGGCTACCCAGAACCGCAACGAGTACTCCGAGGCCGGCCAGATTCCGGTCGACTCGATCTACTCGCCGGTTCTCAAGGTGACCTACCGTGTCGAGGCAACTCGTGCCGGTGAGCGCACTGACTTCGACCGCCTCGTCGTTGACGTGGAGACCAAGTCGGCTATCTCGCCCCGCGACGCCATCGCATCCGCCGGTCGCACGCTGACCGAGCTGTTCGGTCTGGCCCGCGAGCTGAACACCGCTGCTGAGGGCATTGAGATCGGCCCCGCGCCGGTCGACGCCGTCCTCTCCACCGAGCTGTCCGTGCCGATCGAAGACCTCGATCTGTCCGTGCGCTCGTACAACTGCCTCAAGCGCGAAGGCATCAACAACGTCAGCGAACTGGTCGCCCTCTCGGAGACCCAGCTGATGAACATCCGCAACTTCGGTCAGAAGTCGGTGGATGAGGTCAAGGACAAGCTCGTAGAGCTCGGCCTGTCGCTGAAGGATTCTGTGCCCGGCTTTGACGGTGCGCACTTCTACAGCGGTTACGACGAAGAAACCATCTAAGGCTCGTCGTTCCTCGACGCCTTTCGACTTTGATACTGGAGATTACCGATAATGCCTAAGCCCACTAAGGGAGCCCGTCTCGGTGGCGGACCGGCGCACGAGCGCCTCATGCTCGCGAACCTGGCTGCCGCCCTGTTCACCCACAAGTCCATCAAGACGACCGAGACGCGCGCCAAGCGCCTGCGTCCGGTTGCCGAGCGCCTGGTGACTTTCGCCAAGCGTGGCGACCTGCACGCTCGTCGTCGCGTTCTCGCGACGATCGGCGACAAGACCGTCGTGCACGAGCTCTTCACCGAGATCGCGCCCCAGGTTGCGCTGCGCGATGGCGGCTACACCCGCATCACGAAGCTCGGCTTCCGCAAGGGCGACAACGCCTCCATGGTGCAGATGGAGCTCGTTCTCGAGCCCGTTTCGCCCAAGGTGAAGTCGAACAAGGCCTCCGCAGCGAAGGCGTCCGCGCCCGTCGCCGAGGAGACCCCGGTTGAGGCTGAGACCGTCGAAGCTGAGACTGTTGAAGCCGAGACCGTTGAGGCCGACGCTGCTGACGCGTCCGCTGAGGAAGCCAAGTAACACCAGCTTCACTCGCTGTACCTGAAAGGGCCCGACTTCGGTCGGGCCCTTTTTGTGTGCCCGACGATGGTGCTGGAGGCGCCCGCTTCGGCTCGATGAACCCCCTGCGGCTGGATGCGCCCGCTATAGCGGGCGCGCTCGGCCACACGAGGTGCAGTGCGGGGTGCCGGCGGGGCACGCAGAGGTCGATGGCGGTGTGGGTGGCTCCGCCGGCGGTACGCGGGTCAGGCGCCGCTATGCGCCTGGCGCGCCACCCGCATGGCGGCGCCTTGCCCGCATACCTCGAGAGGTCCCGCCCGCATGATTCGAGACCCCGCCCGCATGCCTCGAGGTGTCTCGCCCACATGCCTCGGATACCAGGTCGGCGCATCCGCCGCACGGCCCAACCGCCGCGGCGGGTGGGTCAGCGCACGCGGAAGGCCTGCAGGGTGTCGGCGCCGGGCGCGCGGCTCGGTGCGGCACCGGGCAGCCGTTCGAGGGCGACCGCCACCGAGTCGGCGTAGATCGCCCCGCCGGTGGGGCCGGGGTGGATGCCGTCATCGGCGAGCACGTCGACGTGCGGGGCGATCGCGGCGCTCCAGTCGGCCAGGACCACTTGGCTGCGGCGCGCCGAGAACTCCGCCAGCGACGTGTTGACCCCCGCGGTCCAGTCCCGGTCCGCGAACGCGTTCACCACGATCAGTTCCCGGGAGGGACCGATCACCCGCATGACGGCGGCGAGGTCGGCCTGGTCGACGGGACCGTTCGTGCCCAGGCCCAGCAGAACCACGGGGCGCAGGGTGCCCGCGGCACGTTGTGCGGCCAGGATTTCCGGGGCGGCGTCCATGCCGCGGGACACGGCGGCGTCGATCGTGATGCCGGGGAACTCGGCCTGCAACTCGGCCGCGGAGGCGAGCATCACGGAGTCCCCGACAGCGGTGATGTTGGACCCCCTGGTGGTTTCCGTGACCACACCTGCGGCCTGGGCGGCGGCATCCTTGGCGGCTTGTGCCTGTGCCGCCTGAGCGGCCTGGGCCAGCGCCTGCTGGCCGCGGAGCACCTCCGCCTGGGCCGTCGTGACGGTGGGCGCCGTGACCACGGATGCGCCGGTGCCCACCAGCAACATCAGCACGACGGCCGCGGCGAGAACGAGTGCCGCACGGGAGCGGTAGCGGCGGCGGGTGCCCGGCGCAGACGCCCGCATGACCGTGGCGCGCAGCTGCCCGACCGCGCCACGGAGGCCCTGCCGGCGGATCGGCATCTCGAGCCACCGGTACGAGGTCGCAGCGGCCGCCACGGCCAGCACCAGGGTGAGCAATCCGGTCGCCGCGACACTCGCCGGGCCGCGGCCGAACGGCGCCACGAGCTGCACCAGCACCAGCAGCGGCCAGTGCCAGAGATACAGGCCGTAGGAGCGTTCGCCGAGGTAGCGCAGCGGAGCGGTGTCGAGCATCCGCCCGAACCGGTCGCCGGCCACGCCCGCCCAGATCGCCACGGCGGTGAGTGCGCTCACCAGCAGGAGGCCGCCGCGGTAGGTGGCGGCGGCGTCAGCCGGCAGCCAGATCGCGGCGGCGATCAGGCCGGCCACCGCTGCCGCGCCCCACCAGGGCCGCATCATGGTGAGGGTCCGGCGCGCGGCCGGGGCCGCCACCGTGCCGCCCGCAGCCACGGGCCCGAGCGGACGCAGCAGCAGGGACAGTCCGGCGCCGATCAGCAGGCCGAAACTGTGGGTGTCCGAGCCGTAGTACACCCGGGTGGGGTCGCTGCCCGGGGAGAAGCCGACGCCCATCCACACTGCCGACGCGAGGGCGAGCGCCACGACGAGGGCCAGGCGCAGGCCCGGCCGGCGGACCCTAAGCAGCAGGAGGAGCAGCAGCGGCCAGAGCAGGTAGAACTGTTCCTCCACGGCCAGCGACCAGAGGTTGCGGAGCAGCTCGGGCTGGCCGGAGCCGAAGTAGCTGGTGTTCGTGGCCATCGACACCCAGTTGTAGCTGAACGTCGCGGCGCCCAGCAGCTTCCAGCCCAGGCCCACGAGCACATCGCCGCCGAGCAACCAGGCCGCCGTGCAGGCCACCAGCACCACCGGCACCAGTGCCGGCACCAGGCGGCGGGCCCGACGCAGCCAGAACCGCCGCGGCGAGAACCGGCCAGTGCGGTCGTGTTCGGCCACGATGAGGCCGGTGATCAGGAAACCGCTGATCACGAAGAAGATGTCGACGCCGATAAAACCGCCCTGCAACACCGGCGGAAACAGGTGGTAGACAACGACGAGGATGACGGCGATGCCCCGGAGACCGTCGAGGCCGCTGAGCCGGCGGCCGGCCGGAACGTCCGGATGGCGAACGGCGACAGCTGTGGCGGGGGAGCGGGGCGCGGTGCGAAGGAGACTGGTCATAACTGTGCGGCCTGAGACGGGCCCGTCCAACGATAACCCGGCCCGGCCTCTACACTGACCTCTGTGAGTTTTCCCGAGCCCGTCGACGGCGCCCTTCCGCTGGTGCTGGCCGAGCTCAACCCGGATGGCGCCCTGGCGGCACCGTCCGATTCGATGCCGCCAGCAGGCTCCAAACGCATCCGCCTCGACGTGGGCTACGACGGAACCGACTTCTTCGGCTGGGCCAGCCAGCCCGGGTACCGCACCGTGCAGGGCCAGATCGAGGAGGGCCTCGGCGCCATCCTCAAGCGCCACCAGCCCACCCCCACCCTCGTGGTCGCCGGGCGCACGGACTCCGGTGTGCACGCGCTGGGCCAGGTGGCCCACTTCGATCTCAACCCCGACCAGGTCAACGCCCTCGTGCGGGTCAAACGGGGCAAGGCCGCACCCACGTACCCCAACGAGCTGGCCACGATGGTGCAGCGTCGCCTCGGCGGCATCCTGGTCACTCAGCCCGAAATCGTGATCCACCGCGCCAGCCTGGCCCCGGCCGGTTTCGACGCCCGCTTCTCCGCACTGTGGCGCCGCTACGAGTACCGCATCTCCGACACCGGCGCTCTGCGCGACCCGTTGCAGCGGCTGCGCACCACCTGGCACGGCTTCGCGCTCGACCTCGCCTCGATGCAGGAGGCCGCGGCCACCCTGATCGGGCTGCACGACTTCGCGACCTATTGCAAACCGCGGCCCGGAGCCACCACCATCCGTACCCTGCAGTCCTTCGAGTGGCGGCGGGACCCCGACGGGGTGCTCGTGGCCACCCTGCAGGCGGATGCGTTCTGCCATTCGATGGTGCGCGCCCTGGTGGGCGCCTGCGTGTCGGTGGGGGAGGGCAAGCTGGTGGGAACCCGACTCGTGGACCTGCGCATCGAGCGGGCCCGCACCAGCGAGTTCAAGGTGATGCAGGCGCATGGCCTGACCCTGATGGAGGTGGGCTACCCCGAGGACGCGGGGATGGCCATCCGTGCGGCGCAGACG
Source organism: Cryobacterium sp. LW097 (assembly GCF_002205495.2). Taxonomy (GTDB): domain Bacteria; phylum Actinomycetota; class Actinomycetes; order Actinomycetales; family Microbacteriaceae; genus Cryobacterium; species Cryobacterium zongtaii. Next base: position 3,019,912 of record NZ_CP021992.1, on the reverse strand, counting down.
CGTGCCCGTCGGGAGCTGCCCGAAGACGAGTGAGCTAGCACGCCCGGTTTACCGGCCCGAGTTGTGCCGGGGCGTGTCGTGAACTAGTGTTGTTCCTTGGTGTCTTAGGCGTTGCAGCCAGGCACACGAACGTGAGCCCTCCATCGATCGTGTTCTCTTCGAGAACACACCCGGAGCGGGATTCACGAACACCTCCGTTCGAAAACAAGAAAGCAGCACAACAGTGACGCGCACTTACACCCCCAAGGCAAGCGAACTCCAGCACGACTGGGTCGTTATTGATGCCACCGACATCGTTCTGGGTCGGCTCGCCAGCCACGCCGCGATTCTTCTTCGCGGCAAGCACAAGGCGACCTTCTCCCCCCACATGGATGGTGGCGACTTCGTCATCATCATCAACGCCGAAAAGATTGCCCTGACCGGCAAGAAGCTCGACCTCAAGATGGCGTACCGCCACTCCGGTTACCCGGGCGGCCTCACGGCCACGAACTACTCGGAGATGCTCGAGAAGCACCCCACCCGTGCGGTAGAAAAGGCGATTCGCGGCATGCTGCCGAAGAACTCGCTCGGCCGTGCACAGCTGCTGAAGCTCAAGGTCTACGCAGGCCCCGAGCACCCGCACGCTGCGCAGCAGCCCAAGCCGTACACCCTCAGCCAGGTCGCTCAGTAGCGTCGGCCCCAGACTTCTCGATATCTAAGAAAAAAGGATTCACACCATCGTGGCGAAGATCGCAGACCAGATTGACGCAACTCCCGAGAGCTACTCCACCGAGACTCCCGCTGAAGTTGCAACCAAGGCGCCCCGCGCCGTCCTCAACGTTCCCGGCGCAGCCGTGGGTCGTCGCAAGCAGGCCATCGCCCGCGTGCGCATCGTCCCCGGCGCCGGCAAGATTGTCGTCAACGGGCGCGAGCTCGACGACTACTTCCCGAACAAGCTGCACCAGCAGCTGATCAACGACCCCTTCAAGGTCCTCGACCTCATCGGCAGCTACGACGTCATCGCCCGCATCACCGGTGGTGGCCCGTCCGGCCAGGCCGGCGCGCTGCGCCTCGGCATCGCCCGCTCGCTGAACCAGATCGACGAAGAGAACAACCGCGCCATCCTCAAGAAGGCCGGCTTCCTCAACCGTGACGCTCGCGTCAAGGAGCGCAAGAAGGCCGGACTCAAGAAGGCCCGTAAGGCGCCGCAGTTCTCGAAGCGCTAACCCGTTAGTCGAGTACACACTCATATGGCTCGACTTTTCGGCACGGACGGCGTCCGGGGCCTGGCTAACCGTGATCTCACGGCTGGCCTGGCCCTGGGCCTCGCCCAGGCGAGCGCAGTTGTGCTCACCAGTGGCCGCCGCGCAGAGGAACGACGTGCCCAAGGCCGTCGTCCCGTCGCCGTGGTCGCCCGCGACCCCCGCATTTCCGGTGAATTCATCACCTCCGCCGTTGCAGCAGGCTTGGCCAGCTCCGGCGTAGACGTGCTGGATGCCGGCGTCATCCCGACGCCCGCCGCCGCCTTCCTCATCGCCGACATCGGCGCAGACTTCGGCGTGATGATCTCCGCCTCGCACAACCCGGCGCCCGACAACGGCATCAAATTCTTCAACTTCGGCGGCACCAAACTTCCCGATGACGTCGAAGACCGCATCGAAGCGGTGCTCGACGCGGGCGATCAGCTCCTCACCCCGATTGCCGGTGACGTCGGACGCATCCGTCGCTTCGCCGACGCCGAGGACCGTTATGTCGTGCACCTGCTCGGCACCCTGCCGCACCGGCTCGACGGCATTCACGTGGTGCTCGACTGCGCCCACGGCGCGGCCGCCGGCGTGTCCCCGCAGGTCTTCACGGATGCCGGTGCCCGGGTCACCGTGATCGGCGCCGACCCCGACGGCCTCAACATCAACGACGGCGTGGGCTCCACCCACCTGGACAACCTCGCCAGAGCGGTGCTCGAGCACGGCGCCGACGTGGGCATCGCCCACGATGGTGACGCCGACCGCTGCCTGGCCGTCGACCGCGACGGCAACATCGTCGACGGCGACCAGATCATGGCGATCCTGGCCGTGTCGATGGCCGAACGCGGCGTGCTCAAGGACCGCACCCTCGTGGCGACGGTCATGAGCAACCTGGGCCTGAAGAAGGCCATGGCCGCCAACGGCATCAACATGATCGAGTCCAAGGTGGGCGACCGGTACGTGCTCGAGGAGCTCGACGCGCACGGGCTGTCGCTCGGCGGCGAGCAGAGTGGTCACGTCATCATGACCAAGTTCGCCACCACGGGCGACGGCATCCTCACCGGTCTGCACATCGTGGCCGAAATGGCCCGCACCGGAAAAACCCTCGCCGAGCTGGCCAGCGTGATGAAGGTGTTCCCGCAGATCCTCGTGAACGTTCGCGGCGTCGACCACCACGCCCTCGCCGGCGACGAGGTCATCGCGCAGGCCGTGCGCGACGCGGAAACCGAACTCGGCGACACCGGCCGGGTGCTCCTGCGCCCCTCCGGCACCGAGCCCATGGTGCGGGTCATGGTGGAAGCCGCCGACCAGCCCACCGCCGACCGTCTGGCGCACGCCCTGGCCGACGTCGTGCAGTCCCGCCTGGCGCTGCAGCCCAGCTAGTACCGCCTGTCCCGACTCTCCCGGTCGGTATCCGCATTTCGCACCCACGGCCATCCGTCGTGGCCCGTCTTGCGTCTCGCGGCACGGGTCGTGTGTCGTGGCACAGGATAAAACACGTGCCGCGAACACTAGTGCGTGCCGTGAGAACTACCGCGTGCCGCGGCGAAGGTTCGAGCAGGTACCACGAAGTACAAAGTTCGCCAGGAAGCGAACGAAGCGCGGCCCAGGTAGCCGGCCTTGGACGGTGCCCGGCCGAGGCCCGGTGGCGCTCACCATGCTCCCGCCGCTCGGATCGGTCGCGTGGCTTCGGTCGTCCGTGCGTGGTCAACTGTTCCCCGTCCAGACAATTGCGTCCGGCACACCGGCCGCAATTGTCCGTTGCGGCAACAGTTCCTGCCGCATTCCGGGCCTAGCCGGGAGCGGCGATCAGGTAGCGCACGTGACGGAGCAGGGGCGAGTCCTCGGGTAGCCGCGGGTGATCGAACTCACCCGCGATGTGCATGCCGAGCCGTTCCATCACCTTGCGCGAACGGATGTTGATGCCCGCCGTGATCGAGTTCACCTCCGCCAGGCCGAGGGTCTCGAAGCCGAACTGCAGGGCGGCCGTCGCCGCCTCGGTCGCGAGACCCCGACCCCAGGCGGATCGGGCCAGCCGCCAGCCCACCTCCACGCCGCCGGAACCCGGGACGCCCTCGAGCATCGGCGCGAGGCCGGTGAAGCCGATGAACTCGCCGGTGTCCAGGCGTTCCAGCGCCCACAGCCCGTAGCCGTGCAGGTCGAACATCGCGTCCGCCCGGCCGGCGAGGGCATCACTTTCGGCACGTCTCAGTGGAGCGGGGAAGTAGCGCATCACCTCCGCATCCGCCGTGAGCCGGGCGAACGGCTCGAGGTCGGTCTCGCGCCAGCGCCGCAGTAGAAGCCGGTCGGTGCGCACGTCGAGGTCCATCGTTCCACCGTAGCCGTGCCGCTGCCGCCCGCCGCATCCCAGCCGCGCCGTAACTGTTGCCCATCCGGACTTCTGCGTCCGGCACGCGGGACGCACCTGTCCGCTGCGGCAACAGTTCGGGCGGATGCGTGCCGACCGGGGCCCAACCCGGGCTCAAACCGGGGGAGGCGCGGGCTCGCGGACACCCCGCGGCCGCGCCCACGTCGTCGCCGCGGCGGCGCCCACGCGCCGACGCCGCCGCGAATGAGCGGTCGGCGGCCTCCCGGACACAACTGTTGCCGATGCGGACTTTCGCGCCGGGTGTGCCGGGACCATTTGTCCGGACGGGGCCCAGTTGCCGGTTGGGCCGGCTGCCGAGCGCGACGGGCGCGGGGCTACGGGCAGCCGAGCACAATCAGCGCGACGCTACGGGCGGCCGAGCGCACGGGCGACAACGCCCCATGGCCGCCCACCGCGACGGCTCAGACCTTGCGGAGCAGCACCTTGTCGACGGTGTGGTCGGAGTCCTTGCGCAGCACCAGGGTGGCGCGGGAGCGGGTGGGGCGGATGTTCTGCAGCAGGTTGGGTTCGTTGATGCTGCCCCAGATGGTGCGGGCGCGGGCCCGGGCCTCGTCCTCGCTGAGGGAGGCGAACCTGTGGAAGAACGACTTGGGGTTCGTGAACGCGCCGCGCTGGAGCCGCAGGAACCGCTCCTCGTACCACCGGGAGATGTCGGAGGTGCGGGCATCCACGTAGATGGTGAAGTCGAAAAGGTCGCTCACCGCGAGCCCGTGGCCCGGGGCGGGCGGCTGCAACACGTTCAGGCCCTCGACGATGAGGATGTCGGGCTGACGCACGACGACCTGCGCATCGGGCACGATGTCGTAGTTCAGGTGCGAGTAGAAAGGGGCGCGCACCTCGGCGGCGCCGCTCTTGATGGCGCTGACGAAACGCAGCAGCGTGCGCCGGTCGTACGACTCCGGGAAGCCCTTGCGTTCCATCAGGCCGCGACGGGCCAGTTCGGCGTTGGGGAAGAGGAACCCGTCAGTGGTGACCAGTTCCACCCGGGGGGTGTCTTCCCAGCGGGCCAGGAGCTCCCGTAGCAGCCGGGCGATGGTGGACTTGCCCACGGCGACGGACCCGGCCACGCCGATCACGAACGGGGTGCGCTGGGCGCGTTCCCCGAGGAAGTCGCTGGTGTCGCGGTGCAGCTTGCGGGCTCCCGCGGCGTAGAGGTTGAGCAGCCGGCTCAACGGCAGGTAGACATCCGACACCTCGTTGATGTCGAGCGGTTCGCCCAGGCCGCGCAGCTGCACGACCTCGGTTTCCCGCAACGGCAACCGGGTCGAGGGTGCGAGGGATGCCCACACAGCACGGTCGAGCTCCACAAAGGGGGTGCTGTGACCGTTATTACTGGGGCTCACCACCGGCTCGGACATCGAGACCAAGCATAGTGCGACTAAAATCAGGGCTATGTGCGGAATCGTAGGATATGTCGGAGACAACAAAAGCGTCGAGGTCCTCATGGGAGGTCTCCGTCGACTCGAGTACCGGGGGTATGACTCCGCGGGGATAGCGGTGATCGACGACGCGGGAGTGCTCAACACCGCGAAGCGCGCCGGCAAGCTCGCCGTGCTCGCCGCCGAGCTCGAGGCGCACCCGATCAACAACGGGCGCACCGGAATCGGGCACACCCGGTGGGCCACCCACGGTGGTCCGACCGACCAGAACGCGCACCCGCACCTGGGTGACGACGGCAAGCTCGCCCTCATCCACAACGGCATCATCGAGAACTTCTCGCCGCTCAAGGACGAACTCCTCGCCGAGGGTTACGTCTTCGAAAGCGAAACCGACACCGAGGTGGCCGCCGTGCTGCTCGGCCGCGAATACCGCCGCCTGGGTGACCTGGGCGAAGCGTTCCGCACCGTCGTCGCGCGCCTGGACGGCGCGTTCACGCTGCTGGCCGTGCACCAGGACCAGCCCGGCGTCGTGGTCGGCGCCCGCCGCAACTCGCCGCTGGTGATCGGCCTGGGCGACGGCGAGAACTTCCTCGGCTCCGACGTCGCCGCGTTCGTGGAGTACACCCGTCGTGCCGTCGCGATCGGCCAGGACCAGATCGTGACCATCACCCCCGACCTCGTCACCGTCACCGACTTCTTCGGCGCCCCCGTCGAGGTCGAAGAATTCGACATCGCCTGGGACGCCTCCGCCAGTGAAAAGGGCGGCTGGTCCAGCTTCATGGCCAAGGAGATCTCCGAGCAGCCGGATGCCGTCACCAACACCCTGCGCGGCCGCATCCACGACGGCCAGGCCGTGGTGCCCGAGCTCGAGGCCTTCGGCGATGACGTGCTCGCCGGCATCCGCCGCATCGTGATTGTGGCCTGCGGCACGGCCGCGTACGCCGGCCAGACCGCCAAGTACGCCATCGAGAAGTGGGCGCAGGTGCCGGTGGATGTCGAACTCAGCCACGAGTTCCGCTACCGCGACCCGGTGCTCACCCCGGACACCCTGGTGATCTCGATCAGCCAGTCCGGCGAGACCATGGACACCCTGATGGCCGTGAAGTACGCCCGCGAGGCCGGCGCCAAGGCCATCTCGATCTGCAACACCCAGGGCGCCACGATTCCCCGCGAATCCGACGCCGTGATCTACACGCACGCCGGACCCGAGGTCGCCGTCGCGTCGACGAAGGGGTTCACCGGCCAGATCGCCGCGCTGTACCTCTTCGCGCTGCACCTGGCCCGGGTGCGCAACACCATGTCCCTGGAGGAGCTGGCCGCGCAGGTCGTCGAGCTGCAGGCCATCCCGGAGAAGATCGCCACCACCCTGTTGCAGGAAGACGCCGTGCGTCAGCTCGCCGTGTGGATGACCGACTCGCGCGCCGTGCTCTTCCTCGGTCGCCACGTGGGCTTCCCGATCGCGCTCGAGGGTGCGCTCAAGCTCAAGGAGCTCGCCTACATCCACGCCGAGGGCTTCGCCGCCGGTGAGCTCAAGCACGGCCCGATCGCGCTGATCGAGCCCGGCCAGCCGGTCTTCGTCGTGGTACCGAGCCCCCGCGGGTCCGCGCACCTGCACCCCAAGGTGGTCTCCAACATCCAGGAGATCCGCGCTCGCGGCGCCCGGATCATCGCGATCGCCGAGCAGGGTGACGCCGCGGTGCTGCCGTTCGCCGACACCGTGTTCCACATCCCGCTCGCCGGCCCGCTGTTCGAGCCGCTGCTCGCCGTGGTGCCGCTGCAGATGTTCGCCATCGAGCTGGCCACCGCCAAGGGCCTCGACGTCGACCAGCCGCGCAACCTGGCGAAGTCGGTCACGGTCGAATAAGGCCGGTCGAGTAAGCCGGCCGAATAGGCCACGGATGCCCAGGGCTCGCCGCGTCATCGCCTCGCGATGGCACCGGGTCCTGGGCATTTCGCTGAGAACAGCACACGAGGATTGAGCAGAGCATGATCAAGGGCATCGGCGTCGACATCGTCGACCTGGCACGCTTCGACCGGCAGGTGGCCCGCACGCCCGGGCTGGTGCCGAGGCTGTTCGCGCCGGCCGAGCGCACCCTGCCGACACACTCGCTGGCCGCCCGGTTCGCCGCCAAGGAAGCTCTGATCAAGGCCCTCGGCGACAGTGTGGGCGCCAGCTGGCAGGAGATGGAAGTGGTCTCCGACCCGCACGGCAACCCGTCCTTCGCGCTGACCGGAGCGGTGCAGGCCGCCTTCACCGCCCGCGGCATCACGAGCGCGCACCTGAGCCTGACCCACGACGCCGGGGTGGCCTGCGCGTTCGTGGTCCTGGAGGGGAACTCATGACCGACTTCCGTGAGGCCGTCATCGATCTCGGTGCCGTGCAGGCCAACGTGGAACACCTGCGCAGCCTGATCGGCACCCGGCACACCATGGCCGTGGTCAAGGCCAACGGCTACGGTCACGGCGCCGTGCCGGTGGCCCGCGCCGCCCTTGCCGGCGGCGCCGACTGGCTCGGTGTCGCCGACATCGACGAGGCCCTCGCCCTCCGCGCCGCCGGCATCGACGCCCCGCTGCTGGCCTGGTTGCACGGCCCGGATGCCGACTTCGCCGCCGCCATCGCCGCGGACATCGACCTCGGACTGTCGTCGGCGGTGCAGGTGCGCCAGGTCGCAGCGGCCGCCAACGCACTGGGCCGGCCCGCATCCGTGCAGATCAAACTCGAGACCGGCCTCAACCGCAACGGCGTCGACGAATCGGACTGGGCCGAGGTGCTGGGCCTCGCTGCCGCGTTCGAGCGCGTCGACCGGCTGCGGGTGCGCGGCCTGTTCAGCCACCTGGCCAACACCTCACCCGACGACGACCTCGCCGCCATCGCCAGCTTCGGACGCGGGCTGGAGGCCGCCACCGCCGCCGGACTCACCATCGACCTCGCCCATCTGGCGTCCACGGCCGCCGCCCTGCGCCTGCCCGCCGCCCGCTACTCGATGGTGAGGTTGGGCATCGGTATTTACGGGCAGTCGCCCTTCGCCGACGCGGATGCCGCCGACCTCGGCCTGACCGCGGCCATGACTCTGCGCGGCCGGGTCGCCGCCGTGCGCCGGGTCGCCGCCGGCGCGGGCGTCTCCTATGACTACCTGTGGCGCGCCACCGCCGACACCACCCTCGCCCTGGTGCCGCTGGGTTATGCCGACGGGGTACCCCGCCAGGCCATGAACGCCGCCAGGGTGGCCATCAACGGAACCCAGTACCCCGTGGTGGGCCGCGTCGCGATGGACCAGTTCCTGGTAGACGTGGGCACCGACCCTGTCGCCGTCGGCGACGTGGTGGTGCTGTTCGGCGACGCCGCGGCCGGGGTGCCCACCGCCGCCGAGTGGGGCGCAGCCGCGGGAACCATCAACTACGACATCGTCACCCGGGTGGGCGCACGGGTGCCGCGTCGGTATGTGGGATCTGGGTCCCTGACCGACGCCGACAGCACCGAAACCACGAGGTCGTAGCCCGATGCGCCGCACCATCGCCGACCCCGAAACCATGCACGCCTTCGGCCTGGAAATGGCCGGGCTGCTGCGCGCCGGCGACCTGATGGTGCTCACCGGCCCGCTCGGTGCCGGTAAGACCACCTTCACCCGCGGCCTCGGCGAGGGCTTGCGCGTGCGCGGCGCGGTCACCAGCCCCACCTTCGTGCTCGCCCGCACGCATCCGAGCACGATCGGCGGACCGCCGCTGGTGCACGTGGATGCCTACAGGTTGAGCAGCGCGATGGAGCTGGACGACCTCGACATCGACTTCGCCCGCTCGATCGTGGTGGTGGAGTGGGGCCGCGGCCTGCTCGAGGGGATCACCGAATCATGGCTGGACATGGAGATCGAGCGTCCGCTCGGCGCCTCGCAGGCCGACCCGGACGCCGACGTCGACGATGCCGTCGCCCTGGACCTGCCGGAACCTCGCACCGTCACGGTGACCGGCCACGGACCGCGCTGGCAGGACGGCCTCGGCTTCCGCAGCGACCCGGCCGGCCCGGATGAGCCGGTGCACGCATGACCGCCGCCCGGCCGACCGGCGCCTGGTACTGGAGCGCCCTCGTGCTCACCGGCGTCATCGGTGGACTGCTCTCCGGATTGTTCGGTGTCGGCGGCGGCATCGTGATGGTGCCCCTGCTCATCTCGCTGGTGCGCATGGACCAGCGCCGGGCGGCCACCACGTCGCTGGCTGCGATCGTGCCCACCTCCATCGTGGGGTCGCTCACCTACCTGGCCAACGGCCACATCGACCTGATCGCCGGCGCGATCATCGCCGCCGGCGCCGTGGTCGGCGCCCTGATCGGCAGCAACCTGCTGCAGCGCATCCCGCTGTTCTGGCTGCGCTGGCTCTTCATCGCGCTGCTCATCGTGGTGGCCGCGCGCATGCTTGTCGTGGAGCCGGAACGCGGAGCCGCCCTCGAGCTGAGCTGGGTCGTGGTGCTGGGCTACCTCGCTCTGGGGCTGACGATGGGCATCGCATCCGGTCTGTTCGGCATCGGCGGGGGAGTGATCGCGGTGCCGGCCCTCGTGGCGGTGTTCGGCGTGAGCGACCTCATCGCCAAGGGCACCTCGTTGCTGGTGTTGGTGCCCACGAGCCTCGTCGGCACCATCGCCAACCTGCGCGCCGGGCTCGTCGATCTGCCCGCCGGCCTCGTGGTCGGCGCCGCTGCCACCGTCGCGGCGGTGCCCGGGGTGGCCCTGGCCGTGCTGATCCCGCCGCGCCTGTCGAGCATCCTGTTCGCCGTGCTGCTGATTCTCGCCGCCGGGCAGCTCACGGTGAAAGCCCTCCGCACCAAGCGCGCCTGACGCCCACCCGCCCCGCGTCTGCCGCGCCCAACTGTTGCCCGTGCGGACAAATGGTCCCGGTGTGCCGGACGCAAATGTCCGATTTGGCAACAGTTGCCCGTGAACGAGCCGGCGAGGCACCCGGCGGGCGGAGGCGCCCGGGCCGCATAGGCTGGACGGGTGCTTCTCGCCATCGATACCTCCGCCGGCACCAGCGTCGCCGTCGTCGACCTGACCCAAGGCGTGATCGCCGAACGCGGCGTCCCCGACACCATGCGGCACGCCGAGGTGGTCGGCCGCCTCATCCAGGAGTGCCTCACCGAGGCCGCCATCCCCGTCTCGGCGCTCTCCGGCGTCGTCGGCGGCATGGGCCCCGGACCGTTCACCGGCCTCCGCGTCGGCATCGCCGCCGCCCGGGTCTTCGCGCTGGGCATCGGGCGCCCTCTCGTTCCCGTGGTCAGCCACGACGCCATCGCCTACGGCCACTACCGCACCGGCCACACCGGGCCGCTGCTCGTGGTCACCGACGCCCGGCGCCGCGAGGTCTACTGGTCCGCGTACAGCGGGGCGGATGCCGAGCACCTTCCGGTGCGTCTCGGCGCCCCGGCCCTGGCCAAACCGGCCGAGCTGCTCGAGGCCGACTTCGTGCACGCGGGCCTGCCCCGCCTCGACGCCGCCACCATCTCGGCCGGCGACCTCGGGATGGTCGCCGAACTCGCCTTCGCGGCCGGCCGACCGTTTGCCGCCGACGAGGCGCTCTACCTGCGCTCACCCGATGTGACGGTGTCCAAAAACGGTCCCAAGCGGGTGAGCTGATGACCTGGCAGCTGCGCCGCGCCCAGCCCGCCGACGTCGAGGCGATCATGGCCCTGGAGACGCACATCTTCGAAAACGACGCCTGGTCCACCGAGATGATGGCTCGGGATGTCGCCGACCCGGGCTGCTACTACCTGGTCGCCTTCCCGCCGGACTCGCCGGAGCACATCGTCGCGTATGCCGGACTGCAGGCGGCGTTGCGCTCGCCGGAGAGCGACATCCAGACCATCGCCGTGGCCGAAGAGGCCCGCGGCCGCGGGCTCGGCCGGGTGCTCATGCTCAGCCTGATCACCGAGGCCCGCAAGCGGGGCGCCCGCGAAACCTTCCTCGAGGTGCGCGCCGACAACCCCGGCGCCCAGCACCTGTACCGCTCGCTCGGCTTCGAAGACCTCGGCGTTCGCCGGGGCTACTACCAACCAGACAACGTGGATGCGATCGTGATGCGCCTGCCCATTCCGCCCGCCGAGATGCAGTTCACGGATGCCGCCGCCGCGCCGCCCGCCGCCGACCCGGCCGCACCCGCTGCCGACCCGGCCGCACCCGCCGCCCCGGCCCGCCCGCTCAACCGCACCAACCCGCTGGTGCTCGGCATCGAAACCTCCTGCGACGAGACCGGCATCGGCATTGTGCGCGGCACCACCTTGCTCTCCAACACCATCGCCTCGTCGATGGACGAGCATGCCCGCTACGGCGGCGTCGTGCCGGAGGTTGCCGCTCGCGCCCACCTCGAAGAGATGGTGCCCGCCATCCACGCGGCCGTCGCTGAAGCCGGCATCCGGCTCGACGAGATCGACGCCATCGCCGTCACCAGCGGACCCGGCCTCGCCGGTGCACTCATGGTCGGCGTCGGCGCTGCCAAATCGCTCGCGGTGGCGCTGGACGTGCCGATCTACGCCGTCAACCACCTCGTCGGCCACGTGGGCGCCGACCTGCTGCGCGGCGAGGGCGTCGACACAGATGCGCCGCTGGAGTACCCCACCATCGCCCTGCTGGTCTCCGGGGGGCACACCTCGCTGCTGCTGGTGCGCGACCTGGTCTCCGACGTGGAGCTGCTCGGCGAGACCATCGACGATGCCGCCGGTGAGGCCTTTGACAAGGTCGCCAGGGTGCTCGGCCTGCCCTACCCCGGCGGGCCGCAGATCGACAGGGTCGCGGCCACCGGCGACCCCACCGCCATCCGTTTCCCGCGCGGCCTCAGTCACCAGAAGGATGTCGCCAAGCACCGCTATGACTTCTCCTTCTCCGGCCTGAAGACCTCGGTCGCCCGGTGGGTGGAACAGAAGCGTGACGCCGGCGAAACCGTGCCGATCAATGACGTTGCGGCGAGCTTCCGCGAGGCCGTCGTCGACGTGCTGCTCACCAAGGCCGTCGCGGCCTGCACCGACCTCGGGGTGCCCAGGCTGCTGCTCGGCGGCGGGGTGATCGCCAATGCGCGGTTGCGCCAGGTGGCCCAGGAACGCACGGATGCGGCCGGTATCGCGCTGCGCATCCCGCCCCTGTCGCTCTGCACCGACAACGGCGCCATGATCGCGGCGCTCGGCGCGCAGCTGATCATGGCGGGGCGCGCGCCCTCCACCCTCGATTTCGGGGCGGACTCTACCCTCCCGGTGGGCCTCATCCAGGCCTGAAACCGCATCTCACCAAGAGTTTCTCGCGCGGACGCGATACTGTCATGGTGGGGGTTTTACGCAGAGCCAGCACGTTGACACCCCCACGGCGTGGGTGCCACTATGGCACCCATCGCACCCAGTGCCCTTGCATTCCCTACGCTGCACCACGTGAAGGAGTCACCCATGACCGACCCGAACCAGCCCGCCGTGAACAAGCCGGACTCGAACGAGCCCACGCCGCCGCCGGCCTACTCCCCGCCCGCGCCGCCGGCCTACGGTGCGACCCCGGCCGCCCCGGCCTACGGCGCCGCACCTGCCGCCCCGCAGGCCTACGCACCGCAGGGCTACGGGCAGCCGGCCGCCGGCGATAAGTGGAACGTTCTCGCGATCATCTCCCTGGTCAGCGCGTTCTTCGTGTCCCTCGCCGCCGTGATCTGCGGCCACATTGCGCTCAGCCAGATCAAGCGCACCGGCGAAAAGGGTCGCGGCCTCGCCATCGCCGGCCTCGTGCTCGGCTACGTCGGCCTGATCAGCGGACTCATCTTCCTCATCGTCACGATCGGCGTGATCATGGCGGGCATCAGCGAAGGCTCGTACACCACCTACTAGAAGGCTCGGCAGACCGCGCTCGCCGGCCACCCCGGCCGCCCGATCGGGCGGCCGGGCGGCCTGGATCAGACCAGGCGTTCACAGGAAAGGAATGACGATCATGACCGATCCGAACACACCACATCCCGAGGTTCCCCAGGTTCCGAGCGTGCCGCAGGTCCCCGACGTGCCGCAGGTGCCCGACTTCCCGCAGGACAGCATGGCCGGCGACCCACCGGATCGCCAGAGCGGCCCCGCCGGCGATGCCGAATCCACCCCGTCGGGCGCCCAGCAGCCGCCGCCGGTTCCGCCGGTGAGTCCGGCCGGCCAGCCGACGCCGCCGCCGCCCGCCTACGGCCCGCCCGCCCCGAGCGAGGGCACGCCGCCGCCGCCCTACGGTTCGCCGCCGCCGGGCTACACCCCGCCGGGCTCCGGTTACGGCACCCCGCCGCCCTCTGGTGGCCCCGCCGCCGGCTACTACGCCGGCCAGCCCGGGATGCCGTCGGCCACCAAGCAGCCGATCCTGAGCATCCTGTCGATGATCGCCGGAGTCATCGGCATCCTCGGGTCCCCGGTTGCGTTCTTCCCGATTTTCGGTGGCATCCTCGCCATCATCTTGCCGGCCGCCGGCGTGGTCCTGGGTTTCATCGCCCGCAACAAGGAACCGAACGGCAAGGGCTTCTGGCTGACCGGGATCATCACAGGCTTCGTGGGTATCGCCCTGGCGCTGCTCAGCATTCTGCTCTGGGCGCTGGTGTTCGCGACCGTGCCGATGAACAATTACAACTACTAACCGCACAGCGAGTAGTCGAGAATCGAGTCCACACGCATGTCGCAGTCCGGGCAGCCCGAAACCCGGGCGGAGCGGGAGCAGTCAGTTCCGCCCGCCGGGACGCCGGCGTTGTCGCGCGCACAGGCGCGGGCTGCCGAGGCCAGGGCCGCTGAGCTGCGGGCACCCGCCGGGCGTTCGCCCGACCTGACCCGGCCGCCGGTCGCCGGCGAGCTCGCCTACGAGTCCACCATCACCGCGCCCACCGAGTGGGTGCCGTACGTGTACACCACCGCCGAGATCCAGACCCATGCGGCCCGCCGTGGTCTCGGCGTCGCTGCCGCGGTCTGCGGGGTGCTCGGGGTGCTGGCCGGCATATTCGTGATCTGGGGGGCGCCCCTGAGCATCGCCGCGGTCGTGCTCGCTCTGGTGGCCAGGTACGTGGAGCGCCGCTCCGGCGGCCTCTGGCTCCTCGGCCTGCTCAGCGGTCTGTTGGGCATCCTGATGGCGGTGCTGTGGTTCGTCGTGATCACCCGGATGCTGCCCGCCTACTTCGGCTGAGCCGAACCCGCGAGCCGGCTGACGCCGGTCAGACCCGTTCCACCAGCAGCGCCACCTTGTGCCCGGCCGCGCGGGTCACCACCAGGGTGGCCGATTCCGGGCCCTTGAGCTTCAACCGGGTGCGCAGGGTCGCCGGATCCACATCCACGCCGCGCTTCTTGATCTCCAGGGTGCCGATCTTCCGTTCAGCCAGCGCCAGCCGCAGCTTCTTCTCGTCGGTGGGCAGCACCTCGAGCACCCGGAACGCCGTGGCGAACGGGGTGCGGGTCAGCGTCGGGCTGGTCAGGTAGGCCAAGCCCTCGCTGAGCATCGACGCATCCATCGATCGGGCGAGGTCACCGATCAGCCGGGCGCGGATGACGGCGCCGTCGGGTTCGTACACGTAGTCGCCGAGCTCGCCGACAGCCACATCCACGCTGTCGGCAGGTGCGGTCAGCTCCGCGACTCCGTCCTTGCTGAGCAGTAGCGCCGACCGGCGGATGCCCGGCCGCGCGAGCGCACCGAACCACAGCCCCATCTCCACCAGCTTGCCGTCCACCGACACCCACTGGGCCTCCGCGGTCTCGGGGATCTGGTCGCGGTCGTGGCCGGGACCGAGCTTGACGCCGACGGGCATCCGTTTGCTCAGGGCGTAGACGTCATCGAGGTTGGGGGAGTAGTCCTCTGACCGGGTGAGCCGGCTGGTGTTGCCGTGCCCGGCCGTGCGGCGGGCCGGGTCGAACCAGAGCGCGTCGAACTCGGTGGGGTCGATGTCGGCCGCGTCGGCGCAGCGCACTGAGGAGGTCGGGAAGGGGGCCAGGTTGAAGCTGGCGACCGTGGCGGTGACCTCGTCGACGTCGATCGCGGTCACCGTCAGCTCCATCGCGGCCATCGCCATGGCGTCGCCGCCGATGCCGCAGCCCACGTCGGCGACCCGGGTGAGGCCGGCCTCCACGAACCGGCCGGCGTGCAGGGCGGCGACCCGCAACCGGGTGGCCTGCTCCAGGCCGGCCTCGGTGAACAGCATCCGGCTGGCAAAGTCGCCGAACTTGCCCGTCGCCTTCGCCCGCAGCCGGGACTGGTAGAGCACCGCGTTGACCAGGGCGGGGGAGTGCCCGGCCTTGCGTAGCGCACTGACCGTGCGCACGACGTCGGCACCGGCCTCGTAGACGGGCAGGGAGTCCAGCAGGCGCAGGCCTTCGGGTGAGAGCAGCTCAACGAGCTCGGCGCGTTCCATCCCGCAAACCTATCAAGCCAAACCGGGCCGCACCCCGAGCACTCTGGCACTCACGTTGCGTGAGTGCCAGTTGCGCCCTAAACTCGACTTAGCACTCTCGCTGTGAGTCTGCTAACTACGTCTTAGCTAAGAAAGAGGTCAACCGTGTCGGTCTCCATCAAGCCGCTCGAAGATCGCATCGTCATCAAGCAGGTGGATGCAGAACAGACCACCGCTTCCGGACTTGTGATCCCGGACACCGCCAAAGAGAAGCCCCAGGAAGGCGAAGTTGTCGCCGTCGGCCCCGGCCGCATCGACGACAACGGCAACCGCATCCCGCTCGACGTCGCCGTCGGCGACAAGGTGATCTACTCCAAGTACGGTGGAACCGAAGTCAAGTTCGGTGGCGAGGACCTCCTCGTTCTGTCGGCTCGCGACGTTCTCGCGGTCGTCGTTCGCTAGTCACACCGCATATCGTTGAATCCCGGATGGCCTCGGCCATCCGGGATTTTTCGCGTCCAGAGGGGTAGCAACGTGCACGAGAATCCGACAGATCCCACCGGGGCCGCCGAGCCGACCGAGCCGGTGGATGCGGCCCGGAGCGGGATGCGCCCGGTCCGCAGTTCCGCGAGCACGGGCCTCATCTTCGCGATCTGCGCCTACGGCATGTGGGGATTCCTGCCGCTGTATTTCCTTTTCCTGGCCCCGACCGGAGCGTTCGAGATCGTGGCCTGGCGGGTGCTGTTCTCGCTGGTGTTCTGCGCGGTCCTGATCCTGGCCACCCGGGCCTGGCGGCCGCTCGTGGCCGCACTGCGTTCGCCGCGCATCGTGTGGACGATGGGGCTGGCCGGGGTGTTGATCTTCATCAACTGGCAGACCTTCATCCTCGGCACCCTGAGCGGCCGCGTCGTCGAAACGGCGCTGGGCTATTTCATCAACCCGATCATCACGGTGCTGCTGGGCGTCCTGGTGCTGCACGAGAAGCTGCGCAGGGCCCAGTGGGCTGCCGTGGTGATCAGCTTCATCGCCGTGATCGTGCTCAGCGTCGGCTACGGCACCGTGCCCTGGATCTCCCTGATCCTGGCGTTCTCCTTCGGCTTCTACGGCCTGATCAAGAAGCGGGTCGGCGGTCACATCGACGCGCTCTCCGGGCTGACCCTGGAAACTCTCTGGCTCACGCCGATCGCGATCATCCAACTGGTCGTGGTCTCGCTGATCTCCGGCCTCACCTTCGGCACCGTCTCGACGGTGCACACCATCGCGCTGATCGGCACCGGTGTGCTCACCGCGGTGCCGCTGCTCTTCTTCGCGGCCGCGTCCCGGCGCCTGCCGTTGACCACGATGGGACTCGTGCAGTACCTCGCACCGGTGCTGCAATTCATCGCCGGCGTGGTCATCCTGCACGAGCCGATGCCGCCGGAACGGTGGCTCGGATTCGGGTTGGTCTGGCTCGCGCTGATCGTGCTGACCGTCGATATGGTGCGGGCGGGGCGGGCGCAGCGCCGGCCGGTTATCGACCCGATTTAGGGGCTCAGAGCCAAGCATCCTGATCAGGGGGCCGTTCGTAACGATTTGGTCGCGTTACACGGCTGTAACACGACCGCCTTGTTTGATGTCGTTCGGGTGAATACCTTTGCAGCACGGCAACGATCGTTTGCCGTGCTCTAACCTTCGATTCCCCTTACCCTAGGAGCAACATGAGCGTATTCGCGAAGGCCTCGGCCTCCCGCTCGGCCCGCGCCGTCGTCACCGGCGTCGCCATCTTCGGCGTCAGCGCCCTTCTGCTCACCGGATGCAGCACCGACGCAGCCGAGCCGGCCGCTTCGGACGCACCCGCGGCGGAAAGCACTGTCGCTGAGATCACCGCCGGCGACCGCGCCCTGGACCTGAAGGTCGGCACGATCCTCCCCCAGAGTGGTGGGCTCGCCTTCCTCGGCCCGCCCGAAGAAGCCGGTGTTCAGCTCGCCGTCGAGGAGATCAAAGCTGCCGGCCTGGGCATCGACATCGAAGCCATCCTCCGCGACTCGGGCGACACCACGACCGATACCGCCACCGTTTCCGTGACCGACCTGCTCTCGCAGGATGTCTCGGCGATCGTCGGTGCGGCGTCCTCGGGTGTCTCCAAGACCGTCATCGACCAGATCACCGGCGCCGGCGTCGTGCAGTTCTCGCCGGCCAACACCTCGGCCGACTTCACGGACTACGACGACAAGGGGCTCTTCTGGCGCACCGCTCCGTCCGACATCCTGCAGGGTGAAGTCCTGGGCAACCTGATCGCCGAAGACGGCAACAGCACCCTGGGCCTGATCGTGCTCAACGACGCCTACGGAACCGGCCTGGCCGAGTTCACCACCACGGCCTTCGAGGCTGCCGGCGGAGAGGTCGTCGCCAGCGCGAGCTTCAACGAGGGCGACGCCAACTTCTCGGCCCAGATCGCCGAAGTCACCGCGGCCAACCCCGACGCGATCGCTCTGATCACGTTCGACCAGGCCAAGGTCATCACCCCGGACCTCGTGGCGAGCGGCTTCCCCGGCGACAAGCTGTACTTCGTCGACGGCAACCTGGCCGACTACAGCGAGGACTTCGCTGCCGGCCTGATCGAGGGCTCGAAGGGCACGCTGCCCGGCCTGGACACCGCGACCCTCGGTGACTTCACCGGCCGTCTGCTCGAGATCGACCCGGCCCTGACCGACTTCAGCTACGCGGCTGAATCCTACGACGCCGTCATCCTGATCGCCCTGGCTGCGTACGCAGCCAACGACGTGTCGGGTGAGTCGATCGCCAAGTACCTCCAGCAGGTATCCGGTGGCTCCGGTGAGGGCGAGAAGGTCACCGACTTCGCGTCGGGCGCCGCGCTCCTCGCCGAGGGCAAGCAGATCGACTACGACGGTTACTCCGGCACGATCACGTTCGACGAGAACGGCGACCCGACCGACGCAACCATCGGCATCTTCGAATTCGGTGCAGACAACAAGTACAGCCGCATCAACTAGTCACCCCCGCTGACTCGCGGTACACCACAGCAGACGTACCGCGACACGCACAGAAGGGCCCCGGCTTCGGCCGGGGCCCTTTCGCGTGCCCGGTGGCCGGTCACCGCCGAGTGACGGGGCGCCGGATGCCGGCCAGGGGGAGCGGCAGCCGTGGGCGGCAGCAGCGGAGGCCGGCCAGTAGATGGCGGCCGCCACGGGCCCGCTGCGGGTCTTTAGGCGGCGGAGGCGCGGAGCTGCGCGGCTGGGGCGGCCAACGGCGTCAGAACGGCTCCTGGCGCCGCCGGTGAAACGCGAGATGCCCCGCTGCGGACCAGTTGCCCCGGTAGACCGGGGCAACTCGTCCGCAACGGGGCAAGTCGGTGGTGCGGATGGTGCGGGGAGGGTCAGTCGTCCTGACCCAGGGTGCCCAGGTACAGGCCGATCACCTTGGGGTCGTTCAGCAGCTCCCGCCCGGTGCCGGTGTAGGCATCCCGACCCTGATCGAGCACGTAGCCTCGGTCGCAGATCTGCAGGCAGCGGCGGGCGTTCTGCTCCACCATGATCGTGGTCACGCCGGCCTTGTTGATCTCCTTCACCCGCAGGAACGCCTCGTCCTGACGCACCGGGGACAAACCGGCCGAAGGCTCGTCGAGCAGCAGCACGTGCGGGCCCATCATCAGCGCCCGCGACATCGCCACCATCTGGCGCTCGCCGCCGGAAAGCGACCCGGCCCGCTGGCCGAGGCGCTTGCGCAGCTCCGGGAAGATCTCGGTGACGAACTCGAGCCGCTCGGCCAGACCCTTGGGCTTCTGGTACATGCCCATCTCCAGGTTCTCCTGGATCGTCAGCGTCGGGAAGACGTTGTTGGTCTGCGGCACGAAGCCCACGCCCTTGGCGACCAGCTTGTTGGCCTTGAGGTTCGTGATGTCGTCACCGCGCAACCGGATCTCGCCCTCGCGTACCTTGACCAGGCCGAAGATCGACTTGAGCAGGGTCGACTTGCCGGCCCCGTTCGGGCCGATGATGCCGATCAGTTCGCCGTCGTAGGCGGTGAGCGAGCATTCGTTGAGGATGTTGACGCCGGGCACGTACCCGGCCGTCACGTTCTTGACCTCGACGACCGCCTTCCGCACCGGGGCCGGGGTGGCGTCGATCAGCGGGCTAGAGTTCGTCATCGAGCAGCTCCTTAATGGCTCCGACATGTTCCTTCTCGGCGTCGGGATCCTCACCGAGGTCCTCGTCGTGGTGCTGGCCCAGGTACGCGTCGATGACAGCCTGATTGCGCATCACCTCGTGCGGGTCACCCTCGGCGACCACCTTGCCCTCGGCCATCACGATCACCCAGTCGGCGATGTGCCGCACCATGTGCATGTCGTGCTCAACGAAGAGCACGCTCATGCCTTCGGCCTTGAGGTTGAGGATGTGGTCGAGCAGCGACTGGGTCAACGCCGGGTTGACGCCGGCCATGGGCTCGTCGAGCATCACCAGGGTGGGGTCGCTCATCAGCGCCCGTGCCATTTCGAGGAGCTTGCGCTGCCCGCCGGAGAGGCTGGCCGCGTAGTCGTCCTTCTTGGTGTCGAGCTTGAACCGGGTGAGCAGGTCCAGCGCCTTGACCTTGTTGTCGGCCTCCTGCTGACGCCAGAGGAACGGCAGGACGGCGCGGAACAGGTTCTCGCCCACCTGCGCCTTCGCGCCGAGCAGCATATTGTCCATCACCGTCAGCAGGCCCAGGGCCTTGGTGAGCTGGAAGGTGCGCACCTGACCCATCCGGGCGACCTTGAACGCGGCCATGCCGCCGATGGGGGTGCCCTCGAAGGTCCACGAGCCGGTGTCCGGCTTGTCGAACCCGGTGAGCAGGTTGAACAGGGTGGTCTTGCCGGCCCCGTTCGGCCCGATCAGAGCGGTGATGGCGCCGCGGGGAATCTCGAGGTGCTCGACATCCACCGCCTTGAGGCCGCCGAAGGTGCGGCTGACGCCGTCGACCACGAGGATCGGGTCCTTCTTCTTGCAGCCGGGGACGGCCTCGCCGATGTGCATGTCAACTGTCTTGACGGGCTTGCCGGTGGGAACACTGTTACTTGACAAAAGCCAGCTCCTTCTTGTTTCCGAAGATGCCCTGGGGTCTGTAGATCACAATGAGCATGATCGCGACGCCCACCAGGATGAAACGCAGCTGTCCGGCCTGGATGCTCGTCAGGAACGGGATCCAGCCGGCCTCCACGGCCCGGGCGATGAACCCGGAGAAGAACGACAGCAGCACCCAGAAGACCATCGAGCCGATGACCGGACCGAGGATGGTCGCCGCTCCACCGAGCAGCAGGATGGCGTAGACGAAGAACGTCAGCGAGGTCTGGTAGTTCGACGGCACCACGGCACGCGGCAGCACGAAGATCATGCCCGCGATGGTGCCGAAGACGCCACCGAGGATCAGCGACTGCATCTTGTAGAAGTACACGTTCTTGCCCAGGGCGCGAACGGCGTCTTCGTCCTCGCGGATGCCCTTGATCACGCGGCCCCACGGGCTGCGCATGATCTGCCAGGTGAACAGGCAGGCGAGGATCACGATGGTCCAGGCCACGATGCGCAGCCACCAGTCGTAGGCGTTGTACTCGAACGGACCGAACCCGTAGGTGCCGTCGGGGATCGGGTTGAGGGCAGCGAATCCGCCCTTGTACCCGCTGAGCCCGTTGGCCGAACCGGTGATCGGTTCGAAGGTGTTGGTCGTGAACAGCAGGCGCACGATCTCCGCTGCCGCGATGGTGACGATGGCCAGGTAGTCCGCCCGCAACCGCAGGGTCGGGATACCCAGAACCAACGCGAAGATCACGGATGCGCCGATCCCGACGAGCACCGCCGCCCAGACCGGGAAGCCGAAGCTCAGGGTCGAGATGGCGTACCCATAGGCGCCGAGGGCCATGAAGCCGGCCTGGCCGAAGTTGAGCAGGCCGGTGTAGCCGAAGTGAATTGCCAGTCCCAACGCCGCGAGGGCGTAGGCGGCGGTGGTCGGGCTGATCAGCTCGACGGCCGCGTTGCTAAAGATTGCTCCCCAGTCGATCATCGTCAGCCCCTAGCCAATTCTCTCTTTGCGACCCAAGATGCCTTGCGGCCGAAGCAGCAGCACCAGGATCAAAACGACAAGTGCACCGACGTATTTCAGGTCGGACGGAATCCACAGCGTCGACAGCTCGACGAACAGGCCCACGATGATCGATCCCACGAGGGCGCCGAACGCCGTGCCGAGACCGCCGAGGGTGGTGGCAGCGAAGACCAGCAGCAGGATCTGGAAGCCCATGTCCCAACTGACCCCCGGCCGGAAGTAGGCCCAGAGCACACCGGAGAGGCCGGCGAGCGACCCGCCGACGATCCAGACGATGCGGATGACACCATCCACGTCGATGCCGCTGGCGGAGGCGAGGCTGGGGTTGTCGGAAACGGCCCTGGTGGCCTTGCCGATCCGGGTGCGCAGCAGGAAGTAGGAGACCGCGAGAAGCACGACGATGCTGATACCCATGCTGGCGAGGTCGATCGGCGACAGCGAG
Source organism: Cryobacterium sp. LW097 (assembly GCF_002205495.2). GTDB lineage: Bacteria > Actinomycetota > Actinomycetes > Actinomycetales > Microbacteriaceae > Cryobacterium > Cryobacterium zongtaii. The sequence continues at coordinate 2,998,066 of NZ_CP021992.1, read as the reverse complement.
ATCGGGCCGAACTTGAGGTCGGTCATGCCGGAGCCGGGCAGCTGGCTGGTGCCGCCGCCGTAGAACAGCTGGAAGGTGTACCGCAGCGCCAGCGAGAGGCCGATGCTGACGATCATCAGCGGGATCAACCCGACGCCCTTCTTCCGCAGGGGTTTCCAGATGGTGGCGTCGAGCCCGAAGCCCAACAGCCCGCTGAGGGCGATCGCCAACAGGATCGCCAGCCAGATCGGCAGCCCGAGCGTCGTGCTGAGGGTGAGGGTGGCCAACGCACCGAAGGTGATCATCTCCGCGTGCGCGAAGTTGCTCAGGCCCGTGGTGCCGAAGATCAGCGACATGCCGATCGCGGCCAAGGCCAGCAGCAAACCGAAGTTCAGACCGTTGACGAAGCGGTTCACGAACTGGTCGAAGAAGCTGACCGTCGTGCGTTCGCCCTCGCCGAGGAAGAAGTTCACCGACTTCACCTGGGTGAGGCCGAACTCGGCTTCGATCTCGGCACCGCCCTTGGCGACGACCACACCTTTAGGGAGAGTGTCCTCGTCGAGGGTGACCGTGTAGGTCTCCTTCTCCGGAACGCCGATGCGCCACTTGCCCTCGGCATCCGTGACGACCTCGGCCTCGTAGCCGGAGCCTTCAACGGAGATGAGCACGTCTTCGATGGGTTCGCCACCGAATTGCACATTTCCCGAGAGCACATATTCGTACTGGTCAGTGTTGATCTCGTCGGCATGAGCCGCGCTCGCCGCGAACGTTGAAAACGTCAGGGCGGTCAGGAGTAGGCCGAAAAGCAGCACCATCATCCTGGGCGTGAATCTGCGGACAGCGTGTGTATTGCTCACTGCACCTCCATGGCGGCACCGTCGGTGCGTATTCGAACTGGCACGGACTTGCCTGCCAGCGACCTTGCTGACAGTACGTGCCGATTATGTCGCATATGTTTCGTACGCCGAATTCAGGGCAATCGATTTTGGATCGCGGAATGCGCCAAGCGCATCGTCGCTTAACATTGAGTACCGGTTGCATCCCAGGGATTCCCGGACTTTTTTCCATATCCGCGAATGCAAAAGGGGTTTCATGGATCAGCCAGATCCGTTCGGTTTCACCGGACTCACCTACGACGACGTCCTTCTCCTGCCGGGTCACACCGACGTCATTCCGAGCGAGGCCGAGACAAAGTCCCGGCTAACCCGCAGAATTAGCGTCGCGACGCCGCTGTTGTCCAGCGCGATGGACACCGTCACCGAGACCCGCATGGCCATCGCCATGGCTCGTGAAGGCGGCCTGGGCATCTTGCACCGCAACCTGTCGATCGCCGACCAGGCCGAGCAGGTGGACCTGGTCAAGCGCAGCGAATCCGGCATGATTACCAATCCGGTAACGACTTCGCCCGACGCCACCGTGGCCGAGGTGGATGCCCTCTGCGGGCAGTTCCGCATCAGCGGCCTGCCGGTCGTCGACAACGACGGTGTGCTCGTGGGCATCATCACCAACCGCGACATGCGCTTCGTCTCCGCCGTGGCCAAGCACACCACCCGGGTGCGCCAGGTCATGACCACGTCGCCGCTGATCACCGGCAAGGTGGGCATGGCCCCCATGGACGCCGTGGCCATCTTCGCCACCCACAAGATCGAGAAGCTGCCGCTCGTCGACGACGCCGGCCGGTTGACCGGCCTGATCACCGTCAAGGACTTCGACAAGAGCGAGGAATACCCCAACGCCACCAAGGACGACGCCGGGCGCCTGCGCGTCGGCGCGGCCATCGGCTTCTTCGGTGACGCCTGGCGCCGGGCATCCGCCCTGCTCGAGGCGGGCGTTGACGTTCTCGTGGTCGACACCGCCAACGGCGACAGCGCCGGCGTGCTCGAGATCATCCGCAAGCTGAAGTCCGACTCGGCCTTCGCCGACGTCGACGTCATCGGCGGCAACGTCGCCACCCGCTCCGGCGCGCAGGCGCTCATCGACGCGGGCGCGGATGCCATCAAGGTGGGCGTGGGCCCCGGCTCGATCTGCACCACCCGCATCGTCGCCGGCGTGGGCGTGCCGCAGATCACCGCGGTCTACCAGGCTTCCCTGGCCGCACGGGAGACCGGCGTGCCGGTCATCGCCGACGGCGGACTGCAGTACTCCGGTGACATCGCCAAGGCGCTCGTCGCCGGCGCCGACACCGTGATGCTCGGCTCCCTGCTGGCCGGCTGCGACGAAAGCCCCGGCGAGCTCGTCTTCGTCAACGGCAAGCAGTTCAAGACCTACCGCGGCATGGGATCGCTGGGCGCGCTGCAGACCCGTGGCAACAAGACCTCCTACTCGAAGGACCGTTACTTCCAGTCGGATGTGCCCAGCGACGACAAGCTCATCCCCGAGGGCATCGAGGGCCAGGTGCCCTACCGTGGCCCGGTGTCGAACGTGGCGTACCAGCTCATCGGCGGGCTGCGCCAGTCGATGTTCTACGTGGGCGCGCGCACCATCGACGAGCTCAAGCAGAAGGGCAAGTTCGTGCGCATCACCGCCGCGGGCCTGAAGGAGAGCCACCCGCACGACGTGCAGATCGTGGTCGAGGCGCCCAACTACCGGCGCTAACTTCCCGCAACTGTTGCCCTAACGGACATGTGCGCCCGGTACGCCGGGCGCACATGTCCGTTTTGGCAACAGAAGGGTCGGGGGCGGGGCTGAGTGCGGGCTGCGACTAAACTGAGCGGGTGAGTATGGAAATCGAAATCGGCCGGTCCAAGCGCGCACGCCGCGTATACGCCTTCGACGACATCGCGGTGGTGCCCAGTCGGCGCACCCGTGACCCCGAGGATGTGTCGGTCGGCTGGTCCATCGACGCCTACCAGTTCGACATCCCGTTCCTTGCAGCCCCGATGGACTCCGTCGTCTCCCCGACGACGGCGATCATGATGGGCCAGCTGGGCGGCCTCGGTGTCCTGGACCTCGAGGGCCTCTGGACCCGGTACGAGAACCCGGAGCCGCTGCTGGCCGAGATCCGTGAGCTGCCCGCCGACAAGACAACGGCGCGCATGCAGGAAATCTACGCCGAGCCGATCAAGCCGGCCCTGGTCACCGAGCGTCTCGCCGAGATCCGCGCCGCCGGCGTCACCGTCGCGGCCGCCCTGTCGCCGCAGCGCACCCAGGAGCTCTACGAGACCGTCGTCGCCGCCGGCGTCGACCTCTTCGTCATCCGCGGCACCACGGTCAGTGCCGAGCACGTCTCGCGCAACCAGGAGCCGCTGAACCTCAAGAAGTTCATCTACGACCTCGACGTTCCCGTCATCGTCGGCGGCGCCGCCACCTACACCGCGGCGCTGCACCTGATGCGCACCGGCGCGGCCGGCGTGCTCGTCGGCTTCGGCGGCGGCGCGGCGTCCACCACCCGCACCAGCCTCGGTATCCACGCCCCCATGGCCACCGCCGTGGCCGACGTCGCCGGCGCTCGCCGCGACTACATGGACGAATCCGGCGGCCGCTACGTGCACGTGATCGCCGACGGCGGGCTGAGCACCTCCGGCGACATCGTCAAGGCCATAGCCTGCGGTGCGGATGCCGTGATGCTCGGTACCGCCCTGGCCCGCGCCACCGACGCCCCCGGCGGCGGTTTCCACTGGGGTGCCGAAGCCCACCACTCGCAGCTGCCCCGCGGCAAGCGCGTGGAGGTCGGCACCGTCGCCCCGCTCGAGGCGATCCTCTACGGACCGGCACCGGTCGCCGACGGCACCGCTAACCTGGTCGGCGCCCTGCGCCGCTCGATGGCGACCACCGGCTACAGCGGAATCAAGGAATTTCAACGGGTTGAGGTAGTTGTCGCGCCGTACTGAGTGAACTAGCGTCGAAGCAAGCACCACCGATGGCGATGGGAGTTTGCAGATGACGCACGATAACTCGGTTACCAGGTCCACGAAGCTCGGACCTGAGGAACGCGCGGCGGCGATCGAACGCCTCAAATCCAAGGAACTCGACATTCTCGTGGTCGGCGGCGGCATCGTCGGCACCGGCAGCGCGCTGGATGCCGTCACCCGCGGGCTGAGCGTGGGCATGCTCGAGGCCAGAGACTGGGCGTCGGGTACCTCCAGCCGCTCGTCGAAGCTCGTGCACGGCGGCATCCGCTACCTGGAACAGCTCGACTTTCGGCTGGTGCGGGAGGCCCTCACCGAACGCGGTCTGCTGCTCAAGCGCATCGCCCCGCACCTGGTCAAGCCGGTGCGCTTTCTCTACCCGCTGCAGAAGCGGGTCGTCGAACGCGGCTATGTGGGCGCCGGGATGCTGCTCTACGACGTGCTCTCCTATATCGGCGGTCGGCCCGGCGTGCCGCACCACCGGCACCTCAGCCGCAGCCAGGTGGCGAAGCTGGTGCCCAGCCTCAGCCACGACGCCCTCGTCGGCGGCATCACCTACTACGACGCTCAGGTCGACGACGCACTCTACGTGGCGTCGCTGGCGCGCACGGCATCGGCCTACGGCGCCCACGTGGCCAGCCGGGTGCGGGTGGAGGGTTTCCTCAAGGTGGGCGAACGGGTCGTCGGCGTGCAGGCGCACGACCTGCAGACAGGGGAGCGCTTCGAGGTGCGGGCCAAGCAGGTCGTCAACGCCACCGGCGTCTGGACCGACGACACCCAGCGGATGGTCGGCGAACGCGGCACCTTCAAGGTGCGCGCGTCCAAGGGCATCCACCTCGTCGTGCCGCGGGACAGGTTCCAGTCGTCGATGGGCCTGCTGCTGCGCACCGAGAAGAGCGTGCTCTTCGTGATCCCGTGGGGCCGGCACTGGCTGATCGGCACCACCGACACCGACTGGCACCTGGACAAGGCGCATCCGGCCGCCACGGCCGCGGACATCGACTACCTGCTCGAACACGTCAACGCCGTGCTGCAGGTGCCGCTGACCCGGGAAGACGTGGAGGGTGTCTACGCCGGCCTCCGCCCGCTGCTGGCGGGGGAGTCCGAGCAGACCTCCAAGCTCTCCCGCGAGCACCTCGTCGGGCACTCGGTGCCCGGCCTGGTAGTGATCGCCGGCGGCAAGTGGACCACCTACAGGGTGATGGCCAAGGACGCGATCGACGCCGCGGTGGATGCCCTCGACGGGCTGGTTCCGCCGTCCACGACCAAGGAGATCCCGTTGCTCGGCGCCGAGGGCTACCGGGCGGCGTGGAACAAGCGCGGCAAGATCGCCCATGCGTTCAACCTGCACACCGTGCGCATCGAGCACCTGCTCAACCGCTACGGCACCCTCACCGACGAGTTGCTCGACCTGATCAAGGAAAAGCCGGAGCTGGCCGACCCGTTGCCCGGCGCCGACGACTACATCCAGGCCGAGGTTGTGTACGCCGCGACCCACATGGGCGCGCTGCACCTCGAGGACGTGCTTGCCCGACGCACCCGCATCTCCATCGAGGCCTGGGACCGCGGGGTGTCCGCGGCACCCGTCGCGGCCCGGCTGTTGGCCGAGGTGCTCGGCTGGGACACCGAGCGTGAGGAGCGGGAGGTGTCGATCTACCTCAAGCGGGTCGCCGCCGAACGGGCCTCGCAGACCCAGCCCGACGACGAATCCGCCGACCGGGTGCGGTTGGAGGCGCCGGACATCGTGACGAGCTGAGCCCGCGGGGTCACTGCGCCTCCTGTCGGCGACCGCGCCCGCTATAGCGGGCGCGGTCGCCCGTACGAGGTGCAGTGAGCGGCGCGGGTCGCAGCGGGTGAGGTCGCGCTCTCAGCGAGCCCGGGGGATGCCGTTGCGGGTGAGGAGATCTCCCAGAGCAGGGAGGGATGTGGCAACCGACCAGTCCCACCGGAACACGCCCAACCCCAGTGCGCGCAGTCGGTCTTCCCGTATCTTTTCCGCCATGACGATATCGGCAGTGGAGCGTCCGCCGGTGAACTCGTCGCGCAGGTACTTACCGTGCCCATCGAATTCGCCGACCCTGCCGACGGAGCGCCAGAAGAAGTCGGTGAACCCGATCAGGCCCGCGTGATCCCAGTGTGGCACCTGTAACTCGGGCAGGAGAAAACCCAGCAAGAAGATTCCGGCCCGGCTGATCGATTCTCCGGCCGACCCGGAGAGCGGCGAGGCGAACTCCAGGACCCGCCCAGCGGCCGCGCGACCGGTAACCCGCCCGAGCTGGTCGAACGCGCGGTCGAGGTCTGCTCGGGTCGCCAGGGCGTGACCGTCGCGTGATTGGTGGATGGCTTTGTCCACGACCGCCACCGCCTGGCCGAACCTGAGCACCCTGGCGAGTGCCACCGCGGTCGCCGCGACCGAGGTCACCCGAAGCCCCTCGTGCTCCACGACGTCGAGGCTGTGCTCCTGCGGATGACGGATCACGCCGCGCCGGGACCGTCCGCCCGCCGCCGTCGTGGTGGCAAGGTGAATATCCGCCGGCCAGGCACCAACAATCGGCAATCCCCATAGCGCCGCCGCCGAGACGTGCGAGTACACAGCCGGTGCCTCCGCCGTGGCGGCATGTGCGTGGATCCGACGGAGGTAACGCGCATCCGCGCCCAGGGCATCCCACTCGGCAGCGCGTGTGTACACCCCGCGGCGGAGGCGGATGACGGTGTGACGTTCGTATTCTCGGCGGAGCTCGTGGTGGAGGCCGACTCGCGCCGCGTCGCTCGCCAGGATGAGCCCGCTGTGGCCGGACAACGCGGCGAGGACGTCCAGGCTTCCTGATGATGTGGTGGTCATGCCCCGAGGCTGGCGCATCGTCGGGCCCGGCGGCGGCGGCGGGACGTATCTGTGCACTTCCTCGGCCCGTCCCCAGGCTGTGGATCGCAGACCGACCGCCCAACCCGCCCGCCCGACCCGCCCGTCACTGCACCTCGTGTGGCCGATCGCGCCCGCTATAGCGGGCGCCGTCACCCGTAGGAGGCGCACCGAACCCGTCCCGGGGCAATCACGGGGCGGGGCGAGCCGAGCGGATGCGCCGGTGCCGCGGCCCGCCCGACCGGCGAACACGCTCCGGTAGAATGACTAGACCGCCCTCAAGCCTTCAGGAGTCGCACCATGGTTGACGTTCGACGGGTCAAGCTCCCCGGTGTGGGTGTACTGCACACCTTCATCACCGACGACGGCGGCAAGGTCGGTGTCATCGCGCACCGCTCCGGTCACAGCGATCTGATCACCTTCGCCGACGACGAGGGTGGCCCCGACGCCAGCAAGGTGTCGCTGCGCCTGAGCGAGGACGAGGCGCACACCCTCGCCGAACTGCTCGGCGGCACCCAGATCACCGAGTCGCTCACCGCGCTCGACCAGATCCCCGGGCTCAGCATCGACTGGTTCACCGTGGACTACGAAGACCACATCGCCGGCCAGCCGCTGGGCAACCCCGCCGAGCGCGGCATCGCCGGGCTCACGGTGGTGGCCGTGGTGCGCGGCGAATCCGCCAACCCCGCGCCCGCGCCCGACTTCAAGGTCTTCCCCGGCGACACCCTGGTCGTGGCCGGCTCTCCCGAGAAGGTGGCGAAGGCCTTCGCCTTCTTCCGCACCGGTGCGATCACGTCCAAGCCCGTCGACGCGCCGCCAGGAGGGTAGCCGATGCACCTCGGTGAAGATCTCCTCACCCTGGGCATCCTGCTCGTGGTGGCCTACGTGCTCGGCCGGTTGGGCAAACTGATCGGCCTGCCGTCGATCCCGATCTACATGATCGTGGGCCTGCTGGCCAGCCCGTACACCGGATGGTTCCCGCTGGACTTCAATTCGGCCGACATCGAACTGATCGCGGTCTTCGGGCTCATCCTGCTCCTGTTCAGCCTGGGGCTCGAGTTCGACCAGGAGGCCTTCTTCGGCGACGCCGGAAAACTGCTGATCTCCGGCGGCTCCTGGATCCTGATCAACATGGGCGCCGGGTTCGCGTTCGGCCTGATGACAGGCTGGGGCGCCAGGGAAGCCCTGGTCATCGCGGGCATGACCGGCACCTCGTCCAGTGCGATCATCACCAAACTGCTCATCGAACTGCGCCGGCTGGCCAACAAGGAAACCCCGATGATCCTCGGGGTGACCGTCGTCGGTGACATCTTCATCGCCGTGTACCTGGCCATCGTGTCCGTGGTGCTCAGCGGCAAGACCGAGATCTGGCCGATCGTGCTGCAACTGGGCATCGCGTTCCTGTTCCTCGTGGTGATGTTCTCCGTCGCCCGGTGGGGCGGCCGGGTCGTGTCCAGACTGATGCGCACCAAGGACGACGAACTCTTCACCATCCTGTTCTTCGGCCTGGCCGTGCTCTTCGCCGGCATCGGCGAGATCATCGGCGTCACCGACGCCATCGGCGCATTCCTTATTGGCGTGGTCCTGGGCGCGAGCACCTACCGGGGCCGCATCGAACGGGTGGCGGTGCCGCTGCGCGACGTCTTCGGGGCGTTCTTCTTCCTCAACTTCGGCCTGGCGCTGAACGTGGCCGAATTCGGCTCGGTCATCGTCCTGGTGGGAATCGCTATCGTGATGACCTTCGCGCTCAGCCTGGCCTCGGGCGCGCTGTTGGCCCGGATGCACCAGATGGGGCTGCGCGAAGGACTGAACACCGCCGCGATCTTCGTCAACCGCGGCGAGTTCACCCTGATCCTGGCAACCCTGTCGGTCAGCGCCGGCCTTGACCCGCGGCTGCAGCCCTTCGCGGGCCTTTACGTGCTGACCATGGCCATCCTCGGCCCCCTGTTCACCGCCAACTCGGAGAAGATCGGCGCTGCCCTCAGCCGGCGCTCCCGAGCGGCGCATCCGCCCACCCGCACCCCGGAGCGAGACGCCATGCGCGCCGAAGAGATCGCTCTGGTTGAGGCGGTCACCCATGACCAGAAATCCGGCGACCCGATGGTGGACTTCATCTCCGACACGTACCCGACCCCGAAGAAAAAAACCGACCAGGCCGGCCAGGACGACCAGACGGGTGATTACTCATGATGCGCATGATGGTGCGTCCCCGGTGGATCGCCGCGCTGCTGCTGGCGTTGGCCATCGCCGGCGCCTTCGCTGCCCTCGGCCAGTGGCAGCTGGCCCGCGCCATCTCGTCCGGCGAGGTCATCGAGCGCACCACCGAGACCGTGCAACCACTCAAAGACACGGTGTCACCGGATGGGCCGCCCGCGAAGGTCGCGGAGGGCCAGATGATCGAGACGATCGGCTCGTTCGTGGCCGGTGACGAGCAGATCATCAGCGGCCGACACAACGGCGGCGAATCCGGTTTCTGGGTAGTCAGCCACTTCGTCACCGATGAGGGTGCCAGCATCGCGGTGGCCCGCGGCTGGACCGCAGACGCCGACCAGGCGGCCGCGGTCCGCGAACGGCTCGCCACACAGATGTCGATCCTGTCCCTCCAGCCGCTCACCGGCCGGTTCCTCTCGTCCGAGGCGCCCGCGCTGCCCGACGAAGACGCCGACCCGCACACGATGACCACGGTGTCCACCGCGGCGCTGATCAACCTCTGGGCCAACTGGTCCGACCAGTCCGTCTACCAGGGCTACATCGTCGGCACCGTCGCCCCCGACGGTCTGACGGTCATCGACTCCCCGGAGCCCGAAGTCGAGGTTCCGTTGAACTGGCTGAACATCTTCTACGCCCTCGAGTGGGTCGTCTTCGCCGGCTTCGCCGTGTTCCTCTGGTACCGCCTGGTGCGGGATGCCTGGGAGCGCGAAACCGAGGAGGCCGAGGTCGCCGCTGCCGCTGCGGCCGAGGACGCCGCCGGTACGCCGGACGAGGCAGCCGGCCCGGCCGCTGGCACCGACCGGTCGCACGCCAACGCCCCGTAGAATTAGCCCATGCCACTTGAACCCAAGCCCGCCGACCTGCCCAGAATCCCCGGTGCGCTTCGGCTGTACCAGGTCTCGTCGATCATCACCGGTGTTCTGCTGCTACTGCTCTGCGCCGAGGTGATCGCCAAGTACCTCTTCGGCACCGAGCTTGAAGCCGGCGGCCCGAACGGTTTCCTGGCCCTGGTGCCGGATGGCACCGTGACGGCCGTCAATCTGAGCACCGGACTGCTGATGGTGCACGGCTGGTTCTACGTTCTGTATCTGTTCGCCGATTTCCGCATCTGGAGCATCATGCGCTGGCCTTTCCCCACCTTCCTACTCATCGCACTCGGAGGCATCATCCCATTCCTGTCCTTCTTCCTCGAGGCTAAGGTCGGCCAGCGGGTCAAGGCATATCTCGCCGCGCACCCCGTCGCCGTCGTCGAAAGCGGGGTCCGCGCATGAGCGCCGTGAACCCGATGGACGTCGTGGGCGCCGACGGCGCCGAGGGCGCTGAGGGCCTGGAGAACCTGATCGGAACCGAGGAAGGCGCCGCTTCCGTTGCCACCTCCGGCATCAGCCGCCCGGTGCTCGTGGTGGACTTCGGCGCGCAGTACGCGCAGTTGATCGCCCGGCGCGTGCGCGAGGCATCCGTGTACTCGGAGATCGTGGCGCACTCGATCACCGCCGCGGAGGTCGCCGAGAAGAACCCCATCGGCATCGTGCTCTCCGGCGGACCGTCCAGCGTCTACGCCGAGGGTGCCCCCACCTTCGACCCGGCGATCTTCGACCTCGGCATCCCGGTGCTGGGCATCTGCTACGGCTTCCAGGTGATGGCCACCGCCCTCGGCGGCGAGGTCTCGCACACCGGCCAGCGCGAATACGGTTCCACCCCGGTGGTCGTCTCCGACAGCACCAACGCGCTGCTCGCCGACCAGCCCGCCGAGCAGACCGTGTGGATGAGCCACGGCGACTCGGTGTCCAAGGCCCCCGACGGCTTCACGGTGCTCGCCTCCACGGTGTCGACCCCTGTGGCCGCGTTCGCCAATGACGAACGCCAACTCTACGGCGTGCAGTGGCACCCCGAGGTCAAGCACTCCGCGCACGGCCAGCACGTGCTGGAGAACTTCCTGCACCGCGCCGCCGGCATCCCCGCCGACTGGAACAGCGGCAACGTCATCGCGGAGCAGGTCGCGCTGATTCAGGCCCAGGTGGGCACGGGCAAGGTCATCTGCGGTCTCTCCGGCGGGGTCGACTCCGCCGTCGCCGCCGCCCTGGTGCACAAGGCCATCGGCGACCAGCTGGTTTGTGTGTTCGTGGACCACGGCCTGCTGCGCGAGGATGAGCGCCGCCAGGTCGAAGAAGACTACGTCAAGGCCACCGGCATCCGCCTGGTCACGGTGGATGTGCGCGAGCAGTTCATCAACGCGCTGGCCGGCGTCAGCGACCCGGAGACCAAGCGCAAGATCATCGGCCGCGAGTTCATCCGCACCTTCGAGCAGGCTCAGGCCGAGCTCATCAAGGAGGCCGCGGAGATCGACGGCGACCCGATCCGCTTCCTCGTGCAGGGCACCCTGTACCCCGACGTCGTCGAGTCCGGCGGCGGCAGCGGCACCGCCAACATCAAGAGTCACCACAACGTGGGCGGCCTGCCCGAGGACCTGCAGTTCGAGCTGGTCGAGCCGCTGCGCGCCCTGTTCAAGGACGAGGTGCGGGCCATTGGCGCCGAGCTGGGCCTCCCCGCCGAGATCGTGCAACGCCAGCCGTTCCCCGGACCCGGCCTGGGCATCCGCATCGTCGGCGAGGTGACCCAGGAGCGTCTGGACCTGCTGCGCCAGGCGGATGCGATCGTGCGCGCCGAACTGACCGCCGCGGGCCTTGACCGGGAGATCTGGCAGTGCCCCGTGGTGCTGCTGGCCGACGTGCGCTCGGTGGGCGTGCAGGGCGACGGCCGCACCTACGGTCACCCGATCGTGCTGCGCCCGGTGTCCTCCGAGGACGCCATGACGGCCGACTGGACCCGCCTGCCGTACGACCTGCTCGCGAAGATCTCCAACCGCATCACCAACGAGGTCGACGGGGTCAACCGCGTGGTTCTCGACGTCACGTCGAAGCCGCCGGGGACCATCGAATGGGAGTAGGCGTTCCGCCGCGCCCGTAGTTGTGCCGGAAGCACCGTCGCCTTGCGCGAGGGTGCTTCCGTCGTTAGGGGGCCACGGGCGCGGTATGCGGGTCAGGCGCCGCTCTGCGGGTGGCGCGCCACCCGCATAACGGCGCCTTGCCCGCTTAGCCCAAACTGAGCGCTGGCGCCTGCGAGACGACGAAAGGGCCGGCCCGAGGTGGGCCGGCCCTTTCGGGGTGTGCGGGGGAGCGCTACTCGCGGGCGATCATGAAGATGCGCAGCAGCTCGATGTAGAGCCAGACGACCGTGACCATGATGCCGAACGCGCCACTCCAGCCGTACTTGCGGGGAGCGCGGTTATTGACGCCCTTCTGGATGAAGTCGAAGTCGAGCACGAGGGAGTACGCCGCCATCAGCACGGCCAGCACCCCGATGAGCAGTCCCAGCTTGATCTCGAAACCGGCGATCGCGATGGTGCCGCTGCGCATGCCGAACGCACCGTCGACGGCGCCGAACATCATCATGCCGAAGTTGACCAGGGAGAAGACCGCGTAGCCGACCATCGCGATGAGGAACACCTTGGTGGCCCGCTTCGAGGCGCGGATCTTGCCGCTGGAGAACAGCGCCAGGGTGACACCGACGACCACGAGGGTGGCGATGACGGCCTGCACGACGACCCCGGGGGCGATCTGCTCGAAGATGCGGGAGATGCCACCGACGAACAGTCCCTCAAGCGCTGCGTAGGCGAGGATCAGGGGCGGCGACGGCTCTTTCTTGAAGGCGTTGACCAGGCCGAGCACGAGCCCGCCGATCCCACCGAGGATGACCAGGAACGGCATCACCGGGGTGAGCACCCACGCTGTCGCCGCGGCGGCCAGCAGGATCGCGAAGGCCAGGACGGTCTTCCCGATGGTGTCCTCGTAGGTCATCCGGTCGGTGTCCTGCGAACCGGCGGAGGGCGAGTTGTAGAGCGCCTGCAGGTCGTTGTCGGAGAGCACCTTGGACGTGGCAACGGCGCCGGGAGCGCCGAACGCGGCGTTTCTAAATGCGGGGTTGGAGGTAGCCATGGTTTCCTGCCTAACAATCAGCTGGTGAGGGGTGCGCGCCGGTGTCCGACGCGCGAGTCTGTGCCACAAATCTACCGGATCAACCCGTAGTTTGCTGAGAGTCTACTCAGCCTTGACCGGGTCGGGAACGGTGGCTGCGGCGGGCCCGGCGGCCATCTCGCGTTGACGCCAGAGCGCCAGCGCCCAGCCCAACCAGGCGCAGGCCACACTGGCCAGAGAACCGCTCAGCAGCCCAATCCAGTGCTGGCTGTACTCGTTCAGGGCGCCCTTGAGCACGAAGCTCAGGACGATCACCGGGATCAGGGCCAGATAGCTGCGCCCCGGCCGGTGCCGGGTGAACAGCCATCCGGCCAGCAACACCGCGAATGCTCCCGCGAAATCCGGGCCGGCGATGAGCACGAGCGCGGCCAGCAGGCACGGCAGGATCACGACCAGCCGGCGCCAAAGGGCACCGGGCAGGATCAGCCAGCCGAGCAGCTGCGCGCAGGGCCCGACCAGGACGAACCACAGGCTGTAGGTGCTGACCATGTTGGTCAGGGCCGCGCCGAGCAGGATCATCAGGAGGCCCACCGCATACCGCCATCGGGGGTCGCCCCAGCGCACGCGGGGTGTCGGGTCGATCCAGGTGGTCACAACACAAGATTCTGGCAGGCCGCGGCTAACCTTGGGACATGCCACCCCTCGTGATCGCTCACCGCGGTGCCAGCGGCTACCGCCCGGAGCACACCGAAGCCGCCTACAGGCTCGCGTTCGCCCTGGGCGCCGACGCCGTCGAGCCCGACATCGTCGCCACCAAGGACGGCGTGCTGGTGGTGCGGCACGAGAACGAGATCTCCGGCACGACGGATGTGGCCTCCCACCCCGAATTCGCCGGCCGCCGCACGGAGAAGGTGATCGACGGTGTCGCCATGACCGGCTGGTTCACCGAGGACTTCACCTGGGCGGAGCTGCGCACCCTGCGCGCCCGCGAGCGGCTGCCCGCCCTGCGCGGCCTGAGCGCCAGCTTCGACGGACTCTTCCCGCTCCTGCGGCTGCGCGACGTGTTCCGTCTGGTCGATCGGGTGGAGGCGCCGTTGGATCGGGAGCTCGGCGTTGTCGCCGAGATCAAGCACGCCAGCTACTTCGAGTCCATCGGGCTGCCGCTGGACGAACTGTTCGCCGCCGAGGTCAACGAAGCCGGCTGGAACACCGGGGAGGGCCGGCTCACCATCGAGAGCTTCGAACGCACGGTGCTGGCCCAGGTGCAGGCGCGCGGCGTCTTCGGCCGTCGGGTGTTCCTGCTCGAGGCCAGCGGAGCACCCGCCGATCTCGTTGCCAGGTTCGGCGACCGGGCCACCACCTACGCGGATTACCTCACCGACCTGGCGCTGTACCAGCTCGGCCACCAGCTCGACGGCATCAGCGTGCCCAAATCCCTCATCCTGCACACCGGCCCCGACGGCAACATCGACGGCGCCTCAGACCTGGTGGACGCCGCCCACGCCGCCGGCCTGGCGATCTACACCTGGACGCTGCGACCGGAGAACCGGTTCCTGGCCCCCAGCTTCAGGGTCGGCACCCGCAAGGCCGACTTCGGCAACTGGCAGGCCGAGTTCCGCACCATCATGGACACCGGCATCGACGGGGTCTTCGCCGACCAGCCCGACCTGGCGGTACACGTGCGCGACGGGCTGTCCGCCGGGCTGCCGCATCCGCTCTCACCCGCCTGACCCCTACCCGCCGCGGGGCGGATGTCGGCGGCTGCGCCTAGAATTGGCTGGCCATGACTTTGTCTCCAGACCTGCCCAACGCCCCCGCGACCAGGGCGTCCGCGACCCCGATCATCCTCGACGGACGAGCGGGCCCCGACGCCGGTTCCGAGCAGCAGAGCCCGCTCTTCGACGGCCTCAACCCGCAGCAGCTCGAGGCCGTCAAGTACCGCGGCCCGGCCCTGCTGATCGTCGCCGGCGCCGGCTCGGGCAAGACCAGCGTGCTCACCCGCCGGGTCGCCGGCCTGATCGAGACCCGCGAGGCGTGGCCCAGCCAGATCCTGGCGATCACGTTCACCAACAAGGCCGCCGCCGAGATGCGCGAACGAGTGAAGGCCCTGCTCGGTCAGGCATCCGACGGCATGTGGATCAGCACCTTCCACTCCTCGTGCGTGCGCATCCTGCGCCGCGAGGCCGAGAGCGCGGGACTGTCGGCGAACTTCAGCATCTACGACTCGGCCGACTCCAAGGTCACCATCAAACGCATCATCAAACAGCTCGACGCCGACACCCTCGGCTTCACACCCGGCAACGTGGCGTCCAAGATCTCCAAGCTCAAGAACGAGCTGGCGGATGTCGATTCCTACGCCCGCAACGCGAACATGAGCGACCCGCAGGAGGTCATGTTCGTCGAGATCTTCCGCCAGTACACGCGGCGGCTGCGCGCGGCCAGCGCCCTCGACTTCGACGACCTGATCGGCGAGACCGTGTTCCTGTTCCGGGCCTTCCCCAAGGTCGCGGCACTGTACCGGCGCCGGTTCCGGCACATCCTGGTCGACGAATACCAGGACACCAACCACGCCCAGTACGCGCTGGTGCGTGAGCTCACCCGCCCTGTCGACGCCGAACTGGCCGACGACATGGAGGATGCGGGCCTGCACGTCAAGAACCTGCAGGATGCCTCCGGCCAGATCCCCGGTGCGTCGCTGACCGTCGTCGGCGACTCCGACCAGTCCATCTACGCGTTCCGCGGCGCCTCCAGCCGCAACATCACCGAGTTCGAACGGGACTTCCCCGGCACCAAGGTGATCCTGCTCGAGCAGAACTACCGCTCCACCCAGAACATCCTCTCGGCCGCGAACGCCGTGATCGGCAACAACTTCGACCGCCGCGAGAAGCGGCTCTGGAGCGCCGGCGGCGACGGCGAGAAGATCGTGGGCTACACCGCGTACAACGGGCACGACGAGGCCCAATTCGTGGCCGACGAGATCGAGGTGCTGCACCGCGCTGGTATGGCCTACCGCGACATGGCGGTGTTCTACCGCACCAACGCGCAGACCCGTGCGCTGGAAGAAATCCTGGTACGCGCCGCGGTGCCGTACCGCGTCGTCGGCGGCACCAAGTTCTACGAACGCGCCGAGATAAAGGATGCGCTGGCCTACCTCGTCGCCGTCGCCAACCCGCTGGACGAACTGGCGCTCCGCCGCATCCTGAACACCCCCAAGCGCGGCATCGGCCCGGCCACCGAAACCCAGCTGGCCAGCTTCGCCGAGACCAACGGCATCTCCTTCCGCCAGGCCATGCGCGACTCCGGCGGGCTGGGCCTGGGGCCCAAGGTGACCGGCGCGATTCTGCAGCTGGCAACCCTGCTCGATTCGGCCGCCCTCATGATGGACCCGGAGAACCCGGCCGGAGCCGCCAACGTCAGCGACCTGCTCACCTTCCTGCTCGACGGCAGCGGTCTGCTCGCGGTGCTGCGCGCCAGCCGCGACGCGCAGGACGAGGTGCGGGCGGAGAACATCGAGGAGCTCGTCGCCCAGACCAAGGACTTCAACCGGGAGAACCCCGACGCCGGCCTGGTCGACTTCCTCACCCAGGTGTCCCTCGTCGCGGCCGCCGACGACCTCGACGACGCCTCCGGCACCGTGTCGCTGATGACGCTGCACACCGCCAAGGGCCTCGAATACGAGGCCGTGTTCCTCACCGGCGTCGAGGAGGGGCTGCTGCCGCACCAGATGTCGGCCGGTGAACCCGGCGGGCCCGCCGAGGAACGGCGTCTCTTCTACGTGGGCATCACCCGGGCCCGGCAGCGGCTCTACCTGTCGCTGGCGATGACCCGCGCCCAGTTCGGCGAGGTCAACGTGGCCATGCCCAGCCGCTACCTGCAGGAGATCCCGGCCACGCTGATCGACTGGAAACAGTCGCCCGGCATGGCCAATTCCCGCGGCGGCACCCAGCCCCGGGCGCTCAACGCGCGCCGCGACGGCGGCGGCTTCGGCAGCCGCAGCGGCACCCCGGGCCAGCTGCCGCCGGCACCCAAGCCGAAGACCGAGTGGGCCAACCGGGTCACCGCGCAGGTGCGCGACAACGGTGACCTCAGCCTGAACGCGGGAGACCGCATCCGTCACGTCGACTTCGGTGACGGCAAGGTCAACCAGGTCACCGGCGAAGGCACCAAACGCATCGCGCACGTGCAGTTCGACACCAGCGGGGCGAAGAAGCTCTTGATCAAGATCGCCCCGATCGAGAAGATCGAGTGACGGCGCCACACCACGACGATTCAGCGGATGCCCGCTCCCGGCCCGAGACACTGAGGCAGTGGGCGCGGTCCCTGCGCGCCCTCGACCTGGAGGTCGCCACCCGGGCGACGCTGGCTATGGTGATTCCGCTCATCGTGCTGGTGCTTGCCGGGCGCATCGACTGGGCCGTGTACGCCTCGTTCGGCGGCATGACGGCCCTGTTCGGACGCAGCGAACCGTACCGGCTGCGGGCCAGGTCGGTGAGCGTGGCGGCCGTGGGGATGGTCTGCAGCATCGGTTTCGGGTTGCTGTTGGCGGCGCTCGGGGCGCCGCTCGGCCTGCTGACGCTGGGCCTGATCGTGGTGTTGGTTCTCGGAGTGCTGCTGGTCAACACGATGGGACTGTTCCCCGGCACGCCGCTGTTCTTCGTGTTCGCCTACACGGTGTGCGCCCAGGTGCCCACCGAGCCCGACCAGGTGCTGACCCGGCTGCTCGTGGGCGTGGCCGGTGCCGCCTTCGCTTGGCTGGTGACGATGTCGGGTACTCTGCTGCGCAGGGCCGCGCCGGAGCGGTCGGCCCCGCTGTTCAAGCAGCTGCCGAGGCAGCCCCGCCTCAACCCGACCGCGTACCGTGACGGCCGGGTCTGGCTGTCGATCGGGCAGATGGTGGTGGGCAGCCTGGTCGCCGGCGGCCTGGCCATTCTCGTGGGCATCGGTCATCCGTACTGGGCGGTGGTGAGCGTGGTGGCAGTCTTGCCGCCGCCCGGCGCCAGGCACTCCACCTCCCGCGCGTTCCACCGTATTTTCGGCACCGCGCTCGGGGTCCTGGTGACGGGGTTGGTGCTGTTGCCGGGCCCGCCCGTCTGGGTGTTGATCCTGGTGATCGCGATCGGCCAGTTCGGCGCCGAGATCCTGGTGGGCAAACACTACGGTGCCGCGCTGCTGTTCATCACACCGCTGGCGCTGACGGTGTCGCACCTGGGCAGCCCGGTGCCGGTGTCGGAACTTCTGGTCGACAGGGTCGTGGAAACGGTTCTGGGCGGCGCCGTCGCCCTGGTGATCGTGGTCGCCACCCGCGCGGGCCTGGCCCGGCGCGCCGGCACCCCACTCTGACCCGTGCCGTGTGGGCCACCGACGCCTTGTCGCCGACCACCGACGACGGTACGGTGTCCTGCACCGGGACCCGCGCACTGCAGCCGTCCCGGTCACCCGATACCCGCACCGTTCAGCGTCGGCTCGCGTCCGAAGGAGGTTCGATCATGACCCAGGAATCCGACGGCCTGTGGCCGCACGACCCCGAGGCGCTCGACGATAACCGCGTCGTCGACGACCTTGAGATCCCCGCGGACGAAGAGCTGCTTCCCAACGCCGAGGACATCGCGCCGACCGACGTGGAGACCACCGACGAGTGGGGCGACGACGCCGACAACCGGCTCGTCGACCTCGGCGACGACATTGACGATGACGAGTCCGTCGACCGCTGACCCTGGTGGGACGGTTCGGCAGCGTCGCGCCTGGGCGACTGCTCGTGCGGGGCCTCGTGCGGCTGACGGCCGTTTATCAGGACATCGGTCGAAAAAAGGGATGCTGCGTCCGGCGGATTCAACCGGTCAGCGCAACACCGGTCGGTTGTGGCTTCGAGAGTAGCTCGTTGAGGGCTTCTTTCGGGGTTTTCCAGTCGAGGGTTTTGCGGGGGCGGTCGTTGAGCTGGTTGGCGACGTAGTCGAGGTAGTCGTGGTGGTAGCCGGAGAGGTCTGTGCCTTTCGGGAAGTACTGGCGCAGCAGACCGTTGGTGTTCTCGTTGCTGCCGCGCTGCCAGGGTGAGTGCGGGTTGCAGAAGTAGATGTCCATGTCGAGGGCGATTCGGATCTGCGCGTGATTGGCCATTTCTTTGCCCTGGTCCCACGTGACGGATTTGCGGAGGAATTCCGGCAACCTGCCCATGGTCTCGATCATCGCCTGCTGGACCTCGTCGGCGCCGTGTTTGTCGGGCAGGTGCAGCAGCATCACGAACCGGGTTGTGCGTTCGACCAGGGTGCCGATCGCGGAGCCGCTGTCTTTGCCGACGATCAGGTCACCCTCCCAGTGTCCGGGAACTGCCCGGTCTTCGACCTCGGCGGGCCGGTCGCTGATCAGCACCATGTCGCGGATCCGGCCCTGGCGTTGGGTGGCCCGGCGTTGCGGTTTACGGAGCGCTCTCCCAGTGCGCAACGCCACTGTCAGGTCGCGGCGCAACGCCCCGCGGCCCTGAACATACAGGGATTGGTAGATCGTTTCGTGTGACACCCGCATCTCCGGATCGTCGGGGAAGTCCAACCGCAATCGTCGCATGATCTGCTCCGGGCTGGCCTTCTCCGATAGCCGATTCTGAACCTCGTCCCGGAGCCTGTCATTCAGGGCCAGTTTCGCTGGTTTCGGGCGGGACATCCTCAGATCTGCGCGACGCTGCGCTAACGACGGCGAGTACTTGACCGGCGTCGAACGGGGCCGCCCCATCCTCGACCGCGGTCGGTATTGATGAGGCAGATTTCGCTCCAACTCCCGCAGCACCGTCGACGGATTGCGTCCGATCGACCGGCTGATCGCTCTGATCGACAGGCCGGCGCTGATCCCGGCCAGAATCAGCTCGCGTTCACGAATCGACAAAAACCGTTCGGATGGCGGATTCAACGACAACGGTGTCATGCCACCAGCATTGCGGAACCACACGTCACCCTCCTGCGATGACATGCCCGCAACCGCGGCAGCGTCCTGCGTCGTAGCTCCGTCCCGAATCGCTGTCCAGAACACCCGACGCACAGCACGGGAAACAGGAATACGCATCATCACTCCAAGAAGTCAGAGTGTTGCGCTGACCCCTTGAGCCCGCGTCCGATCCCGTCCTGGTAAAGTCACTTTTTCCTTACCTCCAGCCGGGTGACCGCCGGGGGCACCCAGGCGCCGTCGAGCACCTCGCGGCGAGGGCCGTACAGGCGCATCGTCACCCCGAGCGGCCCCAGCGGCGCCGGCAGCCAGTTGGCGATCAAGCCATCCGCCGGCCGCTCGTGCTGCAGGACCAGGTCGAGGGACCCGTCGGCGTTGTAGTGCAGCGCATCCCTGTCGCCGATCGCGTACCTGTCGATCGGGTTGGCGGCCGGGAAACCGTCCGCGTCGTACATGGTCAGGGACCAGAACGCGTCGACGGGCGGCAGCTCGTGCCTCTCGAAATGCAGCCGATAGCGGTTCCCTCCGTCGAGGGGCCGGCCGTCGGCATCCGTCATGAGGATCGGGTAGACCGCGTCCTCCGGCGGGTTCGCGCCGAGGCCCACCAGCGCGACCACGGCGCGCTTGAGGTAGTCGTTGCCGTAGTTGCCCATGGTCTCCACGTTGAGCAACCAGCCGTTCACACGCCGGCCCATCAGCGGCAGGGTGGCCAGCATGGTCGCCCTGGCCTCGGCCACCCCGTCCTCCAACAGAGCGGTGTCCGCCGCATCCAGCCGCGTGCTGTCGAAGGACAGGCCCGGCACGATGCCGAGGTGCCGGATCCGGGCAAGGACCGAGAAGTCGGTCCCGTGCACCGGCACGGTCCGCAACGCCGAGGCGGCGCGGCGGAAGAACTCCACACCGCTCAGCTGGGCCACCGTGCGCACCGGCGGAGTGGTTGAGTCCACCGTCGGGTCGAGCGGAAACTCCACGTATTCCGGCGGCAGAGTGAGCGACAGCTGGTCTTGCAGCGCCCGCACCACCGGGTAGTCGTCGACACCGTTGGTCTGGAACCGGCCCACGACCCAGACGTGCGGGGTGGGCGCCTGGATGAGCGCGTGGCCGTCCGGCGGCTCGCCCGACCAGCCGGGCGGCACCACGAGGATGTCCAGCGCCGCGGTCCCCGTGGTGCGCTTGCCCGGGTTGGCGAAGACCTCGGTCCACATGTCGATCAGGGGCAACAGGTAGTAGCGGTCGGCTGTGTCGGGCAGGTGGATCACGACAGGGCCCGCGCCGAGCTCGAGCCAGGCGATCGAATAGAGGGTGTCGAAGTTGGGCCGCACGACGTCGCGGAACTCGGCCGCCGGGAAGCTGCGGGTATGCACGAAGGTGTTCTCGGGACCCCGGCCGAAGATGCGTCCCGGCGCCGTGTTGATGCTCTGCTGCCGGGTGACCTCCATCAGCACCAGCGGGTACAGGTAGAGGTAGGCCTCCTCGGCCAGGGTCTTCGGGTCGATCGACAGGGTGCTCATGAGTGATCCTCCTGCGGGGTCGGGCCACCCGGGGATGCCAGGGCGAGCGAACCGTTCGCAGATATTGTGGCCCAGCCCGGCGGCCGGGCACAGGGCATCGGCGGGGTCGGGGCGCGCGAGCGGGCCGGGTATCGCCGGCACGTCACCGGGTTTCGACAAGCTCAACCCGCGAGGGCAGGCTCAACCAGCGAGGCGGGAGCCCTCTACGGATGCGCCGCGGCGGCGCTGGCGTTGCACTAACAGCGCGATGGCGCGCCAACCGAGCAGGAACACCCCGAGGACGAGGAAGGTCACAATCACAAAGCTGAGCTGCACGCCCTGGCCGCTGACGACTCGTAGCAGCATCGCCACGACTACGGTGATCAGCCACACGCCCACCCCGGTCCAGACGATCCGCAGCGGTGTGCGCCGGGCCGTAAGAACCAGCCAGGCAACGACCAGACCGGCCAGGAACGGCCACCAGGTGACCAGCACGCCCCAGAGGCCCTCGCCGTGGCTGGCCCGACCGATCACCACGAAGAGCAGCAGCATGGCCGCATCCAGACCTGCCGCAAGCGAAACGATGGCGAGGCTGGCATTGCGATTCGGCATGGGCCCAGAATACCGGCGCTCGACCAGCGGGCACGGCCGCTCATCTGAGAAGGTAGAGTTTGAGATGGTCAGTATCTCTCGACGTCGAGCTAGTTTCGCGCCGGGAGCCAGACCACACCTACCCCATGCACGGAACGCTATGACGCGGATTGGAAGAGCAGCGTGGATCTTTACGAATACCAGGCCAGAGACCTGTTTGAGCAGTATGGAGTCCCGGTTCTGCCGGGCATCATCGCAGACACGCCCGAGGAGGTGCGCGCCGCAGCCGAGAAGCTCGGCGGTGTCGTCGTCGTCAAGGCGCAGGTCAAGGTCGGCGGCCGCGGCAAGGCCGGCGGCGTGAAGGTCGCCAAGACCCCGGATGAAGCCGAAGCCGCCGGGCGCGCCATTCTGGGCCTGGACATCAAGGGGCACACCGTGCACCGGGTGATGGTCGCCGGGGGAGCCCGCATCAATCAGGAGTTCTACTTCTCCGTGCTGCTGGACCGTTCCAACCGCTCCTACCTCTCGCTCGCCAGCTACGAGGGCGGCGTGGAGATCGAGGTCCTCGCGGTGGAGAAGCCCGAGGCTCTCGCCTACGTGGCCATCGACCCCACCGCCGGCATCGACCTGGCCAAGGCCAAGGAGATCGCCGTCCAGGCGAAGTTCCCGGCCGAGCTGGTTGACAAGGTCGCCCCGGTCTTCGTGCAGCTGTACAGCGTGTTCGCCGGCGAAGACGCCACCCTCGTCGAGGTCAACCCGCTGGTGCTCACCGAAGAGGGCGACATCATCGCCCTGGACGGCAAGGTCACCATCGACGAGAACGCCGGCTTCCGCCACCCGGGCCACGCCGCGCTCGAGGACAAGGCCGCCGCCGACCCGCTCGAGGCCAAGGCCAAGCAGAACGACCTCAACTACGTGAAGCTCGACGGCGAGGTCGGCATCATCGGCAACGGCGCCGGGCTGGTCATGTCCACCCTCGACGTGGTCGCCTACGCCGGCGAGGAGCACGGCGGCGTCAAGCCGGCCAACTTCCTCGACATCGGCGGCGGAGCATCCGCTGCCGTCATGGCCGCGGGCCTCGACGTGATTCTCGGTGACCCGCAGGTCAAGAGCGTCTTCGTCAACGTCTTCGGCGGCATCACCGCCTGCGACGCCGTGGCCCACGGCATCGTCGGCGCGCTCGCCACCCTCGGCGACGCCGCGAACAAGCCCCTCGTGGTGCGCCTCGACGGCAACAACGTCGAAGAAGGCCGCCGCATCCTCAACGAGGCCAACCACCCGCTGGTCACCCTGGCCGCCACCATGGACGAGGGCGCCGCCAAGGCCGCCGAACTCGCCAACGCCGCGAAGTAAGGGAACAGAATGTCAATCTTCCTCAACAAGGACTCCAAGGTCATCGTTCAGGGCATCACCGGCGGCGAGGGTACCAAGCACACCGCCCTGATGCTCAAGGCCGGTACCCAGATCGTCGGCGGCGTCAACGCCCGCAAGGCCGGCACCACCGTCACCCACGGCGACGTCGAACTGCCCGTCTTCGGCACGGTTGCCGAAGCCATGGAGAAGACCGGCGCGGATGTCTCCATCGCGTTCGTGCCGCCGGCCTTCACCAAGGACGCTGTTCTCGAAGCGATCGACGCCGAAATCGGCCTGCTCGTGATCATCACCGAGGGCGTGCCCGTGCAGGACTCCGCCGAGTTCTGGGCCTACGCCCAGGAGAAGGGCAACAAGACCCGCATCATCGGGCCGAACTGCCCCGGCATCATCACGCCCGGTGAGGCGCTCGTGGGCATCACGCCGGCGAACATCACCGGCAAGGGACCGGTCGGCCTGGTCTCCAAGTCGGGCACCCTGACCTACCAGATGATGTACGAGCTGCGCGACCTGGGCTTCTCCACCGCCATCGGCATCGGCGGCGACCCGATCATCGGCACCACCCACATCGACGCGCTCGCCGCGTTCGAGGCCGACCCGGAGACCCTCGCGATCGTCATGATCGGCGAGATCGGCGGCGACGCCGAGGAGAAGGCCGCCGAGTACATCAAGGCACACGTCACCAAGCCTGTCGTGGGCTATGTGGCCGGCTTCACCGCACCGGAGGGCAAGACCATGGGCCACGCCGGCGCCATCGTCTCCGACGGGGCAGGAACCGCGCAGGGAAAGAAGGAGGCCCTCGAGGCCGCCGGGGTCAAGGTCGGCAAGACGCCGAGCGAGACCGCGACCCTGCTGCGCGAGGTCCTCGCCGCGCTGTAGACCGCACCGAACGACGAAGGGCCCGCCGATCCGGCGGGCCCTTTGTCGCGCGCGGGGCGGCGAGTACTATGCACGCACGCGTGTACCCGCACAAGCGGATGCCGCGGCCTTCGATCGGAGGACCATGTCCCGCAACGACGCTACGGCCCCGGTCCGGCCCGAGCCCGCCCCCGCCTCGGGCAAGGGCCTGGCCGCCGGAACGCTGGGCCTATTCGGCTCCACGGTCATCGGGCTCGCTTCCACGGCCCCGGTGTACTCCCTGGCCGCCACGCTGGGTTTTGTGGTGCTCGCCGTGGGTGCGCAGGCCCCCGTGGTGTTCGTCATCGCGTTCATCCCGATGCTGCTGGTGGCGTTCGCCTACCGGGAGCTGAACCGGGACATCCCCGACTGCGGCACGACGTTCACCTGGGCGACCAAGGCGTTCGGCCCGTGGGTGGGCTGGATGGGCGGCTGGGGTGTGGCGGTGGCCGGCATCGTGGTGCTCGGCAACCTCGCCCAGATCGGCGGAATCTACTTCTGGCTGCTGGTGGCGCCGGACCTGGCCGAGAACGCGCTTCTCGTGACCCTCACCGGGGTGGTATTCATCGCTCTGATGGTGTGGGTGAGCTACCGGGGCATCGAGATCGGCGAAAAGCTGCAGAACGTGCTGCTGGGCTTCCAGTACCTGGCGCTGATCCTCTTCACGGTGTTCACCCTGTGGGCGGTGTTCGACGGCTCCGCCCCGGCCGGCTCGACCACCCCGCAGGCGGAGTGGTTCAACCCGTTCGCCCTCACCTCGTTCTCCGGCCTTGTCGAGGGCGTGCTGCTGGCTCTGTTCATCTACTGGGGCTGGGACACCTGCCTGTCGCTGAACGAGGAGACCAAGGATCCCAAACGGATCCCGGGCCAGGCGGCGGTGCTGACCACGATCATCCTGCTGGTCACCTACGTGGGCGTCGCCGTCGCGGCAATGGCCTACGCCGGCCTCGGCACCGAGGGATTCGGCCTCGGCAACGAGGGCAACGCCGATGACGTCTTCTTTGCGCTCAAGGACGCCGTGTTCGGGCCGTGGGCCTGGCTGCTCGTGGCCGCCGTGATGATCTCGGCGATCTCGTCGACCCAGACCACCATCCTGCCCACCGCCCGGGGAACCCTCGCGATGGCCGTCTACAAGGCCCTGCCGAGCCGGTTCGCCCAGGTGCACCCGCGCTTCCACACCCCGTCGTTCTCCACCCTGATCATGGGCATCGTCGCGGTGGCCTTCTACGTGGGAATGACCCTGGTCAGCTCCAACATCCTCAACGACACCATCCTCTCCCTGGGCCTGGCGATCGCGTTCTACTACGCCATCACCGGCTACGCCTGCGTCTGGTACTTCCGGCACGACCTGTTCACCAGCTGGCGTAACGCCTGGATGCGCTTCGTCTTCCCGCTGCTCGGGTCGCTGCTGCTCACCGCGGCGTTCGGGTTCTCGGTGTGGGACATGCTCGATCCCGACTACGGCTACACGGTGCTGTTCGGCGTCGGCGGTGTCTTCGTGGTCGGCGTCGGGTCGCTGTTGTTCGGGGTGCTGCTGATGATCGTCTGGTCGTTCTTCGCCGGCGCCAAGCCGTTCTTCCGCGGCGAGTCGCTCAACCGGGATACCGCGGTGCTGGTGCCCGACGAGGATCTGCCGGTGATCCGGTCGGTGGACGGCGGGATCTAAGGCGGATTCGCCGGGGATTCGGCCCGAGCCCGGCGGGGTACGACGAACCCGAAGCCGGGCCAGGATAAGCTCCCTCTCGGATATGAACCGTATAACGACTGCCCTGCTCGCCGCGCTCGAGGCGCTCATTGTCGTCGCCATCGGAGTCGGCATCGCCCTGGTGCCGCTCACGATCCTGTGGGGCACCCACTACGGTCTGGGCATCGACTGGTTCGTCTTCTGGCGTGCCGCCGTGGACGTCTGGCTGCTCGGCAACGGCGTCGACCTCACGGTGCAGCTGCCCGTCGACGTCTCGGCCTCGCTGGGCCTGGCCGGCGCAGAACTGCCGTTCACCCTGAGCATCGCGCTGCTCGGTTTCGCCCTGCTCTCGGTGCTGTTGGGTGTGCGCACCGGCCGCCGCGCCGCCGGCACCGAGTACAGCCTCACCGCGGCAGGTGTGGCCGTGCTCAGTTATGGGCTGCTCGCCGCGCTGCTCACCTTCTCCGCCGGAACCGCCGTCGTCACGCCGGCGCCGGTGCAGGGCATCCTGCTGCCCACCCTGGTCTTCGCCATCGGTGTGCTGATCGGCCTGGCCGGCGCGAACCGCACGGCCGGGACGGTGCTGCCGGACCGGGTGAGACGACCGGTCGCCAACCAGCTGGCCCGGATCCCCGCCGAACTGCGCAGCCAGCTCGGCACCGCGCTCCGCGGTGGCACCGCCGTCGTCGCCGGCATCATGGTCGTCTCCGCCGTGGCCGTGTGCGTGTCGGTGCTGGCCAATTTCGCCACCGTGATCGGGCTCTACGAGACTCTGCAGGCCGGGGTGATGGGCGGCATCGCCCTCACGATCGGGCAGCTCGCTTTCATCCCGAACGTCGTCGTCTGGGCGGCCAGCTGGTTCGTCGGCCCCGGGATCGCCCTCGGCACCGGCAACAGCGTCTCCCCGCTCGGCACGACGCTCGGCTCCGTGCCCGGCCTGCCGCTGTTCGGCGCGCTGCCGAACGGCACCCTGGAGTTCGGTTTCCTGGGCCTGCTCGTTCCGGTGCTGATCGGCTTCGTGGTGGCGGTGCTCGTGCGGCAAAGCGTCGACAAGCGCGCCAACGCCCTGCACGGCACGGCGCGGATGCTCGGCACCGGTGCCCTGATGGGCGTTGTCGCCGGCATCCTGCTTGGCCTGCTCGCCTGGTGGTCGGCCGGGGCGATGGCACCGGGGCGGCTCGCCGAAGTCGGTCCCAACCCGCTGCTCGTCGGGGCGTTGACCGCCCTGGAGGTGGGCATCGCCGCCGCACTCGGTATGCTCGTCGGTGGCCGACGGGCCCGGAGCACGGACTCCGGTGCCGAGGAACTCTCAACGAAACGGTAGGCTCGGATGGTGCTGTCACTGGTCGTATTGATCTCCGGCGGAGGCTCGAACCTGCGCGCGCTTCTCGAGGCGTCCGCCGATGCGGAGTTCCCCGCCCGGGTGATCGCCATCGGTGCAGACCGCGACGCCGAGGGGCTCGCTCTCGGCGAGGAATTCGGCATCCCGACCTTCACGGTGCCGTTCGCCTCCTACGCCGACCGTGACGCGTGGGGCGACGCGCTGCTCGAGCAGATCCAGCACTGGGAGCCCGACCTCACCGTGCTCAGCGGCTTCATGAGGCTGCTGCCGCCGCGGGTCGTCGGCGCACTGTCGCCGCACCTGATCAACACCCATCCCGCCTACCTGCCCGAGTTCCCCGGCGCCCACGGGGTGCGCGACGCGCTCGCCGCCGGGGCGACCCAGACGGGCGCCAGCATCATTGTTGTCGACAACGGCGTGGACGACGGACCGATCGTGAGCCAGGAACGGGTGCCGGTGTTGACCGACGACACCCAGGACTCGCTGCACGACCGCATCAAACTCGTCGAACGCCGCCTGCTCGTGCAGGCCGTGCTCGACATCGCCAACGGACACGTCGATCTCAAGGAGCATTCCCCCAT
Organism: Cryobacterium sp. LW097; assembly: GCF_002205495.2. GTDB lineage: Bacteria > Actinomycetota > Actinomycetes > Actinomycetales > Microbacteriaceae > Cryobacterium > Cryobacterium zongtaii. Next base: position 2,970,308 of record NZ_CP021992.1, on the reverse strand, counting down.
ATGAGCGGTCACACCAACGCCCGGAGCCTCTACCGCGACCGGGACGTCATTCCCGTGCAGCGCGCGTTGATCTCGGTTTCAGACAAGACCGGCCTGGTCGAACTGGCCAACGCCCTGGCCGCCGCCGGGGTCGAGATGGTCTCCACCGGTTCCACCGCCGCCACCATCCGTGACGCCGGCCACGACGTGACGGATGTCGCCGCCGTCACCGGGTTCCCGGAGTCGCTCGACGGCCGGGTGAAGACCCTGCACCCGAGCGTGCACGCCGGCATCCTCGCCGACCTGCGCCTCGAGGCGCACGAGAACCAGCTCGCCGACCTGTCGATCGCCCCGTTCCAGCTCGTGGTGGTGAACCTGTACCCGTTCGTCGAAACCGTCGAGTCGGGTGCGGAACCCGCCGACGTGATCGAGCAGATCGACATCGGCGGCCCGGCGCTGGTGCGTGCCTCCGCCAAGAACCACCCCAACGTGGCCATCGTCGTGGACCCGGAGAACTACCCGGAGATCATCACGGCCGTCGGCGCCGGCGGCAGCACCCTTCGGCTGCGGCAGAAGCTGGCCTCGCTCGCGTTCGAACACACCGCCAACTACGACCTGAGTGTGTCGGCCTGGTTCACCGAGAACGTCTACGACCAGTGGCAGGACGACGCGGAGTCGCTCGGCGAGGAGATCCTCGAGGCGTTCGACTCCATCGTCGGCGCCGACAGCGATGACCCCACCGACCTGCTGTTCCCGGAGACCCTCGCGATCGAAGCCAGCCGCGGGGCCGTGCTGCGATACGGCGAGAACTCGCACCAGGCCGCAGCTCTCTACCTCGGCGAGGGCGGCCAGGGCATCGCCCAGGCCGTGCAGCTGCACGGCAAGGAGATGTCCTACAACAACTACGTCGACGCGGATGCCGCCGTGCGCGCCGCGTTCGACTTCAGCGAACCGGCCGTGGCGATCATCAAGCACGCCAACCCGTGCGGCATCGCCGTGGCGAACCCCAAGGCCCCCGACGCCATCGCGTCTGCGCACCACCGTGCGCATGACTGCGACCCGGTCTCCGCGTTCGGCGGGGTCATCGCGGCCAACCGCGTCGTCACGCTGGGTATGGCCGAGACGGTCAGCCAGATTTTCACCGAGGTGCTCGTTGCGCCCGGCTTCGAGCCGGCCGCGTTCGAGCTGCTCAGCGCGAAAAAGAACATCCGTCTGCTCGAGCTGCCGGCCGACTACCGTCGTTCGTCGCTGGAGCTGCGCCAGATCTCCGGCGGCCTGCTCGTGCAGGAGACCGACACCTTCGACACCCTGGACACCTCCGAGTGGCGCCTGGTGTCGGGCCCCGAGGTCGACGACGCCACGCGCGCCGACCTCGAGTTCGCCTGGAAGGCCTGCCGTGCGGTGAAGTCCAACGCGATCCTGCTCGCGCACGCCGGCGCATCCGTGGGTGTGGGCATGGGCCAGGTCAACCGGGTCGATTCGTGCCACCTGGCCGTGAGTCGGGCGGGGGAGCGGGCCGAAGGCGCCGTGGCCGCGTCCGACGCGTTCTTCCCGTTCGCCGACGGCCTCGAGGTGCTGCTGGAGGCTGGCGTGACCGCGGTCGTGCAGCCCGGCGGTTCGGTGCGCGACGAGGAGGTCATCGCCGCGGCGACGGCCGCCGGTGTGTCGATGTACTTCACCGGGGAGCGCCACTTCTTCCACTGACCGTGAGGCAGGGACCTGACGCCGGGCGCGGCATCCGTATCTCTCGGATGTCGCCCCGGCGTTCGTCGTTGTGTGGCTCTTCTCAGTCTGGGCTGACATGATGGGAGGTCCACGTGACACCGCCGTTGCAGTCCTCCTCAGACCTGACACGGAAAGGTCCCTTGTGATCGAAGTTTTCGGGCTGTCCCTGCCCGCTTTCCCGGTTGCCGTTGTCGCGGCGATCGTTCTCGCCCTCGCGATCACCGCGATCGCCGCCTTCTCCTTCCGCATGGTCGGCAAGCGCAGGTCCTGGGCGCGGGTGCTCGTGAAGCTGATCCGGGTGCCGTTCCGCATGACCGTGCTGATCGGCGCGCTGTGGCTGGCTGTCGCCGGCTACCTCGATGTACCCGAAGCTTGGGAGGCCACGGTGGGCTTCGTCTTCCGGGCCCTGTTCATCGGCAGCGCCACCTGGCTGCTGTGCGCGCTGCTGTATTACGCCGAGGAAATCACCGCCAACAAGTACCGCATCGACGTGCGCGACAACCGGGTGGCCCGCCGGGTACGCACGCAGCTGCGGATGCTGCGCCGCATCGGCGTTGTGATCATCATCATCTGCGCCATCGGCACGGTGTTGCTGAGCATTCCCGGCGCCGCGACCGTGGGTGCGAGCCTGTTCGCCTCCGCCGGCCTGCTCAGTGTCGTGGCAGGCCTGGCCGCCCAGTCCACCCTGGCGAACATCTTCGCCGGCATGCAGCTGGCGTTCAACAACGCGCTGCGGGTCGACGACGTCGTGATCGTCGAGGGCGAGTGGGGCAAGATCGAGGAGATCACCCTCACCTACATCGTCGTGCACATCTGGGACGACCGGCGGATGGTGCTGCCGTCCACCTACTTCACCACCACCCCGTTCCAGAACTGGACCCGGCACAACAGCGAACTGCTGGGCCAGATTGACTTCGACCTGGACTGGCGTGTCAACCCCGCCGCGATGCGCGACGAGCTCAACCGGGTCGTCGCCCAGACCGACCTGTGGGACGGCCGGGCTGTCGTTCTTCAGGTGACGGACGCCGTGGGCGGCTTCGTGCGCGTGCGGGTGCTCGTGACGGCGCAGGACGCACCCACCCTGTTCGACCTGCGCTGCTTCGTGCGGGAGAACCTGATCGACTGGGTCAACGCCGAGAACCCCGATGCCCTGCCGCTGAACCGCGTCGAGGTGCGCCAGCAGCCGGAGACCCCGCCGGTGCGCCCGTCGAGCTACTCGCGCAAGCCCGCGCGCCCGGTGATCGAGGCGCCGGGACTGTTCTCCGGCGACGAGGGTGGCAAGGAACGCGCCCAGCACTTCACTGAGTCCATCACCGTGCAGGACTGGGAAGACGCCCCCGAGACCCTGCCCGCGCCGCGCTAGTCTGGCGCCCTCCGTCGGGCCGCCGTCGTGTGGCATCCTGCCTCGTCGCGGCGCGTTTAGGCGAGGTTTGTGGCAACTGACAGAGGTGGCGTTCGCCGACTTGCGGCATCCGGCCCCTTCGCGCCGCACGAAGGGCACTTTGCGGCAACTCGGGAGCGGCCGCGTCGGCGTTGCGGGGCGGCGCCGAGGCTGGGCAAGGGTGCGGGTCAGGCGAGCGCGCCCATCACGACGGTCTCGAAGATCGGCCGGGGATCGGTGCTGTCGTGCCGGGCGATGCGGTGCAGGAGGAGGCCCTCGAAGCAGGCGGCAATGGCCTCCGTCGCGGCCTGCGGATCACGGGCGCCCATCTCGGCGAGAGCGGACACGATGCCCTCGCCCAGGGCCGCCCGGCCCCGGGACAGCGCCTCTCGAAGCTCGGCGTTGTGGTTGGCTTCCATGAACAGCACGAGCCTCGCCGTGGTCAGCTCCCTGTTCTCGTGGGTCGTCACCTCGAGCAGGGTGCACATCGCGTCGATGAGCTCGGCCGGTGAACGCGGCGAGAACGCCACTCGCACTGGACGAAGCTCCTGCTCCACGATCCACTCGGAGACGCCGATCAGCAGGGCGGCCCGGGTGCGGAAGTAGTTGGAGGTGGACCCCTTCGGCAGGTCGGCGCGTTCGTCGATACGAACGTGGGTGAGCGCACGCAACCCGCCCGTCGCGAGGAGGTCGATCGCGGCTTCCAGGACGCGCACTCGAATCGGAGTCATTCTTTCACTATAGACATAGTGGACGAGACACTATGTCCGTAGTATTATGGCGGCATGAGTGCGATGAAGCCCTCGGGCAAATTCAGTCATGGAACAAGCCGCCTCGATGGCACGGGCACGGGCTCGTGGCCGGAGTTGGCCGGGGTCCGACATCGGTTCCTCGATCTTCCGGGGCTGCGGATGCACGTGGCCGAGGCGGGTAGCGGCCCGCCGCTCGTGCTGCTGCACGGGTTCCCGCAGCACTGGTGGGCCTGGCGCAAGGTCATCCCGGCCCTCGCCGCGAACTACCGGGTGATCTGCCCGGACCTTCGCGGTGCCGGCTGGACCGAGGCCCCGCCCGACGGATACACGAGCGAGCAGCTGGTAGCGGATGTCGTTGCGCTGCTCGACGCGTTGCACCTGGACAAGGTGAATATTCTCGGCTACGACTGGGGCGGCATCGTCGGGTTTCGGGTGTGCCTGGCTCATCCCGAGAGAGTCGAGAGATTCGTCGCACTTGCCACCCCGCACCCGTACCCCGAATTCCACCCCCGGGCGCTGTTGTACGTCTGGCGGATCTGGTCGATGTTCGCCATCGCAATACCGGGTCTGGGACCCTGGCTCCTCCGCACCGGACGACAACGGCTGCCGCGCCGGCTGATGACCGGTGACACGAGCGACCCGTCGGTCTTCGCACCCGAAGACATCGACGCCTTTGTGTCCCGGCTAAAGGACCCGGCGCGAGCGGATGCCGGATCGGCACTGTACCGGCACTTCATTCTGAGCGAGGCCAAACGCAGCAGCACCGGCGCCTACCGCGGCACACGTCTGACCACTCCGACTCTGTCGCTCTACGGGACCGTCCTCTACGGCAACAACGACCCGACCCGGGAGCACCCGGAGATCCTCGGCGGCTACGAAGGGGACGCCGACGACTTCACGCTCGACCACGTTCCGGGCACCGGCTACTACATCGCCGAGGAACAACCCGAGGTCGTCGTCGCGCGTACCCTCGACTTCCTGTCCGCCCAATAGCTTCGCTCGCCGACTTGCCGCATCCTCCCCTTTCGGGGCGTGTGAGAGGGCACTTTGCGGCAACTGACGGATGCTTCGCTCGCCGACTTGCCGCATCCGGCCCTTTCGCGGTGGGTGAGAGGGCACTTTGCGGCAACTGACGGATGCTGCGCTTGCCGCGTTGTCCGCACGGGGAACAATTCGTCTGCGATTAGGCTGTGCGCATGACAATCTCCGGCGACTCGGCCCTCCCTGGCGATGTGACTCTGCCGGGCACCGCTCGGCGCGTGCTGGTCCGCCGGCCCGTCGACATCCTCGCCGAGGGCGAGATCACCCACATCGATCGTGTGCCGATCGACCTCGGGCTGGCCCGGGCGCAGTGGGACGGCTACGTGGCGGCGCTGCAGTCGGAGGGCTGGGCCATCACCGAGGTGGATCCGGCACCCGACCAGCCGGACTCCGTCTTCATCGAGGATGCCGTGATCCTCTTCGGCGACACCGCCGTGCTCGCCAGCCCTGGTGCGCCCAGCCGACGCGGCGAGACGGCCGGTGCCGAGGCGGCCGTGCGCGCCCTGGGACTCACGGTGCGCCGGATCGACCTGCCCGGCACCCTTGACGGCGGTGACGTGCTCAAGGTGGGCGCCACCGTTTACGTGGGGCAGAGCCTGCGCACCAACGCTGAGGGTGCGGCGCAGCTTGCCACCATCGTCGAACCCCTCGGCTACACCGTGGTCCCGGTTCCGGTGACCCGAGCCCTGCACCTCAAGACCGCTATCACCGCCCTGCCGGACGGCACCATCATCGGCTACCCGCCGCTCGTGGACGACCCGGGACTGTTCGAGAGGTTCGTGCCGGTACCCGAAGCGGAGGGTACCGCCGTGGTTGTGCTCGACGCGCACACCCTGCTGATGTCGGCCGCCGCGCCGCGCACCACCGAGCTGCTCACCGGGCTCGGCTATCGGGCCGTGACCGTGGACATCACCGAGTTCGAGAAGCTCGAGGGCTGTGTCACCTGCCTGAGCGTGCGCGTTCGCTGAGCGAAAATTCTGCTTGCGCCGGAGTCGTCCGTGGCCCTATCCTGAAAGGCTGCCTGAACAAGGGGGGCACAAGACGATGACACGAAACGCTCAGGAGGCCGACATGACCAAGACAGCTCGCACCAGGTACGCATCGATTGCGACCGGCGCTGCCTTCGTCCCGGCGCTCCGACTCGCCTCAATCTAAGGTCCCGGCCAGAGAACCCCACCCGCCCGCGTCTGCGCGGGCCGCACATTTCAGCGGGCGTCACCGCCCGCTTCCTCTTCCGGACGTGGTCATTCCGCGCCGGCACCGGGCACCACCGCACGCCGCCAGGAGCACCGTCGGCACCGCCGCCAGCACCGCCGCCAGCACCAACGGCTTCGTCGCGGCTCCCGCACCCACCCAGCCCCGCACCATCCAGCCCACCGGCGCTTCAGCGCCGGAGCCGGCCCAGCCAGGAACCTCTCTCATGACCACCACTGCTCCACAGCATCCGCCGCACACTGCGCCCACGCCCGCTGCGCGCTCCAACACCTTCCGCACCCTGCTGCGGCTCTATCCCTATGCCAAGCCCGCGCTGCCGAGGCTGGGCCTGGGCATGCTCGCGGCACTGCTGGCCTCGCTGGTGGCCCTGGCCATCCCGCAGGTGCTGCAGCAACTCGTCGACGGCGCCCTCAGCCAGGGAGACACTGCACCGATCTGGCCCGCCGTACTCATCGTGCTCGGCCTCGGCGTGCTCGAGGCCGGCATGATCGCGCTGCGCCGCTGGTTCGTGCTCGTTCCCGGTACCCACATCGAATCCCGGATGCGCAACGCCCTGTACGCCCGGCTGCAGGACCTGCCCGTGACCTTCCACGACCGCTGGCCGAGCGGGCAGCTGCTCTCGCGCGCCGTCAGCGACCTCAACATGATCCGCCGTTGGATCTCGTTCGGTCTGGTGCTGCTCGTGGTGAACTTCCTCACCATCATCGCCGGCGTGGTGATCCTCCTGTCGATGAACTGGATCCTCGGCGTGATCTTCCTGGTCTGCTCGATCCCGATCTGGATCTACGGCTACGTGTTCGAGGAGAAGTACTCCGTGATCGCGAGGCGCAGCCAGGACCAGTCCGGCGACCTGGCGACCGCCGTCGAGGAGTCGGTGCACGGCATCCGGGTGCTCAAGGCGTTCGGCCGTGGCAGCTTCGCGCTCAAGAGCTTCGCCAGCCAGGCGGAGGAGCTGCGCGGCACCGAGATCGAGAAGGCCCGCGCCATCGCCGGGATCTGGCTCTGGCTGCTGCTGGTGCCCGACGTCGCGTTCGCGCTTTGCCTGGTCTCCGGCGTCTGGCTGACCAGCCAGGGCCAGCTCAGCGTCGGCGAGCTGGTGGCGTTCTTCGCCACCGCCACCGTGCTGCGCTTCCCGGTGGAGTCGATCGGCTTCCTGCTGTCGATGACCTTTGACACCCGCACCGCCACCGACAGGTTCTTCGACATCCTGGACACGCCAAACACCATCACCGACCCGCCCCGCCCGGTCACGATCACCAGCCCGCGCGGCCGGCTCGCGTTCGAGAACGTGCACTTCCGCTACGCGGACTCACCCGAACGGTTTCCCGACCTGCTCGACGGGGTGAACCTGGTGCTCGAACCCGGCGAGACCATGGCGCTGGTCGGTCTCACCGGCTCCGGCAAGTCCACCCTGACGGCGCTCACCACCCGGCTGTACGACGTGACGGATGGCTCGGTGACCCTCGACGGGGTCGATGTGCGGGCCCTCCGCCGCGACGAGCTGCGCCGGCACATCGCCATGGCGTTCGAGGACGCCACCCTGTTCTCGGCATCCGTGCGTGACAACGTGCTGCTGGGCCGCCCGGAGTTCGCCGAGCGCACCCCGGAGGCCGACGCGGCCCTGGCCGAGGCGCTGCAGATCGCGCAGGCGGCGTTTGTGCACGACCTGCCCAACGGTGTCGACACCCTCGTCGGCGAGGAGGGCATGAGCCTTTCCGGCGGGCAGCGACAGCGCGTGGCGCTGGCCCGCGCCGTGGCCGCGGCACCCGCCGTCCTGGTGCTCGACGACCCGCTCTCCGCGCTGGACGTGAACACCGAGTCGCTGGTCGAGGCCGCCCTGCGCCGGGTGCTCGCGTCCACGACCGCCCTGATCGTGGCGCATCGCCCGTCCACGGTGATGCTCGCCGACCGGGTGGCGCTGCTCGAGGCGGGCAAGATCACCGCCGTCGGCACGCACTCCGAGCTGCTGGCCTCGAGCCCGCACTACAAGTTCGTCATCTCCAGCCTGGAGGACGAAGAACGACGAGAGTCCGAGCGAGCGGGAGAAGCACTGTGAGTGTCATCGGTGTCGAAGGCGAAGAGCGCCTCGACTACACCAAGGCCGAAAGCGCGCAGATCCGGCGCCGGTCGTTGCGCCTGCTCGGCTCGCTGCTGTTCCCGGTGCGCTGGTCGGTGGTCATGGCGATGCTCGTCGTCGTCGTGTCCACCGCCGCGCAGGTCGCCGGCCCGGCCCTGATCGCGTTCGGCATCGACAAGGGCCTGCCCGCCCTGCTCGAACAGGACTGGGTGCCGCTGGCGGCGACCGGGGCGATCTACCTGATCACCGGCATCACCGGGGCGCTACTGATCGCCTGGTACACCGTGCTCTCCGCCCGGATCAGCCAGGCCGTGCTCATCGACCTGCGGAAGCGCGTGTTCCTGCAGACCCAACGGCTGAGCCTCGAATTCCACGAGTCGTACACCTCCGGACGCATCATTTCCCGGCAGACCAGCGACCTGGATGCGATCAGGGAGCTGCTGGACTCCGGCATCAACCAGCTCGTGCAGGGCCTGCTCTACATGGCCTTCACCGGCATCGCCCTCTTCGCCCTCGACGGGGTCAGCGGGCTGGTGCTGCTCGTTGCACTCGTGCCACTGCTCGCGCTGACCCGCTGGTTCCAGGTGCGCTCGCAGCACCTGTTCCGCCAGTCCCGCACCGCGTCCGCGAGCCTGATCGTGCAGTTCGTCGAGACCATGACCGGCATCCGCGCGGTCAAGGCGTTCCGCACCGAGAAGCGCAACGAGGGTGTCTTCGGCAAGCTCGTCGAGTCGTACCGGCTGGTCAACGCCCGCGTTATCCAACTGTTCGGCGTGTTCGATCCCGGGCTGATCCTGATCGGCAACGTCACCGTCGCCGCGGTGCTGCTGGTCGGCGGCTTCCGCGTGGCCGACGGGCAGCTGGCCATCGGTGCGCTGCTCGCCGCGCTGCTGTACACCCGCCGGTTCTTCGACCCGATGGAGGAGATGGCGATGTTCTACAACTCCTACCAGTCGGCCGCAGCCGCGCTGGAGAAGATCTCCGGGGTGCTCGAGGAGCAGCCCGGTGTGCCCGACCCCGTCACGCCGGTGGACCTGTGGACCTCGAAGGGTGCCGTGCACTTCGACAACGTGCAGTTCGAGTACCAGGCCGACCGGGTCATCCTGCCGCACTTCAGCCTCACCCTGGAACCCGGGCAGACCATCGCCCTGGTCGGCTCGACGGGCGCCGGCAAATCGACCCTGGCGAAGCTGATCTCCAGGTTCTATGACCCGTCGCACGGCCGGGTGCTGTTGGACGGCGTCGACCTGCGCGACCTGCACCCCAAGGACCTGCGCCGGGCCATCGTGATGGTGACCCAGGAGGCGTACCTGTTCAGTGGCAGCGTCGCCGACAACATCGCGATCGGCAAACCGGATGCGACGCGGTCGGAGATCGAGGCGGCCGCGCGGGCCGTCGGCGCGCACGACTTCATCGTGGGCCTGCCCGGCGGGTACGACACCGACGTGAACAAGCGCGGCGGCAGGGTATCCGCCGGCCAGCGTCAGCTGATCTCGTTCGCGCGGGCGTTCCTGGCCGACCCGGCGGTGCTGATCCTCGACGAGGCCACCAGTTCGCTGGACATCCCCAGCGAACGGCTGGTGCAGGAGGCTTTGCAGACGCTGCTCAGCGACCGCACCGCGGTGATCATCGCGCACCGCCTGTCGACCGTGGCGATCGCCGACCGGGTGCTGGTGATGGAGAACGGCGTCATCGTCGAGGACGGCACCCCCGACATGCTCATCTCGGGAACCGGCCGGTTCTCCCGACTGCACGCCGCCTGGCGCGAGTCCCTCGTCTGACCACTCGCGAACTGTCAGCCAAGTACCCGAAACTTGAGGCTTTCGGTGCTTGGGTCGCGGTTCGCGGGTGGTTTGAGTCGGGGGTGTTTCGGGGATGTTGAGGGTCGGGAACCACTTACCGGGAACCGGCCCGACGCGCTTGACACTCCCTGGGCTGGCAGCGAATCTGGTGCCAGAGAACACAACCGCCGTGAACGAGCAGCCTCGTTCCCGAGCCGGCGCCGCGCGGTCATCCGTTGGTGTCGGCCTGTCTGATCGGGGGATCACCCAGCATGGACTCAGTCACCATCGTGGGTGCGGGGGTGGTGGGCCACGCCAGTGCCGTCGCCCTCCGCGCCCACGGCTACACCGGCCGCATCACCGTGCTCGGCAGCGAACGCCACCGGCCCTACGACCGGCCGCCGCTCGGCCGCGGCTTCCTCACCGGGCAGACCACGATCGATGAACTGGCGCTCGAGGCCCCTCACGACGACCTCGACGCCGACTGGCGCCTGGGGGTCGCGGCCGTCGCGCTCGACGCGGCCACGCACCGGGTGACGCTGGCCAACGGCCGCACCGTCGACTCCGACGCCGTGGTGATCGCCACCGGCTCCGCCGCCCGCCGCATGTCGACCATGCCCCGCGGGGTGCACACGCTGCGCACCGTGGAGGACGCCCTGGCGCTCCGCGAAGAACTGCTGCCCGGCGCCCACCTGGTCGTGGTCGGCTCCGGGGTCGTCGGCCTCGAAGTGGCGTCGACCGCCCGTGACCTGGGTCTGCGGGTGACGGTGCTCGTCAGTAGCACGGATGCGCTCCACACGGCCTTCGGCGCCACCGTCGCCGGCGCCGTGTTCGGGCTGCACGAGCGCCGGGGCATCACCGTGCGCACCGACCTGCGGGTGACCGAGCTGATCGGCCCCGGCTGGGTGTCCGGGGTGCGGCTGAGCAGCGGGGAAGAGATCGGAGCCGACCTGGTGCTGCTGGACATCGGCGCGGTGCCGCTGGTCGGCTGGCTCGGCGGCTCCGCACTCGACCCGGGTGGCCGGGACCTGCACGGCGGGGTGGTCGCCGACGCGGCCGGCGGCACCGGCGTGCCCGGGATCGTCGCGGTCGGTGATTGTGCGGCCTGGCTTGACCCGGAAACCGGGGCGCACCGCCGCATCGCGCACTTCAGCGACACCCGCAACCGACCGTCGATCGCCATGGCCGCGCTGCTCGGGGTCGACCCGGGCGGGGCGGGGGCGCCCGCCACGCTGACCTCGGAGCAGGCCGGCGCCCTGGTGCAGTTCGCCGGCCGGGTGCACGGTGGCGAGTCGATGACGATCGAGGCGGGCGGGGTCGACACCGGCGACCTGCTGGCCGTCTACCGCCGTGGCGAGACGCCGGTGGCGGTGCTGGGCATCGACCAGCCCGGGCGGGTCGAGGAGTGGCGGACCCGGTTGCTCGAGCTCAGCCTGAGCCTCACCGACACCGACGCCCACATTGACACTGCCGGGCCGGCCGGCCCTGTCAGGGACGCCAGCGCGCTCGGCTGAGGTCCACCCTGTAGCCGGACTCCGGCTCGGGACCGGGCAGCAACGGTGTCTGCTCGGCCCGGTAGTGCACCAGCGCCCGGCTCTCGTGGCCGATCGGCGGATGCCCACCGGCGCGGATCACCCGCCACCACGGCGCATCCGACCCGAATTGCGCCATCGTCTGGCCCACCACCCGGGCGGCGCGGGAGCCGAGGGCGGCGGCGACGTCGCCATAGGTCATCACCCGGCCGGGTGGGATCGCCTCGACGATGTCGAGCACGGCCTCCACGAACGGGCTGGCCGGGTTGAGGCGCACCGGCTAGAGGGTGAGCGCGCCGATGACCTCACCGAACTCGGTTTCGCCGATGTCGACGAAGCCGATGCGGTGGAAGAAGGCCTCAGGGCCGTCCTCGCCGGGCTCCCAGATCACCGTGATGCGGTCGAAACCGCGGTGACGGGCCTCTTCGGCGAGGGCATCGGCGGCGAACTTGCCCACACCCATGCCCTGGGCCTCGGCGTCGACGTTGATCCGCCAGATGCAGGCGCGGAATTCCTCCTGGGCGGATTCGGGGTCGAAATTACCGTGGATGAACCCGGCGACCTCGCCGTCGAGCAATACGACACGCTGCCAGGCGGTGGCCGGGTTGATCACGGATGCGGCGACCGAATACGAGACCGGCGCGATGAATTGCTCCTGACCGGGCTTGAGGCTCAGGTTATTGGCCGCGACGATGTTGCGCGCGGACAGTTCTTCAAGTCGGAGTTCAGGCATACACCCAAGGCTATCGCCCGGCCACGGCGGCAGGTAGTCGGGTTTGTGGGGGACTCGGCGGCCGTCACCGAAACGCCGGCCAACTGTCTCGATGTCGAGACAGTTACCGCCCTCGGCTAGGATTGTTGACGGCCACCACGCCCCGACTCACTGAGGAGAATCCATTGTCGAAGATCAAGGTTGCAGGTACTGTCGTCGAGCTTGACGGGGACGAGATGACCCGCATCATCTGGCAGGCCATCAAGGACTCCCTGATTCACCCGTACCTCGACATCGACCTCGAGTACTACGACCTCTCGATCCAGAAGCGTGACGAGACCGACGACCAGATCACCGTCGACGCGGCTCACGCCATCCAGAAGCACGGCGTCGGCGTCAAGTGCGCCACCATCACCCCGGACGAGGCCCGGGTCGAAGAATTCGGCCTGAAGAAGATGTGGGCGTCGCCCAACGGCACCATCCGCAACATCCTCGGCGGCACCATCTTCCGTGAGCCGATCATCATCTCCAACATCCCGCGCCTGGTGCCGGGCTGGAACAAGCCGATCATCATCGGCCGCCACGCGTTCGGCGACCAGTACCGCGCCACCAACTTCCGTTTCGAGGGCGAAGGCACCCTCACCATGACCTTCACCCCGAAGGACGGCGGCGACCCGCAGCAGTTCGAGGTCTTCCAGGCGCCGGGCAGCGGTGTGGCCATGGGCATGTACAATCTCGACAAGTCGATCATCGACTTCGCCCGCGCCTCGCTCAACTACGGCCTGGAGCGCAACTACCCGGTCTACCTGTCGACCAAGAACACCATCCTCAAGGCGTACGACGGCCGGTTCAAGGACATCTTCCAGGAGATCTTCGACACCGAGTTCAAGAACCGCTTCGAGGCCGCCGGCCTCACCTATGAGCACCGCCTGATCGACGACATGGTCGCATCGGCGATGAAGTGGGAGGGCGGTTACGTCTGGGCCTGCAAGAACTACGACGGCGACGTGCAGTCCGACACCGTCGCGCAGGGCTTCGGCTCGCTCGGCCTGATGACCAGCGTGCTCTCCACCCCCGACGGCAGCGTCGTCGAGGCCGAGGCCGCGCACGGCACCGTGACCCGGCACTACCGCCAGCACCAGCAGGGCAAGCCCACCTCGACCAACCCGATCGCGTCGATCTACGCCTGGACCCGCGGCTTGTCGCACCGCGCCAAGCTCGACGGCAACCCGGCGCTCGCCGAGTTCGCGCACACCCTCGAGGATGTGGTCGTGAAGACCGTCGAGAGCGGCAAGATGACCAAGGACCTCGCGCTGTTGGTCGGCCCGGACCAGGGCTACCTCACCACCGAGGAGTTCCTGGCCGCGATCGCCGAGAACCTGCAGACCCGCCTGGCCTAACCCGCCCGCCCGCACCCGAAAAGGCCCCGTCGATCCGGCGGGGCCTTTTCTGCGCCCAACTGTCGCCGAAACGGACAAATGTGCACGGTGCGCCGGGCGCAATTGTCCGCACCGGGAACAGTTGGCCCGACGGGTACGGCGACAAGCGGAGGCTCTCCTTGCTGGTGCCTACGGGCATCCGAGGTGACAATGGAGCCATGTCCACGCTCACGGGAGCATTCCGCCGGTATCCGGTTGTGGCGGCAACCATCCTCATCGGCCTGCTCGGACTGCTGCTGTGGGCCGCCGGGCTGACGGTCGCCGTGCAGTGGCTGTTCTCCGCCCTCGGCCTGGTCGTGGTCGGCATCCAGGGCGTCGGCATGATCAAACGGATGCGCCACGGCTCGTTCGGCGTGGACCTGCTGGCGATCATGGCCATCATCGCGACCATCCTGGTGGGCGAGTACGTGGCCACCCTGCTGATCGTGCTGATGCTCTCCGGCGGCGCCGCGCTCGAGGACTACGCCGCGGGGCGGGCCCAGCGGGAGCTGAACGCCCTGCTCGACCGGGTGCCGCAGATCGCGCACCTGCTGCGGGGCGGCTCCTCCGACGTTGACGACGTGCCGGCCACCCTGGTGCAGATCGGCGACCTGCTGCTGGTGCGGCCCGCCGAGATCGTACCCGTGGACGCCGACCTGGTCTCCGCCTCGGCCGCGTTCGACGAGTCCTCGCTGACCGGCGAGAGCCTGCCCGTTGAGCGGCACGCGGGCGACCCTGTGCTCAGCGGTTCCATCAACGGGCAGGCCGCAGCGACAGTGCGCGCCACCGCCCAGGCCGCCGACAGCCAGTACCAGCAGATCGTGGCGCTGGTGGCGGAGGCCGCCGCGAGCAAGGCCCCGGTCGTGCGCCTCGCCGACAGGTACGCGGTGCCGTTCACCGCGGGGGCGCTGCTGATCGCCGGCCTGGCCTGGTTCGTCTCCGGTGACCCGGTGCGTTTCGCCGAGGTGCTCGTGGTCGCCACCCCGTGCCCGCTGCTGCTCGCCGCCCCGGTGGCGTTCATGGGCGGGATGAGCCGGGCGGCCCGGAACGGCATCATCGTCAAGGGCGGGGGAGTGCTCGAGAAACTCGCCCGCGCCAAGACTGTGGTCTTCGACAAAACCGGCACCCTCACCTACGGCACGCCGGCCATCGCCCGGGTCTGCCCGGAGGACCCGTTCAGCGAGGACGAGCTGCTCAGCCTGGCCGCGTCGGCCGAGCAGTACTCGTCGCACGTGCTCGCCGCATCCGTCATCACCGCCGCCGAAACGCGCGGCCTCGCGCTGCAGCGCACCGAGTCGGCCGTGGAGGTGCCAGCGCACGGCGTCACGGCCCGGTTCGGCGACCAGGAGGTGGTCGTAGGAAAGCTGTCGTTTGTGGCCGAGCACGCCCCGGATGCCTACCCGGCCGACCTGTCCGGCGGCGAACTGGCCATCTACCTGGCCGTGGACGGCCGGTACGCGGGCTGCATCGTCGCCAGCGACCAGGTGCGCGACAACGCCCGCGCCACCATCGCGGCGCTCGAGCGGCTGGGCGTGCGCGAATCCGTGATGCTCACCGGCGACACCCGGCCGACCGCGAACCACATTGCCCGGCTGGTGGGCATCACCAGGGTGCGGGCGGACTGCCTGCCGGCCGACAAGGTCGACGCCGTGCGGGCCATCCGGGAGCGGCCGGTGATCATGGTCGGCGACGGCGTCAACGACGCGCCCGTGCTCGCCGTGGCCGACGTGGGCATCGCGATGGGCGCCAAGGGGTCCACCGCGGCCAGCGAATCGGCGGATGCCGTGATCCTGCTCGACGACCTGTCCCGCGCCGCCCGGGCCGTCGCAATCGGCCGGGACACCGTGCGGATCGCCCTGCAGAGCATCTGGCTCGGCATCGCGCTCAGCATCGGCCTGATGATCGCCGCCGCGTTCGGGCTGATCCCCGCCACCGTGGGCGCGTTGCTGCAGGAGCTGGTGGACCTGGCCACCATCCTCAACGCGCTGCGGGCCATCGGCGGGCGCCGCGACGTGCGGGCCCGCGGGGTGGCCGCCCGAATTCCCGCGGCCACACAGCCGGTGCCCACCCGCTGACTCTGGCGATCTTCCAGGGGCCCGCGAGCGCCTAATCTGGAGGGATGCGACGCATCCGTTTGCCGTTCGGGCCCACCACCAGCCGAACGGCTAACGAACCCCGCCTCGGCCGGGATGTCTATGTGCTCGGTGTGATCGCGTTCTTCGTCATGGTGGGCTTCGGCGTCGTGGTGCCGGTACTGCCGGTGTACGTGAAGAGCTTCGGCGTGGGCAACCTCGAGATCGGCGCGGTGGTGTCGGCGTTCGCCCTGATGCGCTTCGTCGCCAGCCCGGTCTGCGGCAAGCTCATCGACTGGGCCGGCGAACGCACCATCCTCGCCGTGGGCATCGGCATCGTGGCGGTCTCCAGCGGCCTGGTCGGCATCGCCGGCAGCTACCCGCAACTGCTGCTGCTGCGGGGAGTGGGCGGCATCGGCTCGGCGATGTTCACCGTCGCGGCGATGACCCTGCTGCTGCGCACCACCGCGCCGGGCATCCGCGGCCGCGCCGTGGGTTTCTACCAGGGCGGCTTCCTCATCGGCGGAATGGCCGGGCCGGCGCTCGGCGGCCTGCTCGCCACCATCTCGCTGACCGCGCCGTTCTTCTTCTACGCCGGCACCCTCGCCGTGGCCGGGGTGATCGGGCTGGTTCTGCTGCAGCCGGCCACGCGCGCCGGCGCCGGCTTGACGGGCGCTCCGACACCGATGCTCCCGCTCCGCAGCGTGCTCCGCGACCCCCGGTTCCGCGCCGCCTGCCTGGCCAACTTCTCCCAGGGCTGGTCGTCGTTCGGGGTGCGCGGCGCCCTGGTGCCGGTGCTCGTCGTCGAGGTACTCAAGGGACCGAGCGCCTGGACCGGAATCGCGTTCGCCGTCGCCGCGGTCGCGCAGACCCTTGCTCTGGCGCCCGCGTCCAGGTTCGTCGACACCGTCGGACGGAAACCTGCCATCATCGGCGCTTTCCTGGTGGCGGCCGTGACGATCACGGCGATCCCATTCGCCCCGAACATTTGGCTGCTCACCGCGCTGCTCTGTGTCTACGGCGTCGCCGCGGCATTCATGGGCACCGCGCCGGCGGCATCCGTCGGCGACGCGGCCGGCACCGCGGGTGGCCGCCCGGTGGCGATCTTCTCGATGTTCTCCGACTTCGGCGCCATCGTCGGCCCCCTCGTGGCGGGCCTGCTCGCCGACACCGTCTCGTACCCGGCCGCGTTCCTGCTCGGCGGGCTGCTCTTCGTCGCCACCTCCCTCTACGCCCTGCGGATGCCCGCCGGCCTGCCCGCGCACCCCGCCGCCGAGCCGCCGGTCACCGACGCCGTCGACCGCTGAGCCGCACAACTCCTGCAGACCCTGCCCGGTCGAGTAGCCAGCGGCAGCCGTCGGTCCTACGGTGGGGGCATGGCCTACCTCGAGGTGCCCGTGCCGGCCGATCTGGCCCCGGACGTGTTGCGGCTGTGGTACCTCGAGCAGCCCGCGGAGCAACGCTACGAGCGCATCTTCCCGCAGCCCGCCCTGCACCTGATCCTTAACCTGTCCGACCCGTATCGGGTATTCGACCTGGAGACCGGCGCGGCGCGCACGCTCGGGGCGGGCTTCCTGTCCGGGCTGCAGCCACGGTTCCTGATGACCCAGAGCCCGTCGGCGATCCGGCACGTCGCCGCCGAGCTGGCGCCGTTCGCCGCCGCCAGGTTCCTCGATCTGCCCGCCGACGAGCTGACCGGCACCGTGCGAGAGAGCCAGGGGTTGCTCGGTGACACCGACGCGCTGCGGCAGACCGCGCGGCGGGCCCCCGACCCGGCGGGGGCGGTGGCGCTGCTGATCGACCACCTGCGCGCCCGGCGACGGCCAGGCTCGGCGCCGCCGGCGGTGCTGCGGGCCTGGGCCGGCATCCACCAGAACCCGGATGCGCCGGTGCCGGAGATCGCGGCGGCCGCCGGGCTCAGTCACCACCGCCTGATCGACGACTTCAAGTCCTGGTGCGGGGTCACCCCCAAGGCCTACGCGGACATCGTCCGGTTCCGCCAGTTCATCCAGGAACTCCCGTTGCAGGGGCCGATGCCCAGCTGGGCCGATCTGGTGGCCACGTCCGGGTACTACGACCAGCCCCATTTCATCAGGGTCTTCCGGGCGTTCACGGGCTTCTCGCCCAGCCGGTACCTCGACATCGTCACCCGCTTCGGTGTGGACTACGCCGCCTTCGTGCCGCTGGATGAGCCGGAGGGTGTGCCGTCGCCGACGGTGCCGGAATTTTCTACAAGACGCACCGCGCCCTGATGGTTAGCGTGACAGTGTCCCGGAGTGGCCGGGACCAGGTATCCCGGGAGTAGACATGGACGTGTCATTCAACTGGCTGGCGGTCGCGCTGGCCGCACTCTCGTCGTTCGTGATCGGCGGGCTCTGGTACTCGGTGGTGTTCGCCCGCCCGTGGCAGCGCGCGGCGGGCGTCACCGACGAACAGCTGAAGCACGGCACCGCGCGGGTCTTCATCGGTTCGGCGATCCTGGCGATCGTCATGGCGATCAGCCTGGCCGCGTTCATCGGCTCGAACGGGCCGGGCTTCGGCACGTTCGCCGGATTCGCCACCGGCTCGACGTTCGTGGCCGCAGCCTTCGGCGTGAACTACCTGTTCGAACGGAGAAGCCTCGTGTTGTTCGCCATCAACGGGTCGTACAACGTGGTGTCCTTCACCGTGATGGGCGCCATCATCGGTCTGCTGCAGTAACGCTCAGGCGCCGAGCTCCTTGCGGCCGGAGAGCACACCGCTGACGGTGGCCACCACCGCGAAGACGCCGGCAACAATCGGCTGGCCCAGGTCCCACCAGGCCAACGCCGCGGCGCCGAACACGAAGATCTCCACGATCGCCTTGCCGAACGGGTCGAGCCGGAACACGGCCTTGGGCGAGCGGAACAGCGCCCAGACCAGGACCGCGAAGGCCGGCGCGAGGATGCCCACCAGGATGCCCGGCCACGGCAGCGGCCAGGCCAGGAACCCCCAGAGCGCCAGGCTCACGAAGGCGAACAGTTCAAGCACAAAACGCAGGATGTCGTTGGCGCCGATGGTCGGGGTGGGGCGGGTGTCGTTCACCCGCCAATCCTACCGACCGGGCTACTTGAAGATGATGGTGCGTGCTCCGTCGAGCAGCACCCGGTTCTCGGCGAACCACTTCACCGCCTGGGTGAGGGTGCGGCTCTCCTCGTCCTGACCGATCGCGACGAGTTCGGCGGGGGTGCGGGAGTGATCCACGCGCACGACGTTCTGCTCGATGATCGGACCCTCGTCCAGGTCGCTGGTGACGAAGTGCGCCGTGGCGCCGATGAGCTTCACACCGCGGGCGTGGGCCTGCTTGTACGGGTTGGCCCCCTTGAAGCCGGGCAGGAACGAGTGGTGGATGTTGATCGCGCGGCCCTCGAGATACGCGCACAGCTCGGGGGAGAGGATCTGCATATACCGGGCCAGCACCACCAGTTCGATGTCGTTCGCCTCGACGGCGTCGACCACGCGAGCCTCGAACGCGGCCTTGCTGGCCGCATCCGTGATCGGCAGCGATTCGAACGGCACGCCATAGAACCCGACCAGGTCGCGCAGGGTGCCGTGGTTGCTGAGCACCAGTGGCACCTCGACGGCCAGCTGGCCGCCGCGCTGGCGGAAGAGCAGGTCGTTGACGCAGTGCCCGGCGGTGGAGGCCAGCACCAGGGTGCGCAGCGGCCGCCCGACAACGTCGATGACGGATGCCATGGCGTACCGCTCGATGATCGGCGCGAGCGCGGCCTGCAGTTCGTCGCGGTTCGCGGGGGACTCCACCTGCAGACGGATGAAGAACCGGCCGGTGTCGGCGCTGGAGAACTGCTGGCTCTCGGTGATGTTGCCACGGGCCTGAACGATCGCGCCGCTGACGGCGTGCACGATACCGGGCTGGTCGGGGCAGACGAGGGTGACGACCAGGTGGTGGTGGTGCACGGGAGCCGGAAGACTGGGGTTCATCGAACCAGATTACCGGGACTGCCGGTGCACACCGGCATCAGCGGCCGGCCGGCCGGTTACGCCGGGCGACCCTGTCGTTTGCGGGCTCACTCGGCTAAGCTAGTCCGTGGTCGGCGGAATCTCACCGGCCCCGGGCGCGCACGTCGGCGCGCACCGCTTGAAGAACCGCGCAGCCAGCCGTGACAGCCGCTGGCCTCGGGCAAGCGGCATCCTGTCTGTGAGCCACAGCACCCATGTCATTCACCGCGCCCATCACGCTGCCATCGACCGGCGTTCCCGGTCCGAACGAAAAAGCCCCCAGCGGACCGTTCCCCTGGATCGGCCTGATCGCCCTCTCCGCCGCTGTGTTCCTCTCGGTCACCTCGGAGATGCTGCCCACCGGCCTGCTGCCGGAAATGAGCAGCTCGCTGGGCGTGAGCCAGTCCCAGGTCGGGCTGCTCGTGTCCTGGTTCGCCTTCACCGTCGTGATCACCAGCACACCGCTGGCGTTGCTGACCCGCCGGATGCCCAGGCACGGGCTGATCCTGATGGTCCTGGTCGTGTTCGCGCTGAGCAACGTGCTCACCGCGATCGCCCCCGACTACACCTTCGTGGTGATCTCCCGGGTGATCGGCGGGCTGGCGCACGGCCTGTTCTGGGGCGTCGTCGGCGCGTACTCCGCGCACCTCGTGCCCAGGGACCAGATCGCCCGCGCGGTTTCGATCACCATCGCCGGCGGCACACTGGCGTTCGTCTTCGGGGTGCCGCTGGGCACCTTCCTCGGCCACTTACTCGGCTGGCGGCTCTCGTTCGTGGTGCTCGCCGGGCTGATGCTCGTGGGCGCCGTGGTGATCTGGAAGTTCCTGCCCAAGGTCGACCACTACAACGCCAAGCCGGCACAGCCCGTGACGACGGCCACCGGCACGGTCACGCTGCCCGCGAAGCTGCCGCGGGATGCCACGATCGGCGCCGTCGCGCTGGTCTGCGTGATTACGGCGCTGACCATGATCGGGCACTACACCTTCTACACCTACATCGCCCCGTTCCTCAGCGACACCCTCGGCGTGGGCAGCGACGCCGTGGCACCCCTGCTTTTCGCCTACGGCATCGCCGGGGCGATCGGCCTGTTCATCAGCGGGGTGGTGTTCAGCAAGCGCCCGCAGCTGGGCCTGGTGCTCGGCCTGGCGGTCACCGCCGTCAGCGTGAGCGTGCTGGCACTGTCCACCGAGGTGCTGCCCGTGGCGATCATCGCGTTCCTGGTCTGGGGCCTGGCGTTCGGCTCATTCCCGCCGCTGCTGCAGACCCGGCTGCTGCACACCGCGTCGGTGCGCATCCGCGACACCGCCAGCGCCGTGTACACCACGGCTTTCAACATCGGCATCGGCCTGGGCGCGTTCGTGGGAGCGTTCCTGCTGGACCGGGTGGGGCTCGGCACGGTGCCGTTCGTGTACGTGGCCATCATCCTGCTGTCCCTGGCCCTGGTGCTGTTCAGCGACATCGTCATCCGCCGCCGCGCCGTCTGAGCCCCGCCGCAACTGGTGCCGAAACGGACAAGTGCGCCCGGCGTACCGGGTGCACTTGTCCGCACGGGCAACAGTTGGCGGGGCAGACCGGCCTAGCGTTTGGCGGTGGGTAGCGGCGGCCGAGCTGCCGCGATCTCGAGGATCCGGCCACGGCAGGCGAACCAGCCCAGGATCAGCGCCGGGATGATCAGTCCGAGCGAGCTGATGGTGAGGGTGCCGACCGGCCAGTCGAACGCCATCAGCACGAGCACCGTCGCGAGGAAGGCCAGCGTGAGGTACCCGGTGAACGGGGCTCCGGGCATCCGGAACGCCGGCCGGGTGAGGATGCCCGCCTTCGCCCACGCCTGCAACCGCAGCTGGCAGAGCACGATCATGCCCCAGGCGCTGATGATGCCGATCGCGGCCATGTTCAGCACGATCTCGAACGCCTCGTCGGGAACAAGCGCGTTCAGGGCCACGCCGAGCAGGGTGACGACACCGGTGAGCAGGATGCCGCCGAACGGCACCCCATTGCGGCTCACCTTGTCGGCAAACCGGGGCGCCGACCCGGCCAGCGACATCGACCGGAGGATGCGTCCGGTGGAATACAGGCCGGCATTCAGTGAGGACAGCGCGGCGGTGAGGACAACGAGGTTCATGATCACGTCGACGCCCTCGACACCGATCGAACCGAAGAACGTCACGAAGGGGCTCACGCCGGCCTCGTATGCCGTGTACGGCAACAACAGCGAGAGCAACAGGACCGACCCGACGTAGAAGACCGCGATGCGCACGATCACCGTGTTGATGGCCTTGGGCATCACCTTCTCGGGGTTCTCGGTCTCGCCGGCGGCCGTTCCGATCAGTTCGATCGAGGCGTAGGCGAAGACCACGCCCTGCACCACGAGCACCGACGCGAGCAGGCCGTTGGGCAGCCAGCCGCCGTTGTCGGCGATCAGGGAGAAGCCCACCGTCGCGCCTTCCACCGGGGTGCCGAAGATGACCATCCAGGTGCCCACGATCAGGAACACCACGATGGCGACGACCTTGATCAGGGCGAACCAGAATTCCAGCTCACCGAACACCTTCACCGAGAGCAGGTTGAGGCCCAGCACCACGGCGAGGGCCAGCAGCGCGAACAGCCACTGCGGCACGTCGCCGAACGGGGCCCAGTACTTGCCGAAGAAGTTCATGTACAGCGCCACCGCGGTCACGTCCACAATCGCGGTCATCACCCAGTTCAGCCAGTACAGCCAGCCGGTCACGAACGCGGTCTTCTCCCCGAAGAACTCCCGCGCATACGACACGAAGGAGCCGGAGGTCGGCCGGTGCAGCACCAGCTCGCCGAGCGCCCGCAGGATCAGGAACGCAAAAAAGCCGCAGATCGCGTACACGAACACCAGGGCGGGACCGGCGATGGCCAGCCGGCCGCCCGCGCCGAGGAACAGGCCGGTGCCGATGGCGCCGCCGATCGCGATCATCTGCACGTGCCTGGCCTTGAGGCCCTTGTGCAGGCCCTGGTCCTCGTGCACGCTCAGGGCGTCGTCGATGTGCTCGAGCGGGGTTTCCTCGTGGCCGGAGCGGTGCGGTGTGGCGCTGGTGCGTGCGGGCGAGTTCTCGGGGCGGTCAGGCCCTGTGGTGCGAGTGGTCACGTGAAGCATCCGATCTGGGGTTTGCGGCAACACTAGTCGACGGATGCTCAACGGTCAGGGTCGAAAGACCCCTCCTGTAGACTGGGCAGCGACACTCTGACCGTAGAGACGACACTCTTTTACAGAGAGCCGGGAGGCCCCATGGCGACAATTCTCCTGGTCTTCCTGCTCGTTTCCGTTCTCACTCCCACGCTCACCCGCCTGATCGGGTTGCGCGTTTTTTATGTCGTGGCCATCCTGCCCACTGTGGCGTTCGGCTACACCCTCACCCAGACGAGCGTGGTCACCGTCGGCGGCGCCGTCACCCAGAGCCTGCCGTGGATCCCGCAGCTGGGCATCAGTCTGTCCTTCCGGGTGGATGCGCTCGCGTGGCTGCTGGCCCTCGTCGTCACCGGTGTCGGTGCGCTGGTGCTCATCTATTGCGCTCGCTACTTCGACGCCGACGAGCCCAGCCTGGGCCGGTTCGCCGCGCTGCTGCTCGCCTTCGCCGGAACCATGTACGGTCTGGTCACCGCTGACGACATCCTGGTGATGTTCATGTTCTGGGAGATCACCAGCGTGCTTTCCTACCTGCTGATCGGGCACTACACGACCAAACGGGAAAGCCGCGGTGCCGCCCTGCAGGCCCTGCTGGTGACCACCTTCGGCGGCCTGGTGATGCTCATCGGCGTTGTGATGATCTCCGTCGACGCCGGCACCACCTCGCTGGCCGCGATCGTCGCCGAACCCAGCGGGACCCCGATCGCGATCTGGGCGGTGCTGCTGATCCTGGTCGGTGCGCTGTCGAAGTCGGCTCTGATCCCGTTCCACTTCTGGCTTCCCGCCGCGATGGCCGCGCCCACCCCGGTGAGCGCCTACCTGCACGCCGCCGCGATGGTGAAGGCCGGCATCTACCTCACCGCCCGGTTCGCGCCTGGCTACGCGGACTCGCCGGGCTGGTTGCCGGTGCTGGTCACCATCGGCATCTGGACCATGCTCGTCGGCGCCTGGCGGTCGCTGCGCCAACACGACATCAAGCTGATGCTCGCCTACGGCACCGTCAGCCAGCTCGGCTTCCTCATGGTCGTCGTCGGCTTCGGCACCCGCGACGCTGCCCTCGCCGGGGCGGCGCTGCTGCTCGCCCACGCGCTGTACAAGGCCACCCTGTTCCTCGTGGTCGGCATCATCGACCACCGCGCCGGTACCCGCGACTGGCGCAAGCTCTCGGGGATCGGCCGCCGCGAACCGGCGCTCGCCGCCATCGCCCTCATCGCCGTCGCGTCGATGGTCGGCCTGCCGCCGCTCCTGGGTTTCGTCGCCAAGGAGTCGGTGTTCACCGCGTTCCTCGAGGCCGGCCTGGCCGGCGACGGCTGGGGCTGGATCGCCCTGGCCGGTACCGCGCTCGGTTCGGTGCTCACCGTCGCCTACAGCGCCAAGTTCTTCTGGGGCGCGTTCGGCACCCGCCCGGTGATCAGCGACACCCCCCTGCACGCCAGTCGGTGGGACTTCGCTCTGGCCCCCGGCATCCTCTCGGTCGCCACCGTGCTGCTGGGCCCATTCGTTATGCTGCTCGACCCGATGCTGGCCGCGTACGCCGACACCGTGCCCGGCGGCGGCGATTACCACCTGGCGCTCTGGCACGGGTTCGAACCGGCCCTGTTGCTCAGCACGATCGTGGTGCTGCTGGGCCTGGTCATTTTTGCCCAGCGCAAGCGGGTGGCCCGCTGGCAGGCCGCCGTGCCCGCCTGGGTGGACGCCGGCCACGGCTATGGCCACACCGTGCGATTCATCGACAGGGTGGCCGCCCGCACCACCCACCTCGCCCAGCGAGGCGGTCTGCCGCAGTACCTGTCCACCATCCTCGTGGTGTTCGTGCTCGCGCTGGGCGCGGCGTCCTTCGTCAACCGCACCTGGCCCGACGCCATCGTGCTCTGGGACTACCCGGGGCAGGTGATCATCGGCCTGGTCATGATCATCGCCACCGTGATGGCCGCCAGGGTCGGGCAGCGGATGACCGCGGTGCTGCTGGCCGGCGTCACCGGCTACGGCCTGGTCGCCCTGTTCGCCTTCCACGGCGCCCCCGACCTGGCGCTCACCCAGGCGCTCGTCGAATCGATCACCCTCGTGGTCTTCGTGCTCGTGCTCCGCCGGCTGCCCAGCCGCATCGCCGAGCACAACCGCCCGATGCACCGTCGCCGGCGGGCGATCATCGGCGCCCTCGTTGGCATCGTGATGGGCACCATCGCGGTCATCTCCCTCGGCGCCCGCCAGACGCAGAGCATCGCCGCGGAACTGCCCAGGCTGGCCGTCGAAGAGGGCCACGGCAACAACATCGTCAACGTGATGCTCGTCGACATCCGGGCCTGGGACACCATGGGCGAGATCTCAGTGCTCATCGTGGTGGCCACCGGCGTCGCGAGCCTGCTGTTCGTGTCCGGTCGCAGCACAGAAATGCCCAGGCTCCGCGAGTCCCGCAAACGCCGCGAGCCGAAGAACCGCCGCCGCGTCGTGGCCGACCCGCACGCGAGCTCCGCCGGCCACGCCGTGACCCGCCAGTCCTGGCTGCTCGGCGGTCGCACCCAGTCGGCCGAGAACCGGTCGATCATCATCGAGGTGCTGGTGCGGCTGCTGTTCCACCCGGCCATCATCGTGTCGATCTACCTGCTCTTCGCCGGCCACAACCTGCCCGGCGGCGGCTTCGCCGGCGGCCTGCTGGCGGGCTTGGCCCTGGTGGCCAGGTACCTGGCCGGCGGCCGGTACGAATTGGGCGAAGCCGCCCCGATCGACCCGGGCAAAATCCTGGGACTCGGCGTGGTGCTCGCCGTCGGCACGGCCGTGGGATCGCTGTTCGTCACCGGGATCCCGCTGGAGTCGGCGTACTTCGAGGCGGACCTGCCGGTGCTCGGCCACCTCTCCTTCGGCACCTCCAGCATCTTCGACATCGGCGTGTACCTCGTGGTCATCGGCCTGGTCCTCGACATCCTCCGCAGCCTCGGCAGCGAGATCGACCGGCAGAGCGAACTCGACGAACCCGGCGACGACGGAGAAGACCACTCCACCGTGCCACCGATCGGCAACGCCTCCAGCGACGCCGGCGACGCTCTCGGCTTCGACGCGTCGTCGGAGTGGACCCCCGCCGAGGCGCCCGCGCCCGGCACCGGACCTGACACGGCCCCGATCACTCAGCCGGCCGGCGAGAGCCGTAACGCACCGGAAGGAGACCCGCGATGAGCGCCTCCCTGACCCTGGTGATCGTGATGGCGGTGATGTACGCCGCGGGCATCTACATCATGCTCGAGCGCAGCCTCACCCGGGTGCTGATCGGATTCCTGCTCGTGGGCAACGCCACCAACCTGCTCATCTTCATCATGAGCGGCCGGCCCGGCAGCTCACCGATCGTCACCGGCACGTCCCTGGACGACACCATGGCAGACCCGGTGCCGCAGGTGCTGATGCTCACCGCGATCGTGATCAACTTCGGCATCACCGCACTGCTGCTCGCGCTGATCTACCGGTCCTGGTGGCTGGCCCAGCTCGGCGACGAGGGCGACACCCTCACCGACGAGCACGCCGCGGAGACCTCCGGGGATTCCGAGGTCACCTTCCGCTCCTCCACCGACGACGAGGCCGCCGTGCAGGCGTCGCTCGACGCCAGCGAGGACGGCAGCGACGACGACAGCAGCGGAGCCGACAACACCGGCAACAGCGACCGGGAGGCCGGCACCTGATGAACATACTCGTGCCCCTCGTGGTCGCCATCCCGCTGCTCGGCGCCGCGCTCACCCTCGCCCTCGGCCGCCGCTCGCGCTACCAGGTGGCGGTGAGCGTGTTCTCGCTGGCGGCCGTCGTGGTGATCAGCGCCATCCTGCTCATGCTCGTCGACCAGCAGGGACCCGCCGTGGTGCACGTGGGCGACTGGCAGGCGCCGTGGGGCATCGTGCTCGTCGTCGACAGGTTGTCGGCGATCATGCTCATAGTCTCGGCGCTGATGCTGCTGGGCGTGCTGCTCTTCGCCGTCGGCCAGGGCATCGTGGAGGGCGACCAAGAGACCCCGGTGTCGATCTTCCACCCCACCTACCTGGTCCTGGCGGCAGGGCTGTTCAACGCGTTCATCGCCGGTGACCTGTTCAACATGTACGTGGGCTTCGAGATGCTGCTCTCGGCCAGTTACGTGCTGCTCACCCTCGGCGGCACCGGTGCACGCATCCGCGCCGGCGTGACCTACATCGTCGTGAGCCTGGTCTCCTCGATCCTGTTCCTCTCCGCCATCGCCCTGATCTACGGCGCCACCGGCACCGTCACGCTGGCGCTGCTGGCCGAACGCATCCCGGAGCTGCCCGGCGACGTGCAGCTGATCCTCGGGCTGATGCTGCTCATCGCCTTCAGCGTCAAGGCGGCGGTGTTCCCGCTCTCGTTCTGGTTGCCGGACTCCTACCCGACGGCGCCGGCCCCGGTCACGGCGGTGTTCGCCGGACTGCTCACCAAGGTGGGCGTCTACGCGATCCTGCGCACCCAGACGCTGCTCTTCCCCGATAACCGACTGCAGGTGCCGCTGATGATCGTGGCCCTGCTCACCATGGTCATCGGCATACTCGGCGCGCTGGCCCAGGCCGATATCAAACGACTGCTCTCGTTCACCCTGGTCAGCCACATCGGCTACATGATCTTCGGCATCGCCATCGGCACCGAGGCGGCGATCGGGGCCACCATCTACTACGTCGTGCACCACATCATGATCCAGACGACACTGTTCCTGTGCGCCGGGCTTATCGAGCGCATTGGCGGAACCACCTCGCTGGCCAGGCTCGGCGGGATGCTCAAGGCCGCCCCGTTCGTCGCCATCCTGTTCTTCATCGGGGCGATGAACCTCGGCGGCATCCCGCCGTTCTCCGGCTTCCTCGGCAAGGTAGCCCTGTTCGACGCGGGCGTGCAGGTCGGCGGGGGCCTGAACTACCTGCTGCTCGCCGGCGGTGCCGCGACGTCGCTGCTGACCCTGTACGCGCTGGCCCGGGCTTGGAACATGGCGTTCTGGCGGCCGCGTCGCGACGTGGAAAACTACGACTCCGCCATGCTCAGCGCCCTGCAGGACGACCCGCACGACGAGGGCACCGTGCTGACCAAGACCACATCACCGCTGATGACCGCGGCCACCGCGACCATGCTGGCGCTCACGGTGTGCCTCACCGTCTTCGCCGGCCCCGCCTTCGACCTCGCCGCCCGCGCCGCCGCGAACATCGAAGAGCCGTCGACCTACATCGACGCCGTCTTCCCCGGCGGTGCCCCGTGAGCGCGCGCCGGGAGCGCCTCGCCGCCGCCCTGAACCAATTGCCGCTGTTCCTTGGCCTGGTGCTGCTCTGGGCGCTGCTATGGGGCAAATTCTCCTGGCTGAACCTGCTCACCGGGGTGATCTTCGCCGCTGTCGTCTCCATCGTCTTCTACCTGCCGGCCGTGCAACTGAGCGGCCGAATCAACCTCTGGCGCAGCGCCTGGCTGTTCGGCAAGCTGCTCTTCGACATCGTGCGCGCCTCCGTCGACGTGTCCTGGCTCGCCCTGGGCCCCACCTACACCCCGAGCAACGCCATCGTCGCGGTGCACCTGCGCACCCGCAGCGACCTCATCCTCACCTGGACCGCCGTGGCCACCTCCATCGTGCCCGGCTCCATCGTGGTCGACATCGAACGGCTCGACTCCACCCTGTACCTGCACGTGATCAACATGCACGACGTGGCGGCGACCCAGAAGTTCCGGGCCCGGGTGCTGGCCACCGAGCGACGCATCGTGCTGGCGTTCGGCTCCGCCGAAGACGTCGAGCGGGTCTCCAGGGTGCGCGCCGAAGAAGACCTGCGCCACGGCCTCGACCGGTCGGCCGGGCCGCACACCCCCACAGACCCCCAGAACGGAGCCCCGGCATGACCCCCATGGATATCGTCGCGATCGTCGCCGGCCTCATGTTCGGCGCCGGCGCCCTCGCCGCCGTCTACCGCATCATCCGCGGACCATCGGTGCTGGACAGGGTGATCGCCTCCGACGTGCTCGTCGCCACCATCATCTGCGCGCTGGGCGCCGAGATGGCGTTCAACCGGCACACCGACAACCTGCCGGTGCTACTGGTGCTGGCCCTGTTCGCCGTGCTCGGTTCGCTCAGCGTCGCCCGATTCCTGCCCGGCCGGAACCGCGCATGAACGCCCTCTGGAGCGACGTGGTCACCGCGGTCCTTGTGCTTCTCGCCGCCCTGATGTGCCTCGCGGCCGGCGTCGGCCTGCTGCGCTTCCCCGATGTGCTCACCCGGCTGCACTCCGCCACCAAGCCGCAGATCCTCGGCCTCATGGCGGTCACCCTGGACATCGCGGTGACCAATTTCAGTGTCGGCACCGTGACCCTGGTGGTCGCGATCGTGCTCTTCCAGACGCTCACCGCTCCGATGGCCGCGCACCTCGTGGCCCGCGCCTCCTACCAGACCGACCACCTGCGGCCCGATCTGCTCGTGATCGACGAGCTTCGGAACGCACGCGGCTGATAGTATTGCCGGGTCGCGACTGGCGTAGCACGAAAGATGGGTCACCATCGGGGAGCGACTGACACGGTTAGTGACCGCACGCCTGGGCCACGACACATCCATCGATAGTCTCAAGGAGTTTTCCCGTGTCCGACAGTGTGCTTACCAGTTCCGTACCCTCCACCTTCAACGAGCCCCTCGAGGTCGTCGACCCCGAGATCGCCGCGATCCTCGAGCAGGAGCTCGGTCGCCAACGCGACTACCTCGAGATGATCGCCAGCGAGAACTTCGTGCCCCGCGCCATCCTGCAGTCGCAGGGTTCGGTGCTCACCAACAAGTACGCCGAGGGCTACCCCGGCCGTCGCTACTACGGCGGCTGCGAGTACGTCGACGTGGCCGAGCAGCTCGCCATCGACCGGGCCAAGAGCCTGTTCGGCGCCGAATACGCGAACGTGCAGCCGCACTCCGGTGCCACCGCCAACGCCGCGGTGCTCTCCGCGATCGCCACCCCCGGCGACACCATCCTGGGTCTGGAGCTGGCGCACGGCGGCCACCTCACCCACGGCATGAAGCTCAACTTCTCCGGCAAGCTCTACAACCCGGTCGCCTACGGCGTCGACCCGGAGACCTTCCGAGTGGACATGGACGTCGTGCGCGACAAGGCGCTCGAGCACAAGCCGCAGGTCATCATCGCCGGCTGGTCGGCCTACCCCCGCCAGCTCGACTTCGCCGCGTTCCGCGCCATCGCCGACGAGGTGGGCGCCAAGCTCTGGGTCGACATGGCCCACTTCGCCGGACTCGTCGCCGCCGGACTCCACCCGTCGCCGGTGCCGTACGCCGACGTCGTCTCCAGCACCGTGCACAAGACCCTCGCCGGTCCGCGCTCGGGCTTCATCCTCTCCCGCGACACCGCGCTGGCGAAGAAGCTCAATTCCAACGTGTTCCCCGGCCAGCAGGGCGGCCCGCTCATGCACGTGATCGCCGCCAAGGCCACCGCGTTCAAGCTCGCCGCGCTGCCCGAGTTCAAGGAACGCCAGGAGCGCACCCTCCGCGGCGCCCGCATCCTGGCCGACCGGCTCACCGCCGACGACTCCCGCGCGGCGGGCATCGACGTGCTCACCGGCGGCACCGACGTGCACTTGGTGCTCGCCGATCTCCGCAACTCGGAGATCAACGGCCAGCAGGCCGAAGACGCCCTGCACGAGGTGGGCATCACCGTCAACCGCAACTCGGTGCCCTTCGACCCGCGCCCGCCGATGGTGACCTCGGGCCTGCGCATCGGCACGCCGGCCCTGGCCACGCGTGGATTCGGCGACGCCGAGTTCACCGTCGTGTCCGACGTCATCGCCGAAGCGCTCAAGCCCGGCGCCGACATCCCCGCGCTCCGCGCTCGGGTGAAGGGCCTCACCGACGCGTTCCCGCTCTACCCCGGCCTGTCCCAGTAGGTCCGTCGGGTCGTGACGGATGCGGCCACTAGCGTCAGCGCATCCGTCACCGCCCGCACCCGGCAGCACTTCGCCGCCCCCGCGTCAGGGGCCGGCAGGGCCGCTGCCCGATTGGCGCGTGGCCCCAGGCTGGGGCCGGCGCGCAGTACTACCAACAGATCGGATGTCGCATGACCGCACTCACCCTCGACGGCGTCGCCACCGCGACCCGGGTCAAGCTTGAACTCACCGAGCGCGTACGCGCGTTGGCCGCGCTGGGCTCTGTGCCCGGCCTCGGCACCCTGCTCGTCGGCGAAGACCCGGGCTCGCGCTCCTACGTGGCCGGCAAGCACCGGGACTGCGCCGAGGTGGGCATCGAGTCGATCCGCGTCGACCTGCCCGGCTCCGCCACGTCGGCGGATGTGCGCGCCGCGATTGCCGACCTCAACGCCGCCCGTGAGGTCACCGGCTATATCATCCAGCTGCCGCTTCCGGTGGGCCATAACGAGAACGCCATGCTCGAGCTGATGGACCCGGCCAAGGACGCCGACGGCCTGCACCCCACCAACCTCGGACGCCTGGTACTCGGCATCGAGGGGGAGCTCAGCTCGCCGCTGCCCTGCACCCCGGCCGGCATCGTGGAGCTGCTGCGCCGCTACGACGTGCCGATCGCGGGCAAGAACGTGGTCGTCATCGGCCGCGGCCTCACCGTGGGTCGCCCGCTGGGCCTGCTGTTCACCCGCAAGGGCCTGGACGCCACCGTCACCCTCACCCACTCCCGCACCGTCGATCTGGCCGCCGAGGTGCGCCGCGCCGACATCGTCGTGGCCGCCGTGGGAGTGCCGCACCTGGTGCAGGCCGACTGGATCAAGCCCGGCGCGGCGGTGCTCGACGTGGGCATCACGAGGGTGGAGAACCCGGAGACCGGCAAGGGCATCCTCACCGGAGACGTGCACCCCGACGTCGCGTCAGTCGCCGGTTACCTCTCGCCGAACCCCCGTGGCGTGGGTCCGATGACCCGCGCGATGCTGCTGGCCAACGTGGTCAAGGCCTCCGAGCGCCTGCTCAAGCCCTAGTCTCGTTCCGCGAACCGTGAGGTAGGCCCCAGAATCCCGCCGATTCTGGGGCTCTCAGTTCGCGAGGCGATGCAGCGCTGCGTGGCCCAGGTAGGCCACGGCGTTGTGCCGGATGCCCTCGATTTCGTCTGGCGTGAGGGTGCGGCGCACCTTGGCCGGCACGCCGGCCACCAGGGAGCCCGGCGGCACGATGGTGCCCTCGAGCACCACGGCGCCCGCGGCCACGAGCGAGCCGGCGCCGATCACGGCACCGTTGAGCACCGTGGCGGCCATGCCGATCAGGGCGCCGTCCTCCACAGTGCAGCCGTGCAGCACGGCACCGTGGCCCACCGAGACGTCGCGGCCCACGGTCAGCGGGAACCCGCCGTCGACGTGGCAGGAGACGTTGTCCTGCAGGTTAGAGCGTGCGCCGATGCGGATGGGCTCTGCCTCGGCGCGCAGGACCGCGTTGTACCAGACGCTCGCGTGCTCCGCCAGGCTCACGGTTCCCACCAGCACGGCGCCGGCGGCGACGAATGCGCTCTCGGCCACCCGGGGCCCCGGACGGTCGGGCAGGGTGATGAGGCGGGCGGCACTGTCGGCGGTCATGGCTCCACCCTAGTAATCCGACGCCGTGTTGCGCTGACCCCTTGAGCCCAAGGCCCAGAGCGTCCTATTTATCGGCCCATGTCCTTCCGACCGTTCGACCAGGTGGGCGGATGGTGGGGGGCTCTAGGATGCAGGCATGGTGAACACCGCGCATCCGGCCGTCGACAGAGTGCGCCTGGCGCTGAACGCCCAGGGTCTCGACCCCGAGATCCGCTGGTTCGACGACGCCGCCACAACCGCTGTCGCGGCAGCCGCCGCGTTGGGCATCGAAGTGGGCGCCATCGCGAACTCACTGGTCTTCACCCTCGACGGCGCCCCGCTGCTGGTGCTCACCTCCGGCGCGCACCGCGTGGACACGGCCTGGCTGGGGGAGCGGCTTGACGGCACCATCGGCCGGGCGTCGAAAGACCTGGTGAAAGAGGCCACCGGGCAGGTCATCGGAGGGGTCGCGCCCGTCGGGCATCCGTCGCCGATTCGCACCCTGGTTGACGAGGACCTGGCCGATTACCCCGTGGTCTGGGCCGCGGCGGGGCACGCGCACACGGTCTTCCCCACCACGTTCGCCGAGCTGCTCCGCCTCACCGGCGGCGAGGCGACCCCCGTCGTTCCGGCGAAATAGGCGTCCGCCACCAGCCTTCGGCACACTGGAACCGTCCGCGGCCGCTCGGGCAGGTCGTCGAGGCGGATCTCCGGAGCCTCACTCACTCGAAGCTGGGGTGGATCGTCGACTGCCTGCCCTCGATCTCGGGCCGGTCGACGATGGGTGATCCGTGACGCGGCCGATCACGCGCTCCATGTGCTCGCGGTCCTGTACGGACATCTTGGCCAAGACTCTCTCGGCCGCCTGCGCGCGGCGCGCAGGTCCTGTTCGACCTGCTGCACGCGGCGGTGCCTGATGCCTGTGCTCTCGTCGAAGGCGCCGCCAAAGACGGTGTGGATGACGTCGTGGATGGTGGGGGGTCGGCTCGTTCATGTGGACAGCGTGAGCCGAGCCACCGACACTCGGGGCGCCCTGAGACTCAATTGCGGACTTCCCGCCTTAGCTGGTGAAACGAAGGCGGGAAGTCCGCAATTCGATCGCGGACGGTGTCTCGTTAGACGAGGCGGGCGGCCCCGGCCGCGGCGCGCACCACGAACATGTCGGGCGCGGTGAAGCCCGCGGCGGCGAACGCAGAAGACACGGCCTGCTGCACCGCGGGGATCACTGCGTGCGGGGTGAGCGCGATGGCAGAGCCGCCGAAGCCGCCGCCGGTCATGCGGGCCCCGAGGGCGCCGGCGGTGCGGGCGGTCTCCACGGCGAGGTCGAGCTCGGCGACCGAGATCTCGAAGTCGTCGCGCATGGAGGCGTGCGACGCATCCAGCAATGCACCGATGGCGCTGGGACCCTCTTCGCGCAGCACCTGCACGGTGTCGAGCACCCGCTGGTTCTCGGTGAGGATGTGCCGCACCCGGCGGTATGTCTCCTCGTCGAGAACCGACGCGGCCCGCGGCAGGTCGTCCACGGTGAGGTCGCGCAGCGACCCGACGCCCATCAGCGCCGCGCCCTTTTCGCAGGAGGCACGTCGGTCGGCGTAGCCGCCGGTGGCGTGCGCGTGGCTGACCTTGGTGTCGATCACCAGCAGCTCGAGGCCGGCGGCGTCGAAGCCGAGCGGGATGACCTCGGACTCGAAGCTGCGACAGTCCAGGAACACGGCGGCATCCGTCTGGCCCAGTAGCGACGCCGACTGATCCAGGATGCCGGTGGGCGCGCCAACGACCCGGTTCTCGGCCAGCTGCCCCACCCGCACGAGCACCCGCTTGTCGAAGCCGAGGTTCCAGACCTCGTCGAGGGCCACGGCGGTGGCGCACTCGATTGCCGCGGAAGACGACAGCCCGGCGCCGATCGGCACGTCGGAGTCGATGTAGGCGTCAAAGCCGGTCACCGCTTCGAGGTCCGCGCCGTGTTCGCCGAGGGCCCAGGCCACGCCGAGCGGATACGCCGACCAGGCCGACACTGTCTCGGGGGAGAGGTCGTCGAGCGAGATCTCGACGACCTCGTCGGTGAAGGAGCTGGCGACCCGTAGCATCCGGTCGTCTCGCACCGCGAGGGCCACGACGGCACGGCGGTTGATCGCGAACGGAAAGACGAAGCCGTCGTTGTAGTCGGTGTGCTCGCCGATCAGGTTGACCCGGCCGGGGCCGAACCACAGGCCGTCGGCGTCGCGACCGAACCGGCCCTGGAAGCCGCTGAGAATGCTCTGGTGGTCGCTCACGAGTGGGCCTTTCCGGTGGTGCTGTCGGTGGCTGCGGCATCGGCGGCGTCCGACCGCGCGATCGCTGCACGGATGTTGTCGGCCGCCTGCTCGGGCGTCACGTCGCCGATCCAGGCGCCCATGGCGGCCTCGGAGCCGGCCAGGAACTTCAGTTTGTCCTCGGCGCGGCGCGGGCTGGTGAGCTGCAGCATCAGCCGGATGTCGTCCCGGTGCACGTTCACCGGCGCCTGGTGCCAGGCACCGATGTACGGGGTGGGCGTGGAGTAGAGCTGGTCGATGCCGCGCAGCAGCCGGCGGTACAGCACCGCGAGCTCGTCGCGCTCGGCCAGAGTGGTGCCGGCGAAGTCGGCCACCTGCCGGTGCGGCAGCATGTGCACCTCGACGGGCCAGCGGGCGGCGAACGGCACGAAGGCCGTCCAGTGCTCGCCCCGCAGGATGACTCGCTCGCCGGCCTGTTCGCTTTCCAGGATGTCGGCGAACAGGGTGGGGCCGTAGCTCTCGATCGAGTCGATCAGCCGCTGGGTGCGCGGGGTCACGTACGGGTAGGAGTAGATCTGGCCGTGCGGGTGGTGCAGCGTGACACCGATGGCCTCGCCACGGTTCTCGAACGGGAACACCTGCTCGATGCCGGGCATCTGGGAGAGCGCGTGGGTGCGCTCGGCCCAGGCTTCGATCACGGTGCGGGCGCGGGTGACCGAGAGGCTGCCGAACGAGCCCTCGGTGGCGGGGCTGAAGCAGACGACCTCGCAGCGGCCGACCGAGGTGCGGATGCGCCCCAGCCCGATCGTGCGCAGATCGTCCAGGCCGGTGGGCGCGTCGTCGTCGGTGAGCAGCGGGCCGAACGAGGGCGACTTGTTCTCGAACACGGCCACGTCGTAGTTGCTGGGCACCTCTGAGGGGTTCTCCGGGGTGGACGGCGCGAGCGGGTCCAGGTGCGCCGGCGGCAGGAACACCCGGTTCTGCCGGGCCGCGGCGATGGACACCCATTCGCCGCTGAGTGGGTCCTGGCGCATGCGCGCGTTCGCCGGACGCGGACCGAGGTCGCGCAGGTCGGGAGCCCGGTCGGGCGACAGGGTGGTGTCGGGGTCATCGAAATAGATGAGCTCGCGGCCGTCGGCCAGGGTGTGCGCCTGGCGTGCGATGGCGGTGTCTGCGACGAATTCTGGGGTGGGAGTCATGATGGCATCAACGCTAGCCGATTTGCGCAACCGAAACCACTACTTGCGTATTGAAAAGCGACACAAAATAAGTGAAGATTGCGGTATGGCCTCAGCGGAACATCCGACCGACCGGGATTTGTTGCCCGCCCACCAGCGCCGGGAACAGATCCAGCGGCTCGTCGACGAACGCGGCTTCGTGCGCGTCAGTGAGCTCAGCGACACCTTCGGCGTCTCCGGCGTCACCGCCCGCGCCGATCTCGACCAGTTGGAGAGCGCCGGCACGCTCACCCGCATCCACGGCGGTGCGGTGCCCGCAGGGATCGCCACCACGAGCCGTCCCGACCGGGAGTTCTCCTTCGAGGAAGCGCTCGTCTCCTCGGTGATCCCCAAGCAGCAGATCGGCGAGCTCGCCGCATCGCTGGTGGCCAGCGGCCAGAGCGTGATCCTCGACGTGGGCACCACGACTCTCGCGATCGCCCGGGCCCTGGTGGCCCGCACCGACCTCACCGACATCGTCGTGATCACCAACGGGCTGAGCATCGCCCTGGCCCTGGAAAGCGCCATCCCACGGTTCACCGTGATCGTCACCGGCGGGTCGCTGCGCCCGCTGCAGCACTCGCTGGTCGACCCGCTCGCCGCGACCGTGCTCAGCCAGGTGCACGCCGACCTCGCCTTCATCGGCTGCAACGGCGTCGACGCCGACGGCGGCGTCACCAATATCAACCTGCCGGAGGCCGGCGTGAAGACCCTGATGCTCGCCGCTGCGGCGCGCGCGATCATCGTCGCCGACGGTGCCAAACTAGGGCAGGTGCACCTGGGCCGGATCGGCCCGCTTGCCGCCTTCGACACCCTGGTGACGGATGCGGCCGCCGACCCGCTCACCCTGGCCCCGCTCCGCGAGGCCGGCCTCGCCGTGCTCCAACCGAGCTGATCCGAAAGTCCACCATGTCGTTTGCTGCCGCCACCGGAACCCAATACAGCCTCACCCTGCAGACCCCGCAGGGCCCGGCCACGGCGACCATCACCGAGGTCGCCGCCGGCATCCGTGAATATGCACTCAACGGCACAGACCTGGTGGAGGGCTTCGCGGCGACGTCCGTACCGCCGCTCGGCGCCGGGACCGTGCTGGTGCCCTGGCCCAACCGCATCCGCGACGCGATCTGGACCCAGCACGGCGTGCGGCACCTGCTGGCCATCACCGAGCCGGCGCGGCTGAACGCCATCCACGGGCTGCTCGCCGTCACGGCTTATCGGCTGGTCGCCCAGAGCGACGCCGAGGTGACCCTGGCCGCCACGGTCTACCCGCAGGCCGGCTACTCGTACCAGCTGGACACCACCGTCAGCTATGCGCTCACGGCCGACGGCCTGGCCGTCACCCACACCATCCGCAACGTCGGCAGCGAGAGTGCCCCGGTCGCACTGGGCACCCACCCCTACCTCAAGATCGGTGACGTGCCCACCGGCGACCTCGTGTTGCGTCTGAACGCGACCAGCCACATCGACGTTGACCACCGGCTCAACCCCATCGGCGTCAGTCCCGTCGACGGCACCGCGTTCGACCTGCGCGCCGGCGCCCGGGTGGACGACCTCGACCTTGATGACGGGTTCGGCGGTGTGATCGTTCGGGACGGCCGCGGGGAGCACTCCCTCACCGCTCCGGACGGCCGCCGGGTCACACTCTGGGGCGACGAGAACATGGCCTACGTGCAGGCGTTCACGCCGCGCAACTTCCCGGTGCGCACCGGCACCGCGGACGGCGGCGAGACCACCGAACTCGGCCAGGCCGTGGCGATCGAGCCGATGACCGCTCCGGCGGATGCCTTCAACTCCGGCCACGGCCTCCGTTGGCTGGCTCCCGGCGAGGACTGGGTCGTTCGCTGGGGAATCACCCCGACGGGTTTCGCAGCCTGAGCAACCCGGCCTAGGGTGGCGGGAGCGCTGCGCACACCGCGCTCCCGGACCGACGAGGAACGACCAGACCCATGGCAACACCCTCCCTGAGTACATCCGCCCCCACCGCTCCCGGCGGCCGAGCCCCACTCAGCGCCTCCGACGAGGCCCGCCGGGTCGCACTCGTGGGCATGAAGCGATTGGCCCTGGGTCTGCTCGTGGCCATGGCCGTGGTCTTCGCGGTGTCGTTCGCGCTGCAGGACCGCTACCCGTGGCTCGAGTACGTGCGTGCTGCCGCCGAGGGCGGCATGGTGGGCGCGATCGCCGACTGGTTCGCCGTCACCGCGCTGTTCCGCTACCCGCTGGGGCTGCGCATCCCGCACACCAACATCATCGCCAACCGCAAGGACGAGATCGGCGAGAGCCTCGGCGAATTCGTGGAGTCGAACTTCCTCTCCGATGCCGTGGTGCGCGGCAAGCTCGAGTCCATCGGCATCTCCCGCCGCCTCGGCGCCTGGCTGGTGCAGCCCGCCAACGCCGAACGGCTCACCGACGAACTCGCGCACGCCGGCACCGGGCTGCTCGACCTGCTCAGCGACGACGACATCAAGGACCTGCTCGAGGGCGTCGCCCGTGAGCACCTGCTCGAACCTTCGTGGGCGCCGAGCCTGGGCCGGTTGGGCGAGAACCTGGTGGTCTCCGGTCGGCACCACGCCGCGGTGGACCTGCTGGTGGACAAGGCCCAGAGCTGGCTGCAGACCCACCCCGAGGCCTTCGGCACCTCGGTGTCGACCCGGCTGCCCCGCTGGGTGCCCGGCTTCGTCGGCGAAATGGTCGACGACAAGGCCTATCGCGAGGTGCTCGGTTTTGTGGCGACGGTGCAGGCCGACCCCGAGCATCCGCTGCGCGCAGCCATCGACCGCTACCTGGCCGAGCTGATGGACGACTTGCAGCACGATGACACCATGATCGAGAGGGTCGAGGTGCTCAAGCTCGAGTTGGTCGACAACGCCAAGCTGCGCGAGTTCGCCGGCGACGCGTGGGAGTCCGTCAAGCAGTCGCTGCTGAGCGCCCTGGCCGATCCGGCAAGCGCCGTGCGCACCGGCATCACCTCGACGGTGCTGGATGTGGGCGGCCGGCTGGTGCGCGACGCATCGCTGGGCGCCCGCATCGACCGCTGGCTGGCGGATGCGGCCGGCTACCTGCTGCAGAAGTACCGGCACGAGATCGCCGGCGTGATCACCGAAACCGTGGAGCGTTGGGACCCGGCCGAGACCACCGAGAAGATCGAGTTGCAGGTGGGCAAGGACCTGCAGTTCATCCGAATCAACGGAACCGTCGTCGGTGCGCTGGCCGGCCTGCTGATCTTCTCGCTCGCCCAGGGGGCGGTGCTCGTGTTCGGCCTGTGACCGCCTGGCACCTGGCGGATCCGGCCGATGCGGATGCCCGGACACTCTGACGGCGCCCACCGCGGTGAGCCATACTGAAACGGTGGAGAACGGTTCGCACAACACCCAGGGCAGCGCCACCCCGGGCCCGGCCACGCCCTCCACCGGCAGGATCGTCGACGAGGGCATGCTCATCGCCCTCGCCGCCGTGCGGATGGCCCTGAAGAACCGCATCATCGTCGGCGCCCTCCGCGACCACAGCGACTATGACCCGGCACAGTATGCCGCGCTCGCCAGGCAGGAACTGCTCGAGGTGGCCCGGCAGAACGACGAGGACTCCACCCGTGTCGAACGCCTCGGCGCCCACCTCTCGCGCACCACCGGTGCGGGCAAGAGCCGGGAGCTGGAGAACAAGCGCAGGGACGTCGTGCGGCTGGGTCGGCGACGCACCCTGCACGACCACGTCGCCGAACGGTTGCGGGAGATGGCCGACGACGACGAACAGGTCGCCGCTCTCGTACAGAAGGCCCGAGCGGATGCGCTCCAGGAGATCAACGACGCGCTCGCGGCCCGTCTCCTGGCCCAGCGCGTCGACCCGAACCAGCCAGGCTACGAGGCCGCCCGCGCCGCCAGTATGCGGGCCGTCGGCAAGATCGACCTCGCCGCCCTGGCCAAGAAGTCCCGGCACCGCGGCTGATCGCTGAGCGCCGGGGCGTGCGGGGCGGCCGGCACCGGCCCAGCCGTCGGCACGAAAGCCGTCGCCGTTCGCTACGCTCGAAGGGTGGATACCCAGGCAATACAGACTTTTCTCGATGACAGCGATTTCTCCGGCGTGGTGTTGGTGCGTGACGGCGACCGCACCATTTTTGAGGCGGCCCGCGGGTTCGCCACCCCGCGTTGGCAGGTGCCCAATACTCTGGACACCCGCTTCGACACGGCGTCGATCACCAAGCTCTTCACCAGTGTGGCCGTGCTGCAGCAGGTGGAAGCCGGCCGGCTCGACCTCGAGGCGTCGATCCACGAGTACGTGGACCTGGGGGGCAGCTCGATCGGCACCGACGTCACCCTGCTGCACCTGCTCACCCACACCAGCGGCATCGCCGATGACGTCGACGAGGAGGCCGGCGAGGACTACGACGAGTACTGGGCTGTGACCCCCAACTACTCGCTGATCGAAACGATCGACTTCCTGCCGTTGTTCGCCGACAAGCCGCGCCTGGCCCCGCCTGGGGTGCAGGTCGAGGACTGCAACGTCGGCTATATCCTCGCCGGGCTGGCCGTGGAGAGGGCCTCCGGCCTGTCCTACCGCGACTATGTGCGCGAAGAGGTCTTTGCCCGCTCGGGCATGGCCGACTCCGGTTTCTTCGACCGCCGCGACGCTGTGGAGCGGGTCGCCGAAGGCTGGGACCGCCGCGAGGACGGCAGCTGGGTCTCGAACATCTACAGCTCCCCGGCAATCGGCTCGCCCGATAGCGGCGCCCACACCACCGCCGGTGACCTGATGAACTTCCTCAACGCCGTCCGCGGCGGCCAGCTGCTCTCCAAGGAGTACACCGACGAGTTCTTCACCCCGCAGGTGGATTACGACGACGACGTGAAGTACGGCTTCGGCCTCGAGTTCGACCTCGACGACAACGGCAAGGTGCGCTCGTACTACAAGGACGGCGTCAACGCCGGCGCCAGCGGCATCCTGCGGCACTACCCCAAGAGCGGTCTCGACGTGGTGGTGCTCAGCAACGCCGAAGAGGGAGCCTGGGACCTCGTGGTGGAGATCGACGCCCAGTTCTAGGTGGATGGCGGTACCGGGTGCCGGTCGGCGGGTCAGGCGCCGGTATGCGGGTGGCACGCCACCCGCATAACGGCGCGGCGCCCGCACACCTGACCGCGTGCGCTCCGGCGACGGGATGGCGCGCAGGGTCCTACTCGGCCACCGTGGGCTGCGGGCAGCGCAGCTGGGTGCGCTCGCCGCTGCGGTCGATGTCGTGCGCGGTCATCGGCTCCCCGCAGAGCGGGCACCGGGCCACCGGGCGCTCCTGCGCAGGCACCTCGTCGTCGTACGGGCCCAGCGGCGGCGGGCCGATGAAGGGCAACAATCGACCGTTCAACCACG
Source organism: Cryobacterium sp. LW097 (assembly GCF_002205495.2). Taxonomy (GTDB): domain Bacteria; phylum Actinomycetota; class Actinomycetes; order Actinomycetales; family Microbacteriaceae; genus Cryobacterium; species Cryobacterium zongtaii. Next base: position 2,929,167 of record NZ_CP021992.1, on the reverse strand, counting down.
CCGTGAAGCCGCCGGCCTCCTTGATGGTCGGTTTGCGTTTCTTGGCAGAGGTCATAATAGTTAGTGTACTAACTAAATGGCGGCGTGGCCACGGGTGCCAGACGACGGATGCCCGGCCCCGGATGCCCGCTCAGGAGACGCGATGACCGAACCGAACGTGCTCGCCCTGGAGAACCAGGTCTGCTTCGCCCTCACCGTGGCGGCACGCACGACTGTGGCCCTGTACAAGCCGATCCTGGAGCCGCTGGGCCTCACCCATCCGCAGTACCTGGTGATGCTGGCGCTGTGGGAGCAGCATCCGCGCACCCTTCGCAGCCTGGCCGAGGTGCTGCGGTTGGAGCCGGCCACCCTGTCACCGTTGCTCAAGCGGCTGGAGGCGACCGGCCACATCCGCCGCGAGCGGTCGGCGACCGATGAGCGTGCGCTGCAGGTGACGTTGACCGAGCACGGCCGCGAGCTGCGCCACATCGCCGAAACCATCCCGGAACGGGTGGCCGGCACCCTGGAGATGTCGCCCGAGGCCCTGATCGCCCTGCGGGACACCCTCAACGAGGTCATTCGCGCCACCAGCGCGACCCGGTAACCCGGACCGGCGGCGGAGTCGTACGCTGGCGACATGCAGAAGATCTCGATCGACGCCCTCGCCCGCCAGCAACTCGCCGCGGCCACCACCGCCAGCAGCGGCCGGGCGGCCGACACCGTGTACGGCGGCCACGAGAAGGTGCTGCGCCAGACCGTCATCGGCATGGTCAAGGGCACCGTCCTGGCCGAGCACGAGAACCCGGGCGACGCCACCGTCTTCGTGGTGAGCGGGCGGGTGCGCCTGATCGTGGGGGAGGACTCCTGGCAGGCGCGCACCGGCGACCTGCTCATCGTGCCCGACGCCAGGCACAGCCTCGAGGCTGAAGAGGATGCGGCGATCCTGCTGACCGTCGCGAAGCGGCCCTAGGGAACGCCGAAATGCCCTGTTCCGGACGAGATGCCCCGGTGTGCCTGGGCAACTCGTTTGAGCGGGGGCTACTCGGTGGGAGAGCCGTTACTCGGGCGGGGCGGGCCAGCCCAGAGCGAGCTCGGTCGCAGCGGCGCTCGCCGCGGTGATGTCCTCGGCGCTGCCGCCGTTCTGCGCGGCAGCCAGCCCCACTAGGAACAGGCTCAGCGGCGCCGCCGGCCGGGCCACATTGTGCGCCACGTCCCGGGCCACGTCCAGTAGCAGTCCGGTGGGGACCACGTCGGCGTCGAGGCCGAGCCGGGTCGCGAGGGCGGCCAGCCACTCGTCGAGGGCTTCGGGAGGGAGCGGGATGTTAGTGCTCATGGTGTCACTCCTCGGTGGCGGTGGCGGTGGCAATAATGGTGGCACCGGGTGAGGCACCGGGCGCGGATTCCGCGCCGTCGGTCTCGATCACGGCACCGGAGGCGGCAGGCTGAGCCACCGGCAGCTGAGCGGCGTCGAACCGGCCGGACTCGGCATCGATGGTGAGCACCCGGCCGATCAGCGGCTCGCCGGTGCCGGTGATCAGGCGGACGGCCTCCGCCGCCAGGATCGCGCCGGCCTGGCCGCGCAGCGCACCGAGCACGCCGGGGTCGGCGGGGGCAGCGGCCGCGCCGGCCGCATCCGTGCCGAAGAAGTCGCGCAACCGGGTCGAGCGCTGGCCGCTGCGTCGTGGTGGGCTCGACCAGAACACCGACACCTCGGCGTTGCCGCGGGCCACGGAGCCCCACACCAGCGGCAGGCCGAGGCTGGCGCAGGTGTCGCCAACGAGGAACGGCTGCGGGGTGAGGTCGCTGCCGTCGATCACCAGGTCGTAGCCGCCGAGGATGCGGGTAGCCGACTCGGCCGTGAGGTCCTCGTCGTGCGCCGTCACTGCGGTGTCGGGGGAGAGGGTCAGGATGGTGGTGGTGGCGAGCACCAGGGCGTCGACGTCGAGCGGGCCCACGTCGGCCAGCCCGATGGTGCCCACCCCGGCCGCGGCGAGGGAACGCACGGCGGGCGCGCTGAGGCCCGTGGTGCCCAGCACCAGCACGCGGGCGGCCGCGAGGCGGCGGTGCCCGAGGTCATCGATCGGGGGCAGTCGCAGCTGGGGCAGGTTGCGCACCTGCTGCAGACGCGCGGTTTCGGTGGGGCTGAGCGGGCCGGTGGGCTCGACGAGAGGGGGAAGTGCCATGACACCACGGTACGCGGCAATCGTCCCCGGCATGCCCACGCCGCCCCGACCATCAAGCAGCCACAGTCCCGCTCTCGCGTGTTGTCCCTTCCGCGAGAGCGGCCGGATGGCTACTTCGCGGCGCTCGAAGCAGCCACGCTCCCGCTCTCGCGTGTTGTCCCTTCCGCGAGAGCGGCCGGATGGCTACTTCGCGGCGCTCGAAGCAGCCATAGGCCCGCTTTCGCGAACGGCCCGGTCCCTCCCACCATTCGAATCCGAGGATTAGGCTCGAAGGAGGTTCCGGTGATCCCGCACGGGCACACCCGACGCACTCCCGAGGAGGGCACCCATGAGTAGAGTCACGGCACGGCGCAAGATCACCCGGCTTACGGTGGGCCAGCCGCCGATCCGCCGGGAGGACGTGCTCGCGGTGGAGGAGCCGCTCGAGATGCGGGTCAACGGCCGTTCCCTGGCCGTGACCATGCGCACCCCCGGCCACGACGTCGATCTGGCCGCCGGTTTCCTGGTCTCCGAGGGCATCCTCACCCAGGCGGAGCACCTCGCCACCGCCCGGTACTGCGCCGGTGCCACCGCCGAGGGCGTGAACACGTACAACGTGCTCGACCTGCGCCTGGCGCCCGGCGTCGCCGGGCCCACCCCCGGCATGGAGCGGAACTTCCTCACCACCAGCTCCTGCGGGCTGTGCGGCAAGGAAAGCATCGATGCCGTGCGCACCAAGTCCACCTGGGACGTGCGCGCGGATGCCGTCCGCGTCGACGCCGAACTGCTCACGACGTTCCCCGACACGCTGCGCCAGGCGCAGGCGGTGTTCGAGAAGACCGGGGGCCTGCACGCGGCCGCCCTGTTCGTCGGGGCCACGGGCGAGATGCTGGTGATGCGGGAAGACGTGGGCCGGCACAATGCCGTCGACAAGGTGATCGGCTGGGCGGTCAAAGAAAACCTGCTTCCTTTGCGCGGGACCGTGCTGATGGTCTCCAGCCGGGCCAGCTTCGAACTCGCCCAGAAGGCACTGATGGCCGGCATCCCGGTGCTCGCCGCGGTGTCAGCGCCGTCGTCGCTCTCCGCCGAGTTCGCGCACGAGGTGGGCCTGACACTGGTCGGCTTCGTCCGCGGCGACTCGATGGTGATCTACGCCGGTGAGGAGCGCATCGTGCAGGGCGCGCTCGCCGCGGTCTGACCCAGCCTCGACTGTGCCCCGATCGGACTTCTGCGTCCGGCGCACCGGGCGCAGAAGTCCGATCGGGCAACAGTTGCCCGCCTCAGCGGCCCGGCGTCAGCTCAGAACCGGCAGCCCGGCCTCGTGTGCGATGAACCGCACGCTCATGGCCTTGTAGCCGGGGGTGTTCGATTCCCGGGCCACCAACTCCCGGTGCATCAGCTGGTTCGCCTCGGGGAAGTACGCCGCCGCGCAGCCGCGCGGGGTGGGGTACACCACGAGCCTGAACTTGTCGGCCCGGCGTTCCTGCCCGCCGAAGGTACTGATCACGTCGACCAGATCGCGGTCCGCAAAGCCCAGCTCGGTGACGTCGTCAGCGTGGATGAGGATCACCCGGCGGCCGTCCTTGATGCCGCGGTAGCGGTCATCCAGCCCGTAGAAGGTGGTGTTGTACTGGTCGTGGCTGCGCATGGTCTGCAGAATCAGGTGCCCGGGCGGCGGGGTGAGGTACTCCAGCGGGCTCACCGTGAACCGGGCCCGGCCGATGTCGGTGGCGAAGCTGCGGGTGTCGCGCGGCGGGTTGGGCAGCACAAAGCCGTTCTTGTCGCGCAGCCGCTTATTGAAGTCCTCAAAACCCGGCAGCACCCGGGCGATGTGGTCGCGGATGACGTCGTAGTCCTCCGCCATCGCCTTCCAATCCACCGGGTGGTCGTCGCCGAGCGTGGCCCTGGCCATCCGGGCCACGATCACCGGTTCGGCCAGCAGGTGCTCGGAGACCGGGGCGAGCCTGCCCTGGGTGGAGTGCACCATCGACATCGAGTCCTCCACCGACAGAACCTGCCGGCCCGACGGATGCTTGTCATCGGTGTCGGTGCGGCCCAGCGTCGGCAGAATGAGCGAGGTGACCCCGTGCATCACGTGGGACCGGTTCGGCTTGGTGGAGATGTGCACGGTCAGGCCCACCCGCTGCATCGCGGCCTCGAGCAGGTCGGTGTCGCTGCATGCGAGCGCGAAGTTGCCGCCCATCGACACGAACACGTCGACGTCGTCGTTCTCGAACGCCTCGACGGTATTCACCGAATCGAGGCCGTGCTCGCGGGGTGAGACGATGCCGAACTCGGCGTCGAGCGCGGCGAGCATGGCCTCCTTGGGCTTCTCCCACACCCCCATGGTGCGGTCGCCCTGCACGTTGGAATGCCCGCGTACCGGGCAGGCGCCGGCGCCGGGCTTGCCGAAGTTACCCTGCAGCAACAGCAGGTTGATGATCTCCTTGAGAGTGTTCACCGAGTGCGGCTGCTGGGTCAGGCCCAGCGCCCAGCAGATGATGGTGGCCTTCGACGCGGCGAGCATCTTCGCCACCACGCTGATCTCCAGACGCGACAGGCCGGTGGCCTTCTCGGTTTCGACCCAGTCGATCTCGGTGCGGGCGGCCCGGTACGCCTCGATGCCGTCGGTGTTCAGGTCGATGAACTCCTGGTCCACCACGGAACCGGGTACCCGGGCCTCCTCCTCGAGCAGCAGGTGGCCGAGCGCCTGGAACAGGGCCAGGTCACCGCCGACCTTGATCTGCAGGTACTCGTCGGCCAACGGCACCCCGTGGCCCACCAGACCGGTGGGGGTCTGCGGGTCCTTGAAGTTGAACAGCCCGGCCTCGGGCAGCGGGTTCACGGCGACGACCTTGCCGCCGTTGGCCTTGCAGTCGGACAGGGCGGACAGCATCCGAGGGTGGTTGGTGCCCGGGTTCTGGCCCACCACCAGAATCAGTTCGGCCACGTGGATGTCCTCCAGCGAGACGGTGCCCTTGCCAATGCCGATCGTGGGGTTCAGTGCCGACCCGGAGGATTCGTGGCACATGTTCGAGCAGTCCGGCAGGTTGTTGGTGCCGATCGACCGGGCGAACAATTGGTACAGGAACGCGGTCTCGTTGGCGGTGCGGCCCGAGGTGTAGAACACGGTGCGGTCCGCGGTGGTGGCGCGGATCTTCTCGCCGATCAGCGCGAAGGCGTCTTCCCAGGCGATGGGGGAGTAGTGGGTGTCGCCGGGGCGCACCACCACGGGCTGCGAGATGCGGCCCTGGTTGCCCAGCCAGTACTCGGTCTTGTCGGCCAGGTCGGCGAGCGAGTGCTCGGCCCAGAATCCCGGTCCGACGGTGCGGAGGGTGTTCTCCTCGGCCACGGCCTTGGCGCCGTTCTCGCAGAACTCGGCGGTTTTGCGGTGCCCGGTCGACTCCGGCCAGGCGCAGCCCGGGCAGTCGGTGCCGTTTCGCTGGTTGAGCCGCAGCAACGCCCGGGCGGTGCGACCGACCCCGGCCTGCGCGATGCCGCGGTCCAGCGCCACCACCACCGCCTCGAGGCCGGCGGCGGCCTTCTTGGGGGTGCCGATAACGAGGTCGTCTTCGTTGATGTCCTTGACCGGTGCGCGACGTGTCATGACCCCATCCTGCTCCTGTCGGAGCCGGATGCGTGCACCGGGTGCTCGCGGGTTTTGCGCTTTTACCGGGCCAAACGGATGCTCACGCGGCCAGCCCGTGTGAGCGGCGACCGTCCGCGCCCACGTTGCCTGCGGCCACGTCGGTGCCGTCGGGCACCCGGGTGTCCCGGTCCAGGCGCACACCGGCGGCGATCCGCACGTTGCGGCCGATGCGCACATGGCTGCCCAGGTGGGCACCGCCCGAGACGAGGCTGCCCTCGCCGATGTGCACGTTCTGGCCGACGAACACCTTGTCGCCGATGACGACGTCGTGGTCGATCCAGCTGCCCGGCCCGACCCACGACTCCCGGCCCACCTGCGCGCCTGACTCGATGTAGGCGGACTCGGAGATGAACGCGCTCGGTTGCACGGTCGACTTGCCGGACACCCACCCATTGCCGTTGGGGTGTCGGCGGTACTTCTCGATCACGCCGGTCTCCACCTCGACGTCGATGTTCTTGCGCACTGGGCTCCTCTCCTGACGCGCGGTATGTGCGCCGTCCTGCGCCGAAGCGCCGATTACGCGCCCGCGGCCGGACTACAGCACACCAGAATGCGCGTCTAGGGAGGGGGAAACACTGAAGACTCGCAGGACATTCCGTGCGCGTGCCCAGTCTCGGCGGCCGTTGTGGGATTGCGGTGACGATCCTAGGGTGGGGCCATGGCCAGAGGTGAGCTGTTCCCGGTCGTCAATTGTGTCGATCTCGCGACCACCTGGAGATGGTACGTGAGCGTGCTGTCCGGCGTTGTCGACTACCGGTTTCCCGAGCGCGGTGAGCCGGACTACCTCACCCTGCGCATCGGTGACGGTCAGGTGGCTCTCGGTCGGGGCACGGCGCCGGCCCTCTACGGCGAGACCCCCCGCCCGGCGACCGGCCACGCCGTGGACCTGTGTATGTACGTGCCCGACCTGGCGGCCGTGGTCGAGGCCGCGGCCGCGGCTGTCGTGGTGCCGCCGGCCGACATGCCGTGGGGTGAACGGGTCGCGTACCTGCGCGATCCCGAGGGCACCATGCTCCTGGTGATCCAGGATGCCGACAGCAACGAATCGGGGCCGTCCTGAGCAGTCAGACGCGGCACGATCGACCGGCCGTGTCCCGGCACCCGAGAACACCCCCGGCGTTAAGAAAGTGGGCCCCGTCGGGCTCGAACCGACGACCCAAGGATTAAAAGTCCTTTGCTCTACCAACTGAGCTAGAGGCCCGCGGTTAATAACTTAGCGTGGATTGGCGGACGGTTTTTGTGACTAGCGTGGATGCATCCGCCACAGACGTCGGCCGGCAACACCCACACCAACCGGCGACGTACCCGACTACGCTGCCCTGAAAGCCAGGAGGAGAGCGATGGCCGACGATTTCCACAAGCCCACCCAGTTCTCGGGCGCCAAGTTCGAATCGATGATGGGCGGCGAAGATCCCGCGCAGATCAGCCGGGTCGCCCACGAGACCGCCCAGGCGTTGATCGCCAGGGTGCGTGACAGCCCCGACCCCGAGGTCGTGGAGCGCCTGGTGGCGTACACCGACGAGCACGGCATAGACGCGGTGGCGGAGCTGTGGTCGCGGGCCACGCCGCGCAGCCTGCCGGGCGCGCTCTGGCGCATCTACCTGGTGCGGTTGCTGATCCGGCAGGATGCCGATGGCACGGCGTTCCTTTACCAGCGCGGTATCGACGTGGCCGTCACCATCGACCCCCTCGTCGCCGGTGCGGCCGTGCCGACCGGTCCAGCCGAGATCATCCTGCTCGCCGACGAGATCCTCCGGGGCGTATTCACCGGCGACTTCGCCGTCGCCCTGGACCGGGCAGCCGCCTTCTGCCGGGTGATCGGCGCCGGCTGCGCGAGTGTCGCCGACGACCTGGACAGCACCGAACCTGGCCGTTCCTCGGAGCTGACCACCCGGGCCCTGCGGTTCTCCACTACCGCGCAGGAGTTCACCTCCTGCGCCCGGCTGTGGCGCAGCGACTCCCTCGAATAATTTCCCGGGCATCCCGGAATGAACTCTCAGCCGATGTCGTTTACACTTGATGCTGGCCGGACCGTAGTAACCCCGGGCTCCAATATTCGCCGTCTAGAACGGCCTCACGCCGAGAGGCGTTCTGCGGTCCGGCCTTCACTTTGCCCGGCGGCCACCCGGGCGGATCTTTTTCGCTCCAGACCAATCCAGCAGGGACTCGGTACCGAACCCTAAGCATGGAAGGGGACTGGACCTGACATGCTGGATCTCATGACTGCTGAGTTCGACCTCGACGCCTCGTCGACAGCGCCTTCGAAAGAAGAGCTGCTCGCTCGGGTAGCCGAAGGCGACCAATCGGCTTTCGGTGAGCTTTACGACCAGATCGCTCCACGGGTGCTTGGCCTTGTCAAGCGCGTACTGATCGATCACGCACAGTCGGAGGAAGTGACCCAGGAGATTTTCCTGGAGATCTGGCAGACGGCATCGCGGTACGAGTCGCAGCGTGGCGGGGCCTCGACCTGGATCATGACCATGGCGCACCGACGTGCGATCGACCGGATTCGGTCGTCGCAGGCCGGCCGCGACCGGGACACCAAAATCGGAATCCGCGACCTCGCGGTGCCCTATGACCACGTCGCCGAAACCGTCGAGGTCAAAATCGAGCATGAAAGGGTGGAGAAGGCAATGTCCAGACTGACCGAACTGCAACGCCAGGCCGTGAGCCTGTCGTACTTCAGCGGTTACAGTCACCGTGAGGTCGCCGACCACCTGCACATCCCGCTCGGCACCGTGAAAACCCGGCTGCGCGACGGGTTAATTCGTCTGCGAGATGAACTGGGGGTGGGCGCATGAGCGACACCGACAAGCCCGATACCGATCTGACCGGCAACGGTCCCACCAACAACCCGGCCGACCTGGCCGGCGCATACGCCCTGCACGCCCTCAGCGCCGACGAGGCCGCCGAATACGAGCGGTACCTGGCTCAGTCGGAGCAGGCCCGCATCGAGGCCGCCGAACTCAGCGACACCGCCGTGGCCCTCAGTCTGTCGGTGGCGCCTGTGCAGCCCTCCAGCGCGCTCAAGGCCGGCCTGATGGCCCAGCTGGCCTCCACCCCGCAGCTCTCCCCGCTCCCGCCCGCGGCCGACTCGGTGACTCCTGACGAACCCACCGCCACGACGGATGCGCCGCCCGCGGCCATCCCGATCGGTTCCGCGTCCGCTCGTGCCGCTGCCGTTCCGGGCAGCGCCTCGACTTCGGCATCCTCGGCCGACAAGTTCGCCGCCGGTAAGGGATCCGCCGGCGCCCCGGGCTCTGCCGCCGAACGGGCCCAGCGCCGCTGGTTCCAGCGTCCCGCCGGGTACCTCGTCGCGGCAGCGGCCGCCGCCGCCCTCTTCGTCGGCGGCACGTTCGCCGGCCAAGCCCTCTACGGCGATCCCAGCCAGGACTTCGCCCAAGAGCAGGCCGCCAGCCTCGCCGAGATCAACGCGGCCTCCGACAGCCAGCGGGCGTCGACCAAGACCGCCGACGGCCAGGATGCCACGCTGGTGTGGTCCGGAGAGCTCGGCCTGTCCGCGATCATCGTCGACGACCTGCCCGCCCTCGGCGACGACCAGGACTACCAGCTCTGGTACATCGGAACCGCAGGGCCCGTCCCGGCGGGCACCTTCGACTCCGACGGCTCCGGCACCGCCTGGCGGGTGCTCGACGGCACCATGTCCGCCGGCGACGCCGTCGGTGTCACGGTGGAACCCTCGGGTGGATCCGAGCAGCCCACCAGCGACCCGATCGTCGCCATCCAGAGCTAGCTCGCTCGCCAACGGGCCCGCACCCGGTGCCGGCACCTGCCGGTCCGGACCGGGCCGGCACGTACCTGCCCGGCCGGCACGTACCTGCCCGGCCGGCACGTACCTGCCCGGCCGGCACGTACCCGCCCGGGCCTGCCCGTACCTGCCCGTGCCGGTCGGCGCCGGCCCGCGTGGCGCGAGGCCAGCATCCCGATGACCCCGACTTGCCGCAAAGTCTCCCGTCCGGGGCCCTGAAGCGGTACCTTGACCGAAGTCGCTGGCCGGCAGCATCCTTACTTGCCGCAAAGCCCCCCCGCCGGAAGGGGCAGCAACTGGCAAGTCCGCCCCGCACCCAGCGGTGAGTTGCCGGTTCGGGCCCCTTCAGGGAGCCGGAAGGGGCGCCAAATGGCAACTCGCTGGCGCATGCTCGCTGTGTGCCCTAGAGCTGGAGGCCGGCTGCGCCGGGTGGGTAGGCTCGAGACATGACCCTGCCTTTCACGCTGCTCATCGACCCGGAGCCGGCCGACTCCACCCGCACCGACTTCGTGGACACGTTCCACGAGATCGACTCCGGCGCCCCGGCACTGCGGGTCGCCGAGCTGAGCACCCAACGCGGCGACGGCATCTTCGAGACCCTCAGCGTGGTCAACGGGCACCCGCAAGAGGTTGAGCCGCACATCAGCCGGCTCATCAACTCCGCCCAGATCTGCGACCTGCCGGTGCCCAACCCCGCCCAGTGGCGCGCTGCGATCGCCTATGCAGTGGCCCGGATCCCCGGCGAGGGCGAACTGGCGCTCAAGTTCGTGCTCAGCCGCGGCGTCGAGAACGGACCCGCGCCCACCGCCTGGCTGCACGCCACCCGCGCCGCCGACTTCACCGCGGTGCGCGAGCACGGCATCAGGGTGATCACCCTCGACCGCGGCTACCCGCGCGGGGTCGCCGAGCAGGCACCCTGGCTGCTGATGGGCGCCAAGACCCTCAGCTATGCCATCAATATGGCTGCCCTGCGCGAGGCCAAGCGCCGTGGCGCCGATGACACTATCTTCCTCACCCACGACGGCTATGTCATGGAGGGCCCCACGTCGAGCGTGATTCTGCGCATCGACGGCCGTTACGTCACTCCGGCGCCGAGCGGCGCCATCCTGCACGGCACCACCCAGCAGAGCGTGTTCGAGTACCTCACCGCGCACGGGGAGAGCGTCGAGTACCGCGATGTCACGGTCGATGAGCTGCGGGCGGCGGATGCGGCGTGGCTGGTCTCCAGCGTGCGTCTCGCGGTCGCTGTGATCGCCCTGGACGGCGTGGAGTTCCCCCACGACACCGAGCTCACCCGCGCCCTGAACGCGTCCCTGCTGGCCCGCACCGGCGCCTAGCGCAGCCACCCGTCGCGCGAGAGCGGCCGCGTGGCTGCTTCGCGGGGCACGAGGTGACCGTTTGGCCGCTCTCGCGACACGACGGTTCCGCGAGAGCGGCCGCGTGGCTGCTTCGCGGGGCACGAGGTGACCGTTTGGCCGCTTTCGCGACACGACGGTGGTAGACGGGGAACACGCACGGCGGGGACGAAAGACCGCCCGGGCGACCTTGGGGTCGACCGGGCGGCGGGAGCAACGGGTGCGTGGTTAGCCGAAGCGGCCGGAGACGTAGTCCTCGGTGGCCTGCACGGTGGGATTGGAGAAGATCGTGGTGGTGTCGTCGTACTCGATGAGCTTGCCCGGCTTGCCGGTGCCCGCGATGTTGAAGAACGCGGTGCGGTCCGAAACCCGCGAGGCCTGCTGCATGTTGTGCGTCACGATGACGATCGTGTAGTCGGTCTTCATCTCTTCGATGAGGTCCTCGATCGCGAGGGTGGAGATCGGGTCGAGCGCCGAGCAGGGCTCGTCCATCAGGATCACGTCGGGCTGCACGGCGATGGCGCGGGCGATGCAGAGACGCTGCTGCTGGCCGCCGGAGAGGCTCGAGCCGGGCTTGTCCAGGCGGTCCTTCACCTCGTTCCAGAGGTTCGCGCCGCTCAGCGAGCGTTCGATCAGCGCGTCGGCGTCGCTCTTGGCCATCCGACGGTTGTTCAGCTTGACGCCGGCCAGAACGTTGTCACCGATCGACATGGTGGGGAACGGGTTGGGCCGCTGGAACACCATGCCGACCTGACGGCGGACGAGCACCGGGTCGACGCCGGGGCCGTAGAGGTTGTTGCCGTCGATGAGCACTTCACCGTCGACGTGAGCGCCGGGGATGACCTCGTGCATGCGGTTGAGGGTGCGCAGGAACGTGGACTTGCCGCAGCCGGAGGGGCCGATCAGCGCGGTCACCGTGCGCGGTTCAATGGTCAGCGACACGCCCTCCACGGCGAGGAATTTGCTGTAGTAGACGTCGAGGTCGTTGACTTCAATGCGCTTGGACATGTGTTCCTTCGAATCTGTTGAAGCTGGAGTCTGGGCGGCGGCTGCGTCAGCGGCCGAGTTTGGGGGAGAAGGTGCGCGCGACCAGCCGGGCCACGAGGTTGAGCAGCATGACGATCACGATCAGGGTGAGCGCACCGGCCCAGGCCCGGTCGATGTAGGCCTGCGAATCGGCGCCCTGGCTGGCGTACTGGTTGTAAACGAACACCGGCAGGGTCATCATCCGCTCGTTGAACAGGTCGTAGTTCATGCTGGCGGTGAAGCCGGCGACGATCAGCAACGGCGCGGTCTCGCCGATCACGCGGGAGATCGAGATCATGATGCCCGTGACGATGCCGGCCAGTGACGTCGGCAGCACCACCTTCACGATGGTCAGCCACTTGGGCACACCGAGTGCGTAGGCGGCCTCGCGCAACTCGTTGGGCACCAGCTTGAGCATCTCTTCGCTGGAGCGCACCACCACCGGGATCATCAGCACCGACAGAGCCACCGAGCCGCCGAAGCCGAACCGGATGCCGGGGTCGTTGAACAGCAGCGAGAACAGGGCGTAGGCGAACAGGCCGGCCACGATCGAGGGGATGCCGGTCATCACGTCGACGAAGAAGGTGATGCCGCGGGCGAGCCGGCCGCGACCGTATTCGGTGAGGTAGATGGCCGTGAGCAGCCCGATCGGCACCGAGATGAGGGTGGCCAGCCCGGTGACGAAGAGGGTTCCGACGATGGCGTGCAGGGCCCCGCCGCCGGCGCCCACGACGTTCCGCTGGGACTCGGTGAAGAAGGTGGGGGTCATGAAGGCGGGCAGCCCGTTGACGATGGTCGTGCCGACCAGGGAGATCAACGGGATCAGCGCCACCACGAACGCGATGGTGACCAGGGCGGTGACCAGGCGGTCTTTGGCCCGGCGGGTGCCCTCGACGAAGTAGGAGAACAGGAACAGGGCGATGCAGTACAGGACGGTTCCGAAGAACAGCGTGCCGGCCCAGTTGAAGCTCTCGGTGGCGCCGGAGAGGAAGATCACCACGAAGATGGCGCCCACGACCAGCCAGCTGGCGGCGAGCACCATCATGGGGGCGTTCTTGGGCAGCTTGCCGGCGGTGAGGGAGTTCGTCACGGGAGAGGAGGCGGTCATGGTGATGCTCATCAATTCGCTCCTGAGAAGGCCTTGCGGCGGTTGATGATCACGCGGGCGATCATGTTCACGATCAGCGTGATGACAAAGAGTACGAGGCCGGTGGCCAGCAGGATGTTGACCCCGACGCCGTGTGCCTCGGGGAAGTTCAGCGCGATGTTGGCCGCGATGGTGTTGGAGTTCTGCGAGGTGAGCAGTTGGAAGATCACCTCGGGGTTGGGGGAGAGCACCATGGCCACGGCCATGGTCTCGCCGAGCGCGCGGCCCAGGCCCAGCATGGCGGCGGAGATGATGCCGGCGCGGCCGAAGGGCAGCACGGCCATGGTGATCATTTCCCAGCGGGTGGCGCCGAGGGCCAGCGAGGCTTCCTCGTAGAGCACCGGGGTCTGCAGGAAGATCTCCCGGCAGATGGCGGTGATGATCGGCAGCACCATCACGGCGAGCACGATGGCCACGGTGAGGATCGTGCGGCCGGTGCCGGACACGGGGCCGGCGAACAGCGGGAACCAGCCGAACCAGTCGACGAGGTTGGCGTAGAACGGCTGCACCATCGGGGCCAGCACTCCGATGCCCCAGAGGCCGAAGACCACGGAGGGAACGGCGGCGAGGAGGTCGATGAGGTAGCCCAGGCCCTGCGCGAGTTTGCGCGGGGCGTAGTGCGAGATGAAGAGGGCCACGGCGATGGCGACGGGCACGGCCATCAGCAGGGCCAGGAAGGCCGACCAGACCGTACCGAAGGCCAGCGGGGCCACGTAGGACCAGAAGTTGCTGAAGTCGCCCTTGAAGGCGTCAGCCGGCGCCACGAAGGCGGGGATGCTCTGCACGAAGAGGAACAGGGCCACGGCGGCCAACATGGCCAGGATCAGGCTGCCTGCTACCACCGTTGCGGTGGAGAAGATGCGGTCGCCCGGTCGTTCCTTGGCCTTGATCGCAATACGGTCAACTGCGGTCGTCATTCCGAGCGTCTCCCTGGAGGGGTGAGGTGATACCGGTAAGGGTGGATCTTGAGCCGGACCCCAAGCCTCAGTGTGCCCGGCAGGGCGACCGCGTGCAACGCGATCGCCCTGCCGGGCGGTGTTACTGAAGCCGGAAGCTCAGCGGATGTTGAGTTACTTGACGGTCTCGAGGACAGCGGCAACCTTGGCCTGCAGGTCAGCGGACAGCGGTGCGGCGCCGGCGGATGCCGCAGCCTCAGCCTGGCCGTCCTCGCTGGCCATGTAGCTGACGTACTCCTTGACGAGGGCGCCCTGTTCGGCGTCCGCGTACTCGGTGCAGACCAGCGCGTAGCTCACCAGAACGAGCGGGTAGTGCGTCGCGTCGGTGGTGAGGCGGTCCAGCTTGACGGCCAGATCGTTGTCGGCGCGGCCTTCGACGAGCGGCGAACCGTCGACGACTGCTGCGGCGGCCTCGGCCGTGTACTCGACGAACTCGTCGCCGACCTTGATCTTGGCGACACCGAGGTCACCGGCGCGGGAAGCGTCGGCGTAGCCGATGGTGCCGGTGCCGTTGGTGACGGCGTCGACGACACCGGAGGTGCCCTGGGCGCCCTCACCGGTGGCGTACGGGAACGGGTCGGCCGGCTTTTCGGTCCACACGTCGGGTGCGGCCTGGAAGAGGTAGTCCGCGAAGTTCTTGGTGGTTCCCGAGTCGTCCGAGCGGTGCACGGCGGTGATCGCGGTGGCCGGCAGGTCGGCGTCGGCGTTCAGCGCGACGATGGCCGGGTCGTTCCAGGTGGTGATGGCGCCGGTGAAGATCTTGGCGAGCGTGTCGGCATCCAGGTTGAGGTCGGTGACGCCCTCAACGTTGAAGATGACGGCGATCGGGGAGATGTAGACCGGCAGGTCGACGGCGAGGGTGTCGGGGGCGCAAGCGGCGAACGTGCCGGCCAGCTCCTCGTCGCTCAGGTAGGAGTCAGAACCGGCGAAGTCGGTGCCGCCGGCGATGAAGGTCTCGCGGCCGGCGCCGGAGCCCGACGGGTCGTAGTTGATGGTGACGTCCGGGTTGGCCGTCTGGAAAGCGGAGATCCACGCTTCCTGGGCCGAGCCCTGCGAGGAGGCGCCCGCGGCGTTGATCGTGCCGGTGAGGGTGCTGTCGGCGGCGTCGTCGGTAGCCGTGCTGCCGGCTTCGTTCGAGGCGCAGGAGGAAAGAACGAGGGCTGCGGCAATAGCAATGACCGCGGGGCGGCCAAAACGCATGAGATTCACAAGGATCCTTTTCAGGTTGACTACAGGGAATGCGATCACAGGAGAATCCTGCGAACTTCGGGCCGGTGCTGGCCCTCGGTAGACGCTAATCCGTGTGGTTAACGACACTCCCCCTCCTTGGTGAACGGGAGGTAAACGACATCCGTCGAGTGGACCTCGTGCCACCTGCGCTGCGCACATCAGCGCCCGCAGTCCCGGTCGGGTCTGTGAGCGCTGGGAGAACCGGGTCAGAGGCGCGGCGGGTGGGTCTCGATGGCGAGGATGCCCGCGCTCGGGTTGTCGCTGGAGAGGTGCACGACCGAGAACCCGCTGGGCGACAACGCTGCGGCGTTGCCCAGCTGCTGGGTCATCGGGGAGCCCGTCGCCAGGGCGATCTCGCGCAGGATGTCTGGCAGCACCGGGCCGTGGCTGCAGAGCACCGCGGTCTTGCGGGCGCGGATGCGCTTGCCTACGTTGTGGCGCACATCGGAGGTGCCCTGCTCCCACGCATCCTGGCTGATCAGGTCGGTGCGCTTGAACGGCACCCCTGTCGCGGCCGACAGCGGTGCCACGGTGGTCACGCAGCGGGTGGCGGTGCTGGTGAAGATGCGCTGCGGCTGCCAGGCGCTCACCGTGGGGACCAGGGCGGCGGCCTGGGTCACTCCGCGTTCGCTGAGCGGGCGGGTGGCGTCCGGGCCAGACCAGTCGTGCGGCGCGGTGGCCTTGGCGTGGCGCAGCGCGATGATCGCGAAGGTGCTCGTGATGCCCTGGGCCACCAGGCGGGCGAACGCGTCGATGATCTCCACGTCCGGGGCGTAGCTGAGGTAGGTCCTGGCCTTCTTGATGGTCACCCATTCCAGGGCGGCGACCTCACCGTTGGGCACAAAGGTGGAGCGCAGAATGTGCTCCGGCAGCACCTCGGCGGCCCAGTAGTGCACGATCTTGGCCTTGCCGTTGGGCATCGGGTACTCCGACACGCCCAGCGGCACGCCCAGGGCGATGGCCAGCCCGGTCTCTTCCTCGATCTCCCGCACGGCCGTGACCGGCAGTGTCTCGCCGGGGTCGACCTTGCCCTTGGGGATGGTGATATCGCCGTGCACGGTGCGGTGGATCAGCAGCACGTGCATCCGGCCGTCGATGAGGCGCCAACAGACGGCTCCGGCCGCGAACACGGGGGCGAGGTCGCTCATCGGCGGCTCACGGGTCGCTTGCGCTGGCCGATCTGCTGCATCAACCGGTTCTGCATGTCGTCCAGCGGCTTCCCGTCGGCGTCCTGGTGGTGCCGGGTCCACTCTCCGTTCTCGTCGAGCCACCACGACGAGGTGCGCTCGTCCATCGCCCGGGTGAACAGGGCATCCACCTCGCCCAGGTGCCGCGGGTCGACCAGGCGCACCAGCGCCTCCACCCGACGGTCGAGGTTGCGGTGCATCATGTCCGCGCTGCCGATGAAGACCTGGGTCTCGCCCAGGGTGTGGAACGAGAAGATCCGCGAGTGCTCGAGGTAGCGGCCCAGGATCGACCGCACCCGAATGTTCTCGCTCATGCCGGGCACGCCGGGCTTGAGGCTGCAGATGCCGCGTACCCACACGTCAACGGGCACACCGGCCTGGCTGGCGCGGTACAGCGCGTCGATGATGTCCTCGTCCACCATCGAGTTGACCTTGATGCGGATGCCGGCGGGCTTGCCGGCCAGCGCGTTCGCGGTTTCATCGGCGATGCGCTTGAGCAGGGCCTTGCGCAGGTGCAGGGGAGCAACCAGCAGGCGCTTGAACTTCTTCTCGATCGCGTAGCCGGAGAGCTCGTTGAACAGCCGGGTCAGGTCCTTGCCGACCTGGTCATCCGCGGTCAGCAGCCCCATGTCTTCGTAGATGCGGCTGGTCTTGGGGTTGTAGTTGCCGGTGCCGATGTGGCTGTAGTGCCGCAGCACGCCCTTCTCATAACGCACCACCAGGGCCAGCTTGCAGTGGGTTTTCAGGCCCACGAGGCCGTAGACCACGTGCACGCCGGCCTTCTCCAGCTTGCGCGCCCAGGAGATGTTCGCCTGCTCGTCGAAGCGGGCCTTGATCTCCACCAGGGCGAGAACCTGCTTGCCCGATTCCGCGGCGGCAATCAAAGCCTCCACGATCGGGCTGTCGCCGGAGGTACGGTACAGGGTCTGCTTGATGGCCAGCACGTTCGGGTCCGCGGCGGCCTGCTCGAGGAACGCCTGCACGCTGGTCGCGAAGGATTCGTACGGGTGGTGCAGCAGAACGTCGCCGCGGCTGATGGCGCGGAAGATGTCGGGTTCGTCGTTGGGTTCGCCGGTGAGCAGCTGCGCGGCCGTGGTGGGCACGTGCTTCGTGTAGTGCAGGTCGGGACGGTCGATGCGCAGATCGAACAGCCCGCCGAGGTCCAGGGGCGCCGGCAGCCTGTACACCTCCTGCTCGGTCACGTCGAGTTCACGCACGAGCAGGCCCAGGGTCACCTCGTCCATGTCCTCGGTGACCTCGAGGCGAATGGGCGGGCCGAACCGGCGGCGCAGCAGCTCCTTCTCAAGGGCCTTGATCAGGTTCTCGGTGTCGTCTTCCTCGATGACGACGTCCTCGTTGCGGGTGACCCTGAACACGTGGTGTTCGAGGATGTCCATGCCGGGGAAGAGGTCCTCGAGGTGGTTGGCAATGAGGTCCTCGAGGGTGATGAAGCGCACCTTGTCGACGGACTCGGTGCGGTCCACCCGCACGAAGCGCGGCAGCATGGAGGGCACCTTGAGGCGGGCGAACTCCTGCTTGCCGGTCTTGGAGCTGTGCAGGCGCACGGCCAGGTTCAGCGACAGACCGGAAATATAGGGGAACGGGTGCGCGGGGTCGACGGCCAGCGGCATCAGCACCGGGAAGATCTGATTGCCGAAGTAGCCGCGCAACGACCGGCGGTCCACGTCGCTCAGGCTGTCCCAGGTGACGATGTCCACGCCGTGTTCGGCCAGCGCCGGGCGCACCAGCTCCTGGAACGCGTGAGCGTGCCGGTCCTGCAGCACGTGGGCGGCGGCGGCGATGTCGGAGAGCACATCCTGCGGGGCTCGGCCCACATTGGTGGGCACGGCCAGCCCGGTGAGGATGCGGCGCTTGAGGCCGGCGACCCGCACCATGAAAAACTCGTCGAGGTTGTTGGCGAAGATGGCCAGGAAGTTCGCCCGTTCGAGCACCGGCAAGGCCGGGTCCTCGGCGAGTTCGAGTACCCGCTGGTTGAAGGCCAGCCAGCTCAGCTCCCGGTCGAGGTACCGCTCGCTCGGTAGCGCCGGATCGTTTTTGCCGATCTGGGGGTCAAAATCGTCGTCGAGTTCGCTCTCGAGCCCTGAGGTGCCTGGGATGTTGTCGCCGTCCATCTGTCCATCTTGACACCCGGCGCCGAGCGGGCGCGACGTTCACGGTGAACGGAACGTTAACGAGGCGAACGGTGGTACTGCACATCCACCGTGCGGTCGGTGAATCCGAGGCTGCGGTACAGGCGAACCGGCCCGGCGCTCTCGGCCTCCACATACAGTTCCACGCTCGAGCAGCCGCGCCGCCGGAGGCGGGCCAGGCCCGCCAGCATGAGGGCGCGACCGAGGCCTGCGCCGGCGGCATCCGGATGCACGCCGAGCACGTAGATTTCGCCGAGCGGGGCGCCCGGTTCGATCTTGACCCAGTTGTAACCCAGGATGCGTCCGGGCGCGGCGTCATCCGTGCTCGCCCGGGCAAGCAGCAGGTCGCCGGCGTCGAACCAGGGTTCGGCCATGCGGGCGGCCAGATCGGCCTCGGTGACGGCGCCCTGCTCGGGATGCGTGGCGAAGACCAGCGCGTTCAGGCTCACCCAGTCGGCGTTGTCGCCGGGCTCGTCGGCGGTGGCCGCCCGGAACCCGGTGATGGCGACACCGTCGGGCAGCACAGGGGAGGCCTCGGTGTCGGCGTCGGTCAGCGGACGTTCCAGCTGCAGCAGGGTGCGCACGGCGCTGAAGCCGAACCTGTCGGCCAGGGTGCGGGCGCCGGGCAGGTCGCCGTGGGCCCAGGCGGTGAGGTCGCCGGACATGCCGCCCTCATCCTCGAACAGGCGGCGGAGCGCGGCGGTGGCATGGCCGCGCCGGCGATAGCGCGGATGCACGACGAGGGCGATCTGCCCCTCCCCGACGATCGCGGCGCCGACAGCGTCTTCGCCCTCGAGCAGCAGCTGCGGGCTGCGCCGCCCCGACCGGGCATCGAGCAAGGCCTGTTCGTTGAACGGGCGGTAGCCATCCGTGTGCGCAGCCGCATCGGCCACGTCGTGGAAGCGCGCCGCGAAAGCGGCGTCGGACAGGTCAGGCGCCGACAGAGTGCGGGACACGATCTCCTTCTTCCTCGTACACGTTGAACCGGTAGCCGACGTTCCGCACCGTTCCGATCAGGGACTCCTGGTCGCCGAGCTTGGCGCGCAGCCGCCGCACGTGCACGTCGACGGTGCGCGTGCCGCCGAAGTAGTCGTAACCCCACACCTCGCTGAGCAGCTGCTCCCGGGTGAACACCCGCGACGGGTGCGCGGCGAGGAAGCGGAGCAGCTCGAATTCCTTATAGGTGAGGTCGAGCGGTTTGCCGTGCACCTTGGCGGAGTAACTGGCCTCGTCGATGACGACACCGGCGGCGCGGATGGTGGGGGAGGGCGAGTTGTGCGGGGTGCGGCCGGCGGCGAGCCGGATGCGAGCATCGACCTCGGCGGGGCCGGCGGTGTCCAGCACCACGTCATCGACACCCCAGTCCGGACTGACCGCGGTCAGACCGCCCTCGGTGATCACCAGGAGCAGCGGCACACTGCTTCCCGTGGTGCGCAGAATCTGGCAGAGCGACTTGGCGGCCATCAGATTGGACCGGGCGTCGACCAGAATCAGGTCGGAATCGGGCGCTGTGACGAGCTGATCGGCCTGGGCCGGAATGAGTCGTGTGCTGTGGGACAGCAACGCCAGGGCCGGTAGAACGTCATTATTCAGGGCCGAGGTCAGGATCAACAGCTGCGCCACGCAGGTCCTCCAAGTATCGTGCGGCCCATACTAGCGTGCCACGGAATGCGACTCGGGCGTGCAGAATGGGACAGTGAGCTGGAAGCGTTTGAGTGTAGTGATGATTTGGTTGGTCGCCGTCGTCTGTGCGGTGCTGACCGGCGTCCTTGTCGCCCCCGCGGACCGGCTGGTGTGGGTCAGCCTGTCCCTGGCCGGTTGTACGATCCTCACCCTCGCCGCCCAACTGTCCACGGGGCAGAAGGAAGGCTACGTGCACAGAGTCACGCTCAGCCTGGTGGGTGCCGTGCTCGTTCTCGGTGCCGCGACGGGGTTGTTCGCCCTGATCGGCCTCGTATAACACTTCGCCTCACCTGGCGGCTTCCGGCCGGCCAACGGCTAGAGTTGGGGCATGTCAACGCTCGCACTCGAAATCCTGTTCCTGGGCCTCCTCGCGCTGGCCAGCCTGTCGATCGCCTGGGTATCCGGCATCGTGCTGTTCAAGCTGTTCCGGGGCCAGCGGTAACCCAGCGTGTACGAACTTCCGGTCGGCCTCCCGTCCGAACTCGTTCCGCTGTCGTGGCTGATCGGCGTCTGGGAGGGGTCGGGGATCCTCGACTACACAGTTGACGGCAAGAAGGTCACCCGTGAGTTCGGGCACCGGATCAGTTTCAGCCACGACGGTCTGCCGCACCTGAACTACAGCTCGTATACCTGGCTCGAGCCCGAACCGGCCGCCCCGGATGCCGACGGCACCGTCGCCCCGACCGGTGCACCGGTCCCGCTGATGACCGAAACCGGCTATTGGCGGCTCAGCCGCCCCCAGGAGGCCGGCGACCCCGGCCCCGGCCTGTTGCCCGGTGTCGGGCCGGCGCCGTTCCAGACCGCGGAAGCCGTGGAGACGCTGCGGAACACCGACGGGGGTTTCGACATCGAGGTGAGCCTGGTGCATCCTGGCGGCATCATCGAGCTCTACCTCGGCCAGGTGAAGGGTCCGCGCATCGATCTCGCCACCGATGCCATCGTGCAGACCAGCGGTGCCAAGCCGTACGCGGCCGCCACCCGGCTCTACGGCCTCGTCGACAGCCATCTGCTCTGGGCATGGGACATCGCCGCGCTCGGCCAGGACCTGCAATCGCACGCGTCCGGACGGCTCAGCCGCGCGTCCTGACCGGCTCGCTGCGCACCGTGACCGGGCGCAACCGGCTGAGCCCGAACACCGCCGCGCCGGCCGTGATGACGGCCACGGCGATCAGCAGCACGTAGAGCAGCACCGAGCCGTACCCTGTCACCGGGTTCAGGAACGGGTACGGCACCCAGCCGTCCGTCGCGCCGCGCACCAGGACAACCGCGCACCAGAGCACCGGATAGACCAGCACCACCCACAGGCGGCGCCACGGTAGCGGCCCCCGGTCAGCCACGAGCGCCCAATCGAGCAGGCAATACACCGGGAAGACAACGTGCAGCACGGTATTCGCCCAGGGCAGCTCCACGCCGCCGGGCAGGCCGACAAGCAGGGTGTTGTAGACCAGGCCGACGACGATCATGTATGCCGTGGTCGCCGCCCTGGCCAGGACCAGCCAGGCCGGCGCCGTCCGGCCGAGCAGCACCAACACCGCGGTGGCGCTCAGCGCGGCGGCCGCCAGGAGGTTGGACTGGATGGTGAAGAACCCGAAGAAGTTGAACGGGTTGATGGTGGCCCGCGACGCCGTGGAGAAGAACGTGGCGCCGACGGCGATCAGGGTCAGTGCCGCCGCACTGAGGCGGAGTGCGGCGATCGAACGGGCGGGAAGACGCATTTATAGCTCCTTGCCGGGTGACGGCCGGGACGTGAGGGGAATACGGGGGACCGCTCAGACCGTTGGGCTAGCATATGGGCCGGAGTTCCCCCCTGTCGACAGCGCTCAGGCGGTCTCGTCGGCAGGGCGCCCGGAGCATTCACCGAAGGAGAGCTCGATGACCACCACCGCCGAACCGCTCGCAGCCGCCGCAGGGTCGCCGCTTCTCGAACTCGACGGCGCCGTGCAAGCCGACGGCATCGACGTCGGCGTCGCCGCGCACTACGGGAGCCCGAACGCCGAACAACGCAAGCTGCTGGCCGGGACGGCCATCGTGGACCTGTCCCACCGCGGGGTGCTCTCCATCGCCGGCCCCGACCGGCTCACCTGGCTCAACTCGATGTCCAGCCAGGAGCTGCGCGGCCTCACCCCCGGCCAGTCCACCGAGACCCTGCTGCTCGACCCCGCCGGCCACCTCGAATACGCCATCGCCCTGATCGACGACGGAGTGGAGAGCTGGCTGCTCGTCGAGGCCGCCGAGCTGCCCGGCCTGCAGGCCTGGCTCGACCGGATGCGGTTCACCCTGCGTGTGCAGGTGGTGGACCACACCCTCGCCTACGCCACCATCGGCACCATGGCCGCAGACCCCGCGGCGCTCCCGCTCGGCCCGGCGAGCCCGAACGGGGTGCCCTTGGTCTGGCGCGACCCGTGGTCAGAGGTCGCTCCGGGCGGCTGGCAGTACGCCGCCGACACCGACCACCCCGGCGCCGCCTGGCACTGGACTGAGGTCCTGATCCCGCGGTCGGCGTTGCCGGCCCTGCGTGACGCCATCGCCGCCGGCACCGTGCAGGCCGCGGGGCTCCTGGCCCTGGAGGCGCTGCGCATTGCTGCCTGGCGCCCCCGCGGCGCCCTGGACGCCGACGAGCGCACGATCCCGCACGAACTGGACTGGCTGCGCAGCGCCGTGCACCTGAACAAGGGCTGCTACCGCGGTCAGGAGACCGTCGCGAAGGTGCACAACCTCGGCCACCCGCCGCGCCGGCTGGTGCTGCTGCACCTGGACGGTTCCGATTCGGTGTTGCCCGCGCACGGCGACGAGGTGCAGGGCGACAGGTTCGTCGCCAACGCCGCACCCGAGCGCCGCACCGTGGGCGCCATCACCTCCAGCGCCATCCACTACGAGCTCGGACCGATCGCCCTCGCCGTCATCAAGCGCACGGTGCCGGGAACGGTGACCCTGCACGTGCTCTCCCAGGGCCTCTCGATCACCGCCAGCCAGGAGGTCATCGTGCCGGAGTCGGCCGGGTCCGTGGCGGAGATCCCGCGGTTGCCGCGGTTGGGCGTGCGGGTTCCCCGCGGCTGAATGCGGGGTATCCGGCGGGACTTTCGTCACGCAGACGGGTACGGTGTGTCCGCGTGCGCCTCGCTAGAGTTGGAGCATGTCTGCTCCCTATACCCTCATCCTCCTCCGCCACGGCAACAGCACCTGGAATCAGCAAAACCTCTTCACCGGTTGGGTGGATGTGCGTCTGAGCGACCAGGGCCGGGCCGAGGCTCTGCGCGCCGGCGAGCTGTTGGCCGAGTCCGGTCTGCTGCCGGACATCCTGCACACCTCCGTGCTCACCCGCGCGATCCAGACCGCGAACATCGCCCTCGAAGAGGCCGACCGCCTCTGGATCGACGTCAAGCGCTCCTGGCGCCTCAACGAGCGCCACTACGGCGCTCTGCAGGGCCTGGACAAGGCCGAGACCCTCGCCACCTACGGTCCGGAGCAGTTCCAGACCTGGCGTCGTTCGTTCGACGTGCCGCCGCCCGTGCTCGACGACTCCTCCGAGTGGTCCCAGGCTAACGACGCGCGTTACGCGGACCTCGGTGACGACCTGCCCCGCACCGAAAGCCTCAAGGACGTCATCGCCCGGATGCTGCCGTACTGGGAGTCCGACATCGCCGCGGACCTCCGCACCGGCAAGACCGTGCTCGTCACCGCGCACGGCAACTCGCTGCGCGCCCTGGTGAAGCACCTCGACGGTGTCTCCGACGCCGACATCGCCGAGCTGAACATCCCCACCGGCATCCCGCTCGTCTACCGCCTCGACGAAGACCTCAAGCCGATCGGCGCCGGCGAGTACCTCGACCCCGCCGCTGCCGCAGCCGGCGCCGCCGCCGTCGCGGCCCAGGGTAAGAAGTAACCCACAGCCCAACAAAAAGCCCCCGTCACTGACGGGGGCTTTTTCGTGTGCGGATGCGACCTATTCGGTCGGCGTCGGCTGGTGCCAGTCGCCGGTGCCCAGGTACTGCACCTTCTTGGCGATCGACACCGCGTGGTCGGCGAACCGCTCGTGGTAACGGCTGGCGAGGGTGGCGTCGACGGTGTCGGCGGCCTGGCCCTTCCACGTCTCGCCGAGCACGGCGTCGAACACGCTCAGGTGCAACGCGTCCACCTTGTCGTCCTCGTTGCGGATGTCCTCGGCCAGCTGCATGTCCTCGGTGGTGAGCAGCTCGGCGAGCATCTTCGCGATCTTCACGTCGAGAGCGCCCATCTCGGCGAACGTCGGGCGCAGGCTCTTGGGGATCACCTTGTCGGGGAACCGGTACCTGGCCAGCTGCGAGATGTGCGTTGACATGTCGCCCATCCGCTCGAGCGATGCACTGATGCGCAGTGCGCTCACGACGATCCGCAGGTCCCGGGCCACCGGCTGCTGCCGGGCCAGGATGGTGATGGCCAGCTCATCGAGCTCAACGGTGAGGGCGTCGATCTTGTCGTCGTCGGCGATGACCTCTTCGGCCAGCGCCACATCGGACTTGTTGAAAGCCTGGGTGGCCTTCTCGATGGAGATGGCCACGAGGCGTGCGATCTCGGCGAGGCGGTCCTGCACCTCGGCGAGCTCTTGCTGAAATACTTCTCGCATTGTGTCTGTGGTCCTTCCTGGTCGCGCCAAAGCGCGCGAACGCATGAGACCCGCCTGGCCCCCGAACAATATTGGCGAACGAGGGTTAACGGCAGGTGCCGTGCGACTGAACAATTACCAAAGTAGCGTGTGCCCACCCTTGCCGTCGCGATCGACTCGTGCCAGAGTCACTAATCTGGTGAAATGGAATCGACCTGGCTTGTGTTGCTGTCTCTGGCACTGGGCCTCACCGTCGGTGCCGGGTTCGTGACCTTGCTGTATGTCGCGGAACGGCACGGCAAGCGGGCCGCCGAGGTGGTCAACCCGGCGGTTCCGGACGGCATAGACCAGGTTCTCGACGCGTTGGAGAGCGCCGGGCTGGTGCTGGACCCGTCGAACAACGTGATCAAGTCCTCGCCGGGGGCGTTGAACATGGGGCTGGTGGTGAACCAGCAGCTGGCCCATCCGGAGCTGCTGGACCTGGCCCGCGGCGTGCGCCGCACCGGAGAGGCCGTGTCGGAGGAGCTGGTGCTCTCCAGGGGCCCGTTCGGCGACGCGAGCATGCACCTGCGGGTGCGGTTGGCCCGGCTGGGCTCCCGCTACGTGCTGCTGCTCGCGGAGGACCGCACCGAGGCGTTCAGGCTCGACGAGGTGCGCCGGGACTTCGTCGCCAACATCAGCCACGAACTGAAGACCCCGATCGCCGCCGTCGGGCTGCTCGCCGAGGCCCTCGGCCACGCCGCCGACGAGCCCGTGCAGGTGCGGCGTTTCGCCGACCGCCTCACCACCGAGGCCGGCCGGCTGGCCCGGCTCACCCAGGAGATCATCGAACTCTCCAGGCTGCAGGCCCAAGACGCCCTCCGGGAACCTGAACTGCTCGACATCGACGACATCGTGGCCGCCGGCATCGACCAGAACCGGGTCGTGGCAGATGCCGACCGCATCACCATCGCGTTGGGCAAGAAGTCCCGCGCCAAGGTCTACGGCGACGAGAGACTGCTCGTGATGGCCGTGCACAACCTGGTCGCCAATGCCGTGCACTACTCGGCGCCGGGCTCCAGGGTCGGCGTGGGGGCACGAGTGTCGGACGGGGTGATCCAGGTCACCGTCACCGACCAGGGCGTCGGCATCCCGGAGAGCGACCTGGACCGGATCTTCGAGAGGTTCTTCCGCGTCGACCAGGCCCGGTCCCGCAACACCGGCGGCACCGGCCTCGGCCTGGCCATCGTCAAGCACGTCGTGCAGATCCATGGCGGCGACATCCGGGTCTGGTCACAGCCCGGCCATGGTTCGACCTTCACCATTCGCCTGCCAGAGGCGACCCACCCCGCACCAGCGGCGACAGGAGACACCCCATGACCCGAATCCTTCTTGTTGAAGACGAGCAGGCGCTGAGCGAGCCGCTGAGCTTCCTGCTGGAACGGGAGGGCTACGAGGTGACGGTGGCCGAGGACGGCCCGAGCGCCCTCGCCGAATTCGACAAGGCCGGTGCCGATCTGGTGCTGCTGGACCTCATGCTCCCCGGCCTCCCCGGCACCGAGGTGTGCCGGGAGATCCGCACCCGCTCCGCGGTGCCGATCATCATGCTGACCGCCAAGGACTCCGAGGTGGACATCGTGGTGGGGCTCGAGCTGGGCGCCGACGACTACGTCACCAAGCCGTACTCGACCCGGGAGCTGCTCGCGCGCATCCGGGCTGTGTCGCGCCGGCACACCGATCCGGCCGAAGAGGATGACGGCGTCCTCGCCGCCGGCACCGTGCGGATGGACATCGAACGGCACACGGTGTCGGTGTCCGGCGCCGTGGTGAACATGCCGCTGAAGGAATTCGAGCTGCTCGAGTTCCTGCTGCGCAACGCCGGCCGGGTGCTTACCCGCGGGCAGCTGATCGACCGCGTCTGGGGCACCGACTACTTCGGTGACACCAAGACCCTCGACGTGCACATCAAGCGCATCCGCTCGCGCATCGAGGCGACGCCGTCGGAGCCCACGATGCTCGTCACCGTGCGCGGGCTCGGCTACCGCTTCGAGGCCTGACCCGCCGGGCGGCCATCCGCCCCTGAAACATCAGAATGCCCCGTGACCCAAGGTCACGGGGCATTGTGATGCGGTTCGCGGAAGTTACGGGGCCGTGGTGGCTTCCGGTGTCGCCGCGGGCGCCGGGACCTCGGCGGCGGGCTCCGTCGGTGTCACCGTGGGAACCGGAGGTTCGGTGGGCACCAGGGTGGAGTACTCCGCCAGGGTGCCGTCGAGCACCGGCACGAGAAGCTCGAGGCCGGTCAGGTCGCCGTACTGGAAGTACACCGGGAACAGCGAACCCGCTGTTGCGTTGAGGTTCTGGACGGCGACACTCTCGCCACCGGGGATCCCGATCTCGGTGGTCGCGTTGGCGTCGATCGTCAGGGTCGTGTCGACCTTTTCGTCGACACCCTCGTACTGCACGAGCAGCTCGATGTCTTCGTCGGCGCTGTTCACCACGTGCACGACGAGGTTGGCGTTCTCACCGTCCTCGGTGATCAGCATCGCGTTGCGGATGGCCAAGTCGCCCAGGTCCCCGCTGACGCCGTCGCTGGCGTCGTACTGGATGGTCGTCGCCTGGGGGGCGAACAGATTGCATCCGCTGGTGCCCAACAGGATGCCGGCCGCCACTACGACGGTTGCCATGGTTCGCGCTCTCACAAGACCTCCACAAGAGTTCAGCGTTCAGCCCAAGTGGCGTGAACGCTGCAGATTTGGCTCGAGTTTACCTTACGGAATCGTGCCGGGCAGGGCGGACCCTGATGAGCCGCGAATATCCCCTCAAAAGGGTGCCGGGGAGGGGTGGTATCATAGACGTTGCTGAAGGGATATCAATACATGTTATTTGAAGTCGGCGAAACAGTCGTTTATCCCCACCACGGCGCTGCGACGATCACCGAGGTGAAAACTCGCATCATCAAGGGTGAAGAAAAACTGTATTTGAAACTCAACGTCACCCAGGGGGACCTCACCATCGAGGTGCCCGCCGAGAACGTCGATCTTGTCGGTGTGCGCGACGTGATCGGTCAGGACGGCCTCGACCGGGTCTTCGAGGTCCTGCGCGCTCCGTTCACCGAAGAACCCACCAACTGGTCACGCCGGTACAAGGCCAACCTGGAGAAACTTGCCAGCGGCGACGTCATCAAGGTGTCCGAGGTCGTGCGCGACCTGTGGCGCCGGGATCAGGACCGCGGCCTGTCAGCCGGGGAGAAGCGGATGCTCGCGAAGGCGCGGCAGATCCTCATCTCCGAACTGGCCCTGGCCGAGAAGACCGACGAGGACCAGGCATCAACCGTGCTCGATGAGGTGCTCGCCTCGTAGAAGATCCTGTTCCAACGACAGGCGGCACCCCGCGGTGCCGCCTTTCGCACGTTCAGCCCCAGCCTCACCCAGCCCTTTCCACCCTGCGTCACCGCGCCCCACCAGATAGCCTCCAGACATGACTGAATTCCCGGTATCCGCCGTCGCGGTCATCGTCGTCGCCGCCGGCAGCGGCAGCCGGCTCGGCAGAGACCAGCCCAAGGCGTTCGTGCCGCTGGGGGACCGCAGCATCCTCGAGCACGCCCTCGCCGGCGTGTTCGGCCTGAACGAACCGGCCCAGGTCATCGTGGTGGCGCCCGAGACGCACCTGGCCGAGACCAGGACCATCGCCGGCCGCGTCGCCGGCCCCGCCGCCTGGTACCTCGACGTCGTCGCCGGCGGCGACACCCGGCAGGCATCCGTGGCCCGCGGGCTCGCCGTGGTGCGGTCCGGTGCCACCGTGGTGCTCGTGCACGACGCCGCCAGAGCGCTGACCCCCGCCGCCCTGATCGACGCCGTGGTGGCCGCCGTCCGCAGCACCGGCCACGGAATTGTTCCCGGTCTTCCCGTGGTGGACACCATCAAGAGCGTCGACGCGGCTGCCACCATCCTGGGCACCGTCGACAGGTCACAGCTCTCCGCCGTGCAGACCCCGCAGGGCTTTCCCCGCGCCATGCTCGACGCCGCCTTCGCCTGGGCCGCGACCCTGCCGTCAGCGGATGCGCAGGATCTCACCGACGACGCGGCGCTGGTCGCCGCATCCGGCAACACCGTCAGCGTCATCCCCGGTGACCCGTTGGCATTCAAGGTCACGACCGCCTGGGACCTGCGCCGCGCCGAACTCCTGCTCCGCGACGACGTCGGCGCACCGGCATCCACCGACCCGCGGGTGGGTACGGGGCTGGAC
Source organism: Cryobacterium sp. LW097 (assembly GCF_002205495.2). GTDB lineage: Bacteria > Actinomycetota > Actinomycetes > Actinomycetales > Microbacteriaceae > Cryobacterium > Cryobacterium zongtaii. The sequence continues at coordinate 2,900,068 of NZ_CP021992.1, read as the reverse complement.
GTGCACGCCTTCGATGACACCAGCGACCTGTGGCTGGCCGGCCTGCACTGGCCGGGGGAGCGGGGCCTGTCCGGGCACAGCGACGGTGACGCCGCCGTGCACGCCATCTGCGACGCCATGCTCGCCGCCGCGGGGCTGGGCGACATCGGCCAGGTCTTCGGCACCGCAGACCCCCGCCTCACCGACGCACACGGCGAGGTGTTCCTCACCGAGACCCTGCGCCTGGTCACCGAGGCCGGCTACAGGGTCGGCAACGTGACGGTGCAGATCATCGGCAACCGCCCCAAGCTCGCCCCTCGCCGGATCGAAGCCCAGGAACTGCTCACCGGCATCCTGCACGCCCCGGTGTCGGTATCGGCGACCACCACCGACGCTCTGGGCTTCACCGGACGCGGCGAGGGCATCGCCGCCCTGGCCACCGCACTGCTTCACCCGATCAGCCCCACCCGAGCATCCGACCGACCCTCGCCTAAACTGAACCAGTGAGCATGCGACTATACGACTCGAAGGCCCAGACCCTTCGCGATTTCCTGCCGATCGTTCCGGGCAAGGTGGGAATCTACGTCTGCGGACCCACCGTGCAGTCGTCGCCGCACATCGGTCATCTGCGCAGCGCCCTGGTCTATGATCAGCTGCGCCGCTGGCTCAGCTACCGCGGCAACGATGTCACCTTCATCCGCAACGTCACCGACATCGACGACAAGATCCTCCTGAACGCTGCGGGCACCACCGAGCAGTGGTGGGCGCTCGCCTACCGCTTCGAGCTCGAGTTCACCGCCGGTTACCAGAAGCTGGGCATCCTGGCGCCCACCTACGAACCCCGCGCCACCGCGAGTGTGCAGGAGATGCAGGACATCATCGGCCGCCTCATCGACAACGGGCACGCCTACCCGGCCGCCGACGACTCCGGCGACGTGTACTTCGACACCCGCAGCTGGCCCGCGTACGGCGAGCTGACCCGGCAGAACCCCGACAACATGGAAGCGGCCACCGACGCCGACCCGCGCGGCAAGCGCGACGCGCGCGACTTCGCCCTCTGGAAGGGTCACAAGGCCGACGAACCTGCCTCGGCGGGCTGGGTCTCCCCGTGGGGAACCGGCCGGCCCGGCTGGCACATCGAATGCTCCGCCATGGCCGCTCGTTACCTCGGCCCGCAGTTCGACATCCACGGTGGCGGCCTCGACCTGCGCTTCCCGCACCACGAGAACGAGCTGGCCCAGTCCAATGCGGCCGGTGACGGTTTCGCGAACTTCTGGGTGCACAACGGCCTGGTCAACACCAACGGCCAGAAGATGTCCAAGTCGCTGGGCAACTCGGTCTACGCGGCCGAGCTGCTCGACCAGGCCCGCGCCATCGTGGTGCGCTACTACCTCGGCGCCGCGCACTATAGGTCCACCCTCGACTTCCACGAGGGGTCGCTGGCCGAGGCCGAGGCCGCCCTCGAACGCATCGAGAGCTTCCTCGACCGCGCCGACCGGCGCCTGGCCGACACCCGCTTCGCCGGCTCCGGCGTCGAGATCGTGCCGGATGACTTCGCCACGGCCATGGACGACGACCTCGCAGTTCCGCAGGCGCTCGGCGTGCTGCACGACACCGTGCGCGCCGGCAACGCGGCCCTCGACGCCGAGGACCTGCACGCGGCCGCGGCCGCGCGCGGTCAGGTTCTCGCGATGAGCGAAGTCCTCGGCATCAACCCCCTGTCGCCCGGCTGGGCCGTCGCGACAGATGAACCCGCCATGGTGGCCCTCACCGCCCTCGTCGAGCGCCTGCTCGACGACCGGGAGACCGCCAGGCAGAGCCGCGATTACGCGGCTGCAGACCGTATCCGGGACGAGCTCGTCGCCGCCGGCATTACCATCGAAGACACCCCGTCGGGTGCACATTGGAGTTTTGACTGATGAAGAACACAGATCGCAAGTCGCGCACCGGCGCGGTGCGCAAGGGCAGCAGGGGACCGCAGGTCGGTTCCGGCGGCCAGGGCCGTCAGGCTCTCGAGGGCAAGAAGCCCACCCCCAAGGCCGAAGACCGTCCGTACCACCCCGCCGGTAAGGCCAAGGCCGCCAAGGACCGCTTCGCCGCGGCCGGCGGCGGCCGCAGCCGCGCCCCGGGCGGCTCCGGTGCCCCGCGCACCGGCCGCAACACCGGAACCGGCAACACCGGCGGCGGCGGTTCGTCTACCCGCAAGGCAAAGTCGGATGCCGAGTTCGAGGTCGTCACCGGCCGCAACTCGGTGCTCGAGGCGCTGCGCGCCAAGATCCCCGCGTCGGCGCTGTACGTGGCCACCCGCATCGAAATGGATGACCGGGTCAAGGAAGTCCTCAAGCTCGCCACGACCCGCAACATCCCGGTGCTCGAGGTCATGCGCCCCGAAATCGACCGGCTCTCCGGTAAGGACGCCGTGCACCAGGGCCTCGCGCTCAAGGTGCCCGCGTACGAGTACGCGCACCCGATCGAGCTGCTCGACCTCACCATCAGCCGCGGCCACAAGCCGCTGTTCGTGGCGCTGGACGGCATCACCGACCCGCGCAACCTGGGTGCGATCATCCGCTCCACCGCGGCGTTCGGCGGCCACGGCGTCATCGTGCCGCAGCGGCGTTCCGTCGGCGTGACCGCGTCGGCCTGGAAGACCTCGGCCGGTGCGGCCGCCCGTCTGCCCGTGGCCATGGCCCCCAACCTCACCCAGACGCTCAAGGCGCTCAAGGAGCGCGGCATGCTCGTGATCGGCCTCGACGGCGGCGGCGACACCGAGCTGCCCGAGCTGGGCCTCGGCTATGCCGAGCGTCCCATCGTCGTGGTCGTCGGCAGCGAGGGCAAGGGCCTGTCCCGCCTCGTCACCGAGACCTGCGACGCCATCGTGTCGATCCCGATCAACGCGAACACCGAGTCGCTGAACGCCGGAATCGCCGCCGGTGTCACCCTGTACGAGATCTCCAAGCTGCGCGCCGAGGCCCTCGCGGCCAAGGTCGCCAAGGCTGCCGCGGCGGCGGAGGCCTAACCCGCCAGGTTGTTCGTCTGAGAACGGCGTGGATCGTCCCTTCGGGGTCGGTCTGCGCCGTTTCTTGTTGGTGGTGGAGGTGCTGTGGCCCGGTTCACGGCGTGCTGATATGGACGCGGGTGCTTCGGTGGGTGCCGCGCGTCCCGTCCCGTAGACCCTGCGTGCGCCACGTCGTGGGCCCAGATGCGTGAGTTGCCAGTTGAGGCCCAGTGCGACGCTGTCAGGGGGCCTCGACTGGCAACTCGTCGGCGGACCTCATGCTGAATTGCCAGTTGGCGCCCATTGCGGACGCCCGAGAGGGCCTCAACTGGCAACTCGGCGGACCGGACGAACGGGCGCGCGAGTTGCCGCACAGTGTCCCTGGGGAGCATCCGAAGGGGTCTTTGGGCGCAAGTCGGCGCAGCCAAATGTCGCGAGAACGCGCAAAATGCCCCTTCGGACCTGCCGAAGGGGCATTCTGGCGCAACTCATGGGGCTGTGTTAGACGTTCAGGCGCCAATCGTCGGCGTCGGCGCCGACCTCGTCAGACTCGAGGTCTTCGTCGTCGTCGCCTTCCTGCACCTCGATCGGCGTGGTGGGCGGGTCGATGACGGTGGCCTCGTCGCGGCGGTGACGCAGCACATCCTGAACGTACGAGGTGACGGCCTCGGCCAGCGGGATGTCCCGGTTCGCGTTCTGCGCCATATACCAGCGGTGGTCCAGCAGCTGGTGGAACACCTCGGCGGGCTCGAGCTTGCCCTTGAGCTCACGCGGGATGGCGCGCACGACGGGCTCGAAGACCCGCACCAGCCACTCGTGCGCCATCATCTCCTCGTCGGCATCGGGGTTGCCGTAGGCGACCCCGTAGGAGTCGAGGTCGTTGAGCAGGCGGCGGGCCTGGTTCTCCTCGGCGTCGAGGCCGGTCAGGCGCAGCAGCCGGCGCTGGTGGTGGCCGGCGTCGACGACCTTGGGCTGGATGCGCACAGTCGTGCCGTTCTCGTCGGTCTTGATCGCGAGTTCCTCGATGTCGAAACCGAGGTGGTTGAGGCGTTCCACGCGCTCGGTGATGCGCCAGCGCTCGCTGCTGGCGAAGGACTCGGATCCGGTGAGTTCCTTCCACAGCAGCCGGTAGGCCGCGACGATGCCGTTGCTCACGTTCACAGGGTCGAGCTCGTCGGCCACGCGGCCGCCGGCCTCGAGGTCCATCAGTTCGCCGGCGATGTTCACCCGAGCGATTTCGAGGTCGTTCTCGCGCTGCCCGTTCGACAGGCCGCCGGGGTAGAGCTGCCCGGTCTCGGCGTCGACGAGGTAGGCCGCGAACGCCCCGGCGTCCCGGCGGAAGAGGGTGTTGGACAGCGACACGTCACCCCAGAACAGGCCAACCATGTGCACGCGCACCAGCAGCAGGGCGAGGGCATCGACGAGGCGGGTGGCCGTATCCGGGCGCAGGGCCTGGGAGTACAGCGCCCGGTAGGGCAGCGAGAACTTGAGGTGCCGGGTCACCAGCACCGAGTTGAGCGGGTCACCGTCTTCGTCGGTGCGGTTGGTGATCACCGCGAGCGGTTCGACGCAGGGAATCTCCAGGCTCTGCAGGGTGCGGAGCATCTCGTACTCCCGCTTGGCCATCTCACTGGTGGTCTCCTTGATGGCCACGACACGGCCACTGAGGTGGGCGAAGCGCACCAGGTGCCGGGAGAGGCCCTTGGGCAGCGAGGCGATGTTTTCGTTCGGCCAGGCATCCAGCGGAACGTTCCAGGGGAGATCGAGCAGGGCCGGATCGGCCGTGGCGGAGGTGATGTTGAGAGAACCGCTCATGAGGAGCCTAACTATCGAAAAGGCCCGTCAGGGCCGCAAGCCGCCCCGGCCGGAATCGGCACGAAGACGAGGAAAAGGCGCCGGGGAACCCGGGCGCCGATATGACAAACTCGACCGCCGAAACTGCCGGCGGTCGAGTTTGTCGATCAGTGCTTAGTCGGTGACGGCGCCGCCGAGACGGAGACCGGACTCTGCGTTGAACACGTGCAGGTGGTTCGGCGTCGTGGTCAGGTAGACGGTGTCGCCGGCCGACGGGTGCGAACGGCCATCGACGCGGGCGACGATGTCGGTGCGCTTGCCCTCGACGGTGGAGTGGCCGTACAGGTAACCGTCGGCGCCGAGCTCCTCGACCAGGTCGACGTCAACTGCGAGGCCTTCGCCCATCGTGGTTGACAGCTGGATGTCCTCGGGGCGCACTCCGATGGTGACCTTGGGGCCGTTGGCTCCGGACAGCGTCTCGCGGGATACGGGGACCGTCGCGGTGCCGAACTTGATGCCGCCGTCGACGGCGTCGGCCAGGAACAGGTTCATGGCCGGGCTGCCGATGAAGCCGGCAACGAAGACGTTGTTCGGCTTGGCGTACAGGTCGCGCGGGGTGCCGACCTGCTGCAGGACGCCATCCTTGAGTACAGCGATGCGGTCACCCATGGTGAGCGCCTCGGTCTGGTCGTGGGTGACGTAGACGGTGGTGACGCCCAGGCGACGCTGCAGCGACGCGATCTGGGTGCGGGTCTGCACGCGCAGCTTGGCGTCGAGGTTCGACAGCGGCTCGTCCATGAGGAACACCTGAGGCTGACGCACGATGGCGCGACCCATGGCAACACGCTGACGCTGGCCACCGGAGAGGGCCTTCGGCTTGCGGCTGAGGTAAGGCTCGAGGTCGAGCAGCTTGGCGGCCTCGAGAACGCGGGTGGCGCGCTCGTCCTTGTTGACGCCGGCGATCTTGAGCGCGAAGCCCATGTTCTCTGCGACGGTCATGTGCGGGTACAGGGCGTAGTTCTGGAAGACCATGGCGATGTCACGGTCCTTCGGGGGAACGTCGGTGACGTTGCGCTCGCCGATGAAGATGTCGCCGTCGTTGACCTCTTCGAGGCCGGCGAGCATGCGCAGCGAGGTGGACTTTCCACAGCCGGAGGGGCCGACCAGGACGAGGAACTCACCATCGGCGACCGACAGGTCGAGGTGATCGACCGCGGGGCGGGTGGAACCCGGGTACAGACGGGTGGCCTTGTCAAAGGTTACTGAAGCCATTATTTCGTTATTCTCCTTCACCGGCAGGTACGTGCCGGACGATCCGTTGTGATGGGATTTATGTCCGGCCGACGTAGCGCCAGCGCAAGACCTCTCTAGTATGGCATGCCCGGGATGGGTGACCGCTGAATTGATAGCTCACCGCGCGCCGGAGGGACTCGGTGAGCCCGCAGTGAGCCCGCTGTGAGCTGCCGGTTGGTTATTTCCCAGACTGGGGTCCTACTATTTGGAGTGCTACCGCGCACAACCGCGAGCGCACCCCCTCAACTCGGAGCGATCATCCATGACAACTGGCGGCCCAGGCGACCCCCGTCCCTCGAAGAATCAGCGACGCGACGCAGCGCGCACGAAGGCAGCACAGATTCGAGTCGAGCAGAAGAAGCGGGATCGCCGCAACCGGGTGTTCCTGCAGGGCGGTATCGCCCTGGCCGCCATCGCCGTCGTGACGGCCATCGTCCTGATCATCGTCAACTCCGTTCAGCCCGCCGGACCGGGCCCGCGCAACATGGCCAGTGACGGTCTCCTGGTCGGCGAGGGCCTGACCGCGGTGACCACCCCCGCGCTGCAGCCGGATGCCGAGCCGGTGCCGTCCACCCCGGACGCCACGGGGACCATCGCCGACATCCGCGTCTACGTCGACTACCTCTGCCCGTTCTGCGGCACCTTCGAGACCACCAACGCCGAGCAGATCTCTCAGTGGGTAGACTCCGGCGCCGCCACCGTCGAGATCCACCCGATCTCGATCCTGACCAGCAAGTCCGCCGGAACCCAGTACTCACTGCGTGCCGCGAACGCGGCCGCGTGCGTGGCGGATTCCGCGCCGGACGACTTCCTGGCGTTCAACTCGGCGCTCTTTGCGGCCCAGCCCGTCGAAGGCACCGCCGGTCTCAGTGACGACGAGATCAAGGCGATCGTGAAGAGCTCGGGTGTGTCGGAGAACATCACCGCAATCAACGAGTGCATCGACGAGACCACCTTCAAGTCCTGGGTTCTCGCCTCCACGGATCGGGCTCTGAGCGGACCGATCCCGAACTCGTCCTCCCTCGAAGCGATCACCGGAACCCCGACGGTGCTGGTGAACGGCAAGCAGTACGTCGGCGCCCTCGACGACGCCAAGGAGTTCGCGGCCTTCGTGCTGCAGGCCGCCAGCGAGGCGTACTCCACCGCGACGCCGACGCCCACTCCGACGCCGGCCGGGTAACCGGTCGTTTCCCGGGCCGGATGCCGCGCCGATGCACGATTGCGTCGGCATCCGGTCGCCGGGTGATTTAGGATGAATGCTCGAGGCAGTTCGATCGCCTCATGCCGGCCTGGCGCAATTGGTAGCGCACCACTCTTGTAAAGTGGGGGTTACGGGTTCAAGTCCCGTGGCCGGCCCCATCTTTTCGGCACTTCTCGACGGCACTGCCCGGGCTACGATGTCCGCGTGCCGGCCAGCCTCAGTGCCGGCGGAATCGAGGATTCCCATGTTCACCCTGCACATTGAACACTCCGTCGGGGACTACGACGCGTGGAAGCGGATGTTCGACTCTGATCCGCTCGGCCGCAAGACCGCCGGCGTCAGCAGCTTCCGGGTCATGCGCCCGGTCGACGACCGTTCGGCGGTCCGGATCGATCTTGACTTCGGCTCCCGCACCGATGCCGAGAAGATGAAGGTCGCGCTCGAGGAACTCTGGAAGGGTCCGGGGGCTGCTCTGATGCGCAATCCGCGCGCCCTGCTCACCGAGACCGTGGAGGACGTCGCCCTGTGACCGGATTCCGTCCGGACAGCGAGACCGTCGCCGACCCGACCCTGATCTCGGCAGCCGACGAGACGCACCTCGCCCGGGCCATCGACGTGGCTCGTCTGGCGCGCGCGAACGGGAATCACCCGTTCGGCGCCATCCTGGTGGCCCGTGACGGCACGATCATCGAGGGCCAGAACAGCGTGGTCACCGCGGGCGACCCGACCGGCCATGCCGAGACCAACCTCGTTCGCCTGGCCAGTGCCCGGCTCTCCAGGGACGACCTGCACGCGAGCACGCTCTATACGAGCACCGAACCGTGCGTGATGTGTTCCGGCGCCATCTACTGGGCCGGAATCGGCCGGGTCGCCTACGCGCTGCCCGAGCAGATGCTCGGCGAGATGGTGCCGGAACAAGGCGGCGAAGCGACGCTCGACCTGCCCTGCCGGGAGGTGTTCGCCCGCGGCGGCAACACCGTGATCGTCGCCGGCCCCGCCCTGATCGACGCAGCGGCCTCCGTGCACGCGGGATTCTGGGACGCCGCACCCTGATTGCGGGCAGGCCGGGTCAGACCGTCGACGGGCTGGCGGAGGGGAGCGCGCCGCTCAGCCGCCGGCCCGGCGGCTCGGGTAACCGGCCGGTGATCACGTGCGCGACGACCACCGCCACGATCACCAGCGGCATCACGGCATACGCGTCGCTGCTGAGCAACACCGTGGCCAGCAGCACACTGGTCAGCGGCAGGCGCAGCATCGACACGCACATGGCGCCGATGCCCACCCCCACCGCCGGCACCAGCGCCATGCCGGGCAGGTGCGAGGCCGCGATCCCCAAAGCGGCACCGACGAACATGGCCGGGAACACCGGACCGCCGCGGAACGCGCTCAGCGACAGGCCGTAGGCGAGCGCTTTGCACAGGATCAGCAGCCCGACGGCGCCGAGCGGCCAGGAGGCCCCGTCATTGATCAGCGACGGCAAGGCCGACTGGCCGGAGAAGAGCACTTCGCCGGTGTCCTCCCCGGTCACCTGCGCGAACAGCACGGCCAGGCCCGCGATCGCCAGGCCGAGCACCGGGGTCACCAGGAGCCGATGGGCGTGCACGTACGGGCGCACGATGCGGGCCAGGGCCCGGATGCCCCACGCCAACAGCGGGCAGGCGACCCCGATCCCCAGCGCCCAGAGGAACATGGCCGCGGTGGGGGTGGAAAACGACGGCAGGTCGGGGAGTGCGAGGGAGAACGTGCCCAGGCCGGTCCAGGAGTCCAGGCCCACGAAGACCAGGGAGCCGATGCCGGAGGCGAGCAGACCGGGCAGCAGGCCCACCCCTAGCATCGCGCCGGCCAGCCCGGATGCCTCCATCAAGAGGAAGGCGCCGAGCAGCGGCGAGCCGAGGAGGGTGCTCACCGCCGCGAAACTGCCCGCGGAGGCGACCACCGCCACGGCCGACGGCGGTGAGTCTTTCTTGATCAGCCGAATCGCCAGGGCGCCCAAACCGCCACCGAGCGCGATCAGCGGCGCCTCCGGACCGAGTACGGCGCCGAGAGCCAGGGTGGCCAGAGCAGCAAGCACCACTCCGGGCAGCTCCCGGGGTTGCGGGAAGCCGCCGGCCTTGAACCCTTCAGACGGCGGATGCCCGCTGGTGCCCGGCAGTCGCTGGATGCACAGACCCACCAACAGTCCTGACAGGGCCAACAGTGGAAACGGCCACCAGAGCGGAACGTCGGCGAAGCCCAGAACACCGGGCAGTCCGGTGAACAGGTACTCCTGCAGCCAGTCGACCAGCGCGAGGAAGCCGTAGGCGGCGATCGACACCGGCACCCCGATGAGCCCGGCCAGCAACAGGATGCGCAGGTAGCCGCGGGAGCGGATCACCGCCAGTGGGTCGGGCGATGGTTTCGCCGGCGCCGACGGGTCGGGGTGCGCGTCCATGTCGGGGTCCTCCTCGATAGGGTGCGGGCGTGCCGGCGTCCCAGTCCACGCTGGCCCGGACGAATCGACAACGCAAGGCCCCACGGACCCGGCCGGGGCGGGTTTGACCGGTCGCAGCATCCGGCCGCAAATGGGGGCTGGTCGGTCGAGCGCCCCGTTCACTAGGCTGACCGGCATGTATGCGCTGTTCTCCGCTGTGCTCCTGGTTCTCATCGTCGCCGCCCTCGTGGACATCATCACCCGGCAGGACGGCCAGGTGAAACACCTGCCCAAGGTCCTCTGGGTGCTGTTGGTGATCTTTCTCCCGGTGATCGGCAGCCTGCTCTGGTTCGCGATCGGCCGGGAGTATCCCGCCCCGGCCGCGCGGTCGAGCAGAAGCGCGCCGCGCAGCGGGCCCGCATCGGCCGGGGCATCCGCTGTGCTGCCCGCACGCCGGGTGTCGAGCACCGAGGAGGAACTGGCCGCTCTCGACCGCGAGATCGACTTCCACGCCGAACAGGCCCGCATCCGTCGTCTTGAGGCCGAGCTGGCCGAACGACGCCGGCTGGCGGAGGGGCGTGAGTCGTCGGTCTGACGCCGACCCGGCAACGGGCTACGCTTGGGTTTGTGGTTACAGACAACAAAACACCCCAGGATTCTGCTCGCTCCGAATTCGACAAGATGGTGGCGGGGGACTGGTACCGGTATCGCTCCGGTCCCGAACTCGCCGAGATGACGACGAGCACTCAACGCACCTGCCGGCAGATCACCGCGCTCTACGACGACGACCAGCCCGCGGCGCATGCGCTGTTCACTGAGCTGCTCGGCAGCGTGGGAGCGGGCGCGGACTTCCGGCCGCCGCTGTACCTGGACTACGGGTCCCGGCTGCACGTGGGCGCCAACACCTTCATCAATGCGGACTTCCTCGCTTTGGGCGGTGGCGAGATCACCATCGGCGCCAACGTGCTGGTCGGACCCAGCGCCCGCCTGTACACCCCGACTCACGCCGTGGACGTTGCGGAACGCCGCGCCGGCTTCGAGCGTGTCTCGCCGATCACCATCGAAGACGACGTCTGGCTGGGCGGCAACGTCGTGGTCTGCCCAGGCGTGACCATCGGCGCGGGCAGCATCATCGGCGCCGGCTCCGTCGTCACCAAGGACGTGCCGGCCGGGGTCATCGCCGCCGGCAACCCGGCCCGCGTGGTGCGCGAGATCGGGCCGGGCGACCGGGTCGGCCTGGGTGTGGCCTGACTTACGGCGCCGACCGGTAGCGTATGCGGGACCGCAGTACCCGTCGCGTCAGAGCCGCCCGAGGATATCCTGGCGCTTGGTTGCGTATTCGGCGTCGGACAACAGTCCCCTGGCATGCAACTGCTCCAGCTGCGCCAACCGGTCAGCGTGATCGCCCACCTGCCGACGGCGCGCCACGCGAATGGCCAAGAATACGATCGCGAGGGCGACCAGGACCATCGTGCTGAGCGCGCCCAGGATGATGAGCGCGTGCCAACCAGTCAGATTGCTGAGCATCAGTTCCCCCAATGCCGGACTTCCCGGCCGGTCGGGGGAAGTCTATCCGTGCCGGCCGGCCCCGGCCTGCTGACCTCGCAGGATCCCGCAGTGGGCGAGCGTACGCTGGAGCGATGACCCTCACGCCCCAGCACGCCCTGTCCACCGGATTCACCGCCCAGTCCACCGCGACCGAGGTGCTCGCGGGTGTCGACCTGAGCGGTAAGACGGCGATCGTCACCGGCGGCTACTCCGGCCTCGGCATCGAAACCGTCGCCGCTCTCGCCGCGGCCGGCGCCCAGGTGATCGTGCCGGCCCGGCGTCCGGAGGTGGCCCGGGCCGCCCTGGCTGCGCGCGGCCTGAACGCCGTGGAGGTCGAGGCCCTCGACCTGGCCGATCTGGTCAGCGTGCGCGCCTTCGCCGAACGATTCGTGGCCACCGGACGCAGCCTCGACATCCTGATCAACAACGCCGCCATCATGGCGTCCGCCGAGGCCAGGGTCGGAGACGGCTGGGAATCCCAGTTCGCCACCAACCACCTCGGCCACTACGTGCTCACCAACCTGCTCTGGCCCGCGCTTACGGCCGAGGGCGGCGCTCGGGTCGTTGCCCTCTCCTCGACGGGCCACAAGCTCAGCGGCATCCGCTTCGACGACCCCGACTTCAGCGCCGGCTACGACAAGTGGCAGGCGTACGGACAGGCGAAGACCGCCAACAGCCTCTTCGCGGTGCACCTGGATGCTCTCGGCGCCACCCGTGGCGTGCGCGCCTTCGCGGTGCACCCCGGCGGCATCATGACCGAGTTGCAGCGTCACCTGCCCCGGGAGGAGATGGTCGCCGCGGGTTGGATGACCGAGAATGGCACCGTCAATCCGGTGTTCAAATCACCGGAGCAGGGTGCCGCCACCTCCACCTGGGCGGCCACGTCGCCGATGCTCGACGGGATGGGCGGCGTTTACTGCGAAGACTGTGACATCGCCGAACCCACCGAGCCCGACAGCTCCACGGCCCGGATCAGCGGGGTCGAGTACCACGCTATCGATCCGGATGCGGCGGCCCGGCTCTGGGCGTTCTCGGCCGAGCTCACCGGAGTGAATGCCTTCGCCTGAACCCTGCACCGTACGGGGAACCGTTGCGGCTCCGGAACCCGAATCGTAGGTTGGAGACATGGCTCAGGACGGTTCTGGCAGTGCGGGTGCGGATGAGGCGGTCTGGCTGGCTCAGGGGATCCCTGCTCCAGCGCGGCGCGCGCTCGTGGCCGCCGGCATCCTGACCGTTGACGACCTGCGTGCGACGGACCTTGACGTCCTCGCCCGACTGCACGGGATGGGCCCGAAGGCGCTGGCGCGGCTGCGTCCGCTGCGCGAAGGCTGAGGTGCCCGGTGACCAAGCAACTGGTCCCGCGGCGGACAAGTGCACCCGGTATGCCGGGTGCACTTGTCCGCACGGGTAACAGTCGCGGCCGCGGAGGCCGGCGCCGGACTAGTCGACGGGGGTGAAGTTGAGCGAGATCGAGTTCATGCAGTACCGGTCTCCGGTGGGGGTGCCGAAACCATCGTCGAACACGTGGCCCAGGTGCGAACCGCACGCTGCGCAGCGCACCTCGGTGCGCACCACGCCGAGCGACCGGTCTTCGATGAGCTCCACGGCCTCTGGCCGCACGGACTCGTAGAAGCTCGGCCAGCCGCAGCCGGAGTCGAACTTCGTGCCGCTCTTGAACAGCTCGGCATTGCAGGCGCCGCAGGTGTAGACGCCCGAACGACCCTCGTCGAGGAGCTCACCGGTCCAGGCGCGTTCGGTGGCCGCCCCGCGCAACACGGCGTACTGCTCGGCGGTGAGCTCCGCCTTCCATTCGGCGTCAGACTTGGTGACCTCGTAGTCCATGGTGCGTCCTTTCGATCCAGTCTCGGCAGAGAACTGCCTCCAGCGTAAACTCGGCCGGGGTCCCCGGCATTCCCGCATGCGGCGCACCCGGTGATTCCCCAGCCGATTCCCACCCTCGACGCTAGCGGGTCCGTGTTGCGCGACAGGCGGGACCGGTCAGCGAAAACCCAGTCCGTGCCAAATAAGATGACGCGTATGGCGACCAGCGGGCACGACGAGAGCACGCGGGGCGCCGAGGGCTCCGTCGGGCTCAGCCCTCGTGACGAAAACCTGCTCGCGTTCGAGCGGCGACTGTGGTCACACCCCGGTGCCAAGGAACAGGCCATTCGCTCCGAATTCGGTCTGTCGGCCGCCCGGTACTATCAATTGTTGGGTGCCCTGCTCGACTCCCCGCTTGCCCTCGCCCACGATCCCATGCTGGTCAACCGACTGCAACGGATGCGTGACGCACGGTCGCAGGCGCGGTCGGCCCGAGCCATCCGCCCCATCGAGTAGGGAACCTCCTACCGTGTGTTCAGCCAAACGAGGATCGAACCAGACAGACGATGCCCACTTCGTACCCGAAAGACCGCTTCGATGACCTCCCGCACAAGCTCGACCGCGTGGGGGCGCACCGCGCACCAGCCAAGAAGGGGCGTCGCTGGCTTGCCGTCTGGTGGGCCCTCGCCGCGACCGCCCTCCTCATCGGGGTCGGCGCGATCGGTCTGACGGTCCTGAACAACCGGCTGAATATCACCATTCCCGGCATCGAGGCCGAGACCACGCCCGCGGAGCCCACGCCGGAGCCGGTGCCCACCGCCGAGCCGACCACTGACCCCAGTGCGAGTGTCACGGTGCTCAACGGGACTCCGACGAGCGGGGTGGCCCGGTCGGTTGGCGACCTGCTCACGACCGGCGGCTGGACCGTCGGCAGCACCAGCGACGCAGACACCGAGGACGTCGTCACGACGACCGTCTACTACGCGGACGCGGCCCTGGAGGGCGCTGCACGCGGTGTGGCGGCTCTGCTGCCCGGTTCCGAGGTCCTGCTGGCGGATGACTTCGCGGGCTCGGATGCCACCCTCACCGTCGTCGTGGGCAGCGACTACGCGATGCCCGCCGGCTGACCCGGCCCGACGACTCCCCGTCCTACTGGGGTTGCCCTTCCCAGTCAACCCCCTATTGAGTTTCACTCCCGTCACTAGTGTCTGCAGTGGTCGCTCATTTTCTCGGCTGAGCGCTCTCTACCCGAGAGTGCTCGTTTCGAGACGGTGGACGCAGCTTCTGCGCCAGGCCCGGTAGCACCAACGGGTGAGTGCCGAAACACAACACTGCAACAGGGGAGTTTCACATGGCGAACGGAACCGTCAAATGGTTCAACGCTGAAAAGGGTTTCGGCTTCATCACCGTCGATGGAGGTGGGCAGGACGTCTTCGTTCACTACTCCGCCATAGACATGCACGGCTACAAGGTTCTCGAGGAAGGCCAGCACGTCATCTTCGAACTCGGTACCGGAGCCAAGGGTCCGCAGGCCGAGTCGGTTCGCCCGGCCTAACCGCCCGGCGTCGAACGCAGCCAGCCTCAACCAGCTGAGAACACCACGCACGTGCTCGACCATTGATCCTTGGATGATCGGTCGACCACCGAGTGTCAGTCACGCCACCACCGTGACCCCGGGCAGACATACCGGGCGGGCTAGGGTGTGTGGCGTGACTGCGTTTCGGATGTTCCCTGCTGCTCCCCGTCGAATCCGATCCGGACGGCGGACGCCTGGCGGCGCGGCCCTGATCGGCGCGGGCCTGTGCTTGGGGCTGGGCCTGGGACTGAGCTTGGGGCTGGTCGGCTGCTCTGCGCCGGTGCCCGAAGCGACGGCGTCGGCGGACCCGACACCGCAACCGGGCATCATGCCGCTGCGCGGCACACCGGTGGACCCGTCCCGTGCCGAGCATCCGTCCCTGGCCGTGAAGATCGACAACCACCCGGCCGCGAGGCCGCAGCTCGGTCTCGAGCGCGCCGACCTGGTCTTTGAAGAGCTGGTCGAGGGCGGCATCACCCGCTACGTCGCCCTCTGGCACTCCGACGTGCCGGATGCTGTCGGCCCGGTACGTTCCATCCGTCCGATGGACCCGGAGATCCTGAGCTCGTTCGGCGGCATCGTGGCGTATTCCGGCGGCCAGCCGCAGTTCGTGGCCGCGATGAGGGCCTCTCCGCTGCTGAACGTGGTCTTCGACGACGACGCCGGAGGCCTGTTCGTCCGGTCCGACGACCGGGATTCACCGCACGATGTGGTGCTCGCCGCGGACGAGACCGTCACCCTGCACTCCGACCTCGCGCCGCCGCCCGGCCAGTTCGACTACGCCGACAGCGCCGCGGAGGCCACAGCGTCCCTCGCCGGCGATCGGACCACCACCATCGTCACCCGGTTCTCCGAATCCGGCGGGAGGGCCTGGGCCTGGGACCCGGCGGCCACCGGGTACCTGCGCAGCCAGGACGGCGCTGCCGACCTGGACAGTACCGGTGCCCAGCTCAACGCCACCAACGTCGTGGTGCTGCGGGTGGAGGTCGATCGCGGCAGCGACGTGCCCCGCACCATCTTGACCGGGTCGGGCACGGCGTGGGTGTCGACCGGCGGTTCGACGATGCCCGCCACCTGGTTCAAGGATGCCGCGGCCGCGCCGATCCGGCTGGCCGACGCTGTCGGGGCCACGATCGAGCTCGCACCGGGCAACACCTGGATCGAACTGGTACCCACCGACGACGGCAGCGTGGAACTGGTGCCGTAGGTCGACCGGAACCCGGCACCGGCCCCCGCCGTTCACTTGCACTCTCGACCCCAGAGTGCCAGAATCGGTTTAGCACTCTGCTGTTCGGAGTGCTAACCCATCATCGTTTTGGTAACGTCCGGGAGGGACGAGAAACACATATGGCAAAGATCATTGCTTTCAATGAAGAGGCCCGTCGCGGCCTTGAGCGCGGCCTCAACATCCTCGCTGACACGGTCAAGGTGACCCTCGGCCCGCGCGGACGCAACGTCGTGCTGGAGAAGAAGTGGGGCGCCCCCACGATCACCAACGACGGCGTGTCCATCGCCAAGGAGATCGAGCTCGACGACCCGTACGAGAAGATCGGTGCGGAGCTCGTCAAGGAGGTCGCCAAGAAGACTGACGACGTCGCCGGCGACGGTACGACCACCGCCACCGTCCTCGCTCAGGCCCTGGTTCGCGAAGGCCTGCGCAACGTCGCAGCCGGCGCCGACCCGATCAGCCTCAAGCGTGGCATCGAGAAGGCGACCGCTGCGGTCATCGCCGAGCTCATCGCCAGCGCCAAGGAGATCGAGACCAAGGAAGAGATCGCGGCCACGGCCTCCATCTCTGCCGGTGACGCCGAAATCGGCGCGATCATTGCCGAGGCCATCGACAAGGTCGGCAAGGAAGGTGTTGTCACCGTCGAGGAGTCGAACACCTTCGGCACCGAGCTGGAGCTCACCGAGGGCATGCGCTTCGACAAGGGCTTCCTGTCGGCGTACTTCGTCACTGACCCCGACCGTCAGGAAGCGGTCTTCGAAGACCCGTACATCCTGATCGTCAACTCCAAGGTCTCCAACATCAAGGACCTGCTGCCGATCGTCGACAAGGTCATCCAGAGCGGCAAGCAGCTGCTCATCATTGCCGAGGACGTCGACGGTGAGGCCCTGGCCACGCTCGTCGTGAACAAGATCCGTGGCATCTTCAAGTCGGTTGCCGTCAAGGCCCCCGGATTCGGCGACCGCCGCAAGGCGCAGCTGCAGGACATTGCCATCCTCACCGGTGGCCAGGTCATCTCCGAGGAGGTCGGCCTCAAGCTCGAGAACGTCACCCTCGACCTGCTCGGTAACGCCCGCAAGGTCGTCATCACCAAGGACGAGACCACCATCGTCGAGGGTGCCGGCGACGCCGAGGCCATCGCCGGTCGTGTTCAGCAGATCCGCAACGAGATCGAGAACACCGACTCGGACTACGACCGTGAGAAGCTGCAGGAGCGCCTGGCGAAGCTCGCCGGTGGCGTTGCCGTCATCAAGGCCGGCGCCGCGACGGAGGTTGAGCTCAAGGAGCGCAAGCACCGCATCGAGGACGCCGTTCGTAACGCGAAGGCAGCCGTCGAAGAGGGCATCGTCGCCGGTGGTGGCGTTGCGCTGATCCAGGCCGGCAAGACCGCATTCGAGGGCAAGGCAATTCTTGACCTCGTCGGCGACGAGGCAACCGGCGCGAACATCGTGCGTGTTGCCATCGACGCTCCGCTCAAGCAGATCGCGCTCAACGCCGGCATGGAGCCGGGCGTTGTCGCCGACAAGGTACGCAACCTGCCCGTCGGATTCGGCCTCAACGCCGCAACCGGTGAGTACGTCGACATGATCGCTGCCGGCATCAATGACCCGGTGAAGGTCACCCGCTCCGCGCTGCTGAACGCATCGTCGATCGCCGGACTCTTCCTCACCACCGAGGCCGTTGTCGCCGACAAGCCCGAGAAGAACTCGGCTCCGGCCGGCGACCCCTCTGGTGGCATGGACTTCTAAGTCCCGCAGCCCCTGCACTAACGCACCACCTCAGGCTGGGCGTCTCCTTCGGGAGGCGCCCAGCCTTTGTCGTATCCGGTGTCGGGCTACCGGGCGAACAGCCGGGCGTTGGCCTGCTCCACCTCGGCGTACTGCTGGCCGGCTTGCCCGAGCGCCTGATTGAGCGCATCCGCGCTCTGCTCGACGTGCAGCTGCGTGGTGCGCCACGCCGCGACGGCCCCCTGGAACTGGGCCGACGCCTGCCCTGTCCAGGAACCCTCCAGCCCGGTGAGTTGACCGAGTAGCGCCGCCACCTCGGCCTGGATGCGGGCCATGGTGGCGCGTGCCGCGCCGGTGGTGGTGATCAATGCATCGCTGTCGACCTGGAACTGGGTCATCAAGAGGCTCCGTCCGCTCGTGTAGGCGTCGGGGTGACGCCCGCGGGCGACGCTACGGCGTGCGGGAAGCCGCCGAAGGGCCCGAGGCGGCCCTGAGGACAACCGGCCGCCCCACCGGGCTGGGGAGGAGCGGGGCCCCGCCGCCGGCGCCGGTCAGTCCAGGGTCGGCGACGTGAGCGCCTGCGGGGCGGCGGGCGACTCGGCCAGCGGGAACCAGACCCGGAAGGTGGCTCCGCCGCCCGGGGTCTCGACGACCTCGATCGACCCGTTGTGGCTGGCCACGATGGACGCCACGATCGCCAGGCCGAGTCCGCTGCCGCCGGTTTCCCTGGCGCGGGAGGTGTCGGCCCGCCAGAAGCGCTGGAAGATCTTGTCGCGGATCTGTGGCGGGATGCCCTCGCCGTGGTCGATGATCGAGATGGAGGCCCGCTGGTTGCGGCGGTCGACGGAGACCTCGAGTTCCACCGGGCTGTCGGCCGGGCTGAACCGGAGAGCGTTGCCCATCAGATTGGTGATGACCTGGCGCACCTTGTTCTCTTCGGCCATGATCACCGCGTCCAGCTCAGGTGGGGCCTCCACAACCTCGGGGGTCTCGGCGGCGGGAGTAGCCGCATCCGTGCGCCTGGGCCTGCGCGTGCGGAGGCGGGCGAGGGTGGCGCCGGCGAACGAGATGGTGCCGGTGCCGGACGTTTCGCCCTTCGTGGCCGCACCCTTGGTCGCGGCGGCTTTGGCTGCCGCGGGCTTGGCCGGTGTCCCCTCGGCGGCAGGGGTCGGCGAAGGCGTCAGCGGGGCTGGTGCGACCTCGCCGGTGGAGTGCGCCAAATCGATGGACGACGCCGGGGCTTCCGCGTCGAACTCGGTGGGATGGCTGGTCAGTACCGTGACCTGACGACCGGGGGAGGAGGCCATCGCGTCCAGCGCGGCGTCGTGGGCGAGGGGCAGCAGGTCCACTCGGGTGAGGACGAGGGGTTTGGTCTCATCCAGCCTGGCGAGCTCGAGCAGGTCCTCGACGAGACCGCCCATGCGGATCGCCTCCTTCTCGATCCGCTCCATGGCCTGGGCCACGTCTTCGGGGGTCTGCAGTGCGCCCATCCGGTAGAGCTCGGCGTAGCCGCGTACCGAGACCAGTGGGGTGCGCAGCTCGTGGCTGGCGTCACCGACGAAGCGGCGCATCTGGTCGATCGTGCGGGCCCGGTCCTTGAAGGCCCGGTCGATGCGGCTGAGCATGGTGTTGAGGGACCGATTGAGCCGGCCGACCTCGGTATTGGGGGTGGCCCCGCCCAGCCGTTGGCTGAAGTCGCCGTCGGCGATGGCCGCCGCCGTACGCTCGGCCTCGCGCAGCGGCGCGAAGGTCGTGGTGACGAGCAGCCGGGTGAGCATGGCGCCCACCAGCACCACGCCCACCCCGAAGCCGAGGAAGATGCTGAGGTACGTGTTGACGGTGTTCTGCGCTGATTGCAGGGACACAGCCATCAGCAGGGTGCCGTAGGTGCCGGTGGAGTTGATCACGAACGGCACCGCCACCGCGTGGAACTCGGTGGAGCCTTCCGCGTCAGAGAGCTTCTGCACGGCGCCGTTCATGGCGATCACGCTGGGCAGGTCCAACGCCATGGTCACCGCGGGCAGGCTGGAGCGCGGGCGGTCCCGCCAGGTGCGGTCCTTCAGAACACCGTTCTGGTCATAGATCGCGACAAAGTAGTCGGAGTCCACCCCGGCGGCGCTGCCGTTGGCCATCGAGTTGCGATAGTCCATCAGGGTGGTCTGCGCCTCGGTCTGCAGGCTGGCATCCACCTGCTGCACGACGTAGTTGCGCAGGATGACCATGGTGCCCACCCCGGAGACGAGCAGGCCGAGGGTCAGCATCAGCACGGTCACACCGGTGATCTTGGAGCGGAGCGAAATCCGGCTCCAACGGTCCATCAGGGCCACATGCATGGTTCCAGTCTAAGGAGGGGAAACTGGGTCTATGCCTTGGCGGCCTTGAGCATGTAGCCGAAGCCGCGCTTGGTCTGGATCAGCGGCTCGCTGGAGTGCATGTCCACCTTGCGGCGCAGGTAGGAGATGTAGGACTCCACGATGCCCGCATCGCCGTTGAAGTCGTACTCCCAGACGTGGTCGAGAATCTGCGCCTTGGAGAGTACCCGGTTCGGGTTGAGCATCAGGTAGCGCAGCAGCTTGAACTCGGTGGGGCTGAGCTCGATGGGCTGGTCGCCGACGAGGACTTCGTGGGTGTCCTGGTCCATGGTGAGCTCGCCGGCACGGATGACCGCGTCTTCGTCGGCGTGCATGGTGCGGCGCAGGATGGCCTTGATCCGTGCCACTATCTCGTCGAGGCTGAACGGCTTGGTGACGTAGTCGTCGCCACCGACGGTGAGGCCGGTGATCTTGTCTTCGGTGTCGTCCTTGGCTGTGAGGAAGAGGATCGGCGCGGTGTAACCGGCCGAACGGAGGCGTTTGGTGACGCCGAAGCCGTTCATGTCGGGCAGCATCACGTCGAGGATGATCAGATCGGGCTCTTCCTCAAGCACGGCGGAAATCGCCTGGGCACCGTTTCCCACGGCGCGCACGGCGAACCCGGCGAAGCGGAGGCTGGTGGTGAGAAGATCCCGGATATTGGGTTCGTCGTCAACGATAAGGATGCGGGGGCCGTCAGTCATGCCCCTAGTATCTGCGCGTTAGCTGGTGCTTTCCTGTGAGTGGGCGGTATGTGTGCGGATGATCCGGTGACAGCGCTTTCGGCAGGTCGAGGTCGTCTTCCGCGGCGCGTCAGGGTGGACCAGCGCCGACTGGCGGATGAGAGCATAGCCTGGGAAGACCTGCTCGATCCGTCACCGGGCGCCGCCTGAACGCACACCCGTCGCCGTCGCACCGCGGCCCAACACCACAAGGAGTCAGATGGTCAGCTCGACCGACCCGACCGGGGTCATCCGGCCCCGGCTGGACGTGCCCCGGCGCCGCATCAACGGGCGTGACTTCGACTTCGCGCGTGAGGTGGCGGTAATGGCGGTGATCAACCGCACGCCGGACTCCTTCTATGATCAGGGCGCCACTTTCGCGCTCGATCAGGCCGTGGCGGCGGCACATCGGGCCATCGACGACGGCGCCGACTGGGTCGACATCGGCGGGGCCAAGTTCGCCCCGGGTCCGGCCGTTCCGGTCGCGGAGGAGATCGACCGGGTGGTACCCGTCGTCGCCGCCCTACGGGGCACCGGCGTCGTGATCTCCGTCGACACCTTCGACCCCGACGTGGCCAGGGCCAGCATCAACGCCGGCGCGCACGTGATCAACGACACCACCGGTGTGCACGACCCGCGGATGGCCGAGGTCGTCGCGGACAGCGACGCCACTCTGGTGATCACGCACAGCCTGGCCCGGCCCCGCACGCCGTACCCGGCGCCGCAGTACACCGACGTCGCCGCCGAGGTGTCCGGCTTCCTGCAGGCCAGGGTGCAGCGCGCCCTCGAGCACGGGATGCCGGCCGACCGGCTGGTGATCGATCCCGGGCACGACCTGAACAAGAACACCCGGCACTCCCTCGAGCTGACCCGCCGGTTGGCGGAGATCACCACGCTCGGCCTGCCCACGCTGGTGGCGGTCTCGAACAAGGACTTCATCGGAGAGACCCTCGACCGGGGCCGCGACCAGCGAGTGGAGGGCACCCTCGCCGCCGTCGTCTACTGCATCATGCAGGGCGCCCGCATCGTGCGGGTGCACAACGTGGCGGCCGCGGTGGACGCCGTGCGGATGACCGAAGCTATTCTCGGCTGGCGCGAACCGGCGTACCTGCGCCACAACCTCACCTGATGAGCGCCATCGATCCCGGCGACGTGCTGGCCCGCTACACGGTGCACGACAGGTCCGCCCCGCACCTGCGGGTGAACTTCATCAGCAGCCTGGACGGCGCCGCCACCCACGACGGCCTGAGCGGCGGGCTCGGCGACGACGCCGACAAGTTGGTTTTCGACACCGTGCGGATGCTCACCGACGTGATCCTCGTCGGTGCGGGCACCGTGCGCGCCGAGGGCTACGGGGGCATCCGGTTCACCGACGAGGCGGTGGCCTGGCGAGTTGCCCACGCGCTACCGGAGCACCCGCCGGTGGCGTTGGTGTCCGGCCGTCTCGACCTGGACCCGGCGCACCCGGTGTTCACCGCCGCCGCCACCCGGCCGATCGTGATCACCCACGCCCAGGCCCCCGCCCAACGCCGGGCGGCGCTCGCCGCGGTGGCCGACGTGTGGGTCTGCGGGGAGGCATCCGTCGACCATGCGTTGATGGTGCGCGCGCTCACCGCGCGGGGCTACCCGCAGGTGCTCTGCGAGGGCGGCCCGAGCCTGTTCGGCTCACTCCTGGCCGCGGATGCCGTGGACGAGCTCTGCCTCACCCTGGCCCCGCTGCTGGAGTCCGGCCGGGCAGCGCGCATCGCCGGCGCGCCGGACGCATCGCCGCGCCGGATGCGCCTGGCCCACGCCCTCCCGGCCGGCGACACCCTGCTGCTGCGCTACCTTCGCGCCCGCGAACTGTGAGCTGAGCCCCTAAAACTTGGCGATTCTGGGGCTTTTCTCTCAGTTCGCGGCCACGGTGGGACGGGCGAGGGAGTGCGCGTCGAGGATCGTGTACGAGTAGCCCTGCTCGGCCAGGAAACGTTGGCGGTTCTGGGCGAAGTCCTGATCGACGGTGTCGCGGGCGACGAGGGTGTAGAAGCTGGCGGTGAGGCCGGACTCCTTCGGGCGCAGCAGCCGGCCGAGGCGTTGGGCCTCCTCCTGCCGGGACCCGTAGGATCCGGATACCTGGATGGCGACGGAGGCCTCGGGCAGGTCGATCGAGAAGTTAGCCACCTTCGACACCACGAGCAGGTTCTCCTCTCCCACCCTGAACGCCTGGTACAGCCGTTCGCGTTCATCCACCGGCGTGGCCCCGGTGAGCTTGGGCGCCTGCAGGGCCTCGGCGAGCTCGTCGATCTGGTCGAGGTACTGGCCGATCACGAGGATGCGTTCGCCGGGGTGCATCGCCACCAGCTCCTTGACGATGTCCAGCTTCGCCGGCGCGGTGGCGGCCATCCGGTAGCGCTCGTCGTCGGGCGCAGCGGCGTAACGGAGCCGCTCGCTGTGGGGCAGGTCGATGCGTACCTCGAAGCAGGCGGCGGGGGAGATGAAGCCCTGGGCCTCGATCTCCTTCCACGGGGCGTCGAACCGCTTGGGCCCGATCAGGCTGAAGACGTCGCCCTCGCGGCCGTCCTCGCGCACCAGGGTGGCGGTCAGGCCGAGCCGGCGCCGGGCCTGCAACTCGGCGGTGAGCTTGAACACCGGGGCGGGCAGCAGGTGTACCTCGTCGTAGATCACCAGGCCCCAGTCCATGGCGTCGAGCAGCTCGAGGTGCGCGTACTCGCCCTTCCGCTTGGCGGTGAGGATTTGGTAGGTCGCGATGGTGACGGGCTTGACCTCCTTGACCTGGCCGGAGTATTCGCCGATCTCCTCCGCCGTGAGGGTGGTGCGCTTCTGCAACTCGTCGCGCCACTGCCGGGCAGAGACCGTGTTGGTGACCAGGATCAGGGTGTTGGTCTTGGCGGTGGCCATCGCGCCGGCGCCCACGAGGGTCTTGCCCGCGCCGCAGGGCAGCACCACGACGCCGGAGCCGGCCTCGAAGAAGTTCGCCACGGCCTTGTGCTGGTAGTCACGCAGCGCCCAACCGTCTTCCAGCAGCGCGATGTCGTGCGGGGTGCCCGGGGTATAGCCGGCGAGGTCCTCGGCGGGCCAGCCGAGCTTCACCAGCTCCTGCTTGAGCTGCCCGCGCGCCCACGGCGCCACCAGGAACGAGTCCGGGGTGGGCTGGCCGATCAGCAGCGGGGCGATGCGCCGCGCACCGGCCACCTCGGTGAGCACCGGCGCGTCGAGACTGCGCAGCACCAGCTGGCCCTCGGGGTCCCGGTCGATGACCAGGCGGCCGTAGCGGCCCACGGTCTCTTCGAGGTCGACCGTGACGGTCTGCGGAATCGCGAACTTGGAGTATTTCTCGAGCGTGGCCAGCATGTTGGCCGCGTCATGCCCGGCGGCGCGGGCGTTCCAGAGGCCGAGCCGGGTGATGCGGTAGGTGTGGATGTGTTCCGGCGCGCGTTCCAGTTCGGCGAACACGGCCAGGTCGTGCCGGGCATCCTCGGCCAGAGGGTGCGCGACTTCGAGCAGAACCGTGCGGTCACTTTGGACGATCAGCGGGCCATCGGACATAAGCAACAATGCTACGCCCGTGGGCTGTGACCGTACCTACCCGCGTACGGGGGTGCGCCCGACCGGCCCCGCCGCCGGGTCAGGGAGCGGGGACGATGCTGACGACGCTGGAGAGCGGCAGTGTGCGCTCGATATCGGCCCGACGGTCCCGGGCGCGGAACCGGCCGCCGCCGACGCTGGCCGGTTCGAGGAGGTAGTCCACCACATCGCCGCCGGGCATCTGCACGCTCACCAGCACCGTCTGCCGGTGCTTGATGGCGGAATCCAATTGCCGGGCCAGCCAGGCGTGCGCGGCCTTCGCCTCGCCGCCGTCGGTGGCGCGCAACTCCTCGACGAGCGCGACCGTGGGGTCCGGTATCTCCACCCGGCTCGAACGGAGGACGGGGTGCCGGCGCGGATGCACCACCTCACCTGCCGCGTTCTCGGCGGCGACGGGGTAGCGGGCGTCGGTGAGCGCCCAGAACACAGTGCCGGCGGGATGGGGGCTGGTGAGGCGGCTGGGGGAGACCGTTGTCAGCGCGAGCGCCGTGAACGTCTGGTCGACGGCGATGGCGCCGAGCACCGCGGTGTCCTCGGACGCGATGTAGCTGGGCCCGGCCGGGTCCTCCGGGTCGATGCGGCCCACCCGCACCGTCCCATACCGGCTGGCGGCGTCACGGATGAGGTAGTCCACCGGCTGCGGGACACCGGTGAGCGAGATCGTGGCCAGGAAGTGCAGGATGGAGTCTGCGTCGTCGCCGGTCGCGAGGGCGCGGTTGACCGACGCACCGCTCAACCGGTAGCTGGACGCCAGCTCGCGGCTCTCGACATCCGCGAAGGTGCGCAACCGGGCGTCGATCGAGGCTGACAACGGGCCGGGGGCCACGATCGAGAGATCGTGCTGCAGGTAGACGGTACCCACCTCGGCGGGCAGCGACGCGGCGATGGCGGCGATGGCGGCGTCGATGTCGCCGCGGAGCACTGAGGCGCCGGCCGGGCTGGTGGACTGGCGAGCGGTGATGCCGATCAGCTCGCCCTCGTGAGCGAAGTCGGCGATGCGGTCATCCATCCAGGTGCCGCCGGCCGGGTACAGCCAGTCCACAAAACGGTGCAGGGCATCGCCCCAGGCCACGCCGGGCCGCTCGGCGACGATCTGGCGGACGTCGGCGGGCAGGGCAGCCAGCCAAGATGCGGCCAGCACGCCCCAACGGGCCGGTGCGTTCTCGAGCAGCCAGGCCACTCCCTCGGCGGACTCCGACCAGTAACCGGAGCCCAGGGTGACCAGTTCGGCGCGGGCGGCGATGCCCACAAGTGGGGCAACGGCGTCCAGGTCGACCCGCATGGCGACGGAAAGACGTTTGGTGTCCGGCAGGCCGAGGCCGCCCCGACTGAGTTCGCGGGCCGGCTCCTGGCTGAGTTCGGTGAGGAGTTCGGCGATCGAGGAGACGGCGGTGAAGGCACGCTCGGCGGCCAGTCGCTCAGTGAAACGGCTGTCGGTGGCCGAGAGCGGGGCCAGTGGGGTGGGGGCGGGCACCCCGGCCAGCTCGGCGGCGCTGGGCAGACCTTCCTCCGGCCAGGACCGAAGGCGTTCGGCGACGGCTGCATACGGCCGCACGGTGTCGCCTGTGCGCACCAGGAGCAACAGCTCGTCGAGGCGGTCGACGCGAGCGGAGATGTCGTCGGCGTTCAGGGTGTCGTGCCCGAGGTCGGCCAGTCGTTCGACAAGTTCGGCCATCGGGGCGGCGCCCAGTTCGCCGGCCACGGCCAGAACGGCGAGGGTGCTGCGGTCCAGGTGCGCGAGCGTCGACTGGATCGCTGCGGGCTCGAGGAGCGCTTCGGCGAGGTCGAAGAAGTCGTGGATGCCGTGCGGGGGAATCGATCGGAGCACGATAGTGCGGCGCAGTGCTGCGTCGTTCAGTGCGCGGAGGCGTGAGGCGAGCGTCAGCATGTCGGTTACTCCAGTTTCTGTCGAGCCTCGCGAGCACGGCGGACTCCGCTGACGACCATCAGGGCGATGATCAACAGGAAGCCGAGGGGAAGACCGAAGAGGGGCAGAGTGAGCACGGCGGGCCAGACGCCCTTGCTGAATCCGTCGTTGTCGCCGGCCCCGGCCGCGGTGCCGAGAATCACGGCGAGGAAGGCCAGGATGGACAGCCCGACCACACCCGCAACCATGTAGGCCAGGATCTTCTCGAGCCGGCCGGGGTCGTGGGGAGTTTGAGTGGTCACAGACCTAAGGATACGGGGCATAGTCAGCTACAACGGAATATGCTGAGTGAAGCGGCGCGTATTCTGCGCGCCTCAAAATCACAGCGAGGTTCAGATGCCCACCGGCAAAGTCAAGTTCTACGACGAGGAGAAGGGCTTTGGCTTCATCACGTCCGATGAAGGCCACGAGGTCTTCCTGCACGCTTCCGCAGTGCCCGCCGGAGTGACGGTGAAGGCCGGGATGAAGCTCGAGTTCGGCATCGCCGACGGCAAGCGCGGCGCTCAGGCGCTGTCCGTGCGCGTGATCGAGGCTCCGCCGAGCCTGGCCAAGCTCAGCCGCAAGCCGGCTGACGACATGGCCATCATCGTCGAGGACCTGGTGAAGTTGCTCGACGGTATCGGCTCGAGCCTCCGCCGCGGTCGGTACCCCGACTCCGCGCACAGCAAGAAGATCGCGGCCGTGCTGCGCAAGGTCGCCGAGGAACTGGATGCTTAATCCTTTCGACCCCACCCCGCCCCAGGCCCCGCCGGTCGTTCCGACCGACACCCCGGCGGCTGAGGCTCCCGTCGACGAACCCACGGCCGACGAGACCACTGTCGTCGACGACGGCCGGGCGGGTGCGACGGGGGACGGTCCCGCCGAGGACGCCGACGACGTTGCCGACGACGAGGTCTTCGAGGCCGATGAGGTGCTCGTGGCCGCCGTCGACCAGGCCAGGTCCGCTCTCGAACTGATCACCCCGGCCGACACGATCGGTGAACCGCTCGGTTACATCGTCGAGGGTGAGCACGTGCTGTCGCTGCTCTTCGACTGCCTGATGACCGGTTACCCGGGCTGGCGCTGGACGGTCAGCCTGTCCCGCGTCGACGGCGACTCCGAGCCGCAGGTGCTGGAAACCGAACTCATGCCTGGCGACGATGCCCTGCTCGCTCCGGAATGGGTGCCGTGGAGCGACCGGCTCGCTGACTCCAAGGTCGCCGAGGAGCTGGCTGCCGCCGGGTTCGCCGAGTCCGACGACGACGACAGCGACGACGATGACGACAGCGACGACGACGATCATGATGATGACGACGACGACAGTGACGACGACGACGACAGTGACGACGACGACGACAGTGACGACGACGACGACAGTGACGACGACGACGAGAGCGCAGAGTCCGACGACGCCGTCGACAACGGCGTCGACGTTCTCGACGGGATCGACGTGGACGAGGCGCTAGCGGCGTCTGAACAGCACGAAGCCGAGTCCGCAGAGGCCGAGGCCCAGACCGATGACGGCGCACCACAGCCACCAGCCCAGGCCGGCGTCGTTCAGTTCAGCTCGGAAGACGACGGCCAGCACGAGCAGCACTAGCCAGCCGACCGAACCCGCTGCCACCGCTTTCCGCGCATTAGCGCGGGCGGGCAGCGGGTCGGGCCGCCGTTCGCTGTCTCTGAGCCAGAAACGCATGGGCGACTAACCCAGGTTGGCCACTACGTATTCGATCGACGAGACGAGCTTGCGCACGTCCGCCGGGTCGATGGCCGTGAAGGTGGCGACACGCAACTGGTTGCGACCGAGCTTGCGGTACGGCTCGGTGTCGACGATGCCGTTGGCACGCAGGATTTTGGCAATGGCCGCGGCATCGATCGCGTCGTCGAAGTCGATCGTGGCGACGACCTGTGAGCGGTGGCTCGGGTCGGTCACGAACGGCGTCGCGTAGTCCACGGTCGCGGCCCAGTCGTAGAGCACCGAGGAGGACTCCGCGGTGCGCGCCGACGCCCAGGCCAAGCCGCCGTTGCCGTTGATCCAGTCGAGCTGGTTCTCCATCAGCAGCAGGGTCGACACGGCGGGCGTGTTGAGCGTCTGCTTGAGACGGGAGTTGTCGATGGCGTTCTTGAGGCTGAGGAATTCGGGGATGTACCGCCCGCTGGCGGCGATGCGTTCGACGCGCTCAATGGCCGCGGGGGAAAACAGAGCCAGCCAGATGCCGCCGTCAGAGGCGAGGTTCTTCTGCGGAGCGAAGTAGTAGACATCGGCCTGGTCGGCCTCGAAGTCGATGCCGGCGGCGGCGCTGGTGGCGTCGATGACGGTCAGGGCACCAGCGTCTCCGTGCACCCGGGTGACCGGGGCCATCACGCCGGTAGACGTTTCGTTCTGCGGCCAGGCGTACACGTCGATGCCCTCGGTGGGTACGGCGGTGGCGCGCGAGCCGGGGGCGGCCTTGATGACATCGGGAGCCGTGAGGAACGGCGCGGCGGCGGCGGCGGCGAACTTGCCACCGAACTCACCGAAAACGAGGTTCTGGGCGCGGGTCTCGATGAGCGAGAACGCGGCAGCGTCCCAGAACGCGGTCGAGCCGCCGTTGCCCATGACGAGCTCGTAGCCCTCCGGGGCGCGGAACAGGTCGGTGAGGCCGGTGCGGACGCGCCCGACCAGGTTCTTCACCGGTGCCTGGCGGTGGGAGGTACCCAGGATGCTCGCGCCGGCGCCGGACAGGTAGTCCAGCTGCTCCTGACGGATCTTGGACGGGCCGCAGCCAAAACGTCCATCGGCGGGCAGCAATTCTGTGGGGATCTGTAGGTCCGGCATAACAGGATTCTAGTTGCCCGCCTCGCACGGGTAGTGTTGTGGCGTTGCACATATGGCCGAGCGGGAGGCTGCGGATGACTGACCTTATCGACACGACCGAAATGTATCTCCGCACCATCCTCGACCTCGAGGAGGAGAACATCGTTCCCCTCCGGGCCCGCATCTCCGAGCGGTTGGGTCACTCCGGACCGACGGTGTCCCAGACCGTCGCCCGGATGGAGCGCGATGGTCTCGTCGTCGTCTCCGGCGACCGGCACCTCGAGCTCACTCTCACCGGCCGCACCAAGGCCGTGCATGTGATGCGCAAGCACCGCCTCGCGGAACGCCTGCTCAGCGACGTCATCGGTCTCGAGTGGGAGTTCGTCCACGACGAAGCCTGCCGCTGGGAACACGTGATGAGCGAACAGGTCGAGCGCAAGATCCTCGAAATTCTCGGTCACCCCACCGAATCCCCGTATGGAAACCCGATTCCCGGCCTCGACGAACTGGGCGACTCCCCGGCCGTGGCATTCATGGCGGGCGTCACCAACCTGCTCGACGTCGTCGCGGCGTCGGAGGCCCCCGTGACTGCCGTCATCCGTCGGCTGGGGGAGCCCGTGCAGTTCGACCCGGTTCTCCTCGCTCAGCTCAAGCAGTCCGGTGTTCTGCCGGGCAACACCGGTGTGTTCTCCGCCGTGGGCTCCTACGTACTGGTGCAGGTGGAGGGCTTCGGCGCTGGCCTGGAACTACCCAACGAGGTCGCCGGTCACATCTTCGTGACCACCCCCGTCACCGGCTCCTAGCCGGACCGGATTTCCGGCGAAATTCACCGTCCTGTTACCAATTCGTTAGAAATCGTCCATTTTGGGTGACAAATCGGATTCGGTCACGTAGCCTCGACCTGCCCACAGATCAGAGACCGATCGTCGGGCCCGCGCAAGACGTCTCTACCCTTCCCGTCGCTTGCTGCGGAAATTCACGCGTTCACTCGCACCTGGACGGGGCAACTTCCTAGTGTTGTCGAGGCGCCGGAGGTCCGAATTGACTCTGTTAAGAAGAAGACTGTCCAGCCGCGGTCGACGTGCCACTGCTGTGGCCATACGCCCCGCTCCGGCCGATCCGATGCGCGCGACACAATCCGAGGTGGGGCCGCGCATCGTCATGAGGCCGGGGGAGCCCGTCAGGCGATCCAGACTCCGCAGCACAGTGGGTCCGGTCGTGATAATGAGCCTGGCCACCGGTCTCGTCGCCACCATGGCGCTGCCGGCCTACGCGTTCGCCCCGGCGGACCCCGCGGGTAACTTCGCGGCCACGGACGCCACCGATCTGACCCAGGCGGGCGCCCAGGGGGTGGCCGTCGATGACGGTGCCGCTTCGGTCTCGGTCGCCCAGGACGCCTTCGCGGCCACGCCACAGGCTGAGATCGACGCCGCCGAGGCCGCGCGAGCGGCCGCGGCGACCTCAATGACCACCTATGCGGAGTCGTTCACCGGCCCGTCGGCGGCCGACTACCTGGCCAGCTCGGCCTACCCGAGCTTCAGCCTCTCGTCGGTCTACAGCGTTGCGTTGCAATATCAGGGCGTTCCCTACGTGTACGGGGGTGCCACCCCGGCCGGGTTCGACTGCTCCGGCTTCGTGATGTACGTATATGCACAGTTCGGCATCTCCCTGCCTCACTCTTCCACCGGACAGGGCGCGGCCGGCACCCGGATCGACCTGGCGGATGCCCAGCCGGGCGACCTGGTGATCATGGACGGCCACGACGGGTTCTACGCCGGCAACGGCAACATCCTGCACGCGCCGTACGAAGGGGCGGCGGTGCGGGTACAGCCGATCTGGACCGCTGACTATTACATCGTGCGATTGGGCATCTGAGCCGTTTGATCTGGCCGCTCCTGAGACCGCCCGGGTAAACACTGGGTTACGCATAGCACAAATGGTGCGACACGTTTTCGTAGCGCACCATTTGTGGGTTAACCTGATGCCCTGATGTTCTGCGGGATTTTGGGAGAGCCAATGCGCAAGCTACGCACGATCCACACCATGGATGTGCGCGGACACTTCGCGCTGCGGCACAGCAGTCAAATCTGTCTGGGTGTCGTGTGCCCCGAGCACACCGAAGCCCATGGGGCGTTGTCATGATGACGACGCCCTTTTTGTTTGCCCGCATCTCCTCCCCGTCGACGCCAGACAGCAGTTCGAATGGCTGGAAGCCGTCCAGCCTTTTTCGAAAGGGAGCGCATGCGCACACTGGTCCTCAACGCGGGATATGAACCTCTCGCGGTCGTGTCGTTCAAGCGGGCACTCGTGCTCGTCATGAACCAGAAGGCAACAATCATTCAGGCGGACCAGGGGCACCCGGTCTGGGCGGCGACGGAGTCGTGGGAGCGGCCCAGCGTCATCCTGCTCACCCGTTACGTGCGCCTGCCGCGGTCGCGGGCCGTGCCGGTCAGCAGGCGCGGAGTGCTGCGGCGCGACGACCACCGCTGCGGCTACTGCGGCAAGAACGCCAGCACCATCGACCACGTGCAGCCGCGGTCACGCGGCGGCCGCGACACCTGGGACAACCTCGTGGCCTGCTGCCTGCGCTGCAACAACCTCAAGAGCGACCGCACACCCGCCGAAATGGGCTGGGACCTGCGCTTCGACCCCCGGATGCCGCAGGGCACCACCTGGGTGGTCAGTGGCGTGGAACGACCGTTGCCGCAGTGGGACGAGTTCCTCGCGCCGGCCGCCGCGTAGTCTCATCGCTCGGCTCGACTTTGTGGATGTGCACCCCTTTGTAGTGCCATTGTCACGAAAACGTAACGCTCAACGTGACAGCCGCCCACGCATCGCCTACAGTTGAAAAGTCCCCCCTTCCGGTAGTGGCTGTTTAGAGGATTATCTGTGACTCATTCCGGCCCCGCCGGCTCGCCTGAGGGCGTCGGCGCGTTACCTTCGCGCCGCGAGGCCCGGGCCCAGCGCGCAGCCGCTGAGGCATCCGGCACTTCCGCCGTCGTCGTTTCTTCCGAGGCCGTTGTCGTGCCCGCCGAGGCCGTCATCGTTTCCGCCGAGTCGGTTGAAGTCTCCGCTGAGTCCGTCGACGTCACCGCCGAGTCCGCTGTCATTTCCGCCGAGGCGATGGTCGTCACCGCGGTTCCCGTACCGCCGGTTTCGATCCGGTCGGTGTCCCCGGACCTCGCCGTCATCGTCGGCAGCGCGAGCACCTGGGCCGACGAGTCGTCAGCCCAGGACGACACCGTTCCGCCGCGTGCGGTCCGCCCGGCCCGGTTCCGGCCGTTCTCCACGCCATCCGCACCGTCCACGGCACCCGCCGGCGCCCGCACCGGTCCCGCCCGGCGGCCCGTCAAGCGCCGCAAGCAGTTCGCGAAGATGGTTACCCTGCTGGCGATCCCGGCCATTTTCCTCACTGCCGCGCTGCCCGCCTACGCGTTCACCCCGCAGGGCGGCTCGACCGCTCTCACTGCCAAGGCCTCCGGGGACACCCAGGCCGTCACCGTGGGCGCCGCCGCTGCCGCCGTGACTATTTCGGCCGACAGCTTCACCGCCACGAGCCAGGCCGAACTCGACGAGATCGAGGCGAACATCGCGGCGGACCTCGAGCAGCAGCAGGTTGCCGAAGAGACCCGCAGCTCCGCGGCCGAGTACGCCGTGGTCGGCATCCGGGCCGAGGGTGACGACTACCCCTGGCGGGACGCCGCCACCGAATCCCAGGGCGGCGGGTTCTCCCCGCTCGGCTACTACTACCGCGAGTGCGTGGACTTCGTGGCCTGGCGGCTCAACCGCGACGCCGGCGCCACCGGCCCGTTCAAGTGGACCTGGTCGACGATGACTCCCGGCGGCGGCAACGCATCCGCCTGGGCCAACGCCTGGGCGAACAAGGGTTGGGCCAGCAGCAAGGCACCCGTCGTGGGTGCCGTGGCCTGGTTCACCTACAACCACGTCGCCTATGTTCAGTCGGTGCCGGGGGACGGCACCGTTGTGCTCGAGGAATACAACTGGAACGGCTCGCACGCTTATCACACGCGTACAGTGCCGGTCAGCGAGGTTCCGGTCTACCTCTACCCGCCGACCTAGTTCCTGTCGCGGCGTGCCCGCCTCCGAACGAGGGCAGCCCGGCGTACCTGCGCTCAACCGGCGCGGATAACGGCTAAACTTTCCCGGTCAGCCTCTGTAGCTCAATGGAAGAGCAGTTCCGTCCTAAGGAAAGGGTTGGGGGTTCGAGTCCCTCCAGGGGCACCCCGCACCGCCGCAACAGATTCAGCTCCCTCACCGGGAAAAGGTCGTCGCCGAAGGTTGGTACCTTCGAGGAATGAAGACTACGCGGTGGGCAATCCTAGGACCTGGCGATATCGGCGGCTGGTTCGCCCGGGCTCTGCCCGGCTCGGCGCACGGCACTCTGCACGCAGTCGGCAGCACCAGCCCCGAGCGGGCGGCCGCGTTCGCGGCCACGTACGGGGCGCCCGTCACCGGAACCTACCAGGATCTCCTCTCCCGGGACGACATCGACGCCGTGTACATCTCCACGGTGAACACGACCCACGCGGACCTCGCCGTGGCCGCGCTGCGGGCCGGCAAGGCGGTGCTGTGCGAGAAGCCGGTCGCGCCGACCGTGGCGGAGGTCGAACGAGTCCTGGATCAGGCCGCGGCCTCCGGACTGCCGTTCGTCGAGGCGTACAAGCACCGGTTCGGACCGTTCGCGCGGGCCCTGGATGCCGCCGTCGCCAACCGGGAGGTCGGCACTTCGTTGCAGCTGGTCGCCTCGTTCGGCTTCGCGGCGGGGCAGCGATCGGGACGCCTGTTCGATCCGGAGCTGGCCGGCGGGGCGATCCTCGACGTGGGCGGCTACCCCGTATCGCTCGCGGTGGCACTCGCCGCTGCTGCCGGCGTTGACCCGGCAGACCTGACGGTCACCGTCGCCACGGGCGATGTCGGCGACACCGGCGTGGACGAGCACGCCAGCGCGACAATTGCCGCGGCCGGATTCTCCGCGGAGGCGGAGTGCTCCATCGTCGCCGAGCTGCCGCGGTCGGCGAGGCTCAGCGGGAGCGCCGGGGTCATCGAGCTGGCCGATGTGTTCGGCAGCCGCAGCGACTCGGCCGCGTCGTTCCTCGTGCGGGCGGATGGCCGTGACCGACTGGTGGAGGTGCCGACGGTGGACCCGTTCGCGGCAGAGGCCGATGCCGTGTCGCTGGCCCTGCTGGACGGGCGGACCGAGGCGCCCGAGGTGCCGTGGGCGCACAGCCGCAGCGTCGCGCGCCTGCTCGCGCAGTGGCGGGCTGGACTGGACGCGGCACCGCGCGGCTGAGCGCATCCGAAGCCAGTACCGACGCGTGAGGCGGGTCAGGCGCCGGTATGCGGGTGGCGCGCCACCCGCATACCGGCGCGGCACCCGCATAACGCGGTCGGGTGCGACGTGGGGGCACCGGTCACCGGAACTGGGTCAGCTTCAGGACCAGATGCTCGTCTCGAACCCGGTCTAACTCCCGGCGGGCTGCGATCGACTCGGGAGCGAGAGCGGGGCGTTCCCGGCGACGAGCCCTGACGGGCCGGCGACCCCAGCGGATCAGCGCGACACCGAGGTGCATGGCAGCGCGGTCGATCAGGCCTACGCGGCGCGCCGGGTGCGCCTCGGGCGAGAGAACGGGTTGGGGTGGGTGATCGTGGCGGCCCGGATCGGGCGCCAGTTGGGTATTCATGATGATGCGTTCCTTAACGAGGACGGTTCGCGAATCCGGGCGCTCTGGAAGAACGTTCGGGCTCGCAGAATGAAGGGTGGCCGCGCACGGCGGCACGAGGGCGACGCGCGGAGTGCGCGCCGCTCACGGGGTGAGTGACCCGGGCAGACGGATGCAGAAGGTGCGGGATGCACAGAGTGCGGATGCTGCCTGGTCGGGCTTCGAGAGCGTCACCACCGTCTGGACCGGTGGGTTACCTACTGGCCGATCAGGCGGTGAAGACGCCGACGAAGCCGGCGGTGGTACGGAATGCGAATGCAATCTTCTGAGTAATCACGCGAGGCTCCTTTCGTCGTATGGCGTAGGCATCACCGTAGTGGGCAATCCGCTCTTCGCGCAACACTTTCTCGCACTTCCGTGGCCGGGCCCGGCTGGGTACCCTCGAAGTATGTGTCGGAACATTCATCAGCTTCACAATTTTGAACCTGCCGCCACCGACGACGAGGTGTATGCGGCGTCGCTGCAGTTCGTGCGCAAGATCAGCGGGGCGACCAAGCCGTCGAAGGCCAACGAGGAGGCCTTCAACCGGGCGGTCGCGGAAATCGCCCACACCTCGCGGCATCTGCTCGAAGACCTGGTCACGACCGCTCCGCCCAAGAACCGCGAGGTGGAGGCGGACAAGGCCAGGGCTCGCTCGGCGAAGCGGTTCGCCGCGGCCTGATCGACCGGCAGTGTTGGGCCGGGTCAGGACTCCGCGAGTTCCCGCGGCACGGTGATCGCGTCGACCAGGGCGCCGTTTCGCCAGACCGTGATCTCGATGGGTGTGTCGATCGCGGCCTCGACCATCAGCTGCTGCACTGCTGTGGCCGTGACCACCGGCTGCCCGGCGAGTTCGACCACGATGTCACCGCGGTGCAACCCGGCCTCCTCTGCCGGGCTGCCCGGGGACACTGCCGCCACCCGTAGGCCGGTCGGCGAGCCGATCCGGGCCGCCAGGGTCGGTGGCAGCGGCACCTGGGCGCCGGCGATGCCCAGCCAGGCCCGCCGCATCCGCCCGGTGGTCATCAGCGCCGTGATGATCGCCCGGGTGCTCACATTGATCGGCACCGCCAGCCCCACTCCGATGCCCGCCACCGCGGTGTTGACCCCGACCATGCGCCCGGTGCTGTCGGCCAGCACCCCGCCGCTGTTGCCCGGGTTGAGGGCGGCGTCGGTCTGGATCACCTCGTCGATCACCCGCCCGGACCGGGTGGGGAGCGACCGGCCGAGCGCCGAGACGATGCCGGCGGTGACGCTGCCGGCCAGACCCAGCGGATTGCCCAGGGCCACCACCACCTGGCCGACGCGCAACCGCGCGGCGTCGCCGAACCGCACCGGCGGCGGGGTGGCATCGCGTGCGTGCAGCACGGCCAGATCGGAGAGGGTGTCACGGCCGACGACGTCGACCCGGCTCCCGGTGCCGTCGGCGAACCCGACGTCAGCGGTGCCGGCGCCGGCGACGACATGGGCGCTGGTGAGGAGGAATCCGTCGTCGGTGATGACACTCGCGCTGCCCGCTCCCGCTCCCTGGGAACTGCGCACTGAGACACTGGCCACGCTGGGCAGCACCCGCGTGGCCACGGCCGTGACGGTTCTCGAGTAGGCGTCGAGCAGCCCGTCGTCATCCATCGCCGGGATATCGTTCATGGCACCAGAGCGTACGTCCGTCGGATTGGACTGTGGGCGCCGTTCGCTGCCAGCAGACTGGGGCTTCGAGACGGCGGGACGACGGCGTGCCGCGAGGGTCGGCGTGCCGGCGGCGAGTGCCGAAGACACCGATGGGTTCGCCGGGTGCCGCCGGCCGGATCAGTCGCCCTCCTCGAGGGAGTCGGCGACCTCGCGTGCGTCGCGGGCGCGGGTTCTGGAGTCCTCCACAGCGGTGTGCGCCTCGGCGCGGGCGTCGGCCAGGGCGCTCTCGTCGGCGACGACGGAGGCGAGCGCCGCGGAGGCCGTATCCAGCTGTTCCCGAAGCTCCGCAATCTCCGCTTCGAGG
Organism: Cryobacterium sp. LW097; assembly: GCF_002205495.2. GTDB lineage: Bacteria > Actinomycetota > Actinomycetes > Actinomycetales > Microbacteriaceae > Cryobacterium > Cryobacterium zongtaii. The sequence continues at coordinate 2,863,422 of NZ_CP021992.1, read as the reverse complement.
CTGGTCCGGCGAAGCGTGAGCCGGTGGGCGCGACGGTCCAGGGCGTCGACTTCCGCCTCGGCGACGTCCGCATTGCGCTCCAGACGTTGCGCTTCCCGCCTGGCCTCCTTCCGGCGGCGGACGTCGGCGAGTTGAACGGGATCCGGCAGTGCCGCGCCGCGGGAGCGGCCCCGAGGCGCCGGCCACGACTCCGGATCAGACACGGCCATGGCACCGTCCAGGTCGACGGGCTCATAACCGACCGCCCGCAACGGCTTGACCAGAAGTCCGCTGGCGATTGCCGCGGCGGCCGAAGGATCAGACGTTGCGGCCTGCAGGGTCTGCTCGACCTCGCCGACGACGCTTGCAGTAGGCCGGTGACCGAGGCCGGCGGCGAGGTCGGCGCCCGCAGCGGCGAGGGCGGCGATGGCGACTCGGCGCTCGCCGCCGAGCCGCCTGAGCGCGTCCCGCTCGAGATGCTCCTGCGCTGTGCGCATCTGTTCGCCGAGGTCGAGGAGCACAGTAAGTTCGTCGACGTTCTCCCGGGCGAGGAGGTTGACCACCCAGGCCGCAGGAGAGGGTTTCTTCATCACCGCGACCTGCTTGGCGAGAGCGGCATCCGATGACTTCAGCTCCTGTGCCCTGGCATTGCGCGCGGCCGTGAAGTCCTGGGGCCGAAGGCCGTACAGTTCCCGAGCGACATCCGTGAGAATTGCGACCATGGGACCATCCTCGTCCGCACCGGCGGCAGCCGCCAGCACCACGCGGTCCCAGGCACGGATGGTGCCTCAGCGGATGCGCACCCCCGAGGCCTTGAGCTCCAGCGCGGCGAGTGAGCGCATCACCTCGGGGTCGCCCCGACGCCACGCGGACACGGGGTCGGCGTCGACCGCCGCGAACACCGACAGCTTCTGATTCGTCAGGGCCCGCAGCGCGAGCAGGTCCACGGTGATGCCTGCGCGAACCAGCCGCCGTGTCGTGGCCGCCCGGCGCGTGAACCGCAGGCGGGGTACGAGCCAGAACAGCAGGATCGTCGCGACAGGCACGACGGCGATTCCCCATCCCAGGCCGACGGCGAGATTCAGCACGGCCTCCTGCTGGCTGCGGCCGGCCGCCTCCAGGCTCTGGCCCGCGCCGCTGGCGGCCTCGAACGGTGCCCGGATGCCGCCGCCGATGAGCGGCATACCGCCGAACCTGTCGCCGATGTCAGTCATCGTGGTCGAGAAGTCGGAGCCGGCGGACTCCATCTGCTCGCCGAACCGGGCGAGGTCGATCACGAGCGAGTAGACGAAAGCGCCGAGCCCGATCCAAGCGGCGATGGCGGCGACGGCGATCACGTCGACCGCGACCTGACGGGAGCGATGGGCGGCGTAGTCGGAGTAGATCTGCATCCCCTCACTATCGCGTAAACGGCGATGTCGTCGTGCGGGCTCCCTGCTCGCCGATGCCGTTCGCTGACGATCGGATCGGACCCGGCGGCCGCTGTGCGGCGGTATCGCTTCGCGGTCAGCGCGGTTACCCTGTGTGCCATCGGGTAGTCAGGGAGTTCTCACGGGAGCGGAGGAGCTGATGGCATCGGACGGTCGTGGCAACGTGACGGTGGGAGACGGGGGGTGGGGGTTCTTCTTCCTTCTGGCTTACGTTGGAGCGGCCATCTACTTCGTCTCCACGTCGGACGGATCGTTCTGGGGCTTCATCCTGGGCCTGCTCCAGGCCATCGTCTGGCCGGTCTATCTGACCTATGAGGTGTTACTTCTGCTGGTCGGGCCCTAATCGGGGGAGCCCCACGGGCCCTCCTGCGGCGGTTTACGCCGCGCGGTCGATCCCGGCCTGCTGGGCCGCCCACAGGGCAATCCGGTCGAGGGAGTGGGCAGGCACCCGGTCGACGGCCACGGGCGGGCCGGCGGGCAGGTCGGCGGGACCGTGGGTGCCGGCCGACACCATGACCAGGGTCGCCGTCATGACGATGGGGCGCAGGGACCGGTGGGCAGGAATAGTGTGCAGGATCGTGGTCATGGGAGTCCTCTCGACGGGCGGCTGCCGACCGGGTGAACGGGATCGGTACCTCCATCGTCGCCAAACACGGGTACGCAGACATCCCCTGGACGGATGAACCCGGGTACTACCCGCGATGTAGTCGGCGTACCGTGGTGGTTAGCCGCGGGACTGTAGGAAGACCATGACGAGGGTGCCCGCGCCGTAGAGCAGCAGCTTGCCCTTGTAGCCGGCCCACCACTGACGCGGTGCCGGCTCGGTGTCCTCGAGGTCCTCGGGGAGATCGGCATCCGAGTCGCCGTCAACAGTCGTGTTGCCGTCCGACCGGTCTCTGGGGGTGGGCCGGATGGGTGTGCCGACGCCCGGTCCGCCGGCGAGGCGCTCGAAAGGCCGGGCCAGAAACTCGGGTATCTGGATACGGTCGAACTCGTCGCGCGGTTCGTCGCTCTTGTTCTTGCTCATCCGAAAATGCCCCCTTCGCTCTCAGTCTAGGGACTCCGCGCGGCCATCACATCGCCCGGGGTGCCCGGCGTCGGACCTGGCAGAAGACACCCAGTATTGTCGTGCCGAGCACAGGAGTCCCGATGACCGAACACGAAACCTTCACACGCACCCGGGTCTGGGCGGCCGAGCCCGTGCAGACCGACGACGCGATCCTCGAGAACACCGGGCATGCGTGGGAGGAGTGGGTCGATCTCATCGACGACGGCCCCGGCCACCAGGCCGGGCACACCGCCATCGCCGCCTGGGTGCACGCCGCGCACGGTGTGGACGGCTGGTGGGCGCAGAGCGTGACCGTGGGTTACGAACGCATCACCGGCCTGAGGCTGCCCGGCCAGATGCCCGACGGCAGCTTCAGCGTGAGCCGCGCGCGGGTGCTGGCCCTGGACCGCGACGTGGTGCGCGAACTGCTGCTCGACGAGGGTAGCCGCGCCGATCTGTTTCCCGGTCTCGACCTGGTGCTTCGCTCGAAGCCGGCGTCGAAGGCACTGCGATTCACCCTCGCGCGTGCAGACGAGCCGCTGGGGTCGATCCTGTTCTCCACCGACCTGCTGCCCGACGGGCGGCTGCGGCTGGGCGTGACGCACGACAAGGTGGCGTCGTTCGACGAGGCCGAGCGGTGGAAACTGTTCTGGGCCGAGTGGCTCGCCGCCGTCGAGCGGCTGGCCTAGGGCAGCAGTCCGGCGATGGTCGCCACGGCGGCCTCGAAGAGCTCGGGGCGGGCGCGGGAGTAGTTCAGCCTGAAGAAGGAACCGGTCGGCTCGGCCGGGAACCAGTCGCCGCCGGGGGAGAACAGCACCCCCTCGGCGCGACTGCGCCGGGCCAGGTCGGCCACGTCCACCCCGTCGGCAGCGCGCACCCACAGGTTCAGCCCGCCCCTGGGGACCAGCTCAAGGGCGTCCGCGCCCAACTGTCCGCGCACCTGCCGGGCCAGCTCATCGCGGCGGCCGCGCAGCGACCCACGCAACCGGGTGAGGTGGCTGTGCCAGCCCGGGTCGGTGAGCACATCGACCGCTGCCGCCTGCAGGAGCCCGCTGACGTACAGGTCGTCCACGGTGCGGTCCACCTGGATCCGGGCCAGGGCGGGGCCGCGGGCCACGACCGCCGCCACCCGGATGGCGGGGGAGAGGCTCTTCGTGAGCGAGCGCACGTAGACGATGTGGCCGTCGGCGTCGTCGGCGGCAAGGGTGGCCACATCCGCTTCGATGCCGAAATCATGCGCCCAGTCGTCCTCGATCAGGTACGCCCCGCGAGCGCGGAGGACCGCGGTGATGGCACTGCGATCGGCGCTGCTCCACAACGCCCCGGTGGGATTGGCGAAGTGCGGCTGCGCGTAGAACAGGCGGGCCCCGCTGACGCCCAGGGCGTCGTCGAGGTCGGCAGCCGCGGGGGCGCCGGCGCCGCGGGAGATGGGCACGATGCGCAACCCGGCCTGCCGGGCGGCGGCCATGGCGCCCCAGTAGGTAGGGGACTCCATCACGATCGCGTCGCCCGGAACGGCCAGCGCCCGGAAGATCGACGACAGCGCGCTCTGGCCGCCCGGGGTAATGACGACGTCGTCGGCGGCCGGCGGGGCGGCGGCGGAGGCGCCGACCGGTGCCAGTTCCGCCGCAAACCAGCTGCGGAGCTCCGGCAACCCCGAAATTGGGGCCCGGTCGACGGCGGTGCCGGTGCGAGCCGCGCGGACCAGGGCGGTGCGCACCAGCCGGGTGGGCAGCAGCTCCTCGGCCGGGTACCCGGAGTGCAGGGCGATCATGCCCGGTCCGGCGCTCGTCATGGCGGTGCCGATCGCGTCGGCACCGGTGCGGGCCGCGCCGAGCGCCGTGGTCTGCCAGCCGAAGTCGGCCCGGTGCACGGCATGCGGCCGCGCCACGAAGCTTCCCGCGCCCGGTCGGGTCTCCACCAGGCCCTCGAGCACCAGACGCTGCAGCGCGCGCTGCACAGTGAGCGGGCTGGCGGCATGGTCGAGCACGAGGGTGCGGGTGGAGGGCAGCCGGTCGCCGGCCGGCCGGCTGGCGACCAGGGCACGCAGACGGCGTTCGATGGCGAGATGCGCCGATTCGTTGTCCGCGGAACCCGGTCGGGTGCTATCCTCTTTCATGAAAATACAGAATAGCGCTATCGTCGCGGCGCCGCCAGCGCTATCGCCACCGGAAGCGTCGCCCGCCGCCGCCGGCCTGGTCTTCGGGCTGCTGGGCGTGCTGGCCTTCTCGTTCACCCTGCCGCTCACCCGGGTGGCCGTGGCCCAGCTCGACCCGCTGTTCGTCGGTGCCGGCCGTGCCGTCGGAGCCGGCATTCTCGCCATCGCTGTGCTCGCCGTGCTCCGGCAGCGTCTTCCCAGGGGCAGCCAATGGTGGCGGCTGGCCGTGGTGGGGGCCGGCGTCATCGCGGGCTTCCCCATTCTCACCTCCTTCGCCCTGCAGAGCGTGCCGGCCGCGCACGGCGCCGTTGTGATCGGCCTGCTCCCCGCAGCCACCGCGGTGGTCGCTGTCGTGCGGGCCAGGGAACGGCCCACTCCTCGCTTTTGGCTGGCCAGCGGTCTCGGCGTGGTGGCCGTGGTCGGATTCGTGGCGCTCACCGCGGGCGGGCTCAGCGGCCTGCAGCCGGCCGACCTGCTGTTGGTGGCGGCCGTGGTGCTTGCGGCGATCGGCTACGGTGAGGGCGCGCTGCTGGCCCGCGAGCTGGGCTCCTGGCAGACCATCTGCTGGGCGCTGATCGTGGCGCTGCCGGTGATGGTGCCGCTGATGCTGGCCGGACTCGCTTCCGGCCGGCCCGCTGCTGATGCGTCGGCCTGGCTGGCCTTCGCCTACCTTGCCGGGGTGAGCATGTTCCTGGGCTTCTTCGCCTGGTACCGGGGCCTGGCCATCGGGCCGATCGCCCGGGTGAGCCAGATCCAGCTTCTGCAACCGGTGCTCACCATCGCGTGGGCGGCGCTGCTCCTCGGTGAAGACCTGGACCCTCTCGTGCTGATCGGCGCGCTTGCGGTCATCCTCTGCGCGGCCGGCGCCGTGCGTGCCCGCATCCGCTGACCGGCCGTCGTGCGGGGCACGGTCGGGCCGGCGTGGGGTCACCCCTCGCGGGCGGCCCGGCGCACAGAGGCGTCGTGTTCGAGGTGAGCCCTGCGGAGCAGATCGGCGAGCTCCGCGTCGTCCTGGACCGCCTGCCGGTACTTCGGGCCGAGCTTATGGATGGACTCTTCCTCTTCCCGAAGCGCCGTGTACACCCGGATGCGTTCGGTGTGGTCCTCGGTGTAGCCGAGGTCCAGGTAGTCGGTTGCGTACCGCCGGGCGTTGGCGGTGGCCGCTTGTGCCCGGCCCGCCGGGCTGAACAGCGACGCCAGCACGGTGACCAGGAGCACACCGATGATGACCGTCAGGGAGACACCCGTGCTGATCTCGAACACCGGCACCGGCTCGCCGCCGTTGATGAACGGAAGGTTGTTCTCGTGCAGGGCGTGCAGGATCAGCTTCACGCCGATGAAGGCGAGGATCGCCGCCAGCCCGAAGGAGAGGTAGATCAGCCGGTCCAGCAGGCCGTCGAGCAGGAAGTACAGCTGACGCAGGCCGAGGAGCGAGAACGCCGTCGCCGTGAACACGATGTAGACATCCTGGGTGAGGCCGAAGATGGCGGGGATCGAATCGAGCGCGAAGAGGAGGTCGGTGCCGCCGATCGCGACCATCACCAGGAGCATCGGGGTCAGTGCGCGCCTGCCGTCGTGGATGGTGAAGAGTTTGTCGCCGTCGTACTCGGGACTGGTGTGGAAGACCTTGCGCGCGACCCGCACGATGAAGTTGTCCGCGGACTTGGACTCCGAGCTCTCCGGTTTGAGCATGTTGCCCGCCGTCATCAACAGGATCAGGCCGAAGAAATAGAATACCCAGGCGAAGGTGTTGATCAGGGCGGCGCCGAGGAAGATGAAGCCGGTGCGCGCGATGAGCGAGAACGTGATGCCGAACAAAAGCACCTTCTGCTGGTCCTCCCGGGGCACGCGGAAGCTTGTCATGATGATGAGGAAGACGAACAGATTGTCGACCGAGAGCGCCTTTTCGGTGATGTACCCCGCGAAGTACTCGGATCCGGGGGTGCTGCCGCCGATGATCAGGACACCAATGCCGAACAGTATGGCGATCCCGACGTAGATCGACGACCAGATTGCCGCTTCCTTCAGCGTGGGGGCGTGGGCCTTCCGCACGTGAAAGACGTAGTCGAAGGCGAGAAGCCCGACGATTCCGAGGACCGTCAGGGTCCAGACGAGAGGTGAGGTATCCATTCGGTCGGCTTTCGGTCGAAGACGTGGGGCGCATCCGGTATCAAAAGGCTACGCGGGCAGGCCGCCGGGGGAACAGGGGTGGCGGAGAAAAACCCGCCGGAGACGGGAACGCGCCCGAAGAATGTACTCATGTGACGCGTGTTCACCCGCCGGTTACCCGGTCGTTCTAGGCTGTCGCCATCGCGGATTCTCGCGAGCCCGGACAGGAGTATGCGTGACCTCGTTCCACCCCGATCCCAGCACCCGGTCCGCCGGCTCGACCGTCGCACCAGCAATCGTGCGTCCGCTGCCGGCCGCGCCGACGCCCGGCCACGAGCAGGGCGTGCTGGATGCCGGTTATCTGGTGCACCCCGAGCGCACCCTGATCGACATCCTGCTGGCCACCGCGGAGGAACACCCCACCGCCCTGGCCCTCGAGGACGCCGCCGGGGCCCTGAGCTACCGGCGGCTGGTGCGGCTGGTCAACGACCAGGCCGTGCGGCTGAGCCGGGCCGGGGTGCGCCGCGGCGACACGGTCGGCATCCGCATCCCGTCCGGCACCCGCGACCTCTACCTGTCGATTCTCGCCACCCTCACCGTCGGCGCCGCCTACGTGCCCGTCGACGCCGACGACCCTGAGGAACGGGCCCGGCTGGTCTTCGGCGAGGCCCGGGTCGTGGGTGTCATCAGCGACGGTGGTCTGTTCACGGTGCGTGACGGCCTGGACGCCGGGGTGCTCACCGAGCGGCCCCTGGCCGCCGAGGAGGACCCGTCGCTGGCGCACTGGGGCGAGCCGATGCCCGGCCCGCACGACGACGCCTGGATCATCTTCACCTCCGGCTCCACCGGGGTGCCCAAGGGTGTCGCCGTGACGCACCGCTCGGCGGCGGCGTTCGTCGACGCCGAGGCCGGCCTGTTCCTGGCCGGCGAACCCATCGGCCCCGGCGACCGGGTGCTGGCCGGCCTGTCGGTGGCGTTCGACGCCTCCTGCGAGGAGATGTGGCTGGCCTGGCGGAACGGCGCCTGCCTGGTGCCGGCCCCGCGCTCGCTCGTGCGGAGCGGCGCCGACCTCGGCCCCTGGCTCATCGCGCACGGCATCACCGTTGTCTCCACGGTGCCCACCCTCGCCGCACTCTGGCCCGAGGAGGCGCTGGAGAATGTGCGCCTGGTGATCTTCGGCGGCGAGGCCTGCCCGCCCGAGCTGGCCGCCCGCATCAGCGCCCGCGGCCGTGAGGTGTGGAACACCTACGGCCCGACCGAGGCGACGGTCGTGGCCTGCGGCGCCCTGCTCGACGGCAGCGACCCCGTGCGCATCGGCCTGCCGCTGGACGGCTGGAGCCTGGCCGTGGTGGATCCGGCCGGCCAGCGGGTGCGGGCCGGCGAGACCGGCGAACTGATCATCGGCGGCGTCGGCCTGGCCCGGTACCTCGACGCGACCCAGGATGCGGTGAAGTACGCCCCGCACGCCGGGCTCGGCTGGGAACGCGCCTACCGCAGCGGCGACCTCGTGCGCTTCGACCCCGCCGGGCTGGTTTTCGTGGGCCGGGCCGACGACCAGATCAAACTCGGCGGCCGGCGCATCGAGCTCGGCGAGATCGACGCCGCCCTGCAGGCGCTGTCCGGCGTGGCCGGCGCGGCCGCTGTCGTGCAGACCACCCCGGCCGGCAACCAGGTGCTGGTGGGTTACCTCGCGCTCGCCGATGAGGCAGCCGGATCCTTCGACCTGCCCGCGGCCACCGCGGCCCTCCGGGTGGCGTTGCCCGCCGCCCTCGTGCCGCTGCTCGCCGTCGTGGAATCCATCCCCACCCGCACCTCCGGCAAGGTCGACCGTGCCGCCCTGCCCTGGCCGCTGCCCGGCCTGGCCGGCGCCGAGACGGCCGGCGCGGATGCGCTCAGCCCGACCGCCGCTTGGCTCGCCGGGCATTGGGCCGCGATCCTCGGTGTGCCCGTCGCCGACGCCGACAGCGACTTCTTCGCCTACGGCGGCGGCTCCCTCTCGGCCGCCCAATTCGTGTCCGCGATTCGGGAGCGCCACCCGAACACCCGGATCAGCGACATCTACGACCACCCGCGGATCGGCTCCCTCGCCGACGAACTCGACGGCCGCACTCCGACGGTGGCCCGCGCCACGCGGCAGGTGCTGCCCACCCCGGCCCGCACCGGGCTGCTGCAGGGCGTCCTCAGCGTGCCGTTGCACCTGCTCGTGGGTGCCAAGTGGCTGGTGTACCTGGCCGCGGCCAACAATCTGCTCGCCGCCGCCGGCGCATCCTTCGCCCCCACGGTGTCATGGTGGGCGGTGCTGGCCGGATTCGTGCTGCTGGTCACCCCACTGGGCAAGATGGGCATCTCCGTTGCCGCCGCCCGGCTGCTGCTCAAGGGCGTGAAACCGGGCAACTACCCGCGCGGCGGCTCGGTGCACCTGCGGCTCTGGCTGGCCGAACAGGTGGCCACCTTCGTCGACGCGGCCAGCCTGGCCGGGGCGCCGTGGATCAGCTACTACGCCCGGCTGCTCGGCGCCACCATCGCCCCCGGCGTCGACCTGCACTCGGTGCCGCCGGTCACCGGGCTGCTCAGCATCGGCGAGCGCGCCGCGATCGAACCCGAGGTGGACCTGGCCGGCTACTGGCTCGACGGCGACACCCTTCGGATCGGCCGGGTGCGCATCGGCGCGGAGGCCGTGATCGGCTCCCGCAGCACCCTGCTCGGCGGCGCCAAGATCGGCGACGGCGCCGAGATCGAACCGGGCTCCGCCGTCTCCGGCCGGGTGCCACGAGGTGAGCGCTGGGCCGGCTCACCGGCCACCCGGGTCGGCTCGGCCCGCCGCGCCTGGCCCGCGGAACGACCGGCGAACGCCCGCCGCTGGCTGCTCGCCTACGGCGCCGGCTCGGTGGGACTCACCGCCATTCCCACCGTGGCGGTGCTGCTCGGCGTGCTCATCGTGGGCGTGGTGATCGGCGACGCCGGCACCCTCGGCGCCGCGGTCGCCCGCGCCGCGCTGGCCGTGCCGCCGGCCGTGCTCGCCGCCGGAGCGCTCTACGCCGGCTCCGTGATCGGAGCCGTGCGCCTGCTGGGCCTGGGCCTGACCGAGGGCCACCACCCGGTGCGCAGCCGGGTGGGCTGGCAGGTGTGGATGACCGAACGACTGCTGGACGGCGCCCGCACCCTGCTGTTCCCGCTTTACGCCAGCCTGCTCACCCCGGTCTGGTTGCGGCTGCTCGGCGCGAAGGTCGGTCCGGGCGTCGAGGCGTCCACGGTCCTGCTGGTGCCCTCGCTCACCACCATTGCGCCCGGCGCGTTCCTCGCCGACGACACCATGGTCGCCTGCTATGAACTCGGCGGCGGCTGGATGCGCATCGGCCGCGCCAAGATCGGCCGCCGGGCGTTCCTGGGCAACAGCGGCATCGCCGGCCCCGGCCGCACGGTGCCGAGGGACGGCCTCGTGGCGGTGCTGTCGTCCACCCCGCGCAAGGCCAAGCGCGGCTCCTCCTGGCTGGGCAACCCGCCGACACGGCTGCGTCGCCGGGTGACCGACATCGACGAGGCCCGCACCTTCCACCCGCCGGCGCGGCTGGTGTTGGCCCGGTCGCTCTGGGAGGTGCTGCGCCTGGTGCCGGTGTTCGCCTCCGCGTGGATCGCCCTCAGCGTGCTCGTGGCCCTCGAGGTCCTCTGGCTTTTCGGCGGTCCTGGCCTGGCGCTGCTGCTCTCCGGCTTCGTGCTGATCGGCGCAGGCGCCGTCGCGGCCGCGCTGACCACCGCCGCGAAATGGTTGCTGGTGGGGCGCATCCGCGCCTCCGAGCATCCGCTCTGGTCGTCGTTCATCTGGCGCAACGAGGTGTCGGACACCTTCGTGGAGATGGTGGCGCGGCCCTGGTTCGCGCAGAACGCCGCCGGCACGCCCTGGCTGGCGCTCTGGCTGCGGTCGCTGGGCGCCACGATCGGGCGCGGCGTTTGGTGCGAGTCGTACTGGCTGCCGGAGGCGGACCTGGTCACCCTGGCCGCCGGTAGCAGCGTCAACCGCGGCTGTGTCGTGCAGACCCACCTGTTCCACGATCGCATCATGCAGCTGGACACCGTGCACATCGGCGCCGGTGGCACCCTCGGGCCCAACAGTGTGATCCTGCCGGCGGCGCGCATCGACGATCACGCCACCGTTGGACCGGGTTCGCTGGTGATGCGCGGGGAGCGGGTGCCCACCGATTCGCTCTGGTCCGGCAACCCGATTGCGCCGTGGCACCGGCCGCCATGGAAGACTTGATCCCTATGTTGCAGCCCACACCCACCATCCTGGGGTCCGCGTCCGCGGGTGACCCCTACCTTCCCGCGAGTGGCAATGGTGGCTACACGGTGGCGCACTACGACCTCGAACTGGACTACAGGGTCGCCACGAACCGGCTGACCGCGACCGCCACGATCACGGCGCGTGCCCTCACCGCGCTCGGGCGGTTCAGTCTCGACCTGGCCGGCTTGAGCGTCGACAAGGTCACGGTCAACGGTGTTGCGCCGGTGAAGACGGTGCACGCCGCCCGCAAGCTCGTGATCACTCCCGCCGTGCCGCTGGCCGTGGGAGAGGCGTTCGAGGTGGTGGTGCGCTACCGCGGGGCGCCGCATCCGGTGCGCAGCCACTGGGGCGAGCTGGGCTGGGAGGAACTCACCGACGGTGTGCTCGTGGCCGGTCAGCCCAGCGGGGCGCCGTCGTGGTTTCCCTGCAACGATCACCCGAGCGACAAGGCCACCTTCCGTATCCAGCTCACCTGCGAGGCGCCGTACACGGTGGTCAGCAACGGCCCGTTGGTGGCCAAGAGCACCCGGTCCGGTCGCACCTCCTGGACCTTCGACGTGCGGGAACCGATGGCCGCATACTTGGCCAGCGTTCAGATAGGTCGCTATCGCCGGCACGACATCGCCGCAACCCCGGTGGCGCACAGCCTGTTCTTCCCTCCCGCGCTGGCCCGGCCGGTGGCGGTGGACTTCGCCAGGCTCGGCGAGATGATCACGGTGTTCAGCCGGGTCTTCGGCCCGTACCCGTTCCCCGCATTCTCCGTGATCGTCACCGCCGACGACCTCGAGATCCCGCTCGAGGCGCACGGCCTGGCCGTGTTCGGCCGTAACCACGTGGACGGCCTGCACGGCAGCGACCGGCTGATCGCGCACGAACTGGCGCACCAGTGGTTCGGCAACAGCCTCACCCTCACTCGCTGGGCCGACATCTGGCTGCACGAGGGCTTCGCCTGTTACGCCGAGTGGATCTGGGCCGAGTCCAGCGGCGGACTTACCGCCCACGCGAACGCCCTGCTGCATCGCGCCGAGCTGGACCTGCTGCCCAAGAACATCGTGGTGGCCGACCCCGGCCCGCACGACATGTTCGACGACAGGGTCTACAAGCGCGGGGCCCTGGCCCTGCACGCCGTGCGTCAGGCGATCGGCGACGAGGCCTTCTTCACCGCCCTGCGCGCCTACACCCGCACCCACCGGCACGGCAGCGTCACCACCGACGACCTGCTCGGCTGCTTCCGCATCGCCTCCGGCACCGGTGTCGCCGACAAAATCATCGCCCGCTGGGTGTCGGCGAAGAGCCTGCCGCGGCTGCAGCCCGCCGCGCCGCTCGAACCCGCCCCCTGATCTCGCGCGCGTCACTCGCTGAGTTGCGTTTGCGGCAGGTCGGGGACGCTCTGAGCGGCGGGGACACCTCGAAGGGATCGTCACCGATCGAGGTACAACCGCGGGCGCCTGGCGCACACCACGGCGACTGCAGCGACGAGACCCTCGGGAGCCGCCACGGATATGAGGTGCGCCTGGTTCAGCGGAAACGGCGCAGCCGGCCAGCCGACCAGGGCCGGGCCGGGGGAATGTTCGGCGGGCACTTCGTCGGGCGCACGAGCGATGGTGAGGTCACGAGGATCGACCCTGAGCCCCACGCCGGCGGCCTTGAGGACCGCCTCCTTGGCGGTCCAGATGGCGGTCACCGCGGCCGTGGCCGATCGCGGATGCAGGGCGGCCACGGCATCCGCTTCGGCCGTGGAGAGCAGCACGTCATCCAGGGGTGCCCGGGCGAGCGCACCGACGGATTCGAGGTCGATGCCCACCGGGCCGGCCGCAGTGACGGCCAGAGCGAGCCGGCCGTCGGCCCGGGCCAGGCTCACGTGCACGGTGGGGGAGTCCACCGCCGCGCCGCCGAGTTCGACCCGGAGGGGGCCGTGACCGGACCGTCCGCAGTTCGGGCAGACCTGGCTGAGAGTGATGGATGCGCCGGCGACGCCGGTCAGCCGGCCCACCAGCTCTGCCAGCGCCCGGTGGTCGCCGTCCTGGGTCGCCGCTCGGGTGCCCAGCGCCACCACCACGGTGGTGGACAGGTCCACGCCCCGCACACCGTCGAGGTCGCGGGGGGAAGAGGCATCGGGCACGCCATCACCCTAGCGCCGGCGACCCTTCTGCCCGAGGTGGCCGTTGCGGCCCTTGTCCCGCCACCCGGCCGGTGCGAGAATCGTCGGGACCAGCCCAATCGATGGAGTGCGGGGCTGTCGAGGCTCCAGGCGCGGTGGGTGAGGTTCCAGTGAAGAGGTTCGAAGGTCTGGCGAAGCCATCCACTCTCGCCGCCGGGGCCGCATTCCTGATCGGCGGCATCCTGGACCAGGCGATGCGCCTCACCGGCGAACCGGTCAGTGAACTCGTGCAGACCCCGCTGTATGCCCTGCGGTCTCTAGCCCTGCTCGGCGGAGCACTGCTGCTGATCCTCTCGTTGGTGGCGATCTACGAGCGCCACGCCAAGCAGATCGGCCCGTTCGGCTTCTCCGCCGCGATCATGGCCGGCACCGGCACCATCCTGATCAGCGGCCAGTTCTGGGCGGAGGCCTTTCTCTACCCCACCCTGGGCCGGGTCGCACCTGACCTACTCGACGGTGCCGAACGGCCCGGCTCCTATGCGTTCGGCTTGCTGTTGACCGCCGCGGTGTTCGGGGTCGGCTGGATGCTGCTGGGCGCCGCCATCCTGCGTGCCCGCGTCTACAGGGTGCTGCCGGCCGTCTTCATCCTGGCCGGCGGCGCCGTCTCGCTGCTGCCCGGCCAGGCGCTCGGCCAGCTGGTTCTCGGAGTCGGCCTGGTGCTGCTCTCCTTCAGCCCCACCTACCGCAAGCACGAGGGTCCAAAGCGACAGGGCAGCCAACCGCACTGACGCCGGTGCGCCGCACCCCGTCGCCGGTGCCACACTTGTACGGCGAGTGAGGAGCAGCCGTGGCGCTGATTGATGACGCGATCTATGTGGATGGCCTTCGGGTGGCAACCCCGGAAACGTTGCAGGACGTCTTTGAGGTACTCAAGGAGAAGGCCGGGTTCGCCTGGATCGGACTGTACCGGCCGACCGATGCCGAGGTCAGGAGCGTGGCCGATGAGTTCACCCTGCACCACCTCGCCATCGAGGATGCGCTCAAGGGACATCAGCGAGCCAAGATCGAACGATACGCCGACACCCTGTTCCTGGTGCTGCGCCCGGCCAGATACCTCGACGACGTCGAGCGAGTCGAGTTCGGCGAGCTGCACGTCTTCGTGGGTCCCGACTTCGTCGTGACCATCCGGCACGCCGAGTCGCCCGACCTCGCCTCGGTGCGCCGCCGGCTGGAAAGCACCCCGGACCTCCTCGCCTTCGGGCCGCAGGCGGTGCTCTACGCGATCCTCGATCAGGTGATCGACGAGTACGCGCCGGTGGTCGCCGGCCTGGAGAACGACATTGACGAGATCGAGGACCAGCTCTTCGACGGTGACCAGGCGGTGTCCAGACGCATTTACGACCTCTCCCGCGAGGTCATCGAGTTCCAGCGGGCCACCCAGCCGCTGATCGGCATGCTCGAGTCGCTGCAGGAGGGCTTCGAGAAGCACGGCGTGGACGTGGAACTGCACAGGCACCTGCGCGACGTGCTCGACCACACCATCCGGGTCGTCGAACGTGTCGACGCGTTCCGGGAACTCCTGCAGAACGCCCTCACGGTGCACAGCACCCTCGTCGCCCAACGGCAGAACGACGAAACCCGCCGGTTGAGCGAAACCGGGCTGGCGCAGAGCGAGGAAGTGAAGAAGATCTCCAGCTGGGCGGCGATCCTGTTCGCCCCCACCCTGGTGGGCACCATCTACGGCATGAACTTCACTCACATGCCTGAGCTAAAATGGCAGTTCGGTTACCCGTTCGCGATCACCCTGATGGTGGCGATGGGATTCGGGCTCTACGCCGTGTTCAAACGCAAGGACTGGCTATAGCGCCTGCGAAAACGGCTGTATCCGCAGAGAATCCTGCGAATGCGGGAAATAACCGGGTGGCCTAACCGAGAACCGGCCGGTGGAGAAATAGGGTGTGGGTGTGTGGCGCCTCGATAGAAAACCAGAAGATGACGACTTCGCGTCGGATTACTCCGACGCGCCGTCTGCCGACTCGCGTCTCGCGACCTCCCCGGACTCGGTGAGCCTGGGAGACCCGGCGCTGGTCGCCGGGAACATCGCCGAACCCACCTGGCAACGCTGGCGTGACGAACTCGCCGCCGTCGGCGGCCACTCGCCGCTGCTGCACTTCGGTGACAGCCCGCGCTCCCGCATCGAGCTGTCCGCCACCCACCCCGGCGGTCTGCCGCAGTTCATCACCGGCAAGACCACCCTGCTCTCCAACCTCATCCGCGACGAGCTGGCGCTACGCAACGCCCGCCTGGCCGCCAACGAGATCACCCAGAAGGGCATCGAGCTGCGGTCGATGCGGGGCATCGAATCGGTGCACCTCGCGATCGGGCTGGCCCAGTGGCGCTACGGCGACGTGGACTTCACCGCACCGGTGCTGCTGCGCCCCCTGGCCATCCGCCGCTACGGTCGAGACTTCGAGCTCAAGCTCAAGGGAGCACCGTTCCTCAACCCCGAACTGGCGCGGGCGTTGCACGACCAGTTCCAGATCACCCTCGACGCCGACGCGTTCGTGGCGCTCGCCGTGACCAACGGAGCGTTCAAACCGCAACCGGTGATCGACCGGCTGCGGGGCCTCACCTCGCACCTGCCCTGGTTCAACGTGGTGCCCCGCCTGGTGGCGTCGTCCTTCGCCGACGTCGGCCGGGCCATGGCCACCGACGCGCAGAAGCTCACCCATCCGGTGCTCGACGCCGTCGCCGGCAACCCCACCGCCAAGCGCGCCATCGAAATGGCCTACAACCCGGTGCTGCCGATCGCTCAAGACGTGCGCCCGCCCGGCACCGACACGCTGCTGCTGGATGCCGACGCCGAGCAGGAGAACGTCGTCGCCCAGATCAGCGCCGGCAACTCCCTCGTCGTGAAGACCCTGCCCGGCACCGGTGGCACCCAGACCATCGTCAACGCCATCGGCTCGCTCATCGCCCAGCACAAGCGTGTACTCGTGGTCAGCGCCCGCCGCTCCAGCCTCGACGGCATCGCCCACCGCCTCGTGCAGGTGGGTCTGCCCGGCGTCGCCGTCACCCCGCGCACGCTGCGCCGCGACCTGATCCAGTCGATCACCCGCAACGAGAAAAGCACCCAGCCGCGCGTCGGCGACGTCGACGACGCCCTCGTGCGTCTGCGCAAGGTGCTGCTGGACTACAGGTCGGCGCTCACCCGTAAGGATGCCGCGCTCGGCGTGTCGGTGCTCGACGCCCTCGGTGAGCTCGCCAGGCTTGCCCAGCTGCCGGCACCGCCGTCGACGACCGCCCGGCTCGACAGGGTCGCCCTGGAGCGTCTCGCCCACGACCGGGCCAGCGCCGCCGCGATCCTGATCAAGGCCGCCGTCCTCGGCCAGTTCCGCTACGGCCCCGGCGACTCGCCCTGGTACGGAGCCTCCTTCACTTCCACCGCCGACGCCGGCGCATCCCACGAGCTGGCCAAGCGGCTGAGCAAGACCGACCTGCCCCGGCTGCTGGAACGCGCCGGACACCTCATCGGCCAGACCCGGTTGCGCCCGTTCGAGACCGTGCACGAGCTGGGCATCTACCTGCGCCTGCTGCTGGACATCCGCGAGACGCTGGACAAGTTCCAGCCCGCCGTGTTCGACCGCTCCCTCACCGAACTGATCGCCGCCACCTCCGCCCGCCGCGACTCACCCGAGATGACCAGCGCCAACCGGCGCCGGCTGCGCAAGCTCGCCGACGAGTACCTGCGACCGGGCGTGCACGTGAGTGACATGAACGAGAGCCTGCGGCGCATCCAGCAGCAGCGCACCCTGTGGCAGCGCTACGCCGCCGCCGGCGTGACCCCGGAGGTGCCGGTCGGTATCAACGACGTGCACGTCGCCTATCAGCGCGTCGCGGAGGACCTCGGCAAGCTCGACGTGCCGCTGGGCAACACCGGGACCCCGCGTCAGCTGGTCTCGCGGCCGCTGCGTGAACTCGTCTCCACGATGACCGGACTGGCCGCCGAGAGTGAGGTGCTCGCCAACCTGCACGAGCGCACCGCCCTGCTCGCCACCCTGCGCGAGCACAACCTCGACCCGCTGATGACCGACCTGTCCCAGCGCCACGTGTCCGAGAAGGATGTCGCCGCCGAGCTCGAACTCGCCTGGTGGCAGTCCGTGCTCGAGGTGATGTTGGGCGGCGACAAGGCCCTGCTCAACGCCAACACCCAGGTGCTCGACAGGCTCGAAGCCGACTTCAAGCTCGTCGACGAGGCGCACGCCTCCACCACCGGGCAGATCCTGGCCTGGCTGCTCGCCGAGACCTGGAAGATCGGTGTGGTCGACTGGCCCGACGAAGCCGACCAGCTGCGCCGGCTGCTGCGCGCCGACCGCGCCACCCCGGCCCGCATCAACGAGGTCTCCCCGCACCTGGGCCGGGTGCTCGCCCCGGTCTGGCTGGCCTCGCCGTACGAGGTCGCCGCACTCGACGACAGAATGACCTTCGACGCCGTGCTCCTCGTCGACGCCGGCGCCACCACCCTCGCCGAGAACGTCGGCGCCATCCGCCGCGCCAAGCAGGTCGTGGCCTTCGGCGACCCGGTCACCCAGACGCCGTCCGGCTTCGAGACCGGCATCGTCGAACCCTCCGATGTGCCGAGCCCGCAGGAGACCAACGTCGACGCCCTGCACGCCGACTCCGCGCTGGCCCGGCTGGGTGAACTGCTGCCCACCCTCACCCTGACCCGCAGTTACCGGGCCGGCGGCGAGGACCTCGCCGAACTGGTCAACCACCGCTTCTACGGCGGCCGCATCGACTCGCTGCCCTGGGCGGGCAGCTTCCTCGGCCACGGCAGCCTCACCCTCAACTACGTCAAGGGCGGCCACGGCATGCCCGACGTCGACAGCGGCGCGGTGGAGAGCGTTGACGCCGAGGTGGCGAAGGTCGTCGACCTGGTCATGGACCATGCCGTCAAGCGGCCCCGCGAATCCCTCATGGTCATCACCGCCAGCGCCCGCCACGCCGTGCGGGTGCACCAGGCCGTGCTGGCGGCGTTCTCCAAGCGCACCGACCTGAGCGACTTCATCCTCAAGGACCGTGCCGAACCGTTCACGGTGCTCACGCTCGAGCAGGCCGTGGCGCAGAGCCGCGACCGGGTGATCTTCTCGATCGGCTACGGCCGCACCCCGCACGGACGGCTGCTGAGCAACTTCGGCTCGCTCGGCGAACCCGGCGGTGAACGCCTGCTCGCGATCGGCATGACCCGCGCCCGCCGGGCCATGGACATCGTCTCCTGCTTCCGACCGATCGACATCGACGCCGACCGGCAACGGCACGGCATCCTGGCCCTGTCGCAGGTGCTCACCGAGACCGAGGCCCGCCGCAACGAGGTGGCCGTGCCGGATGCCCGCGAGGCCATGCTCGTCGACCTGGGCCGCCGCCTGGAACGCAAGGGGCTCACCGTCTCCCTCGGGCACCGCGGCAAGCTGGCGCTGGCGGCCTCGCACGCCGGCCGCGCCGTGGTCGTGGAGACCGACGCCGTGGTCAACCGGGCCAGCCTGCGCGAGTCCCTGCGGCTGCGCCCCGAGGTGCTGCGCCGCCTGGGCTGGCACTACCTGCGCGTGCACAGCTTTGAACTGTTCAGCAACCCGGATGCCGTCGCCGCCCGCGTCGCCGCCCTCGCGGGCATCACGCCGACCGAAGGGTCGGACGGTCCGGCGCACCGTGCCTGACCCGGCGGCGCCCGACGGCGCCGTCGGGTCCGCGGGCGCGACAGCGCCCGAGACAGCACCCGCGGCATCCGTCGGCGACACCGGAGCTGCAGAACCGCGTCAGTCGGTGGTCAAGTCGACCGGCGCCCGCCGGGCGCGCCTGACGCCCGCGCCGGACACCGACACCAGCCCCGAGCCGCCCTCCCGCGAAGAAGGCGGGCAGACCACGGGCGACGGCTCCTCGACGAGCGCGAACGACGCCCGGCTGCGCCAGGACAAACCGCCGCACTGGTAGCCCGCCGCCGCTCCGCCCGGGTTCTCGACCGGAGTGTCCCGTCGAGACGCCGCAAAGCATCCCGTCACGAGCGCCGAAGGGGCAGTCTGCGGCAAGTCGGTGACCCGCGCATCCCCGAGATGCTGCAAAAGGCCCCTTGGAGCGCATCCAAGGGGCCATTCGCCGCAAGTCGGCGGGGTCGTGCCGTACGTGCGAAGGAGTTAGAGGGTGTGCTTGGCGGCCGCGGCGGCCGCGCTGGAGGACACCGTCTGGGCCCCGGTCGATGCGGCGAGCAGGTCGCGGATCTCGGTGAGCAGGTCGAGGTCGGTGACGGGGTTCTTCTTCGGGTCCAGCGGCACTCCGGCCTGACGGCGACGTGCCTGGTTCTCCTTGAGCTTGTTGAGCGGCATCACGAACGCGAAGTACACCACGGCCGCGACCAGGAGGAACTGGATCAACGCCGCGAGAACCAGGCCGAAGGACAGCTCGGCATCGCCCAGCGGAACCGTCAGGGAGTTCTTCAGGGTGTCCGCGTTGAAGATCGCGGCGATCAGCGGGTTGAAGATCCCCGTGACGATCGCGTTGACCAGGCCGGTGAAGGCGGCACCGATCACGACGGCTACGGCCAGTTCGATGACGTTGCCGCGCATGATGAATTCTTTGAAACCGTTGATCATGGCTGGGATCTTTCTGGTGCGGTACTGCGAGGAATTGAGGAGAGGGGTCAGGACGCCTTCGGCGCCGCCGTGGGCGTCGAGCCGGACGAGGAGCCCGAGCCGCTCGAGGACGACCCGCTGGTCGACGCGGCCGGGGTGCTGCTCTTCTCGGCCGGCTTGGCCGAGGACGATTCAGACGAGGAGTCCGTCTTCTTGGCGCCCTTCTCGGCGGAGAGCGACGACTTACCGCCGGACTCGGCGCGCGAGTCGTTGCGGTAGAAGCCGGAGCCTGTGAAGCTCACGCCGATCGACGAGTAGACCTTGCGCAGCTTGCCGCCGCAGGCGGGGCACTCCGTGAGCGTGTTGTCGGTGAACGCCTGCTGGATGTCGAAGGCGGTGTCGCACTCGGTGCAACGGTATGAATAGGTAGGCACTGCGTCTTTTCGGTTCGGGTGTGCGGAGCTGACCGGCAGGTGCCGGAAGGGGAAAGTCTAGAAGACGACGATGCGAGTGGGAGTGACGAGGCCGTTCACCGGCTGGTCGTGCACCTCCCGGGGAACATCGTCGACATATTCATTGTCGTAGACCACGGCGTACACCGGCGGGCATTTCTCCATCGACCCGAGGGTCTTGTCGAAGTAGCCGCGGCCCCACCCCATCCGCAGACCGGTCTTGTCGATGGCCGCCGCGGGCACGATGATCAGGTCAACGTCGTTGATCGCGATCGGGCCGAGCAGCTCGCCCTGGGGTTCCGGGGCACCCGAGAGGCCCTGCACCTCGGTCTCCTCCTCGCCGACGGTCCAGTCGAGCAGGCCGTCGTCCCGCGACACCGGGAACAGCACCCGGATGCCGCTGGCTTCGGCCCAGTTGACGAACGGGCGGGTGTTCGGCTCGGTGGGGCTGGAGAGATAGCAGGTGATCGACCGGGCGGACAGGTCGGTGACGATGCTCTGCAGGTTCTCGGTGAACCCCGCGGTGGCGGCTTCGCGCTCGGCTGCGGGCATGTTGTGGCGGCGCTCCCGGAGGTCTGCGCGGAGCGCCCGCTTGCGGTGCTCGATGTCAGAATCCATACAAGTCATCCTAGGTGCGTAACCAATACAGGTTGCCGCTAACCTAATGCCATGGTTACTCACATTACAAAGGCCGTTATTCCCGCTGCCGGTATGGGAACCCGGTTTCTGCCGGCAACCAAGGCGATGCCCAAGGAAATGCTGCCGGTCGTCGACAAGCCTGCCATCCAGTATGTGGTGGAAGAGGCCGTGGCCGCCGGCCTGACCGATGTGCTCATGATCACCGGCCGCAACAAGAACGCTCTGGAGAACCATTTCGACCGGGTCACCGAGCTCGAGGCGGTGCTCATCCAGAAGGGTGACCGCGACCGCCTGGCCAAGGTGAACGAGTCCACCGACCTCGCCGACATGCACTACGTGCGCCAGGGTGACCCGCTGGGCCTCGGCCACGCGGTGCTCCGCGCCAAGATGCACGTGGGCCGCGAACCGTTCGCCGTGCTGCTCGGTGACGACATCATCGACGCTCGCGACCCGCTGCTGGACAAGATGCTTTCCGAGCAGGTCACCCGCAACACCAGCGTCGTGGCCCTGCTCGAGGTCGACCCGTCGCAGATCCACCTGTACGGTGCGGCCGCGATTGAGAAGACCGACGATCCCGACGTGGTGCGCATCACCGGTCTGGTCGAGAAGCCGGCAGCAGAGGATGCCCCGTCGAACCTGGCCATCATCGGCCGGTACGTGCTGCGCCCCGAGGTCTTCGACGTGCTCGAGCACACCAAGCCGGGCAAGGGCAACGAGATCCAGCTCACCGACGCCTTGCAGGAGATGGCCGTCAACCCCGAGACCACCGGCGGCGTCTACGGCGTCATCTTCCGCGGCCGCCGCTACGACACCGGCGACCGGCTCGACTACATCAAGGCGATCATCCAGCTGGCCGTCGACCGCGACGACCTCGGCGTGGAACTGCGCCCCTGGCTCAAGGAGTTCACCTCCACTCTCGAGTAGCGTGCAGGTTGATCAGGTCGGCACCGGACTAAGATTCGGTCATCATCGGGCTTCGGCCCCCAAGTAGACGGGTTCATCGTGCCGACCGCGATTCCTACGCTCCGTGAGGGGGCCGTGACCCTGCGCCCGATCCGGTTACGTGACGCCAGGGCCCTCGAGCGTGAGCTGATGGAGAACCGGTCCTGGCTGCGCACCTGGGAGGCCACCAGCCCGTACGCGCCGATGTCCTTCGACACCCGGGCCAGCATTCGCAGCCTGCTCGCGCACTCACGCACCGGCAGCGGATTGCCGTTCCTGGTCGAGTACAACGGCGAACTGGCCGGCCAGCTGAACGTGTCGTCGATCACCTGGGGGTCGCTCTCCAGCGCGTCGATCGGCTACTGGGTCGGCGAGAAGTTCGCGGGCCGGTCGATCACCCCGATCGCGGTGGCCCTGGCCACCGACTATTGCTTCAGCCAACTCGGCCTGCACCGGATGGAGATCTGCATCCGGCCGGAGAACGCGCCGTCGTTGAGGGTCGTCGAGAAGCTCGGCTTCCGGTACGAGGGTCTGCGCCGCCGGTTCATCCACATCAACGGCGCCTGGCGCGACCACTTCGCGTTCGGCATGGTGGCCGAGGAGGTGCGCGGTGGCGTGCTGCGCCGCTGGCAGGACGGCCTGGTGCCGCCGGGTCTGGCGTCCGTGAACGAGTTCGACACGGCCGCCGCCGCGCATCCACTAGAGGTGGCCGACAAGTGACACACCCCCCGGTAATCAGGCACGGAAGGCCCCGCGACTCATACGTTAGGGAGCATGAGTAGCGAAGTCCTGGGTGGGGGAGTGATGGTGGCCGTTGCCGCCGCGCTCTGGGTGACGTATCTCATGCCGACATGGGCGAGACGCCGGCAATATCTCGCCACCGAACGCAATGCCGTGCGTCTGCAGCAGACCCTGCGGATCCTCGCCGAGACGTCGGAAATTCCCCAGGAGGTACGCGTGGAAACCAACGCACGCGGAGTGTCCGCTCAACGCAAACTCCTCGCCCAGGCCGAGGAAGACGCCCGGATTGCCTCGAAGGCCGCCGGCGATGCCGCCACGGCCGCCCGGCGCGCCGCGGTACTGCGCGCCGCCGCCGCCCGACCCAAAGCGCTCACCCCGGCCGGCAAGGCCAAACGCCTGCGCACCATGCGTGCCCTCTCCACCCTGCTGCTGCTCATCGGCCTGGTGTTCACCGTGGTGGGCGCCACCATGCTCTCAGCGGGCGTGTGGACGCTCCTGGCCGGCGGCCTGGTCGCCGTAGCGACCGCCGTCGCCACCCTCGGCCGGCTCGCCACCGTCAGCCGCTCCGCCCGCGCCCCGCGCGCTGCAGCGGATGCCGACGCCGCTGCCGCCGGCCGTCGCGCGCCCGCCGGCGCCCGCGGCCAGCGTTTCGAGCCCGTGCATTTCGTCGACGAGGCCCCCGTCGTCCAGCCCAGCCCGTGGACCCCGCGGCCGCTGCCCAAGCCCCTGCACCTGTCGCCGGGCTCGATCGCCCAGGCCGCGATGGCGTCGGTGGATGCCGCCGCCCAACTGCGCCAGGCCGCCGCCGAAGCCGAACTGCAGCGTCGCGCGCTGGCCATGGCCGAGGCCATCGCCCCGTCCGAGGTCACCCCGATCACCCGCCCGGTGGTGGCCCGTGGCAGCGCCCCCGCCGCCAAGACCGCCCCGCAGGCGGCGCCGAGCCGGTTCGCCAAGATGGGCATCATCGGTGACACCGAACCCGGCATGACCGACCTTGACGCGGTGCTCCGCCGCCGCCGCGCCGTCGGCTGACGGTTCGAAGGCGCCGCACTCGCGTGATATTGTAAATACGCAGTCTGGGGCTATGGCGCAGTTGGTAGCGCGTCTCGTTCGCAATGAGAAGGTCAGGAGTTCGAATCTCCTTAGCTCCACCACTGAAACAGAAGGACCGCGGCCCCCGGGCTGCGGTCCTTCTGTGTTGGTGTCAGCATCCGCGGCAGTGTGCCGCGCCGTTAGAATTGGGCACTGCCGGGACCGGCCGAGCCGCAGGGGCCCGGCGGTTCCTGTGTCTGAGACGACCGGAGACGACCATGACAGCCCAGCAGGACCAGCCGGCGGCCCAGCCGCCCGCAGCCGTCGTTGAAGGCGACTTCGAGCTGGCCCGGGACGGCCGCACCGGCCCGCTGGGCGAGATGCTCGACGCCGGCGTGCCCCTCGACCTGGTCAACGGTCGAGGCGACAGCCTGCTGATCGTGGCCGCGTACGGGCAACACGGTGAGACTGTGCGGGAGCTGCTGCGACGCGGCGCCGACACCGCCGTGGTGAACACAATGGGACAGACGGCACTGGCCTGCGCCGTGTTCCGGGGCAACGAGCCGATTCTGCTCGACCTGCTGCAGGCCGGCGCCGACCCGGATCTCGGCAGCCATTCGGGCATCCAGATCGCCGACCAGTTCGCACTGCCGCGGATGCGCGCGGTCATCGAAGCGCACACCGGCGCCTGACTCGGCCACCACGCTCCCGCAACTCAACGCGCCCCTCGCCCGGGGAGCCGCCGCCGCCGCTGTCGGTCGTCGTTGCTACCGTGACGGTCAACGACACGAGAGCGGAAGCCGGGCAACGGGATGAATGAGGAAGCGACACCGGCGGGAACCACCGTGCGGTTCCACTGCGGGCACGGCGCGGATGCGGCCGAGGCGCGCGTCACCCTGCAGCGGCAGTGCCCGCTGTGCATGCTGCTCGCGGAGACCCGGCGCTCCCGGGACCAGCTGCTGCACCGGGTGGCCCCGAACGGACGGGCCGCCCTGGCGCGGGAAACCCGCATCGGGGCAAGCTACGAGTGGATCTGCAGCCGCGGGCACTCCCGGTACCAGGCCAGCGTGCGGGAGACCCTGACCGGCCCTGGCTGCCCCAAGTGCGCCCGGAATGCGCGGGCCCCGGCAGCCCGGTACGAGGGCGGCGTGCCGTTCATGAAGCCCGGGCTGAAGACGCGCACGTCGCAGGCGGAACAGAAGCTGCGGATGCTGCTGGGTGAGCGCATCGCTCTGCCGCACCGGGTGAACGCGATTCGGATCAACCGCACCTTCTACGGCAAGCCGGAGGTGTGGCCGGACATCATCATCCCCGCCGTCAAGGTCGCGATCGAGTACGACTCACCCGGCCGCGACAAGACCGCGCACCGCGGCCTCAAAGTGGTCTCCGACCGGGAGAAGGACGCGGCTCTGGAGGAGGTGGGCTGGGCGGTGATCCGAGTGCGTGCCGACGGCCTGGAGTCGCTCGGCCCGCACAGCATCGTCACGGCGGGGGTGACAGCGGCACTCGTCGACGAGATCCTCGTGATGCTCGCCCTGATCCGTGGCGAGGGCGCGGTGGCTGCGCTGCAGAACCAGGGACCGGGAGGCTAGCCCGAGCCGGTCTGGGTCGACCAGTACGTGTTCAGTGCCTTCAGGAGACGGATGGTCTCCGGCGTCTCATCGGACCTCGTCTGCTCGAAACGATCCGACCCGGCAGCGGCTGTCACCGTGAAGAGCTCGGGCTGATCGAAGACCTCGATCGGGGTACTCGAGGTCTTCCAGAGGCCACCGGCAATGACCGCGTCCACGATCTGCCGCCCGGCTTCCTCGTCGTAGTTCACGGGTCCGAACCCCAGGATACCGCCGCTCCCAGCACTGACCGAGATTTTGTCGTCTTCGGCTCGCGTGGCGTTGGCGGCGAACATCGCTTCCGCTGTACTGATCTGAGCGTCCACCGTGCCGTCACCGTTGAGGTACACGGATGCCCAGTCGTGGCCGACCCGGATCTCCTCGATGAAACCGGGTCGGGGTTCGGCATCGATCGTTGCCACTATCGAGCGGAACAGCGCGGGGTCGGAGACGCCGACCAGGATGACGTTGTCCGCCACCGAGTAGGAGGCCACGCCGGCCGTGGCGTCGAATAGGGCGAACAGCGGATCCAACTGAGGGGTGTCGGCGGTGACGGAGTATGGCGAGCCGTCCTCGGTCTCGACGCTGAACTCGATCGCGGAGTACCGGGGATCGGAGGCCAGCTGCTGGATCCGGGCGACCATCGCGTCCATGCTCGTGTCGTCGGTGACCAGCACCTGCAGTTTCGTGCACAGTCCCAGTCGGATCGAGGTGATAAGGGGATCCGGCAGGAGCCTGTCGAATTCGGCGAGCAGCGCAGCCGAGTTGTCGCACTGCTCTGATCCCTCGTCGATCATGAAATAGGACGTGTCAGCGTCATCCCCGGCATCGGCGCGGAGGGTGAGCGGACGATCCGGGGTGCCCGCGTACTCCTCGAACAGCGTCGTGACGTCGGCCTTCGATCCGTACAGGGTGGCGAACGACCGATTGACGTAGGCGGTGGACACCCGGTCGTCGTCGAATGCGGTCAGGGCCAGGTCCACCAGGTGGGACGTCTGGCGGAATCGCGGATGGTCCCCTCGACCTCCGGATCACACATCGCGGAGCATCCGGTCAGGGAGATGTCCGAGGACTCGATGATCTGGCTTTTGCTGAGCCATCTCTCGGCAGCGTTGCCCGGGATGGAGCATCCGGTGAGGCCAACGGCTGCTAGCGCCACCAGGGCGACCATGGTTGTGAGTGTGGTGCGATTTCGAGTGCGGATGGAGCCCCCTTGTTCATGCGCGCGAGTCAACGGTATCGCCAGCGATCGCAGTCCGCTGACACCCTTATGGGAAGTCAACCGAGTGGTTAGAGTGGCCGGAGAAGAGGCTCACGGTCGAGCGGGGGCGGCACGTGGGCACCCGGATCAAAGGAGCCCATTCGTGCTGCACACCGACATACCCACCCGAGACGACGTCGACACCCTCGCAACGGTGCGCAAACATCCGTGCGTCTCGATCTACCTCAGCACCAGCCCGCTGCCCCAGGAGTCCGAAAAGGCCAGGATGGAGCTGAAAAACCGGCTGACGGAGGCCGTGCAACAGCTGCGCGATGCCGGCACCGACAAGGGACCCATCGAGGAACTGCAGGAAACCCTCGACGACCTCATCCAGGACTCGGATTTCTGGCGGTCACTGTCGTACAGCCTGGCGATCTTCGCCACCCCGGACAGCGTGCGGACCTTCCGGCTGCCAAACCGGCTCGGCGGGGCGCTGGAGGTCTCGGACCGGTTCTACGTCAAGCCGCTGCTACGCGCGGTCACGTTCCCGCAGGCCGCTTTTGTGCTCGCCCTCGCGCAGAACTCCGTGCGGTTGCTGGAGATCAGCGCGGAAAGCCCGGTCTACGCGGTTTCGGTGCCCGGGCTGCCCAGCGACGTCGCCGACGCGGTCGGCTTGCCCTCGATCAACGGCCGCACTCAGGACAGCCACATCATGGGCGGCCGCATCCAGGGCGCCGAAGGGCAGAAGGTGCGGATGCGCCAATACGCGCGGGCGATCGACCGGGCGCTGCGGCCGGTGCTCAGCGGCGTGGACCTGCCATTGATCCTCGCCGCCGCCGAACCCCTGGCCGGCATCTACCGCTCGGTGAACAGCTACCCCAACCTCACCGAGGCGATCATCCCCGGCAACCCCGAAGAGACCCCGGACGAGGAGCTGGGGCGGGCGGCGCGCGGCATCCTGGACGACCTCTACGCGGCGGAGCTGGACGGACTCAAGGACCGCATGGCCCGCCGGGCCGCGCACGGCCGGGCCGTCACCGACCTCAGCGACGTGGCGCGAGCCGCTACCTACGGCGCGGTCGACACTCTGTTCGTGGACATCGACCAGAGCGTGCCGGGGCTGGTCGACGAGGAAACCGGGGCGGTCACCCTGAGCGCGGAGGACGACGCCATCACCTACGGTGTCGTCGACGAGATCCTGCGGCGGGCGCTGCTGTCGGGGGCGGAGATCTTCGCGGTGCGGGCTGATGACATGCCCGGCGGCGGTGCTGTCGCCGCGGGGGTGCGTTTCATGGTCTGACGCACACGAAACCGGTGCCGCCTGCAGGCAGGCGACACCGGTGAGGTTCGTGCGCCGGGCGCGTTGCGCCCGGCCGGAGACGAATTAGCGCTTGCGGGCTTTTTCGGTCTCAGCGGACTTGAGCTGCTTGTCGGCGCGCTTTTCCTTCAGGGACTTGCCGGCGACCTTCTTGGTCGCATCCTTCTTGGGTGATTTGTCAGCCATGTGTACTCCTTCGACCTGAACCTGGGCGGCACGGATGATCTGACCCTACGCGGGTTCGGCACAAAGGGCATCTTGAGACGAGGGCGTGCCTGAACGCCGCCCCCGACGCGGCCCGATTGGGGGCCCCTGCGGGGCCTGTGCCTTTGGAGGGTGTCGACGTAGGCTGTCTGCGATGAGGCTCCTCGTCGCTGGGACGAGAAGTCGTACGGAGAGCCGGGAGATCATGAGCGCACAGGAAACGTACAAAGCAGTGCTATTCGGTCCGAACGTGATCGGGTCCGGCACCGAGATTGAACTGCATTTCGCCAACGGGGAATACCAGGACGTGGTGGTGCTCGAAGCCGTCGAAAACGGCCAGACAATCACCCGCACCTACCGCAAGGGCCGGGAGACCGAGGAACCCATCCCGTACCGATTCGTCGACGAAGACGTGTCTGATGAGACCGCGGTGGGGGATGTGCCCAACTAGCCGGTCGGACCGGCACACCGGGAGCAGCGCGGGAAGCGCTGCCGCCGGTGTGCCGGGCTAGATGCGGGCGCCCGGCTTGGAGCTGCGGCTCAGCCGCACGGGCAGTGCCATCAGCGGACCCACGAAACGACGTTGCAGGCTGCGGCCGGGGCCCCACACGTACTGCACGATCAGCTGAGCCAGGATGGCGCTGGCCGCCAGGGCTACCGCGATCGCACCGGCGGTGAGCAGGTTGAGCAGCCCGTTGATATCGCCGTCGGCCATCTGCAGCAGCCCGCGGAACAACGCCAGGCCAGGCACCAGGGGAACCAGGGCGCAGACGACGATCACCAGGGGAGGGGTGCGCACGAGGCGTGCCCCGACGGCCGCCAGGAGCCCGGCACCCATCGCCGCCGCGCCGGAGGACCAGACCAGGCCGAACCCGGCATTGCTGGCGGCCAGGTAAACCGCCTCGGCCACGGCGCCGAGCAGGCAGACGACCCAGAACGCCCGCCACGGCACCTGGGTACCCAGGGCGAAGCCCGCCACGATGACCACCGCGGCGACCAACTGGATTGCCACGACACCCAGGGAGGCGGGCACATCCGCGCTGATCCCCAGGTCGAGGCCGAACCGGGCCAGGACCAGCGAGGAGCCGGCCACACCGGCGACCAGACCACCGGTGATGAGGAGGGCCTCGATGAGCCGCGCCGTGCCGGTGAGGTAGAACCCCGACAGGGTGTCGTGCACCGCGCCGAAGGTGGTCACGCCGGCCAGGAGCATGATGATGGTGGCGACCACGACGAGGGACGGACTGGCGCCGGGATCGATCAGGGGCACGATTGCGGCGAAGATCGGACCGATGGCCCCGCCGACGACGGTTTGGTAGAACAACGGCACCCGCCGTTTGTCGAGCGCGGTGGTGAGGAAGTCGATCACGAATCCGGCGACGAACGCGGCAATGATCACGACCGGGCTGCCACCGAAGAGCGCGGCGGCGCCGGCGCCGACGAGACTCCAGCCGATCCGGCGGTACAGCAGCGTCACCTGCGGCTTCGACGAGACGATCGTGGCCAGGCGTTTGCGGGCCTCCGGAACATCCGTGGGCTCTTCGATCAGGTCGGCGATGAGCTCCGACGTGGCGGTGAGCTTGGCGTAGTTGAGGGTGCGGTACTTGACGTCCCGGCTGCGGGAGATGGATTCGTGGGTGGACTGGTCTTCGTGGGTGAGCGTGATGATCGTGTGGGTGATGTTCGCCTCGGTGCCGCGCAGCCCGTACGCGCGAGTCAGCGCGAGCATGGCCGCCGTGGCGTCTTCCGCTCCGGCGCCGGACGCGAAGATCACCTCGGCCAGCCGCATGGTGAGGTCAAGCACCGACCGGGTGTACGCGGCGATGTCGATGACCGGGACCGCGACGGTGGAGGTGCTCGGCGCATCCTCGTAGGCGCGCACGGCGGCGATGCCCGTGGCATCGGCGCGCAGGATCGGGATGCTGGTGGTGACCGGGCGCGGGGTGGTGGGGTGCGGCGCCCGGTAGGGCTGCTTGGGGATGGGTGCGGTCGTCGCGGCGACGGGCACCGGTTTGGTGTTCGTGGGGAGAGAGGAGGGGGGCACGGCAGTCAACTGGACAACTTCAACACTTCGAGGATCGGTGATGCGGGGAGGGAATGTGCGCGGCTGCTCAGTCATCGAGCGGGCCGAGCCAGGCGGTGGCGACGGTGGCGTGGGCGGAATCAGCGGTCGAGGGGTGGAACAGCCCGGCCAGCACGTCGCGGTACAGCCGGCCGAGTTCGTCGCCGGTGAAGTAGCTGGCGCCGCCGTTCACCCGCAGCATCAGGTCCACGACCTCCTTGGCGCTCTCCACACTGCGGTGCTTGAGGCCGGCGAGCCTGGCGAACCAGAACGGGCCGTGGTCGACGAGGGTGTCGACGTCGCGGGCCAGCGTCTGAATCTGGGGGTATACGCCATCCAGCAGCAGGGCCGCCTCGGCGATACGGCGACGGATGTCCGGATCCTGCGCGAGAGGTCGACCGTTGTTCTTGGCCGAGCGGCGCCGTTTCACTGCCGCAACCCCGAGTTCCAGCGCCCGCTGGGCGATGCCGGTGTACACGCTCGAGAGCAGAATCTCGAAGGTGGCGAAGATACCGAAAATCAGCGGGTCGTTGACCGGTCCGGGCGGGAGGGTGCGCACCACCCGGTCGGCAGGGGCGGAAGCCCCGTCCAGCAGGGTGGTCTGGCTCTGGCTGCCGCGCATGCCGAGGGTGTCCCAGTCGTCCTTCCGGGTGATGCCGGGGTCGGCGCGGTCGAGGAACGCCCACACGATCAGCGGCCGGGCCGGATCGGAGCTGTCCAGGCCTATGGTGCCCAGCTGGGTCCAGACCGGGGAGAGGGAGGTGAAGATTTTGGTGCCGGTGAACCTGTAGCCACCGCCTTGCTGCGGTGCGGCATCCGTCGACGAGCCGAACAGCACCAGGTCGTTGCCGGGTTCGCTGACCCCGAAGCCGAAGATCGCGCCCTGCGCGGCCTCGATGAGGACGAACTCGAGGGCGGTGTCGCCCCTGTCGTGCATGGCCTTGGCGACACCGGTCCAGACCAGGTGCATGTTCACCGCGAGGGCGGTGGCCGGGGCGTGCGCGGCCAGCCGGGACTGCTCGGCAGCCAGCTGCGGCAGGGTGAGGCCCAGGCCGCCGAAGCGGGTGGGCACCAGGGCACGCAGGTAGCCGGCGGCGGCGAGTTCGGCGACGTCGTCGAACGGGAAGGTGTTGGCGGCGTCGTGCGCTGCGGCACGGGAGCGGATGCGGCCGAGTAGGGCGTCGTCGAGCACCGCGCCGGAGGCGGGGGAGGTCGGTGCGGGGCGGGAAGATTCGGTCACACCTGCAAGCCTACGTAGCCTTTTCCTTTCGCGTGGCCAGACGCACGATGAGAAAGACGATCCCGCCGGCCACCGCCAGGATGGCGAGCCAGGGCAGGGCGAATCCGACGCCGACGAGGAGGGCGCCGAGCGCCGTCACCAGGGTGTTCCAGCCGGCCACGACGCCGGTCCAGAAATTATCGGGGGCGCCGGGGGCGACGGTGCCGGTGGAGTACAGCTCGAGGCCGATGGTGGAGTACTCGATCTGGTCGGTGAGGTAGTCGCGCTGGGACTGCATGCCCTCCAGCTCGGCCTGGCGGGATGAGAGTTCGCTCTCGATGGCGATCAGGTCGGTGGTGGTCGTCGCCTGCGACATGAGGGCCAGCAGCCTGTCGACGGAGGTGCGCAGCGCCGTGATCCGGGCGTCCAGATCCTGGCTCTGTTGAGTGACGTCGGAGGAATTCAGGGACACGTAGTTCACGGTGCCGAGGGCCCGGAGCGCGTCGAGGGTGCGGTCGAGGTCGCCGACGGGGATGCGCAGCGACAGGTTTGCGCTGGCGGACTGGTTCTCCGTTTCGGGGGTTTCGGTGCGGCTGTCGACGCGGCCGCCGGCCTCTTCGACGATCATCGCGGCGTTCTCGGCCGACCGGATCGGGTCGGCCACGGTGAGTGACACCGATCCCGTCGTGATCACCGAGCGATCGGCGGTGGTGGCCTCGCCCGCGGCATCCTCCACGACATCCCCTGCGACGACCTCGCCCGGCGCGGGCAGTTGGCCGGGCACGGTGCCGGAATCCATCGACTCGGAGCGGTAGCCGGAGTCGCTGGCACTCTGCGAACCGAGGGAGGTGCAGCCGGCCAGGAGCAGCCCGATGATGGCCAGGCCGCCGGTCACGCCGACCCATGTTCTCAGGCGGCGGGGCCGCCGTGCCTGGACGCCCTGCGCCACACCCTGGGTCTCCGTGCTGTTGCTCATGGGCCAACTGTAGGGTCGGGCCGTATCCGCTATCTGGATGGTTTCTGGGAGTCGGATCACAATCGAGTCTCGACCTTGGGCCGCGTCGTACGCTCGAAGTGGCGCCGGTTTCTGCGGCGCCGTTGTACGAAAAGACTGTTCAGTTCTCGCTCTAGGAGGAACCATGGGATTCGCAGACGACGCCAAAGACGCCCTCGCGGCCACCGGCCAGAAGATCGGACGCGCGGCGGAAGACACCAAGGAGCGCGTCTCAGACAAGCTCGACGAAGCCAAGGCCGACGCCGAGGTGAAGAAGGCCGAGGCCGAGGTCAAGCACGCCGAGGCCGAGCGGGACTCCACCAAGGCCAAGAACGACTACAAGGAAGGCCTGCGCTAGCCGCGGCCGCCGGGGGCGGCGCCGTGGCCGCGGGCCGCGGACGCTGGGCGGCGCTGACGGATGCGCTCCGTCGGCGCCGCGCTCCGCACCTGTTCATCCAGACGGACACCGGCAGCGGACCCGTCGTGATCCTGGTGCACGGCATCGCGTCCACCGCGGTGACCTTCCGCAAAGTCGTGCCGATGCTGGCCCCCGGGCACCGGGTCATCGCCGTGGACATCCTCGGCCACGGCGCCTCGCCGGCGCCCCCGGACTGCGAGTACACCCTCGACGACCATGTCGCGGCGCTCGCCGCGACCATCCGGGCGCTGAACCTGCGGGAGCCCTTCGTGCTGGTCGGGCATTCGCTCGGCAGCTTGATCGCCACCCGGTACGCCGCCGAGCACCGCTGGTACACCCGACCAGGCCTGCGGGTCTCCCGCCTGGTGCTCGTCGGGCCGCCGATTTATCTCTCGCCCGCCGACATCGGCGACCCGTGGGTGCGCGCCAGGGTCACCGCGTACCTCCGGGCCTACGAGTTCCTGCGGTCGAACAAGGACTTCACCCTCGCCAACGCGGCGGTGCTCGGCCGGCTGCTGCCCAAGGGCATCCTGGAACTCACCGAGGACACCTGGACCCCGTTCGTGAAGTCGCTGGAGCAATGCATCGAATCGCAGACCATGGTGAGCGACATCGCCGGCCTGCGCATCCCCGTCGACCTGATCTACGGAGCGCTGGACGCCTTCGTGGCGCCGGGCAGCCTGCGGGTGGTGGAGCGGATGCGGCACGTCACCACCCACCGCGTGGAGGCCAACGATCACATCGTGCGCCGCCGCATCGCGAAGGTGCTGGTGAGGGTGATCGACGGTTTCGGTGCACCCGCGGCGGAACCGGCAGCAACCAGAGTGACGCGCTGACCTGCGGCCTCCCGGCAACGCCGAAGCGCGTGGTTAGGCTTGACATATGGATACACGAACACTGGGCAGAACCGGCCGTACCGTCTCCGTCATCGGACTGGGCACCTGGCAGCTGGGTGCCGACTGGGGCGACGTCACCGAGGCCGACGCCACCGCCGTGCTCGCCGCCTCCGTTGAGGCCGGCGTCACCTTCTTCGACACCGCGGACGTCTATGGCGACGGGCGGAGCGAGCAGATCATCGGGCACTTCCTCGAGCACGGCGCCCCCGGCGTTGACATCACCGTGGCCACCAAGATGGGCCGTCGGGCCGAGCAGCTGCCGGAGAACTACGTGCTCGCGAACTTCCGCGAGTGGACCGAGCGGTCCCGCCGAAACCTCGGCACCGAGACCCTCGACCTGGTGCAGCTGCACTGCCCGCCGAGCGCGGTCGTCGAATCCGGCGAGGTTTACGACGCACTGGACACCCTCGTCGACGAGGGCGTGATCGCCAACTACGGCGTGAGCGTGGAAACCTGCGAGCAGGCGCTCGCAGCCATCGCCCGGCCCGGCATCGCCACCGTGCAGATCATCCTCAACGCGTTCAGGCTCAAGCCTCTCGACGAGGTTGTGCCGGCCGCCCGCGCCGCCGGGGTGGGCATCATCGCCCGGGTGCCGCTGGCCAGCGGGCTGCTCACCGGCAAGTACACCCGGGAGACCACCTTCGCCGAGAACGACCACCGCAATTACAACCGCGACGGCAGCGCATTCGACGTGGGCGAGACCTTCTCCGGCGTCGACTACGAGACCGGCCTGATCGCCGCGACCGAGTTCGCCGCGCTGGTGCCGGAGGGCCTCACGCCCGCTCAGGCCGCGCTGGCCTGGGTGGCGCAGATCGACGGGGTGTCCTCGGTGATCCCCGGTGCCCGGTCGGTGTCGCAGGCGCAGGGCAACGCGGCCGCCGGCGCGGTGCCGCAGCTGCCCGACGAGTTCATGGTCGGCGTGCAGTCGATCTACGACCGCCTCCTGCGCGAGTCCATCCACGAGCGCTGGTAGGTCCCGTCCGCGAACTATGAGCTAAGCACCTTCCCACGCGCTGGGAGGGTGCTTTTCTCAAAGTTCGCGGGCTTAGCCGAGGTCGTCGGGGTCTTTTCCGGTGCGTTCGCCCGCGTCCAGGGCCGCGATGGCGGCGTGGTCGGCGGCATCCAGGGTGAAATCGAAGACGTCGAGGTTCTCGCGGATGCGCGACGGGGTCACCGATTTGGGGATCACCACGTCGCCGAGGTCGAGGTGCCAGCGCAGCACCACCTGCGCGGCGGACTTGCCGTGCCGGGCACCGATGGCGTCGAGGGTGTTGTTGCCGATCGCGCGACCGCGGGCCAACGGCGACCAGTCCTCGGTGAGGATGCCGTGCGCGGCGTTGTACGCGCGTACCTCGGTCTGCTGCAGCCACGGATGCAGCTCCACCTGATTGACGGCCGGCACGATGTCGGTCTCGGCCAACAACCGGTCCAGGTGGTGGGTGTGGAAGTTCGACACCCCGATCGAGCGGGCGCGACCGTCGGCCTTGATCGTCTCCAGGGCGCGGTAGGCGTCGACGTAGCGGTCCTGCCGCGGCGCCGGCCAGTGGATCAGGTACAGGTCGACGTAGTCCAGGCCGAGCTTGGCCAGGCTCTCATCGAACGCGCGTAGCGTCTCGTCGTAGCCGTGCCGGTCGTTCCAGACCTTGGTGGTGACGAAGACCTCGGCGCGGGGGAGGGCGGCGCGGGCCAGTCCCTCGCCGACGCCGCGTTCGTTCTCGTACAACGCCGCGGTGTCGACGTGCCGGTATCCCGCTTCCAATGCGATCTGCACGGTGCCCGCCGCCAAGGCATCCGGGATCTTGTAGACCCCGAGCCCGAGTTGGGGGATGGTGTGGCCGTCGTTCATCAGAAGCGTGTGGTCCATGCCTTTCATTAAACCCCGTGGCCCGCCCGGCCCGCCCCTCGCGAATTGTGAGCTGAGCCTCGAAAGTCTCGGAAACGTGGTGCTGACTCACGGCTCGCGGGCTGGCGGGGCCTAGTCTCGGGGGATGGAACCCGCACTGCACGGTAGGACGGCGCTCGTGACCGGGGTGTCGCGGCGCAAGGGCATCGGGTACGCGGTGGCGGTGCGGCTGGCCGAGCTGGGCGCCAGCGTCTTCGTGCAACACTTCGCTCCGCACGACGACGCGCAGCCCTGGGGCGGTGACGACCTCGACGCGGTGCGGGCCGGTATCCGTTCGGCGCTGACCGAGGGCGCCGTGTTCGGTGACGTGAGCGCCGACCTGGCCGAGCCGGATGCCGCGACGCTGGTCATGGGCGCGGCCGTCGGCCTCACCGGGCGGGTCGACATCCTCGTGGCCAACCACGCCCGCAGCGGCGGCGACGGCTCCATCTTCGATATGACCGCCACGATGCTCGATGGGCACTGGCAGGTCAACGCTCGCTCCACGTTGCTGCTCACCCGTGCCTTCGCCGAGCAGTTCGGCCTCACGGCCCGCCCGGATGCTGCCGGGTCGGATGCGGCCGGCCCGGTCGGTGCGGCTCAGACGCCGCGGCGTCCCGGCGAACGCGGCGATCCGGCCGCCGCCGCCATCGACGAGTTCGCCACGGGGCGGGTGATCTGGCTGACCTCAGGTCAGATCCACGGGCCGATGCCGGGCGAGGTCGCGTACGCGGCCAGCAAGGCGGTTCTGGCCGGGCTCACTCCCACCGTGGCCAGCGAGCTGCTGGTCCGCGGCATCCTGCTCAACACCGTCAATCCCGGTCCGGTGAACACCGGCTATCTCGATCCGGAGACCACCGACCGGCCGCTGGACGGCATGCTCGAGTACCTGCGCACCCTCCCGTTCGGCCGTTTCGGCGAGCCCACCGATCCCGCCCGCCTGATCGCGTGGTTGTGCACCACGGAGGCCCGCTGGCTGGTCGGCCAGGTTCTCACCAGCGACGGCGGTTTCAGCCTCGCGAACTGAGAGAAAAGCCCCAGGAACTCGAGTCTCTAGGGGCTCAAATCACAGTTCGCGAGGGAGGGAGAGGGAGGTCAGGAGACCTGGATGCTGATCGGCTCGGTGTCGGGGATCGGGCTCGCGTCGCGTCCGCGCAGGTCGGGGTGCCAGCGGCGGCCGAGCGCGGGGATGATCGTACCCAGCGCCGCGAACCCGGCGGCCACGTAGATGGCCGCAGCCGCCCCGGAGTGGTCGATCGCGAACCCGGCCAGGGCCGAGCCGAGTGCCGCGCCGATGAGCTGGCCGGTGCCGATCCAGCCGTACGCCTCGGCGGTGTCGCTGAACTTCACGCTCGCCGAGACGATGCCGAACAGCACCGCGAACGCGGGCGCGATGCCGATGCCGGCCAGGACGAGGGCCCCGGAGAGCCACCAGAAGTTCATCCACAGGCTGGCCAGGGCCAGGCCGCAGGTGACGATGAGCATCCGCGATGCCAGCGCCCACGGCCCGATCGGCAGGTGGCCCAGGGCGAGACCGCCGATGAGCGACCCGATGGCGAAGATGCCGAGCACCCAGCCGGCGTTGGCGCTGCCGTGGCCGAAGACGGCCACCACCCCCGCCTCCAGGGCGGAGCAGGCCGCGAGGAGCATGAAGCCGACGATGGTGCTCAGCAGCACCGCCGGCTTCTTGAGCACAACGCCGAGCTTGCGCCGGCTGCGGGGGATGCGCACCCGTCCGACCTCGGGCAGGACCACGAACCAGATGCCCCCGGCCACGAGGAAGAACGCGGCCAGCAGGATGCCCGCTGTGCTGCTGACCTGGATGGACACGAAGGTGGCGATGACGGGGCCGAGCACCCAGATGATCTCCTGCGCGGAAGCATCCAGGGAGAACAGCGGCGTGAGCTGGCGGGAGTTGACCACCTTGGGGTAAATGGTGCGCACGGCGGGCTGGATGGGTGGCATCGACAGCCCGGCGATGAAGCCGACGATCATCAGCCCCACCACGGGCAGTGGCACCAGGGCCATCGTGACGATCGCGGCGGTGCAGATCACCATGGTGGTGATCAGGACCGGGCGCATGCCTAGGCGGCCCATCAGCCGGGACGTGAGCGGGCCGGCGATGCCCTGGCCGATGCTCATGGCGGCCAGAACCAGGCCGGCGGCGGCGTAGGAGTCGAAGAGTTTTTCGATGTGGATGAGGAACGCCAGCGAGAGCATCCCGAACGGGAATCGGGCGGTGAGCTGGGCTGCGATGAGTCGGGCCACGCCGGGGGTTTTCAGAAGGGTCCAGTAGCTGCTCACAACCGTCTAGTCTATGGCCGAGGCGAGCTTCCCAGCGCAGCGGGGGTTATCCGCCCGGCTAACGTGAACGGGTGCACACATTGATTTCGGCGGCCGATCTGGCCGCGTTCCTCGTCGTCGGCCCGGCTCCACGTATCCTCGACGTGCGGTGGAAGCTCGGCGGCCCTCCAGGCCGTGCCGAGTTCCGCCGTGGGCACCTGCCCGGCGCCGTGTATGTGGACCTGGACTCCGAATTGGCGGGACACGGCGAGCCGGCCGACGGCCGGCATCCGCTGCCCGCACCGGCCGACCTGCAGGCCGCCGCGCGCGGCTGGGGTCTGAATGACGGCGACACCGTCGTGGTGTACGACGACCTGGGCAACATGTCGGCCGCCCGCGCCTGGTGGCTGCTGCGCCACGCCGGGGTGCGTGACGTGCGTCTGCTCGACGGCGGCCTGGCCGCCTGGCGCGCCGCCGGGCTACCGGTGGTGGCGGGGGAGGAGCCGGTGCCGGCCGGTTCGGTGACACTGACCCTCGGCGCCCTGCCTGTGCTCGACGCCGATGCCGCGGCCGCGCTCGCGCAGGACGGCGTGCTGCTGGACGCACGGGCCGCCGAACGCTACCGGGGCGACATCGAACCGATCGACCCGCGCGCCGGCCACATCCCGGGCGCGGTGAGCGCTCCGACGGGCGGCAACCTGGATGCTGAGGGGCGGTTCCTGCCGGCGGCGGAGCTGCGGGCCCGGTTCGAGGCGCTCGGGGTGCCCGGCCGGGAGGCTGGCGGTGGACCGGAGACGCCCGGCTACGACGTGGGCGTGTACTGCGGCTCCGGCGTGACGGCCGCGCACCAGGCGGTGGCGCTCACCCTCGCCGGGTTCACTCCGGCGCTCTACCCCGGCTCCTGGTCGCAGTGGTCGAACCTGCCCGGCCGGCCGGTTGCGACCGGGGACGCGCCCGGCGGGACATCCGCCCGCGGGTAGATCCCTCTCGCCGGTTCGGCAGCGTCGCGGCCCGGTTTGGTCCTGGCGGCCCGCAGTACCTCCGGCGGCACGTGTTACACCGCGTGCCGCCGGGGCTGGCGCGTGCCGCGAGGGCTGGCGCGTGCCGCGAGGGCTGGCGCGTGCCGCGAGGGCTGGCGCGTGCTGCGAGGGCTGGCGCGTGCCGGGGCTGTCCCGCCGCGCGGCTAGGCGATCCGGGTCGCGGTACCGCTCACCACGATGCCGCCGGCGACGGGCACGTCCACGAGCAGCAGGCTCGGCCGGTTCACGTGCCGGCCCTGGTGGATGACCACCCGCGCCGGCGGCATCACCAGCCCGAGCTCGCGCAGGTAGCCGCCCACCGCGGCGGCGGCCGAGCCGGTGGCCGGGTCTTCGCTGAGAGTGCCGACCGGGAACAGGTTGCGTGCCTCGAACTCGCCGACGCCCAGAACCGACAGGGTGGTGACGGTGCCCGCCCAGCCCTGGGCATCCATCAGACGGCGCATGGCCGCCGGGTCGAAGGTGAAGGCGTCGAACCCGGCCTGATCGGCGAAGACCAGCACCGGATGCCAGTTGCCCGCGAAGGCCTGCAACGGCGGGTACTCCGGATGCAGCGCCGCAACCGAGACGCCGAGCAGCCCGAGCAGTTCGGTCAGCACCTCGGGCGCGATGGCCCGCACCTCGGGCTCAACGCTGGTGAAGGATGCGGCCAGGCCGGCATCCGTGGTGCGGGTCTCGATGATGATGGTGCCGACGCTGGTGTCGAACGTGAACGGGCCGACACCGTCCCGGCCGGCCAGCGCCACGGCCGTGGCGATGGTCGCGTGCCCGCAGAACGGCACCTCGGCGACGGGGGAGAAGTAGCGCAGCCGGCTTCTGCGCGGATCGCCGTCCACCCCCGGCACCGTGATGAACGCGGTTTCGGCGTAGCCGACCTCGGCGGCGGCGGCCTGCATCGCCGCGTCGTCGAGGCCGCTCGCGTCGAGCACGATGCCGGCCGGATTTCCCCCGCCCGCCGCATGGGTGAGGGTCGGATCGGTGAAGGCGGCGAAACGCAGCACGGGCACGGTCATGGGTTCATACTGCCAGCGTCGGTGACTGCTCAGGTCGAGGCTGTCATACTTAGGTAATGCTTACCTCAGCGGCTCCGGGGGCGGGTGCGCCTGCCCGCGGCTCTGTCGTGCCCGCGGCCGGGAACGAGCTGCGGGTACCGCGCCGCCGTCAGCTCGTCGGACTGGGCATTGCCGTGCTCCTGTTGGCACTCGCCGTGGCCGCCTCCCTCGTGGTGGGCAGCCGGTCGATCCCGCTGGGCACCGTGCTCGAGGCGCTGCTGCGCCCCGACCTCGGCATCACCGACCACACCGTGGTGCTCGACCTGCGGGTGCCACGCACCGCCATCGGCCTACTCGCCGGCCTCGCACTGGGCCTGGCCGGCGCCCTCATGCAGGGCATCACCCGCAACCCGCTCGCCGACCCCGGCCTTCTCGGCGTCAACGCCGGCGCCTCGCTCTTCGTCGTCGCCGGAATCGCCTGGTTCGGCGTCACCTCGGCGCTCGGCTACGTCTGGTTCGCCTTCGCCGGCGCGTTCGTGGCTGCCGTGATCGTCTACGTGGTCGGCTCGCTCGGCCGCGAGGGCGCCACCCCGGTCAAACTGGCGCTGGCCGGCACCGCGCTCACAGCCTCACTCACCTCGCTGATCACCATCGTGCTGCTCAGCGACCCGGCCGCCTTCGACAAGTACCGGTTCTGGTCGGCCGGCTCCCTCGTGGCCCGCGACCTCGGCTCCACCCTGCAGCTGGCCCCGTTCATCGGCCTCGGGGTGCTGCTCTGCCTGCTGGCCGGGCGGATGCTCAACGCGCTCGCCCTGGGCGACGACCTGGCCCGCGGGCTCGGCCAGAACCTCGTAGCGGCCCGCATCGTCTGCGCCGTCGCCGTGGTGCTGCTTTGCGGCTCCGCCACCGCCATGGCCGGACCGATCGTGTTCGTGGGCCTGGCCGTGCCGCACATCGCCCGCCGTTTCACCGGCCCGGACTACCGCTGGATCCTGCTCTACTCCGCGGTGCTCGGCCCGGTGCTGTTGCTGGCCGCCGATGTGCTCGGCCGGGTCATCGCCCGGCCCGGCGAGATCGAGGCCGGCCTGGTCGTCGCGTTCCTCGGCGCCCCGATGCTCATCGCCCTGGTGCGCCGCGTGAAGCTGGCCGGTCTGTGAGCGCCACCGTGACGACATCCACCCGGGCCGTAGCGGATGCCGCCCCGCTCGCGCTGGCCCGCACCCTGCGGCACCGCCGGGAACGCCGCATCGTGCTGGTCCTGGCCGTGCTGGTACTGCTGGTCGCCGCGATGAGCCTGATGGTGGGCGCATACAACCTCAGCGTGCCCGACCTGCTGCGCACCCTGGTGGGCCAGGGGTCCAGCAGCGAGAACTTCATAGTGTTCAAGCTGCGGCTGCCTCGGCTGACCCTGGCGGTCCTCGTCGGCGTGGCCTTCGCGATCTCCGGCGGGCTGTTCCAGACGGTGCTACGCAACCCCCTGGCCAGCCCCGACATCATCGGCGTCACCGGTGGTGCCAGCGCCGCGGCCGTGTTCGGCATGCTCGTGCTGGGCCTGGGCAGTGTCGCCACCTCGTTCATGGCGTTCGCCGGCGCCATGGTCGTGGCCGCCGCCATCTACCTGCTCGCCTGGCGCGGCGGCGTCGTCGGCTACAGGTTCGTGCTCATCGGTGTGGGCGTCGCGTTCATGGTGCAGGGCCTGCTCGGCTACCTGCTCTCCCGAGCCGACCTCCGCAACGCGCAGGACGCCCTCACCTGGCTGGTCGGCAGCGTCAGCGGCGCCCGCTGGTCCGAGATCGCGGTCCTCGCCGGGTTCCTGGCGGTGCTGCTGCCGGCCATCGGGCTGCTCGCCGGGCGGATGCGGATGCTGCAGCTGGGCGACGACACCGCCAGCAGCCTCGGCG
The DNA here is from genome assembly GCF_002205495.2 of Cryobacterium sp. LW097. Lineage (GTDB taxonomy): Bacteria > Actinomycetota > Actinomycetes > Actinomycetales > Microbacteriaceae > Cryobacterium > Cryobacterium zongtaii. The sequence continues at coordinate 2,821,872 of NZ_CP021992.1, read as the reverse complement.
TGCGCGCCGAACGCTCCCGGCTGGCCCTGCTCGTAACGGCCGTGGCCCTCGCGGCCCTCGCCACCGCGTTCGTGGGTCCGCTCGCGTTCATCGCCTTCGTCTCGGCACCCATCGCCCGACGCCTCGTCGGCACCGGCAGTCTGGCCCTGCTACCGGCGGCCCTGATCGGCGTGCTGATCACCACCGTCGCGGACTTCACCGCCCAGCACCTGCTGCCGGGCTCACTCGAACTGCCGGCCGGCATCATCACCGGCGCGATCGGCGCCCCCTACCTGCTCTGGCTGCTCGCCACCCAGAACCGAATCGGAAAGGGCGCCTGATGCCCCAGCCCACCGGCCAGCCCATCGCTCAGCCCGCCGCCCCGCACGCCGCCGAGTCGGCCGCATCCGCTCGCCACGCCCTCACCGCCACCGGCCTCAGCCTCGGCTACGACGGCACCCGCATCGTCGACAACCTCGACCTCGCCATCGAACCCGGCGCGATCACCGTGATCGTCGGCGCCAACGCGTCCGGCAAGTCCACGCTGCTGCGCGGCCTCGCCCGGCTGCTGCCGCCGCAGGCCGGCACCGTCACCCTCGACGGTCGGAACATCGCCGGCCTGCCCAGCCGTCAGGTCGCCACCGTCGTGGGCCTGCTGCCCCAGCAGCCCATCGCCCCGGAGGGCATCGGCGTGGCCGACCTCGTCGGCCGCGGCCGGTACCCGCACCAGGGCTGGTTCCGGCACTGGTCGAGCACCGACGACGCCATCGTCGCCCAGGCCATGGCCGCCACCCAGACCCTCGAGCTGGCCTCCCGGCGCATGGAGGAACTCTCCGGCGGGCAGCGTCAACGCGTCTGGATCGCCATGGCGCTCGCGCAGAAACCCGACATCCTGCTGCTGGACGAACCCACCACCTTCCTCGACGTCACCCACCAGGTGGAGGTGCTCGACCTGCTGCACGAGCTCAACCACGAGCAGGGCACCACGGTGGTGATGGTGCTGCACGATCTGAACCTGGCCGCCCGATACGCCGACAGGCTTGTCGTCATGCGGCACGGGCGCATCATCGCCGAGGGCCCCCCGGCCGAAGTGCTCACCGAGGCGGTCGTGCTCGAGGCCTTCGGGCTCACCGCCCACGTCATCGCCGACCCGGTCTGCGGCTCACCCCTGGTTGTGCCCATCGGACGGTTCCACGGAAGCGTCTGACCCGCTATATTAGGTGAGGCTACCCTAAACATCGGCGGTCATTTCCGCCCCTCAGAACCGGAGTTACCTGTGCCCAGACGTCTGACCACCGTGCTCGCCGCCACCGCGGCCATCGCCGCCCTCACGCTCAGCGGATGCTCCGCCTCCGACTCCGACGGCGACGCCGGTTCGGATGCCGCGGCCGGCGGCGCGTTCCCCGTCACCATCGAGCACGCCTTCGGTGAGACCACCATCGACGCCGAGCCCACCCGCGTGGTCACCTGGGGCTGGGGTAGCGCCGACGACGCCATCGCCCTGGGCGTCGTGCCCGTCGCCATCCCCTTCCAGGCCTACGGCGGCGACGAGAACGGTGTGCTGCCGTGGATCGCCGACGCCCTGGACGAGCAGGACGCAGACGTTCCCACCGTGCTCTCCGACTCCACCGAACCCCCCTACGAGGAGATCGCGGCCGCCGCGCCCGACGTGATCCTCGCCGCGTACTCCGGCATCACCGAGGAACAGTACGAACTGCTCAGCGACATCGCCCCGGTCGTGGCCTACCCCGACGAGCCCTGGTCCACCGACTGGCGCGAGCTGATCGAGATCACCGGCACGGCCCTGGGCAAGTCCGACGAGGCCACCACCCTGCTCGCCGACATCGACGACACGATCGCCGAGAAGGCCGCGGCGCATCCGGAGTTCGACGGCAAGACCGTCGCCCTGACCTCCGACACCGCCGGCGTGTTCTACGTCTACACGGATGCTGACCCGCGCGTGACCTTCGCCACCGAGCTCGGCTTTGAGAGCGCCCCCAGCGTCGCCGAACTCGCCAACGGCGAGTCCGACTTCTTCTACACGATCAGCTACGAGCAGCTCGACAAGCTCACCAGCGACGTGATCGTCAACTTCGCCGCCACCCAGGAGGAATCCGACGCGTTCCTGAACGCCGGCTACGCGCAGGTCATGCCGCAGGTGCAGAACAAGGCAGTGGCGTCGCCGGTCGGCGCGGCCTTCGTCGCCTCGGTCTCCCCGCCCACTGGTCTCTCGCTCACCTGGGGCATCGACGACTACGTCGCCCAGCTCTCGGTGGCCGCGTTGGCCGCCGACGCCGCGAAGTAATCGCGGACGGTAGCGAGGGCGACTGGGAGCGAGGGCAGCCTGGAGCACGGGCTGTCCGGAGCACGGTAACCTTGACCTGCCTCCGTTTCGACTGATTTCGAAGCCGAGATCGTACGAGCCGTACCCCAGCGCAGGGGTGTTTCAGGTTCACCCCAGTCGTACAATCCACGGAGCGCTCAGTCGACTCGATCCTGTGAAGCGTCGAGACCCAGGAAAAGGTTGTGCCATGCGCGCTAGATACGTATTCCCCGCCCTCGCTGCCGTGGCGGCACTGATGCTCACCGGATGCGTCGACAATTCGACTCCGGCGGAGTCCGGGTCACCCGAGGGCAATGCCGCTGCGATCACGAAAGACGACGCGGCAGCGGCACTGGTCCCGGCCGCGGTGGCTGATCGTGGCACCCTGCTCATCGGAACCGAACCGACCTACGCGCCGAACGAGTTCAAGAACGAGGCCGGCGACCCGATCGGCTGGGACATCGAGCTCGCCGCCGGTATCGCCGCCAAGCTCGGCCTGACGCCGACGTTCCAGGTCGCGAAGTTCGACAACATCATCCCGAGCGTGGCCGGCGGCAAGGCCGACATCGGAGCATCCTCGTTCACCTACACCCCGGAGCGCGCGGAGCAGGTCGACTTCGTCAACTACTACAACGCCGGCATCCAGTGGGCGTCGGTGACGGGCACTGACGTCGACCCTGACAACGCCTGCGGCCTGAAGGTGGCCGTGCAGACCGCCACCTTCGAGGACACCGATGAGGTGCCCGCCAAGAGCGAGGCCTGCGTTGCCGCCGGCAAGCCGCCGATCGACAAGCTGAAGTTCGACACCCAGGCCGACGTCGCCAACGCTGTCGTGCTCGGCCAGGCCGACGCACTCAGCGCCGACTCCCCGGTCTCGCTGTACGCGATCGCCCAGACCGGCGACAAGTTGCAGCCGGCCGGCGACACCTTCGATGAGGCCCCGTACGGCATGGTCGTCGCCAAGGGTTCCGAACTCACCGCCGCCGTGCAGTCCGCCCTGCAGTCGATGGTGGATGACGGCAGCTACACGGCCATCCTCGATGCCTGGGGTGTCACGGACGGTGGCGTGGACGAGATCACGATCAACGCAGCCGCGAACGGCTGATCCCCTAAGTTTTCGCTGACCTGGGGCATCGACGACTCCGCCGGAGTGCCACTGCGCAGGACCCACTAGCCTTGACAGGCGTCGTTTGGGCTGTTCCCGAACCGATATCGCCAGGCCGTTCCCCCAGCGCAGGGGTGTATTAGGCTCACAGCAGTCGTACCGTCCACTGCCATTCAGTCGATCCGACACCTCGACGCCCCAATGAAGAAGGTCGTGCCATGCGCGCTAGATACGTACTTCCCGCCCTCGCCGCCGCCGCCGCGCTGATGCTGACCGGCTGCGTTGACAACTCGACGCCCGCGACCAGCGGCTCCGACGCCAGCAGCGCTCCCACGCTCGAGGTCGACGACGCGGCCGCAGCCCTGGTGCCCGCCGAGGTCGCCGACACCGGCACCCTCGTCATCGGCACCGACCCGACCTACGCGCCGAACGAGTTCAAGAACGAGGCCGGCGAGCCGATCGGCTGGGGTGTGGAAATCGCCAGTGGCATCGCCGCCAAGCTCGGCCTCGAGCCGGAGTTCCAGGTCGCCAAGTTCGACAACATCATCCCGAGCGTCACCGGCGGCAAGGCCGACATCGGTTCGTCCTCGTTCACCGACACCGTCGAGCGGCAGCAGCAGGTCGACTTCGTCAACTACTACACCGCGGGCATCCAGTGGGCCTCTGCGGCGGGTAAGGATGTCGACCCCAACAACGCCTGCGGCCTGAAGGTCGCCGTGCAGGCCACCACCTTCGAGGACACCGACGAGGTGCCCGCCAAGAGCGACGCCTGCGTGGCCGCCGGCAAGCCCCCGATCGACAAGCTCAAGTTCGACACCCAGGATGCCGCGACCAACGCGGTCGTGCTCGGCCAGGCCGACGCGCTCAGTGCCGACTCCCCGGTCACCCTGTACGCGATCTCCCAGACCGACGGCAAGCTGCAGCTGGCCGGCGAGACCTTCGATGTGGCCCCGTACGGCATGGTCGTGGCCAAGGGCTCCGAGCTCACCGTGGCCGTGCAGGCCGCGCTGCAGTCCATGGTCGACGACGGCAGCTATCAGGCGATCCTCGACGAGTGGGGCGTTGCCGACGGCGGCATCGATGAAATCACAATCAACGCAGGCGCGAACGGATAACCCATGAGTACCACGCACCCGTCCGGCCCGGCGGCGGGCTCGAGCCCGCCGCCGCGAGACGCCGTATCCACCTCGGAGCCGATCAAGGCCATCCGGCTGCGACACCCGTGGCGTGTGGTGTTCGCCGTGTTGCTTATGGCGATCTTCGCTCTTTTCGTCATCGACGCGGCGTTCCGCCCGGCGTACGACTGGCCGGCGGTGGGCAAGTACCTCTTCGACCGGCGCATCTCGATGGCCGCCCTGGTGACGATCCAGCTGACGGTGTTCTCGATGGTGATCGCGATCATCCTCGGCGTGATCCTGGCCGTGATGCGGCTCTCACCCAACCCGGTGGTCAAGAGCGTGGCCTGGTTCTACCTGTGGATCTTCCGCGGCACCCCGGTTTACGTGCAGCTGACCATCTGGGGCCTGATCTCGCTGATCTACACGAGCATCGATATCGGTATTCCCTTCATGGACCCCTGGGTCTCGTTCAGCACCAACGCAGCACTGAACACCTTCACCCTGGCCATCATCGGGCTGGCGTTGAACGAAGCCGCGTACATGGCCGAGATCGTGCGCGCCGGCCTGCTCTCGGTCGACAAGGGCCAGGAAGAGGCCTCGATCGCTCTCGGTATGAGCTGGTCGCAGACGATGACCAGGGTCATCCTGCCGCAGTCGATGCGGGTGATCATCCCGCCGACCGGCAATGAGGTCATCTCGATGCTGAAGACCACCTCCCTGGTCACGGCGGTGCCGTTCAGCCTGGAACTGTTCACGAGGTCGCGAGACATCTCGGCGGAGACCTTCAACCCGATCCCACTGCTGATCGTCGCGTCGATCTGGTATCTGTTCTTCACCTCGATCCTGATGGTCGGCCAGTACTTCCTCGAGAAGCGCTTCTCCCGCGGAGTGGGCGACCGGCAGACCGACAAGAGCGACCCGGCGCCCAGCACGGGCGCGATCACCGGTGTGGTACCCGTGATCGGGTCGGGCCAGCCCACCGTGGTGCTGCCGCCGAAGACGGATGCGTCGGGCACGATCGGCGACGGAGGAGCACGATGAGCGCGACGACAGTGGGGCCCGCGACAACCGTTGACGTGCCGATGGTGCTGGCCGAGCAGGTCACCAAGAGCTTCGGCTCGAATGAGGTGCTCAAGGGCATTACCCTCGAGGTCAAGCGCGGCGAGGTGATGTGCCTGGTCGGGCCGAGTGGTTCGGGCAAGTCCACGTTCCTGCGCTGCATCAACCACCTCGAGGTGCTTTCGGCCGGTCGGCTGAGCGTGGACGGTGAGCTGATCGGCTACCGCGAGTCCAACGGCAAGCTTTACGAGATGGCGCCCAAGGAAGCATCGAAGCAGCGCCGGGACATCGGCATGGTGTTCCAGCGGTTCAACCTGTTCCCGCACATGACTGCGCTGCAGAACGTGATGGAAGCGCCGCTGCGGGTCAAGGGACTGCCCAAGGCGAAGGTGGAGTCGACCGCGCGCGACCTGCTGGCCCGGGTGGGCCTGGCCGACCGCGCCGACTACTACCCCGCGCACCTCTCCGGTGGCCAGCAGCAGCGGGTGGCGATCGCCAGGGCGCTGGCGATGGAGCCCAAGCTGATGCTCTTCGACGAGCCCACCAGCGCGCTGGACCCGGAGCTCGTCGGCGAGGTGCTCGACGTGATGAAGGGCCTGGCCAAGGAAGGCATGACCATGATCGTGGTGACCCACGAGATGGGCTTTGCCCGCGAGGTCGCCGACTCCCTGGTCTTCATGGACGCCGGTGTCGTGGTCGAGTCCGGTCTCCCGTCGGAGGTCCTGGCCAACCCGCGGCACGCCCGCACCCAGGCGTTCCTCTCCAAGGTGCTCTAGCCTCCCCGAACCGTGAGAAAGGCCCCAGAATCTCGACGATTCTGGGGCCTTTCTCACAGGTCGCGGGCTAAAAAGCGTAGGGGCCGAAGCGGGTGATGGCCACGACGAGAGCGAGGATACCGAGGATCACGCTGGGCATGGTCTCCTTGGCGCCGTCGCCGGCACGCACATGCCAAACCACGGCACCGATCATGATCACGGTCAGGCCGGCCGCGGCGATCGGCACCAGGATCGGGGCGATGCCGGTGACCGCGGGCAGGATCAGGCCGAGGCCGCCGAGCAGCTCGGCGAGACCGACGAGCTTGACGCCGGCATCCGAGTAGTCGTTGGTCCACGCCATGCCGTTGGCGGCCAGCTTGGCGCGCGGTTGTGCGACCTTCATGAGGCCGGCACCGATGAAGGCGACGACGATGACGACGGTGATGATCCAGATGGCGATATTCATGGGAACTCCAGGGTTGGCGTCGGGCCGGAAGCGCCGAACGACGGTTGTTGCGGGGGAAGTAGTTGCTGTGTCAAATAAACTAGCGTGAACTACTTTCGGCGTCAAGTAAATCTGGGTAGAGTGGGCGGATGGACGAACCGGAATGGTTGAACGCTGAGGAGCTGACCGCATGGAAGGCCTTGGCGGAGGTGCTCTTCCTGCTGCCCGCGGCTTTGGAATCGCAGCTCCAGCGGGATGCTGACCTCGCGATGGCGGACTACATGGTGCTGGTGATGCTCTCGGAACGGGACGACCACTGCATGCGCATGAGCGAGCTCGCGGCATCGGCCAGCACCTCGCAATCGCGGCTGTCGCGCATCGTGGCGCGCCTGGAGGCGGCGGGTTACGTCACCCGCGAGATGGCGCCGGATGACCGCCGTGCCGTGCTGGCCACCCTGACGGAGTCGGGTCTGGCCAAACTCGTGGCGGCCGCGCCCGGCCACGTGGCCCAGGTGCGCCGCCTGGTCTTCGACCGGCTGACGCCCGCCCAGGTGCTTTCGCTCACCGACATCGCCCGGGCCCTCGCCCACCCCGACGACCACGCGGCTTGCGACGGCCCGCCTCGCTGAACGAGCTTGTCTGTGGAACGCCCCGCCTCGCTGATCGAGCTTGTCGAGATCCCGTGAGCTGGAGTCTGAACGCAGGTATTGTCACCAGGTCTCGACAAGCTCGACCGGCGGATGGCGCGGGACGCGTGGGCGTCGCGGGGTCTCGACAAGCTCGACCGACGGTGGGGTGCGACTGCGAGACGGCGTTAGGAGGCGAGGACCTTCTGGATGCGCTGGAGGGAGACCGACTCCGCCGCGCGCAGCTCCTGGGCGAAGAGACTGATGCGCAACTCCTCGATCATCCATCTCGCCCGAACCAGGTTGGCCGCTGAGTCGGCGGGCAACGGGATGCGTCCGCCTGCGTCCGCGAAGCGGGCCGTGGCGGACTGCACCTCGTTCATCCAGACCCTGTCGCGGTTGGGGTTGTCCAGCAGCTTGTCGATGCGCGCGCTGATGCCGCCGAGGTAGCGCGGCAGATGCCGCAGCTGGGCCAGGCCGGTTGCGCTGACAAAACCGGGGTAGACCAGCCCGTTCAGCTGCTCGCGGGCATCCGTGAGCGCGGCAAGCAGGGCCATGCTGGTGGAGGCCTTGAGCGCTTTGTCCGCGGCGCGGGACGCCGTGAGGATGCGGGCGACGAGCCCGACGGTCTCGAACATCGAGTCCATCACCACGCCGGAGACCCTGTCGCGGATGGTGTCGAACTCGGCCTTCATGAAGACCTGGCCGTCGGGCCGCACCCTGTAGAGCACGTCGTCGACGGCGGCCGCGAGGCAGTCGTCGAACAGGGCCTGGGTGGAGCGGTAGGGGCTGGTGGCCAGCGAGAGCTTCTCGCCGCCCTTGAGGTGCTGCTGCACGTACGCCACCGGCGACGCGGTCGCCAACAGCAGCAGCCGGCGCACCCCGCCGGGCAGGGTGCGGGCCTGCTCCTCGGCGGTGCTCATCATGCGGATGCTCACTGACGTGCCGTCGTCGATCAGGGTGGGGTAGCCGCGAATGGTGTTGTCACCCTGCTTGGTGTCGATGAACCGGGGCAGTTCGATGAAGTCCCAGGTGGTGAGGCCGCTGCGTTCGATGGCGTTCTTGGGTGTGGCGGCCGAGGCCTTGGCCACGGACTCGCGCACCTTATTGCCCAGGCGCCGCTGGAGCTCGGTGAGGTCCTTGCCGGAGGCGACGGAGCGGCCGCGCTCGTCGACGACCCTGAAGGTCATCCGCAGGTGCGCGGGCACCCTGGAGAGGGCGAAGTCGCGCACGGTGACGGGCACGTAGGTGAGGCGCTGGATGAGGGCGGCGAGGGTTTCGGCGAAGGAGGGGTCGGCGTCCTGGTCGCGATTCGAGGCATGTCCCGGGGTCTCGACAAGCTCGACCGAGGATCGAACCACGCCGGGGGCGGGGGGCAGCTCGGCGAGGAGGCGCACGGCCCAGTCGGCGGCGGGCACCACATTGCGGCGGATGGCCTTGGGCAGCGACTTGATCAGCGAGGTGACCAGGTCGGCGCGGAGGCCCGGCACCTGCCAGTCGAAGCCGGTGGGGGAGACCCGGGCGAGGAGCGCGAGGGGTACCTGCACGGTCACGCCGTCGTCCTCCTCGCCGGGCTCGAACCGGTAACTCAGTGCAAAACGCTGGTCCCGCTGCTGCCAGGCCGGCGGGAAGAGCGATTCGTCGATCTCCGGCGCATCCTCGGGTACGAGCGCCTCGGCGGTCATGGTGAGCAGGTCCGGCGTCTCGGCGCGGGCGACGCGCCACCAGGTTTCGAAGGTGCGGGTGCTGTGCACGTCGGCGGGGATGCGGCGGTGGTAGAACTCGAAGACGGCCTCGTCGTCGAAGAGGATGTCGCGGCGCCGGGTGCGCTCCTCGAGCTCGGCGAGCTCCTTGCGGAGCGCGGTGTTGGCGCGGTCGAACGCGGTGACCCGCTGGTCGACCCGGTCCAGGTCCCACTCGCCGTCGACGAGGGCGTGCCGGATGAACAGCTCGCGGGCGTAGGCCGGGTCCACGCGGGAGAACTGCACGCGGCGGCGCGGCACAATCGGCACCCCGTACAGGGTGACCCGCTCGTAGGCGACCACGGCGCCCTGCTTCTTCTCCCAGTGCGGCTCGGAGTAGCTGCGCTTGCAGAGGTCGCCGGCGAGCTGTTCCGCCCAGGCCGGGTCGACGACGGCGTTCATCCGGGCGAATAGCCGGCTGGTCTCCACCAGCTCGGCGCTCATCACGGCGTTGGGCTGCTTCTTGGCCAGCGCAGAGCCGGGGAACAGCACGAAGCGCTGCTGCCGGGCGCCGATGTAGTCCTTCTTCGCCACGTCCTTCAGGCCGATGTGCGAGAGCAGGCCGGAGAGCATCGACCGGTGGATACCGTCGGGGTTCACACTGGGGTCGCCGATGTGCAGGCCGAGCGGCTTGGCCAGCTGGCGGAGCTGCTTGTAGACGTCCTGCCACTCGCGCACCCGAAGGTAGTTGAGGTACTCGTTCTTGCACAAACGCCGAAAAGCGCTCGAGCCGAGCTCCTTCTGCTGGTTCTCCAGGTAGTTCCAGAGGTTCAGCAGCGACAGGAAATCGCTGGTGGGGTCCGCGAACCGGGCGTGCTTCTCGTCGGCGGACCCGCGGCGCTCCAGCGGTCGCTCGCGCACGTCCTGGATGGTGAGGCCGGCGACGATGGCCATCACCTCGCGGCTGGTGCCCTGCACCTTGGACTCGATCACCATGCGGCCGAACCGGGGATCGATGGGCAACTGGGCGAGCTGCTGGCCCACCCTGGTGAGGGTGTGCGTTCCGGCCGTGACGGCCATCCGCCCGCCCTGCGGCCCACGACCGCCGCGCCCGCGGCCACCATCGCGGCCACTGGAGCGGCCGCCGGCCTGGCTCGGGTCTTCGGTGGGGGTGCCCGTGGGCGCCACGGTGGCCTTGACCGCGCCGAGCTCGGTGAGCAGGTCGAGGCCGTCCTTGATGTTGCGGGAGTCCGGCGGGGTGAGGAACGGGAACTGCGCGATGTCGCCCAGGCCCAGCGAGATCATCTGCAGGATCACCGCGGCGAGGTTGGTGCGCAGGATCTCCGGCTCGGTGTACTCCGGGCGCCGGGTGAAGTCCTCTTCGCTGTACAGCCGGATGGCGATGCCGTCGCTGGTGCGGCCGCTGCGGCCGGAGCGCTGGTTGGCGGAGGCCTGCGCGATGGCCTCGATCGGCAGCCGCTGCACCTTCGAGCGCACGCTGTACCGGCTGATCCGGGCGGTGCCGGCGTCGATGACGTAGCGGATGCCCGGCACGGTGAGGCTGGTCTCGGCCACGTTGGTGGCCAGCACGATGCGGCGCCGCACGCCGGCCACTGTGGAGGGCTGGAACACCCTGTGCTGGTCGGCCGACGAGAGCCGGCCGTACAGCGGCAGCACCTCGGTGGGGCTGGTGCGGTCGCGGGAAGCGAACTTGCCCTGCAGGGCATCGGCCGCGTCGCGGATCTCGGTCTCGCCGGAGAGGAACACCAGCACGTCGCCGTTGGACTCCTGCTCGAGCTCGTCGAGCGCGGCGGAGATGCCCTCGATGTAGTCGCGGTCCACGCTGGGCGCGGCATCCGTGATCTCGTCGTCGTCGTCGATCGCGGCCTCGGCCACCAGCGGGCGATAGCGGATCTCGACAGGGTAGGTGCGGCCGGATACCTCGATGATGGGCGCCGGGGTGCCGTCGGCGGCCGCGAAATGCTTGGCGAAGCTGGCCGGGTCGATGGTGGCGCTGGTGATGATCAGCTTGAGCTCGGGGCGCTGGGGGAGCAGCTGCTGCAGATAGCCGAGCAGGAAGTCGATGTTGAGGCTGCGCTCGTGCGCCTCGTCGATGATGATGGTGTCGTACTTGCGCAGCATCCGGTCGCGGTGGATCTCGTTGAGCAGGATGCCGTCGGTCATCAGCTTGATGCGGGTGTCCGCGCCGACCCGGTCGGTGAACCGCACCTGGTAGCCGACGAGCTCGCCGACCTCCTGGCCGAGCTCCTCGGCGATGCGCTCGGCGATCGTGCGCGCGGCGAGCCGGCGCGGCTGGGTGTGGCCGATCGACTCCCGGCCCAGCTCCAAGCAGATCTTGGGCAGCTGGGTGGTCTTCCCCGATCCGGTCGACCCCGCCACGATCACGACCTGGTTGTCGCGGATGGCGCGCGCGATGTCGTCGCGGCGCTGGCTGATCGGCAACTCGGGCGGGAAGGTGATTTTCACGGGAATCATTAGCCCTCCATAGTATTGCGTCGCGGGGGTACCCCACTTCGGGTCGAACCGTTGTGGAGCAAACTACTTTGTGTTACAAAGTAGACATGGATGACAACAGGACGCCCGTCACCGCCCTCGATGAGCCCCTGGGGACCCGCGCGAGATGCTCGCGATGCTCGAAGAACAACAGCGGCGGGTGGCGGATTCACAGATTGCGCCCGTCGTCTGGCTGTACTTCATCTGGGGGGTCGCCTGGTTCGTTGGCTTCCTTGCCCTCTGGTCGGGCGATGTGGATGGCAACCCGTGGTTCACGATTCCCGCGGGCGTGGCCACGCCGCTGTTCATCGTGCTGCTGGTGATCTCGATCGTGTCCTCCGCCGTGATCGGCCTGCGCATCAACCGCGGCGTTCGCGGCATGTCCAGCTTCTCCGGCGCCGTCTACGGGCTGTCCTGGTCGGTCTGCGGCACCGCCTTCGGGCTGCTCGGCACCGCCCTGATCAGCCACGGCATGTCCACCGACCTCGCCAACCTGTTCTTCCCGTCCGGCTTCGCGCTGATGTGCGGCACCATTTATCTCGGTGGCGCCGCGCTCTGGCGGGACAAATCGAAGCTGGTCCTCGGTCTGGTCATGCTGGTCGTCGGTGCGGCGGCCCCCTTCGCCGGGTCGCCCGGCAACGACCTGGTCTTTGCGCTCGTCGGTGGTGGCGCCTTCCTCGTCACGGCCGCCGTCATGGCCGCGCGCCTGCGCCGGAACCGCTGATGGACGAACTCGACCCGGTGATCCACGCATCCGCCCGGCTGAAGATCACCGCCACCCTGGCGACCCTCGAGGTGGGCGACCAGATCGCCTTTCCCCGGCTGCAGGAGCTGCTCGGTATGACCGCCGGCAACCTGTCCACCCACCTGCGGAAGCTCGAGGACGCGGGCTATGTTGACGTCGTCAAGTCCCACCAGGGCCGCAGCCCGGTCACCTACCTGGCCCTGTCGCGCACCGGCCGGCGCGCGTTCGAAGACTACCGAGAAGCCCTGCGCGGGCTGTTAGGGGAATCCTCATGAGCGTTCTCGCCCGGCTCGATCACGTGACGCGGCGTTTCGGCGACGTGCTCGCCGTCGACGACGTGAGCCTGGACATCCACTCGGGCAGCATCCTGGGCCTGCTCGGGCCCAACGGCGCCGGCAAATCCACCGTGCTCACCATGCTGCAGGGGCTGCGAAGGCCCAGCAGCGGCACGGTGTCGTTGTTCGGTGGGTCGCCGGGCGACTACCGGATGCGCCAGAAGCTCGGTGGCACCCCGCAGGAGACCGCGCTGCCGCCCACGCTGCGGGTGGGTGAGGTGATCGACTTCGTGGGCCGGCACTTCGAGACCCCGCTGTCCACCGCGGCCGTGGCCGAGGAGTTCGGGTTGGCGGAGCTGCTGAAACGGCAGACCGGCGCCCTGTCCGGCGGCCAGAAGCGCCGGCTCAGTGTGGCCCTCGCGTTTGTGGGGCAGCCGCGCCTGGTGCTGCTGGACGAACCGACCACGGGCCTGGACGTGGATGCCCGCCGCACCCTGTGGGACGCCGTGCGACGCCAGCACGAGCGCGGCGCCACCGTGGTGGTGACCAGCCACTACCTCGAGGAGATCGAGGCGCTCGCCGAACGGGTGGTGGTGATGGGGCACGGCCGGGTGATCGCCGACGACACCGTGACCGCCGTGATCAACCAGGTCTCGCTGCGTCAGGTGCGCCTGGTCACCGACCAGCCAGACCGGGTCAACGGGCTGCCCGGAGTGGTGGGCCACGAGCAGGCCGACGACGGCGCGACCACCTTCTACGCGAGCGACAGCGACCGGCTGATCGTGGAACTCGTGCGCTCCGGCATTCCGTTCTCCGGCCTCACCGTTCGTGGCGCCACCCTCGAAGAGGCGTTCCTCACCCTCACCGGGGCGACGGATGCCCCCACCGCCCAGAAGGAGATGAACCGATGAGCACCCACATCCCCGCTCCGGTCGGCGCCACTCCCGGCACGCCCGGCCGCACCCCGGTTCTGGGCGGCCGTACGGGCATCCTTGCCCTCACGCTGCTGCACGCCCGCATCATCCTCGTCGAGACGTTCCGCATCCCGGCCGCCCTGATCGGGTCACTCGTGTTTCCCGGGCTGTCGCTGCTGTTCTTCGTGGTGCCGCAACGCGCCATCGCCGACAACCCGGAGTTCGCCACCCAGGCGGTGATCGCGCTGAGCGTGTTCGCCTTGATGTCGAACTCGCTCTTCAGCTTCGGCCTGAACATCTCGGCCAACCGGGAGCAGCCGTGGGACCCGTACCTGCGCACCTTGCCGGTACCGGGCGTCTCCCGCGTGCTCGGGCAGATCTGCTCGACCGGGCTGATGGGCCTTGCGTCGATCCTGCCGGTGATCGCGATCGGCGCTCTGTTCACCGCGGCGGAGGCATCCATACTGGGCGTTCTCGCGGGGATCGTGGCGCTGGGCATCTCGGCGCTGCCGTTCATGTTCATCGGCATCTCGATCGGCTACTCGATGTCGTCCAAGGCCGCGATCGCCGTGGTGCAGATCGTGATGTTCGGCCTGGCGTTCGCGGGTGGGTTGTTTCTGCCGCCGTACCTCTTCGCGGACTGGCTCGACACCCTGTCGATGTTCCTGCCGTCGCGGCAGGCCCGGGAGTTCGTGATCTGGGCCGTGCAGGGCGGCGAGCTGGAGCCGTGGGTGTGGATCGGCATCCTGGTCTGGACCGCGGGCACCTTCGCCCTGGCCCTGCTGCTCTTCCGCCGCGACGAAGGCCGCCGCTACCACTGAGTCGCAACAGTCAGCCCCGGAGAGCGCGCTGATTACGCTCTCGGCGTGCGTGACGTGCGCGGGCGGTGGCGGTTCCCTAGGCTCAGTGGATGACGAATTCCGTACCCACCATCACCCTGAACGACGGCCACACCATCCCGCAGCTCGGCTTCGGGGTCTTCAAGGTCGATCCGACCGAGACCACCCGCATCGTCACCGACGCCCTCGAGGTGGGCTACCGGCACATCGACACCGCCGCCGTCTACGGCAACGAGGAGGGTGTCGGGCAGGCGCTGGCGTCGTCAGGTATCGACCGCTCGGAACTGTTCGTGACCACGAAGCTGTGGAACGACAAGCAGGGCACCCAGTCGGCGCTGGATGCGTTCGATGAGAGCCTGGAGAAGCTCGGCCTGGACTACGTCGACCTGTACCTCATCCACTGGCCGGCACCGGCGAACGACAAGTTCGTGGAGAGCTGGAAGACGCTCGCGAAGATCCGCGAGTCCGGCCGGGCCCGCTCCATCGGCGTCTCGAACTTCCTCGTGCCGCACCTGGAGCGACTGATCACCGAGACCGACGTCGTGCCGGCGGTCAACCAGATCGAGCTGCACCCCGCCTACCAGCAGACCGAGATCACGGCGTTCGCCCGCGAGCACGGCATCCACATCGAGGCCTGGGGCCCGCTCGGCCAGGGCAAGTACCCGTTGCTCGATGAGGGCGTGGTCACTACCGCGGCCGAGGCGCACGGCAAGACGCCCGCCCAGGTGATCATCCGCTGGCACCTGCAGACCGGCAACATCGTCTTCCCCAAGTCCAACCGCCGCGAGCGGATGGCAGAGAACTTCGACGTCTTCGACTTCGAACTCAGCCACACCGAGCTCGCCACCATCTCGGCGCTCGAGCGCGGCGGCCGCGTCAGCGCGCACCCCAACGAGGTCAACTAGCCTCACCGGGCTCCGCTGACGTGCCGCAAACGGCCCCTTATGCTCGTCGGAGGCGGCCGTTTGCGGCATCTCAGCGGATGACCCTGCGCCCACTTGCGAGAAAGTGCCCCTGTGCAGCGTCCGAAGGGACACTTTGCGGCAACTCGGCACGCACGCGTTGCTTCGCGGGCGGCGGATGCGCACCGGCTCGCGTCTTACGCCGTGTGTCAGCGCGGCTGGCGGCATCCGGCGGCGGCATTTAGCGTCGGAACATGTCGTACACCCTGAACGTCGTCGCCGTTTCCGGCAGCCTGCACGCTCCCTCGAAGACCACCGCCCTGGTGCGGGCGATCCTCGACGCGCTCGAACGCGAGCTCTCGATCCACGTGCACCTGATCGAGCTGAGCCGGGTCGGCCGCGAGTTCAGCGGGGCGCTTCGCCGGGACGAGCTCTCCGCCGCGGCCGAGGACGACCTGCGACGCATCGAGGGCGCCGACCTGCTCATCGTGGCGTCGCCGGTGTACCGGGCCTCCTTCACCGGACTCTTCAAGCACGTCTTCGACTTCGTCGAGCAGTACTCGCTCGTGGACAAGCCGGTGCTGCTGGCCGCGACCGGTGGCAGCGACCGGCACGCGCTGATCCTCGAGCACCAGTTCCGGCCGTTGTTCAGCTTCTTCCAGGCGCTCACCCTGCCGTTGGGGGTGTACGCCAAGGACTCCGACTTCACCGACTACCGGGTGACCAACGCCGAGCTCAACGAGCGCATCGATCAGGCGATTCACCGCGGGCTGCCGCTGGTGCGGGCCAGCCTGCCGGCCAACCTCTCGGCTGATTCGGCCGCCATCGTCTGGTGACGCTCCGGGCGGCCGCGGAATAGACCCGCGCGCAAACGCCTTACATTGGGACGTGCACGGATGCGACCCATCCGGGAGAGAAGTGTCCTGTGTCCCTGATCGATTGGCTCTTTGACGCCCAGCTGCAGATCGGCAGCCAGACCATTCTCTGGCGCGAGATCATCGGCAACGTCTTCGGCATCGCCAGCGCCGTCGGCGGGATGCGCCGCAAGATCTGGGCCTGGCCGGTGGGCATCGTCGGCAACGCCCTGCTGTTCACGGTGTTCCTCGGCGCCGTCTTCGGCACACCCAACCCGGTGAACCTGCTCGGTCAAGCCGGCCGGCAGGTGATGTTCATCATCGTCTCGATCTACGGCTGGGTGCAGTGGTCGCGCAGCCGCTCGGTCGGCACCGTCGCCGTCGCCCCGCACTGGGCCGGCACCAGGGCGCGGGTGGGCCTGGGCATCGGCCTCGTCGCCGGCACGCTAGTGCTCACCCCGATCTTCCGGGCGCTGGGCTCGTTCGAACCAGTCTGGGCCGACGCCTGGATCTTCACCGGGTCGCTGCTGGCCACCTACGGCATGGCCCGCGGTTGGACGGAATTCTGGCTGATCTGGGTGGCCGTGGACATCGTCGGCGTGCCCCTGCTGATCAGCGCCGGTTACTACGCCTCCGCGATCCTTTACCTCTTTTATGGCGCATTCACCATCACCGGCTTCGTGATCTGGACCCGGGTGCAACGCCGCCGCGCGCTCGTGGAGCGGGCCCTGGCCTGATCCCACCCTGCAGCGCCCGCGAGAGCGGCCCTGTGGTTGCCTGGCTCGGCTGAGGTAGCCAGAACGTCGCTTTCGCGAGGTCGTCCATCCGCGAGAGCGGCCGTGTGGTTGCCTCGGCCGGGGCGAAGTGACCACATGGCCGCTTTCGCGAGGTCGTCCTTCGAGCGCATGCGGGTGCTCGGGCGCCGTGGGGACGGTCAGCCGGCGGTGCGGGGCGGGGCGGACGACCGGCGCCGGAGCTGCTTGGGCCGGCCGAGGGCCACCAGGCCCAGCACCGGCGCGATGAGCAGCTGCAGCGCCACGAGGGGACCGAACGAGGCGAACACCACGGTGAGCACTGCCGTCGCGGTGCCCAGGATCAACACGATCACCAAAAAGACGGTGCGTCCGGTGCGGGCGAAGGCGACGGATGCCAGCCCCAGCGGCACCAGCCGCAGCCACAGGTCCGCCTGGGACTGGGGCAGCGGCCCGCCGATGACCGAGATCGTGGCAGCCAGCGCGTACAGCGCCGTCCACACCCAGAACAGCCATGGACCGGCGGGCTGCACCGGCTGGTACGGCTCGTCGGCCGCCCAGCCCGGCGGCGTACCCGTGGCAGGTCCCCGGCCGGTCCCGGCCCACTCCCCGCCCGAGCCGAAACTCGAGCCGGAGCCCGCCCCTTCGCCGGTCGGCCGGGGTCCGGCGGATCCGGGGGAGCGGCGCATCCGCTCGGCCTCGACCTCACGCAGCACGGCCCGGGCCTGGGTGAACCTGTCGAACCGGGCGGCCGCCGCGGCCAACTCGGCGGGTGTTGCGGCGGTCAACAGGTCGGGATGCGAGCGCTGGGCCTGGTACCGGAACGCCCGCTCCACCTGCTCCAGCTCGGCATCGACCGCAACCTCGAGGAGTGCCGCCGCCTCGACGGGGGTCATCGTGCGTTCGGTCATGTCGCGCAGACGGTCACGGGACGGCGGCGGGTGCTCATAGGCCGATGGGCGGATGCCCGGTCAGCGGCGAGGCCGTTCGGGCGCGGGTACTGGTGGGTGACCGGTCGGAGCGCCGATCCGGCGGCGAAACGGGTCCTGGCCCCAGGACAGCCAGACGAAGGCGCCCAGGATCGGGAAGGCCAGGATGATCAGCACCCAGAGCGCGCATCCGGTGCCAGACATCGGGGTGCGAAAGAGCGAGCCGAAACCAGGAGAACGGCGACGGCGACCAGGGCAATCGTGCCAATGCCCAGCAGCAGCGCCCACAGATCAATCGTGCCCCTTCGTCGCATCCAGTCTCACAGCAGCCCTCCGACTCGGCAACCCTCTCCGCGTCCAGAAGTGCGGTGCCCGCCGGCGTTCGGATATCGCCGCGACCAGCCGGAACGGAGGTTGCCGGGTCACAATGGAGCCATGCCGAATCGCCTCGCCGACGCCATCAGCCCGTACCTGCGCTCGCACGCCGAGAACCCGGTCGACTGGCATCCGTGGGGTGCGGCCGCCTTCGCCGAGGCCCGCCGGCGCGACGTGCCGGTCCTGGTGTCGATCGGCTACGCCACCTGCCACTGGTGCCATGTGATGGCCCGCGAGAGCTTCAGCGATCCGGCGCTGGCCGCCTATCTCAACGAGCATTTCGTGAGCGTCAAGGTCGACCGGGAGGAGCATCCGGATGTCGATGCCAGCTACCTCGCCGCGGCCGGCGCGTTCACCCAGAACCTCGGCTGGCCGCTGAATGTGTTCGTCACCCCGGCCGGCCGGCCCTTCTTCGCCGGCACCTATTCGCCGCCCACGCCGATGCCGGGGCATCCGGCGTTCCGTGAGGTGCTCAACGCCGTCACGGATGCCTGGACCAACCGCCGGGACGCCGTCGAAGACAGTGCAGCGGGCCTGGCCGAGGCGCTCGCCCAGGCGGCGCCCGCGGCGGTGGGGGAGATGCCGGACCAGGCCAGACTCGCCGACACCGTCGCCCGGCTGGCCACGGCGGAGGATCCCGTCTACGGCGGTTTCGGCGGTGCTCCCAAGTTTCCCGCCGCGCCGACCCTGGGCCTGCTGCTCGACCGGGCCGACGGCCGGGAGCTGGCGCTGCGCACCCTCAAGCGGATGGGTGCGTCGCCGCTCCGGGACCCCGTCGAGGGCGGTTTCTTCCGCTACGCCGTCAACCGCGATTGGAGCGACCCGCACTACGAACGGATGCTTTACGACAACGCGCAACTTCTCGAGCTGTACACCCGGGCGTGGATGCTCACCGGTGAACGCTGGGCCCGCATCGTGGCCGAGGGCCTCGTCGGGTTTCTCGGCGCGGTGCTTCAGCTACCCGATGGCGGTTTCGCCAGCGCCCAGGACTCGGAGAGCACCGTCGACGGGGTGCGGGTGGAGGGCGGCTACTACGCCCTCGACGAAGACGCCCGCCGCGGCCAGGCCCCGCCGGCCCTGGACGCCAAGGTGCTCACCGGCTGGAACGGCCTGGCGATCGGCGCCCTCGCACTGGCCGGGCATGCGTTCGCCGACGATGCCGCGCTGCACCTGGCCCGACGTGCGGCCGACAGGCTGCTCCAGGCGCACCGCCGCGCCGATGGCGCCCTGGTGCGGGCCTCCATCGACGGTCGCCTCTCGGCCGCGGTCGCGACACTGGAGGACTACGGCATGTTCGCCGGCGGCCTCCTCGAGCTCGCCACCGCCACCGGAGAGGTACGGTACGCGGTCGTGGCCGGGGAACTCATCGACCGGACCATGCCCGGCGACGGTTCGACGGCCGGCCGTGAACCCGGAATGACCTTCGCCGCCCCGGAGGGCGCCGATCCGGTGCTCACGGCGCAGGGACTCGACCTCGCCACCGACCCCTCCGAGGGCGCCTACCCATCCGGACTCACGGCCATCGCCAGCGCGGCCTGGCGGCTGCACCTGCTCACCGGCGCCGGCCGCTATCGCGACGCGGCCACGGCCGGGATGGTGCGGCTGGTCGGATCCGGCGACATCAACCCGCTCGCGTTCGGCGCCGCCCTCCGGCTTGTCAACGGGCTCACCACGCCGGTGGAGCAACTCGTCGTCGTCACCCCTGACGGAGCCTCGGAACGGCCCGTCACCGCCACGGCCGGTTCGGCTCTGCTGGACGCGGCCCGGCGTCGCACCGGGGTCGTCGCCGTGGTCACCGAACGGCAGGGCGCCGCCTTCGCCGCCGCCGGTTTCGAGCTGTTCGCCGACCGCACCACCCGCGACGGCCTGCCCACCGCATACCTCTGCCACGACTTCGTCTGCCGCCTGCCCAGCACGGATGCCGCCGCGCTCGGCTGACCCGCCCCATCCGCCGCCCCCGCCCCATGCAACTGGTGCCCGTGCGGACAACTGCGCCCGGCGCACCGGGCACAGTTGTCCGGAACGGGAACAGTTGCCGGCCGGGCGAGCACACCGACGAGACCAGGCAGGCCGGTGCCACCCTGGCCACCGCTTCCCGGATGATCACCCACGACGCGTTCGATCGCCGGCACCACGGCCTGACCACGCTGCCGCCGTCCGCGCCGGTCACGCCCCGGCCGCCCCGGCAACGTACACTAGAGCAACGTCACTATTCCCAGCGGGCCCCTTGCCCGGCCTGGACCGGTGCGTGGATGCCCGGGAGACCCGGGCGCATACTCCGGGGCCTGGCGCATCGATGCCCGCCCTGAGCAGATCGCCCGTCGCTTTTCCCGCACAACCGCTTGGCACCCCGCAGTCAGCCCTGCATCCGTTACCGCTCCACGTATTTTTCTCCAAGGAGGACCATGGCACGCTTTGACCGCACCGATTCCACCCGACACTCTCACATCGCTGCCGGAACTGGCTTCTCTGAGGCCCCGGCGAACCCGGTCGATGAACCGGCTCCGGACACCGCGTCCATTCCCCTCCTCTCGCTGAGCAGCGAACCCGAGCTGGTGCTGCGCACCCTCGACGACCGCACCCGCCGTTTCGACCGCGAAGACGTTGTCGTGCGAAAGGGCGAGATCGCGCTGATCAACGGGCACTTCACTCCGCACGAATCCAGGGTCAGCGACCTGCTCGCCCTGGCCGACGCCCTCGACACCGCCGGCATCGACTACCTGCTGGTGCGCGGCGACCACGACCGTCCGGTCATCGCCGTGAACCGCAAGCGTCGCAAGAAGATCAGCCGCGTCCTGGCCGAGGCCTTCGCGAACACGCCCTTCTACCTCAAGCCCCTCGACGGCGACCTCGCCCGCCCGGCTCTCGCCGCCGACGGCGCCCTCGCCGCCCTGGGCACCTCCGACGTCTTCAGGGTCTACCAGCCGCGCATCGAACCCATCGGCCGGCTCCGCTACGGTGCCGAGACCGCGTTCCAGCTCGAGCTGTGGCGGTTCGGCGAAGACGAGATTGTCGCTCCCGTCGAGAATGCCCTCATGCGCCGCCGGCTGCCCCGGTCCGAGGCCCGAGAGACCACCGTCGAGCTCTTCGGCCGCACCTGGCGCACCCTGCAGAACATGTTCGACGACCTCGTCAGCGACATCAGCTTCGACATCGACCTGGTCTTCTCCTGGGTTGACGGGTCCTCCAGCGACTTCCAGAAGGCCCGCGCCCTGCGCATGAACGGTTACGTCGCCGGCGCCGGCGACGATTCGGATGCCCGTTTCCGGCAGATCGATGAACTCAAGTACGCGTTGCGGAGTGTCTACATGTTCGCGCCGTGGGTGCGCCGCATCTTCATCGCCACCGACTCGCCCGCTCCCGAATGGCTGGTGGACCACCCGCGGGTGACCATCATGAACAGCGAGGACTTCTTCCCCGACGTCTCCGTTCTGCCCACCCACAACTCGCACGCCGTGGAGAGCCAGCTGCACCACATCCCGGGTATCGCCGAGCACTTCATCTACTCGAACGACGACATGTTCTTCGGCCGTCCGGTGGGACCTGAGCTGTTCTACTCACCCGGCGGAATCACCAAGTTCGTCGAGGCGGCGACCCGGATCGGCCTGGGCGACAACGACCCCAGCCGCAGCGGGTTCGAAAACGCCGCGCGGGTGAACCGGGCGCTGCTGCGCGAAAGGTTCGGCAAGGTCACCACCCGGCACCTCGAGCACACCCCGGCACCGCTGCGCAAGAGCGTCATGGCCGAGCTCGAGGCCGAATTCCCCGAGGACTTCCGACGCACCATGGCCAGCCGGTTCCGCTCGGCCACCGACATCTCGGTCACCAACTCGCTGTACCACTACTACGCGCTGGCCACCGGCCGGGCCGTGGAGCAGACCCAGGTTCGGTCGCTGTACGTCGAAACGACGCTCAAGCTGGCGCTGCGCCAGATGAACAAGCTGCTCAAGCGCCGCGACCAGGACATGTTCTGCCTCAACGACGGCAGCTTTCCCGAGATCAGCGACGAGGTGCGCACCGAGGCCGTCACCGACTTCCTCGAGCGCTACTTCCCGATCGTGGCCCCGTGGGAACGCGAAAGCGTCATCGCGGCCAGCCAGCACGGCGAGGACACCCTCATCGAGAGTGCCCTGGGCCTGGGAAACGGCGACGTCAGCGCAGAACCTGGATCGGCCTGGTCATTGGCGGCTCCCGGTATGCGGGCAGACTCCCCGCAGGCATGATCTCGATGCCGAAGGCGGCCAGGCGGCGGGCGCTTTCGGCGGCGTCGATGTAGTCCAGCGGCTCGAAGTCGCCCAGCGGCACCACCGAGTGCAGCACGGTGTCGGCGTAGACGTGCACGAGGTTGAACGCTCGCGCGCCGTCGCGGCCACGGGTGCCGCCGACGGGAACGTTGAGGTCCTGGGTGTAGCAGGTGGCCGACGCCACCGACACCGGGATGCCGGCGAACGTGGCGGTGGACGAGTAGTGCAGGTGCCCGGCCAGGATGCTGCGCACATCCGTGCCGCGCAGCACGTGAGCGAGGCTGGCCTGATCGCGCAGCTCCACCGCCACCGACAGGTCGAGCATGCTCGGCACCGGCGGGTGGTGCATGGCCAGGATGGTGCCGTCCGGCGCGGGGACGCTCAACTGCAGGCTGAGCCACTCGAGCTGATTCTCGGTGATCTCGCCGTAGTGGCTGCCGGGCACCGAGGTGTCCAGGGTGATGATGCGCAGCCCGCCGATGAAGTCGACGTGGTCGATCGGCGCCTGACTGGGTTCCTCACCGAGGAGCTCGGTACGGAAGTTCGCCCGATTGTCGTGGTTCCCCATCACCCAGATGACCCTGGCGCCGAGGCGCTCCGCGGCGGGTTCGACGATGCCGCGCAGCTGCGCGTAGGCGTGCGGCTCACCCTTGTCGGCGAGGTCACCGGTGATGATGATCGCATCGGGTCTGCCGCCGGATGCCTCGACATCCGCGACCAACCGCTGCACGTGTGCGGCACTGTCCACGCTGCCGTAGAGACGATTGCCGTCTGCGAGCAGGTGCGTGTCGCTGAGGTGGAGAAGGAAATAATCCGGCCTGGGGTATTCGGCCGTTCGAACGCTCACGGAGCTTCCATTCGTTTGGTACTTAGGCACTTTACGGGGATTACGCTGCGGATGCTACAAGACCAGTCGATCAGAGAATCATGAACATAGCGTGTCCAACACGCGAAAAGACGGGACCCTGAGGATAAATCCTCAGGGTCCCGTCTCGTGACCTGTCTCAGGGATGCGTGAGCCCGGGCTCCGTGACCGGCAGCACCGCTACGGCGCCCTCGTCGTGCTCATACGGTTCGATGGTGTCGTGGTCCGCGGCCGCCGCCCGGCGCCGCTCCGACTCGAAGTCGCCCTCCAGGCCCGGGTACCCACCGCGGTCGAGTGAGCGATCCGCGCCGCGCGTGGACCGTTCCCGCCTTGTCTGCCTACCGAACATATTTCGACGATACGCCGCAGAATCACCATGTCAAGAGGCAACCTGAGCGTGTCTCAGCACCTGACGCACATGGGTTGTGCACCAGGCTTTCACGGTTCACCCATGCTGCCGTGGGAAGGTAGAGAGTGCCCTCGATCTCCCGCCTCACCCCCACCCGTTACATCGGCGCGGCGTTGCTCTGCGTCGTCGCGTTTGTGGCGTTGTACCTCTTTTTCGTGCGGGATGTCGCCGGGCAGGCCATCGATCAGCTGGCCTTCAACGGGGCCGAGGACGGCTCAACGGGCACCACGGTCACCCGGCAGCTGCTCGACCTGATCCCCTCGGTGATGGTCGCCATCGGAGCAATCGTGAGCCTGATCATCGCGACAGTGCGACGCGCCTGGTTCCCGCTCGTGGTCGCCGTGAGCGCCGCGATGGTGGCCGTCGTGACCACTCAGCTGCTCAAGAACGTGATCCTCACCCGCCCGGAGCTCGGTGTGGACGGCTACGTCCCCAACTCATTCCCCTCCGGGCATACAACGGTGGCGGCGGCCTCCGCGTTGGTGGTGTTCCTCGTCGCCAGCGCGCACACGCGGTGGCTGGCCGGCACCATCGGGGCGGCATTCGCGGTCGCGGCCGGGGTATCCACGCTGGTGAGCCTGTGGCACCGGCCCAGCGACGTGATCGCGGCGCTGCTCGTCGTGGCGTTCTGGGGCTGCGTCGCCGGGGCCGTGCTCACCCGGTCCGGCGGCCGACAGCGCACCGCACGCACCCCCACCCCGGCCAGGGTGGGCCTGAAGCTGCAGACCGGGATCGCGGTGCTCGCCGGCATCGTCACCGCGGTGGCCGCGGGTATCGGCGCCACCGGGGCGTTCGGCATCTCGGATGCGCCGGTGGCCTATCTCGGCGCGGTCACCGCGATCGTCGCGGTCGGTTTTGTGCTGGCCATCACCGCCACCCGCCTCTTCGACCGCCTGCCGTAGCGGTCGCGGGCGGGAGCCCGCGGCCGGGAGCCCATCTGCCGCCGCATCCGCCGCGCGCCTCGCCGTGCAGGGGGATGTGCCTACGGCGCGGTGCGTGTAACACTGGGGCATGGCCGTCACGCTGAGAGCGCTCCAGACCGTTGTTCCGCCCACCGTCCTTGTGCAGGAGCAGGTCAGGGACATCTTCGCCGCCCAACCTGGCCTCAGCCGGCTGGCGCAGCGGTTGGTGACCGCATCCTTCAACCTGTCGGGGATCGACACCCGGCATACCGTGATCGAGGAACTCACCCTCGACTCGCAGGCGCCCGAGCCGCAGTTCTTCGACGCCACCACCCAGCGGCTGCTCGTGCCCGGCACCTGGGTGCGCAACGAGCTGTACATCGAGCAGGCCACGAAGCTGTTCGTGGAGGCCGGCCGGCGTGCGCTGGCCGCCTGCCCGGGGCTGGACGCCGGTGACATCACCCACGTCGTGACGGTCTCCTGCACGGGCTTCTACGCGCCGGGCCCTGACTACATGCTGGTGCGCGAGTTGGGCCTGGCGCCGTCCACCCAGCGCTACCACCTCGGATTCATGGGTTGCTACGCGGCCATGCCGGCGCTACGCACCGCGAAGCAGTTCGTGCTGGCCGATCCGTCCGCCGTGGTGCTCGTGGTCAGCGCCGAGCTGTGCTCGCTGCACCTGCGCACCTCCAACGACCCCGACACCATCGTGGCGTCGTCGCTGTTCTCGGATGGCGCGGCCGCCGGCATCGTGAGCAGCCGTGCGCCGGTCGCCGGCGAGACCGCCCTCAACCTGGACCACTTCGAGACCGTGATCACGCCCGTCGGCGAGGGCGACATGGCCTGGAAGATCGGCGACGAGGGCTTCGAGATGGTTTTGAGCTCGTACGTGCCGCACATCATCGACGAACACATCGAGTCGGCCCTGGCGCCGCTGTTCGGCCGGGACGAGTCGCTGACCCTGGCGCTGGCGGCGGGCGTGGTGGCCGAGGCCGACGCCGTGACCGTGCAGGCACAGGAGCAGCAATCGCAGTCGGTGGACGGCGGGGCGAGTCCCGGCCAGGTGCTCACGGCCGCGACCCCTGGTTCGGCTCTGAGCACCGCCATCGCGCACTGGGCGATCCACCCCGGCGGGCGCAGCATCCTCGATAAGACCGAGGCCAAACTCGGCCTCACCGAGGCGCAGCTGGTGCCGTCGCGGGAAACCCTGCGCACCAACGGCAACATGTCCAGCGCCACCATCCTCTTCGTCATGAAGGAGATCCTCGAGGGCGCGGCCACCGCCGACGGGGACCGGGTCTGCGCGATGGCGTTCGGGCCGGGTCTGACCGTGGAGTCAGGCCTGATGACAGTGCAGCGCGGCTGACCCGTGCTCCCGAGGCTCCGCGAACGGGCGGTCGACGCCGTCGAGATCATGGACGATCCGCACTGCGACGCCGAGACGCTGCGGCGCACCTACGCGAACTTCCGGTACGTCAACGCCGTCGTCTCCGGGCTTCGGCACACCTACCGCCGCGACATCCGACCGCGCCTGTCGGCCGGCACCGAGACCAGCCTGCTCGACATCGGCTCCGGCGGCGGCGATGTGGCCCGGTCGCTGGCCCGCTGGGCCGTGCGCGACGGGCTGCGCCTGAGCGTGACCGCGATCGACCCGGATGCCCGCGCGCACGCCTACGCGGCCGGCCGGCCGCCGTTGCCCGGGCTGGAGTTTCGCCGGGCGCTCAGCAGCGACCTCGTGGCCGCGGGGGAGCGGTTCGACATCGTGCTCTCCAACCACGTGCTGCACCACCTCAATGGCGTCGAGCTCGGCGCGTTGCTCGTGGACTCGGAACGGCTCGGCCGCGGCCTGGTCCTGCACGGCGACATCGAGCGCTCCCCGCTGGCCTACCTCGGCTTCGGGCTGGGCACGTGGCCGTTCTTTCGCCGCTCCTACATTCGCGCCGACGGCCTCACCTCGATCCGGCGCAGCTTCACCTGGCGCGAGCTGGCGGCCGTGGCGCCGCCGGGCTGGAGCGTGCACCGGGAGGTGCCGTACCGGCTGATGCTGCGTTGGCAGGCCCCCGCGGTGACCGAACCGCGGCGGGCCGTTTCGACTCATTCGGCCGCACCGGCAGCTGGAAGTCGGGCGCATGCGTGACGTGATCGTGGTCGGCGGCGGCCCGGTGGGCATCCTGCTGGCCTGTCTGCTGGCCGAGCGCGGCGTGGACGTGGAGGTGCTCGAACGGCGTACCGAGCCGTCGATGCTCGCGCGGGCCATCGGCATCCACCCGCCGTCGATGCGGGTCCTGCGCCAGGCCGGCGTGGCCGAGGAGGTGCTGGCCCGGGCAGTTCGCATCGAGACCGGCAGCGTGCAGAGCGGCGGCCGCACGCTGGGGCGGCTGTCGTTCGCGCAGACGACGGGGCGGTTCCCGTTTGTCGTGGCGCTGCCGCAGTACGAAACCGAAGCTGTGCTGCGGGCGCGATTCCGACAGCTTCGGCCGGACGGTCTGCGCTCCGGCGTGGCTGTGGGCATGCTGCACGATCGCGGCTACCACGTGGACCTGATCGCCGAGCCGGGTGCCGACGGGTCCGGGGATACCGGCGACAACGGGCTCGAGATCGTGGGGACGGCGCGGTACGTCGTGGTGGCCGACGGCGCCCGCGGACAGCTGCGCGATGCCGTCGGCATCGCCTCCCGGCCGCTCGGCGGCGGGGACACCTACCTGATGGCCGACTATCCGGACACCGGCGAACACGGCAGCGAGGCCGTTTTGTTCTTCGAACGAGGCGGCGTCGTCGAGTCGTTCCCGCTGCCGGGCGGCCGGCGCCGCTGGGTGGCGCTGACGCCGACCCTGATGGAGGATGCCTCGCTCGAGGACCTGACGGCCCTGGTCCTCGGTCGCACCGGGGTGCTGCTGCCGGCCTCCGACGCCGTGCCGAGCTCGTTCTCGGTGCGGCAGCGGCTGGCCGCCACGATGGTGCAGGGCCGGGTGCTGCTGGTGGGGGATGCGGCGCACGAGATCAGCCCGATCGGCGGGCAGGGTATGAACCTGGGGTGGCTCGACGCGGTGGCGTTGGCGCCTGCGCTCACGCACGCGCTCGCGCAGCCGATCGAGGCCCGGGTGACGCTCGCCGGCTACGACCGCCGCCGGCGGCGCAGCGCCCGCATTGCCGCCAGGCAGGCCGGCTTCAACATGGCGATGGGCCGTCCGGCAGGCGGACTGCGGCTGCGGCTGCGCAACGTGATCGTGCGGGTCCTGGCGGCACCGCCGTTGAACGGCCTGCTCACGCGGGCGTTCACGATGCGCTGGCTCTAGCCGGCTTCCTGGTCCAAGGATCACGTCCACGTCGTTGGTCGAGCTTGTCGAGACCTGGTGACTCGGTCCCTGGGTCGCGCCCACGGGTTGGTTGCGTCGCGTAGGCCGGGCCCGGCGTGCAGTTGAATAGAGGGGTGACTGCACCTCTGATCGACCTGCTCCGCGCCGACCTCGCCGCCGCCAACTTCTCGGTGACCGCCCTGACCGGGCTGTGGGGCATCGAAGCGGATGCCGCCCTGCGCCGCAATCAGCGGGTGCCGGCCCTGCGGGCGCTCGCCAAGCTGCGCGCCACCCTCGCCGTGCCCGAACCCAACGTGGTGCTCGCCCAGATCTTCGTGCTCGGCCTACCCGTCCAACGGGCCGAGCTCGCGGCGGCCCTGCCGTCCCTCGGCGTGGACGGCGCCGAGCAGCTCGGCCTTGTCGCCGCCCGCCACGACGAGGCCGCAACGCAGCCCGGCCCCGTCGCCGACCGCGTCGCCCCGGCGGAGCCGGCACTCGGCCCGGCACAGGTGGCGCCGCTGGTGGACCTGCGGCCGTACAGCTTCGTGGACGCGCACGGCGCCGGCAGCTGGTGGATCACCTCGGACCTGGGCGAACTGGCGCTGGGGCATCCGCTCGGCGAAGACCACGTGCTCGGCGTCGGCGGTGCGTCACTCACCCTGAGTGCCCTGATGATCCCCACCGCGGTCGACAGCGCGCTGGACCTCGGCACCGGCTGCGGCATCCAGGCCCTGCACGCCGCCAGACACGCCACCCGGGTGGTGGCCACCGACATCTCCGAGCGAGCCCTCGAGCTCGCGGCGCTCAACGCCCGGCTGAACGGCGTCGAGAACATCGAGTTCCGGCTCGGCAGCCTGTTCGACCCCGTCGCGGGGGAGCGGTTCGACCACATCATCTCCAACCCGCCGTTCGTCATCACCCCACGGGTGGAGGGTGTGCCCAGCTACGAGTACCGCGACGGCGGCATGGTCGGCGACGCCCTCGTGGAGGCCGTGGTGCGTGGCGCCGCCGACCACCTCACCCCCGGCGGGGTGGCCCAGCTGCTCGGCAACTGGGAGTATCACGACGACGACGCCTTCAACAGGCTCACCGGCTGGCTGGCGAGCCCGGCGGAGACCGCGCTGGACGCCTGGATCATCGAGCGCGAGGTGCAGCCGCCCACGGGCTACGCCGAAACCTGGATCCGCGACGGCGGCACCCGCCCGGACACCCCCGACTTCGACCGGCTCTACGGCGCCTGGCTCGACGACTTCGAGGCCCGCGGGGTGCGTCAGGTGGGCTTCGGCTACATGCTGCTGCGCCGCCCGACGGATGGCCGCCGCCGGGCCGCCGCACCGACCCGCCCCCGCCTGCTCCGGCTAGAACGGCTGCCGGAGGCCCTGGGGCACAACCCGGCCGGCATCGGCCACCACCTTGCCGAGTGCCTGGCCGCGCACGACTGGCAAGCCGGGCTGGATGACGACGCGCTGTCCCGCAGCACGCTCACCGTGGCATCCGACGTCACCGAGGAACGGCACTTCTGGCCCGGCCAGGAGGATCCGACGCTGATGACCCTGCACCAGGGCGGCGGCTTCGGCCGATCGGTGCCGCTGGATACCGCCCAGGCCGCCCTGATCGGCGCCTGCGACGGCGAGCTTCCGGTGGGTGCGATCATCGACGCGATCGCCCAGCTGCTCGACGCCGACGAGGCCGCCTTGCGGGCCGAGCTGCTGCCCCGGGTGCGCGGCCTGCTCGACGACGGCTTCCTCGAGCCGCCCGCCGCCTAGCCACGGGCGCCCGCCGGACCCGCCCGCCCGACCCGCCAGCCCCACACCCAGCGGCGCTAACTGTTGCCGAGGCGGACATTTGCGCCCGGTGCGCCGGGACCATTTGTCCGGAACGGGAACAGTTGCTGCTGAGGGGCCCCACCCGGCGCGCCCCGACCGCGGCCGAACCGGGCGGCCACGGCCTGAGGTAGCGTGAGGGGTACCACTTCGAGGGGCCGAGAGGAGTGCGTCACCTGACGCGAACACAGCGATGCAACGTCGGACCTTCCTGATCAGCTCCCTTTCCGGGCTCTCCCTGCTCGCGCTCAGCGGATGCGTGCCGCCCAAGCCCACGCCGACGGGCTCGCCCACTCCCTCCGCCACGCCGGCGCCGTCCCTGGTGCCGCAGCCCCAGGACATGCTGCGCAGCTCCTGGTCCGACGACCCGTTCGCCCGCGGCTCCTACAGCTTCGCGGCGGTCTCCTCAACGCCTCAGCAGCGCGAGGACCTGGCCGAACCCATCCTCGACAGGCTCTTCCTCGCCGGGGAGGCGCTCTCAGACACCGCCCCTGGCACCGTGCAGGGCGCCCGCGGCTCCGGCCAGCGCGCCGCCAGGGCCCTGGCGGACGTCGCCGAACCCGGCGAGCGGGTGGCCGTGATCGGCGCCGGAGCTGCCGGCGTCGCCGCCGCCCGGCTGCTCACCGACGCCGGTTTCACCGTGCTCGTGATCGAGGCCCGCGACAGGCTCGGCGGCCGCATCCACACCGTCACCAGTGACTCCTGGCCGATGCCCGTTGAACTCGGCCCGTCGTTCATCGTCGCCGGCAGCACCAACTCCCTCGACGAGGAGTTCACCGGCCTCGAGGTCTCGCACGCGCCCTTCACCCCGACCCCGGAGGCGCGCACCCCGGCCGGCATCGTCACCCCGGTCTCTCCGGTCGGAGCCGACGCCGTCACCGCGGCGCTGGCCTGGGCCGCCGCGCAGGCCGAAGACACCTCCCTGGCCAAGGCCCTCGTCGCCAACGGCTCCGCCACACTGTCCATGGCGGATGGCGAAGCCGGGGTCTCCGACGCCGACTGGCTGGACTACCAGCTCGCCACCTCCACCACCCTGGAGTCCGGTGCCCCGGCCGAGGAGATGTCCGGCTGGTATGCCCCCACCCCGGCGACGACCGCCGCGGACGACATCCGCATCGTGATCGGCGGCTACGGCGCGCTGCTCGACGAAGACGCGACCGACCTGGACGTGCTCTTCTCCAGCGTGGTGACCCGGGTGGCGTACACCGATACCTCCGTCAGCCTGCGCCTGGGCACCGGCGAGTCCCTCACCGTGGACCGCGCGATCGTGACCGTGCCGCTGGGCGTGCTCAAGAGCGATGTCATCGAATTCGACCCGCCCCTGCCGTTCGCGCACCGAGGCGCGATCGCCGCGCTCGGGATGGGCGCTCTCGACAAGATCTGGCTGCGCTTCGAGGAGCCGTTCTGGGACACCGACGCCGCCCTGTGGACCACCGTCGGAGACGACACCCTCGACTTCAGGGTCTGGGTGAACATGATGCCGATCACCAACGAGCCGATCCTGGTGGGTTTTGTCAGCGGCGAGCGGGCGTTGGGGCTCGCGAAGTCCGACAACACGGAGTTCACCGACGCCGCGTTGCGCAGCCTGGAACCGTTCGCGGTCGTCGCCACGGCCACCCCGGCGCCCTGACCGGCCCTTCTGTTTGGGGCTCCGGGCGGAGTGATTCGCCGTCGGAACATTAACGAGCAAAGCTCAGAGTTCCGGTGTAAGCTCCACGAAACGTCTAGTCGGTGAAGGGGCCGCCCATCTCAGGGACACCCCCACGGGGAGATCCAGTCGTTTCCCGACTGGACGTGCCGACGGAGTCCGGGTGGGTGCTTTTCGCCGTCGGTCATCGGGTGCGGTCGCGATCCTGGTGTCCCACCTGCACCGCGGCCAATGCCAATTCTGATTGACCGTGTGAAACATGTATATTCTGACAAGTCTTGATTCAGTGTCGCTGCTCGACTTCGACACCAACCTGCCCTGCGAGGGCAGCCACCACCACCGGAGCCTGAGCGGCCACGCCGCCGCCGAGCCCGGCGCTTACATGGTGATCTCCCCGTGCTGCGGTCCCAAGGTGATCCAGTGTTCGCCACGGGTCTCGGCGATGCAGGCCTCCGGCGTGCTCTACTGCGGCACCTGCGAGTCCGAGCACCTCACCAGCCAGTACACCTTTCTCCCCGTCGAGCAGTAGCGGGTCGGGCGCGGCCGGGCCGGTTCTAGTTGGGCACCGATGACGCGCGGTCGCCGCGCGGGCGGGGACGCCAACTGAGCCGCGACGTGGCCACGAGCACCGCCGCGATGCCGAGGAACAGCAGTACGGCGATCAGGCAGTAGAACGCGGTCTCGAGCGGGCCGCTGACCTGGGCCGGGTCGAGGAAGAAGTACGGGTACCAGCCCACGAACGAGCCTCGCACGAACGTGAAGATGCCCCAGGCGATCGGGTACGGCAAGATCCAGCGCAGAAAACGCCAGGACAGCCGGGCCTTGCCGGTATCGGTCAGCCAGTCCAGCAGCGCCAGGGTGGGGATGTAGAAGTGCAGCACCTGGCTCGGCCAGGGCACCTCGATCGAGTAGTCGCGCGATGACGACTGGATGACGATGGTGAGGAACACGATTCCGGAAACCAGGATGTACGTGGTCACGAGCGCCCGGAACACGTCCAGCCACTGTGGGTCCTTCGGCTGCCGGAACGCCACGATCGCGCCGAGCACGAACGCGATCACCGCCGCGATCGCACTCTGCACCGTGAAATAGGTGAACACGTTGTACGCGGCGAAGGTGGGGAACAGCAACACGTACTCGTAGTTGCCGATCAGCCCCGCAATCCCGGCGACGGCCAACAGTAGCCGGCCGATGCCGTAACTGGACCGCATGGACAGGCGTTTGCGCGCGCGGAACGGCTCGCGCGCCTGTGGTTCCTCTCGTTGCGGGGAGGATTCGCGCACCGTCGGTCCCGTCCGGCCGGGACCGGATGCCTGCGCGCCCATACTCCCACGGTACGCCAGAGTGCCGGTCGCCCGCGGCCATCACCGGCATCGCGGTGGGTTGCTACAGGCGGATGCTGAAACTCGCCTCGCCGTGTTCGGCCAGGTCGGTCACCTGCACCGATTCCACGCTCGCCGAACGCGGTCCGGTGTGCAGCCAGGCCAGCATCCGTTCGATCGCGTCGTCGTCACCCTCGATCTCGGCTTCGACGGCGCCGTCGGACCGGTTGCGCACGAAACCGCCCAGGCCGAGGGTGCCGGCCTGCGCCTCGGTGTAATACCGAAACCCCACGCCCTGAACCATCCCGTTGACGATCACTCGCTTGCGACTCACGCTCCCCATTCTGGGCGCACGCCACCGCCCCGACAACCCCGCCCGCCCGCGCGGTGGGCCGCAACTGTTGCCCATCCGGACATTTGCGCCCGGTGCGCCGGGGGTGGATTCAACTGGTCGATGCAACACCGCTGTTTTCTTGGTCTGAGAGTAGCTGATGCAGGGCTTCTCGCGGGGTGGCTGCGTCGAGCCGTTTTCGTGGTCGGTCGTTGAGCTTGTCGGTGACGAATTCGAGGTATTCGGGGTGGTAGCCGGAGAGGTCGGTGCCCTTGGGGAAGTACTGCCGTAACAGCCCGTTGGTGTTCTCGTTCGAGCCGCGCTGCCAGGGCGAGTGCGGGTCGCAGAAGTAGATGTCGATGCCGGTGGCGATGGTGATGTCTCGGTGCTTGGCCATCTCGATGCCTTGGTCCCAGGTCACTGTTTTGCGCAGTTCTGCGGGCATCTTCTCGATCGCGATGATCATCTGGTCGCGAACCTCGATCGCGCCGTGTTTCTCGGGGAGGTGCAGCAGCATCAAATATCCGGTTGCGCGCTCAACCAGGGTGCCGATCGCTGAGGCGTTTCCGGCGCCGGTGATGAGGTCGCCTTCCCAGTGGCCGGGAACGGCGCGGTCTTCGACCTCCGCGGGCCGGTCGGTGATCATGACCATGTCGCGGATGCGCGATCCGGGTTGTTGCCGACCCTGAGATTTGCGCAACGTCCGCCCGGTCCGCAGCGCCGTAACCAGGTCGCGGCGCAGCTGGCCGCGCCCTTCAACATAGAGGGCCTGATAGATCGTCTCGTGAGACACCCGCATCTCCATGTCGTCGGGGAAGTCTCGCCGCAGCCGCAGACTGATTTGCTCCGGGCTGTGTTCGGCGCTCAACCCAGTTTGCACGTATTCCAGCAACCGGTCGTTATTGGCCAGCTTCCCGCCGCGGGGCCGGCGCGCTCGATACCGGGACTGTTGCTCAGCGAACGACGGACGATACCCGCGCCTCGTCATCCCGCCGCGCAGTTCGCGGCTGATCGTGGACGGCGCCCGCCCAAGCCGGGCCGCGATCGAGCGCATGCTTTCGCCTTGAGAACGGCCAAACCAGATCTCCTCCCGATCGAGGAACGTCAAACGGCTCGACGGGTCAACGCGCGGGGGAACCATCCCGCCAGCCTGACTTACCCAGTTCGCAGCCGTCGACCGATTCACCCCCGCGCCGGCAGCCGCATCCGTGACCGTGCCGCCGACCCTGAGCTCCTCCCAGAACCGACGACGAACCTCACGCGGAAACCCAACACGACCACCCATAACCAACACCTCAATCAATCAGGTGTTGCAACGACCCCCTGAACCCAAGGGGTGCAATTGTCCGCAGCGGCAACAGCTGCGTGGGAAATGGCCGCGAGGAGCCCAGCTGGGTGACCTACGACGTAGCCGGGACACGTAACCGCCCCGGGGCGGTACCGTCGAGCCATGACGTGCAGGCCGTCGACTGGTCGGTGGACGACGAGGCGCTCGCGCATCCGCTGCCCTTCGTGGAGCGGGCCGCGGCCGACGCGTTCGACGCGAGCCCGGCGAGCTCGCGAAGGCTGGTCGTGACGAAATCCTTCGGCACCTACGCGCTGCCCTGGGCCCGGCGCGCGGGGATCGCCGGGGTCTGGCTGACGCCGCTGCTCACCGAGGAGCCGGTGCGCCGGGCGCTGTCGGAGGCGACCGCCGCGGACCTGGCCGTGGGCGGCGAGCTGGATGCGTTCTGGCGGCCCGACATGGTCCGCGGCACCGCGGCACAGCTACTGTCGGTGCCGGGGGCGGGTCACGCGCTGACGCTGCCGGGAGACTGGCGGGGTTCGCTCGACCTGCAGGCGGGCATCCTGGCCGAGATCGCGCGCCACCTCGACGACGGTTAGCCGGACACTATCGCCGCAACAGTTGGGCCCGCGGGGTCTCGACAAGCTCGACCGACGAATAGGGTTGGCTTCTCGAGATCGACCCGCCGGCGGTCAGGCGGAGTCGCGCCAGACTATTTGGGTGTCGAGCAGGATGCCGCCGAGCTCCGGCGCCTCACCGCGCAGCTGGCTGAGCACCGACTCGGCCGCGCGCTGGCCGAGGCCGTTGGCGGGCTGGCGCACCGTGGAGAGCAACGGCTGGCATCGGAGTGCCCAGGCGCTGTCGTCGAAGCCGACGATGCCCACGTCGCCCGGCACGCTGCGCCCGGCCTCACGCAGGGCGTTCAGGGCGCCGGCGGCGATCACGTCGGAGGCCGCGAAGACCCCGTCGATCAGCGGGTCGCGGGCCAGCAGGGCGCGCATGCCGTCGCGGCCGTCGGCGTAGGTGTACAGCGGAACCGGGGCCACCAGCGCGGGGTCGAACCGGTCGCCCAGGGCGTCCGTGAATCCGGCCAGCCGGTCGGCGCCGGAGTCCCGGTCCAGGGCCGCGGCGATCATGCCGATGCGGCGGCGGCCGGTGCCGATCAGGCGCTCGGTGATGGCGCGGGCCGCCGCGCGGTTGTTGATACCCACGTACGGCAGGTCGCGCAGGTCCTGCGGATGCCCGACAAACGCCGCCGGCAGGTCGAGCCGTTCGATTACCCGGGTGATCGGGTCTTGTTCCCGGGCCGACACGACGACGACACCGTCGACGAAGCCACCGCTGAGGTACCGCGCCACCCTCTCGGTGTCGCGCTCGGACTCGATGACCAGGCTGACCATCTGGTAGTCGGCCAGGGAGAGCGCCGAGTTGGCGCCGAGCAAGATCTCGCCGATGTTGGGGTCTTCGAGGAACAAAGAATGCGGCTCGTGCACGATCAGGCCCACGGCCTGGGAGCGTTGCATGACGAGGTTGCGGGCGGCGGTGTTCGGCACGTAACCGACCTTCGCGATGGCCGTCTCGATGGCCAGACGAGCCTCGGCCGACACGTAGGGTTCGTTGTTCACCACCCGGCTCACGGTGCCGCGGGACACGCCGGCCTCCGCGGCGACGTCGTGGATTGTCGCACGCTTGCGCCGCCCCGGAATTGTCACCATTCGATAACTGTACCCGTCCCCGAGCTTGACATCGTGGGCAGGCTGTACTTACTCTGTGTACGTTCACAGACACTCAACGAGGAGTCATTTGCTCCTCGATCTGTGCACGTTCACAGACGTAGCATGAAGCAGGAGCAGATGACCACGCCAGTAGCCACCCCGGCCGTGACCCGTCAGGTCACCCCGACGACACCGTTCGTGCAGAACGGCATCGCCTACGGCTGTGACTACAACCCCGAGCAATGGGGTCCGGAAGTCTGGGCCGAGGACGTGCTCCTCATGCAGCAGGCCGGCGTCGACCTCGTCGCGATCAACATCTTCGGCTGGTCCGCCCTGGAGCCGGCCCCGGGGGAGTACGACTTCACCCTGCTCGACACCATCGTGGACCTGCTGCACGCTCACGGCATCCGGGTGAACCTGGGTACCGGCACCTCGTCGCCGCCGCCGTGGTTGACCACCCTGCACCCCGAGATCCTGCCGCAGACCGAAGACGGCACCACCCGCTACCCCGGCGGTCGCCAGGCCTGGTGCCCCAGCTCGCCGGTGTTCCGCGAGCACGCGCTGCGCCTGGTCGAGCAGGTCGCCAAGCGCTTCGGCGACCATCCCGCCGTGGCCCTCTGGCACGTCTCCAACGAACTCGGCTGCCACAACGCGCTCTGCTACGACGACGACACCGCCGCCGCGTTCCGGCTCTGGCTCGAGGCCAAGTACGGCACCATCGCCGCCCTCAACGCCGCCTGGGGCACCAGCTTCTGGAGCCAGCGTTACACCGACTGGGCCGAGGTGCACACCCCCAGGCTCACCCTCTCCAGCCGCAACCCCGGACAGGTGCTCGACTTCCAGCGGTTCAGCTCCGACGAGCTGCTGGGCTACTACAAGGCCGAAGAAGCCGTCATCCGCCGGCACAGCAGCCTGCCCGTCACGACGAACTTCATGGTCGCCGCGCACATTCGCAACCTCGATTACTGGTCCTGGGCATCCGCCGTTGACGTGATCGCCAACGACCACTACCTCGATCACCGCCTCGCCGACCCCACCACCGAGCTGGCCTTCGCCGCCGACCTCACCCGCGGCCTGGCCGGCGGCGGCGCGTGGCTGCTGATGGAGCAGGCCACCAGCGCCGTCAACTGGCAGCCGCTGAACCTGGCCAAGACGCCGGGGGAGCTGACCCGCAACTCGCTGGCCCACGTGGCCCGCGGCGCCGAGGCGATCTGCTTCTTCCAGTGGCGCGCCTCCCAGCAGGGCTCGGAGAAGTTCCACTCCGCACTGGTGCCGCACGCCGGCACCGACACCGTGCTCTGGCGTGAAGTCGTTGAGCTGGGCGCCACCCTCGACAGGCTCGACGAGATCATCGGCACGCGCGTCGTCGCGGATGCCGCGATCCTGTTCAGCTGGGAGGCCTGGTGGGCCGGCGACGGCGAATCCCGGCCGTCGCAGTCGGTGACCTACCTCGAGCAGGTGCACGCCGCGTACACCGCGCTGCACAGGCTCGGCGTCACCGTCGACATCGTCTCCCCGGATGCCGACCTGGCCGGCTACAACCTCGTCGTGGTGCCCGCTCTCTACCTGGTCACCGACGCCCAGGCCGACAACCTGTCCGGTTACGTCGCCGCCGGTGGCCACACCCTGGTCACGTTCTACAGCGGCATCGTCGACGAAGACGACAGGGTGCGCCTCGGCGGCTACCCCGGCGCGTTCCGCGACCTGCTCGGCGTGCGCGTCGAAGAGTTCGTGCCGCTCCGCCCCGGCACCACCGTGGGCCTGGGCGCCCCGATCGGGCTGGCGGCCGGTGCCGCCGGGACCCTGTGGACCGAACGCCTGCAGCTGACCGGCGCGGAGGCCGTGGCGCACTACACCGACGGCGCCCTGCCCGGCGTGCCCGCGCTCACCCGCAACCGGCACGGCGCCGGCACCGCCTGGTACCTGGCCACCGCGCCAGACGCCGACACCTACCGCGACGTGCTCCGCACCATCGCCGGGCACGCTCACGTCACAGCGGTCGGTCCGGAGGGCGACGGCCTCATCGAGGTCATCCGCCGCGCCGCGCCCGGCCGCTCCTACCGCTTCATCATCAACCACGGCGACACCGACCTGGAGGTGAGCGCGGCGGGGGTCGAGCTCATCACCGGCGCCGACATCGCCCGCACCCTGCGCGTACCGGCCGGAGCCGTACGCGTTCTCAGAGAGGACACCGCATCATGAGCGCACCAGCCCTTCCGGCCGCGGATGCCCGGCGTGCGGGTTCCCGCAGCCCGGCGCCCCGGCCCCGCAAGATCAAGGTCTCGCACCCGGGGGCGATCGCGATCTTCATCGTGCCGTTCGCCATCCTGTTCACCCTGTTCTACCTGCTGCCGATCGGCTACGCGATCTACCAGTCGCTGCTCGTGGTGGAGCGCGACGGCACCTTCGGCAAGGCCACCGAGGTGTTCGGAGGCCTGACCCAGTACATCCTGGTGTTCCAGAACGGACCGTTCTGGGAGTCGATCACCCGGGTGCTCGCCTTCGGTGTGGTGCAGGTTCCGGTGATGCTCGGCCTGGCGCTGCTGTTCGCGCTGCTGCTGGACAGCCCGCTGCTGCGCGGCAAGCGCTTCTTCAGGCTCGCCTTCTTCGTGCCGTACGCCGTGCCCGGCGTCATCGCCGCGATCATGTGGGGCTTCCTCTACTCACCCAACCTGTCGCCGTTCACGGCACTGACCAGCAACGTCAGCTTCCTCTCCGCCGACCTGGTTCTCTGGGCCATCGCGAACGTCGTCACCTGGGTCTACGTGGGCTACAACATGCTCATCATCTACTCGGCACTGCTGGCCATCCCCACCGAGATCTACGAGGCCGCCCGCCTCGACGGCGCCGGGCAGTTGCGCATCGCCTGGTCGATCAAGATCCCGCTGATCATGCCCGCGATCGTGCTCACCGGCATCTTCTCCATCATCGGCACCCTGCAGCTGCTCGCCGAGCCGCAGGTGTTCCGCTCCTTCAGCTCCGCGGTGACCAGCACCTTCACCCCGAACCTGATGGTCTACTCCACGTCCTCGATCCCCAACGTGAACCTCGCCGCCGCGTTCAGCGTGGTGCTGGCCCTGGCCACCTTCGTGCTCTCGTTCTCGTTCCTCAAGTTCACCCAGCGGAAGGAAGGCAAATGAGCGCCCTCACCGAGCCCGTCGCCGTCCCGACCAAGCGCGCGATGCGTCGCGCCGAGAACACGCCGAAGGGACCCAAGGAGAGCCCGCTCTCCCGCGTCGGCGCGATGACCGTGATGCTGGTCTTCACGCTCTACTTCCTCATCCCGATCTGGTGGCTGTTCGTCGCCGGCACCAAGAGCAGCTCCCAGTTCACCAGCACCAACCCGCTCTGGTTCGCCGACTTCAACCTGTTCGCCAACATCGGAAACCTGATCGCCTACCGTGACGGCGTCTTCCTCAAGTGGATGCTCAACAGCGCCCTCTACGCCGGCGCCGGCGCCCTGCTGGCCACCCTGTTCGCCGCCATGTGCGGTTACGCCCTGGCGAAGTACCGCTTCCCGGGCCGGGAACTCCTGTTCAACATCGTCCTCGGCGGGGTCCTCGTGCCCGCCACCGCGCTGGCGCTGCCGCTGTTCCTGATCTTCAGCCAGGTCAGCCTCACCAACACCTTCTGGGCGGTGTTCCTGCCCAGCCTGGTCAGCCCGTTCGGCGTGTACCTCACCCGCATCTTCGCTTCGGCCAGCGTGCCGGACGAACTGATCGAGGCCGCCCGCCTGGACGGCGCCGGCGAGGTGCGCACCTTCTTCACCGTCTCGGTGAAGCTGATGTTCCCCGCCCTGGTCACGGTGTTCCTCTTCCAGTTCGTGGCCATCTGGAACAACTTCTTCCTGCCGCTGATCATGCTCCGCGACGAGACCCTGTTCCCGGTCACCCTCGGTCTCTACGCCTGGAACTCGCAGGTCAACCAGATCCCCGAACTCCGCGGCTACGTGCTGATCGGCGCGCTGCTGTCGATCATCCCGCTGATCATCCTGTTCCTGCTGCTGCAGCGTTTCTGGCGCAACGGCCTCGGTGCGGGCAGCGTCAAGTAACCCCCTCGACTCCTTCCGACTGTTCACCCGGCTTAACCCCGCACCATCCGTGTCACCCTGCACCACTCCTTTTCAGCGAACACCCCAACAAAGGAAAACAATGCGAATCACCAAGAGAGCGGCCACCGTTGCCCTGCTCACCGCAGCCACGGTCGCCATGACCGGCTGCTCAGCCTCCGGCACCTCCAGCGACAGCGCCGACGCTGCTGCCTGCGAGCCCGCCGAGGGCAAGGTCGATCTGACCTTCACGTCCTGGATCCCCGGCATCGAAGAGGTCGTCGACGTCTGGAACGAGGCCAACCCCGACATCCAGGTGGCCGTGCAGACCGGCCCGAACGGCAACGGCGGCACCTACGCCAACTTCTTCAACCAGCTCGAGGCCGGCAATGCGCCCGACCTCGGCCAGATTGAATACGACGCGCTGCCCAACTTCCGCGTGCAGGACGGCCTGGTCAACCTCGCATCCTGCGACGGTGTGATGGACGCCAAGGCCGACTTCGTCGACTGGACCTGGGGCCAGGTCAGCTTCAACGAGGACGACGCCGTCTACGCCATCCCGCAGGACTCAGGCCCGATGGCCATGTTCTACCGGGCCGACCTCTTCGAGGCCAACGGCATCGCGATCCCCACCACCTGGGAAGAGTACGCCACCGCCGCCGAGCAGGTGCGGGCCACCGGCGCGTACATCACCAACTTCTCGCAGAGCGACATCAACCAGTTCGCCGGGCTCGTCTGGCAGGCCGGCGGAACCTGGTTCGGCAACGACGGCGAGAACTGGAACGTCGACCTCACCGGCGACGAGTCGATCATGGTGGCCGACTACTGGCAGGACCTGATCGACCGGGACCTCGTCTCGACGCAGCCGCCGTGGACCACCGAGTGGGACAACGCCTACAACACCGGCGCGGCCTGGACCTGGAACTCCGCAGCCTGGGGTGCGAACTCCATCGCCAGCGGTGCGCCCGACACCGCCGGTAAGTGGGCCGTGGCCCAGTCCCCGCAGTGGGAAGCCGGCGATGAGGCCAGCGGCAACTGGGGTGGCTCGTCCACCGCAGTGTTCACCGGCTCAGAGCACCCGTACGAAGCCGCGCAGTTCGCCCTGTGGCTGAACAGCTCGAGCGAATCGCTGACCATGCTCAACGAGGCAGCCAACCTGTACCCGGCCGCCAAGGCCGGCCTGGACCTGCCCGTGCTCAAGGAAGGCGTGGAGTTCTACGGCAACCAGCCCATCTACGACGAGTTCGCCGCCGCCTCCGGCCAGGTGTCGAGCGACTTCGTCTGGGGTCCGACCATGACCCAGACGTACAACGACGTCTCGGATGGCTTCAAGGCAGCCGTCAGCGGCAACGGCACCCTCGCCGAGGCCCTGACCACCGGTCAGAGCGCCACCGTCGATGCGCTCAAGGCGCAGTCGATTCCCGTCAAGGAGTAGCTGACCCGCTTTGCCCGTTACCCCGTACCGCCCGGTGCCTTCTTGCGCCGGGCGGTACGGTCGTGTGTGACGCGTGCGGATGCCTCGGCATCGTGCCCGCCGCGTCGGTCGAGCTTGTCGAGACCTGGTGACCTAGTCTGTGGTTCGTTGGGCTGTCGGCTCACGGGGTCTCGACAGGCTCCACCAACGATCGGACGCCGTCCGCAGGTCCGCGTGCGATGTACTCAAACTCCTCCTTCATCCAACGAAGAAAGCAGTGTCATGATCCACCACCTCCGTGCCGCGGGCACCAGCCTTGTTCTCGACGCGTCCGGCAGCGGCACACCGGTGATCGTGCACTGGGGCGCCGACCTCGGCGAGCTGCCGGCGGCGGACCTCGCCGCGCTGGCCGCCGCGAGTGTGCCGCCCGTCGGCCCCAGTTCCCTCGACGTGCCGCTCCGCCTCAGCCTGCTGCCCGCCCTCGCCGAGGGCTGGAGCGGCCGGCCCGCGCTCGGCGGGTTCCGCACCGGCACGGGCACCCTCGACCCGGCGCTGGTGCTGGTGGCGGTGCACGAGGGCGGCGACAACACGGTGGTCATCGAGCTGGCGGATGCTGACGCATCCGTCACCGTCTCGACCGAGCTCGAACTCACCGTGCAGGGTGTGCTGCGCCTGCGGCACACCCTCACCAACAGCGGCGCCGGCACCCTCGAACTCGCCGGCCTCGATGCGATCCTGCCGGTGCCCGACCGGGCGGCCGAGCTGCTCGACTTCACCGGACTGTGGAGCCACGAACGGCGGCCGCAGCGCAGCATCCTCGGCCAGGGCGTCTGGAGCCGGGAGTCCCGGCACGGCCGGCCCGGCCACGACGACTCCTACCTCACCGTGGCCGGAACCCCCGGTTTCGGCTTCCGCCGTGGTGAGGTGTGGGCGGTGCACCTGGCGCACAGCGGCGACAAGGTGGTCTGGGCCGAACGCAGCGCGCTGGGCTACGCCGCCCTCGGCGCGGGTGAACTGCTCGCGCCCGGCGAGCTGAGCCTGGCCGCGGGAGCGAGCTACACCAGCCCGTGGACCGTGGCGGTGTACTCCGACGCGGGCCTGGACGGCCTCAGCGCCCGGCTGCACCCGTGGATCCGATCCTGGTCGACGATCACCGGCCCGCGCCCGGTGCTTCTGAACACCTGGGAGGCCGTGTACTTCGACCACGATCTGCCCACCCTGAGCCGTCTCGTCGACGCCGCCGCGAAGGTCGGCGTGGAACGGTTTGTACTCGACGACGGCTGGTTCTCCGGCCGTACCGACGACCAGCGCGCCCTCGGCGACTGGTTCGTCGACGCCGACAAGTGGCCCGAGGGCCTCCACCCGCTGATCGAGCGGGTGCACGCGGCCGGCCTGGACTTCGGCCTCTGGGTGGAGCCGGAGATGGTCAACCCCGACTCCGACCTGGCCCGGACGCACCCGGACTGGCTGCTCGGCTCGGCATCCGCCCCCACCTGGCGCGGCCAGCGGGTGCTCGACCTGGCCAACCCGGATGCCTTCGCCTGGTTGCTCGAGCGCCTCACCGCGCTGTTGGCCGAATACCCCATCGCGTACCTCAAGTGGGACCACAACCGGGACCTGCTCGGCGGCTCCGTGCACCGGCAGACCGCCGCTCTGTACCGGCTGATCGACGCCGTGCGCGCCGCGCAGCCGGGCCTGGAGATCGAGTCCTGCGCGTCCGGCGGCGGACGCATCGACCTGGGCATCCTCGAACGGGTGGACCGGGTCTGGACCAGCGACACCAACGACCCGCTGGAACGCCAGCAGATCCAGCGCTACACGAGCGTGCTGGTGCCGCCGGAATACCTCGGCGGCCACCTCGGCGCCGCCACCGCGCACACCACCGGGCGTACCTCGGCGCTGGGCTTCCGGCTGGCCACCGCACTGTTCGGCAGTGCCGGCATCGAGTGGGACATCACCCAGGCATCCGCCGTCGAGCTCGACCAGATCGCGGCCTGGATCGCGATATACAAGGAGCACCGGGCGCTGCTGCACAGCGGCAACGTTGTGCACGCCGACGGGTCGGACCCGGCGATCGAACTGCACGGCGTGGTGGCCACGGATGGCTCCGCCGCCGTGTTCGCGCAGGTCGCGCTGGCCGCGCCGCGCACCGCGCTGCCCGCCCCGATTCGGTTTCCCGGCCTGGACCCCGCCCGACGCTACCGGGTGCGATCGTTGCTCGTAGGACCGGTGCCGCGCACCGTGCAGACCGTGCCGCCGGCGTGGCTGGCTGCCGACGCGGGGGAGCTGGTGCTCACCGGCGCCGTGCTCGCCGAGGTGGGCCTGCCCGCCCCGCTCCTCACCCCCGAGCAGGCGGCCCTGTTCACCCTCGACGCGGTCTGACCGCGCCCTGAGCATCCGCGAAAGCGGCCATGTGGTCGCTTCGTGGGTGTCGTGGCAGCCACATGCCCGCTTTCGCGTGGGGGTGGATGCGGGAGTGGGTCGGGGTGGATCCGCGAGAGCGGTTATATGGTTGCTTCGAGGGGGTCGTGGCAGCCACACGCCCGCTTTCGCGGAGGATGTGGGGCTGGGCGGCACTAACGTAAGGGGCATGACCGAGCAGACCTCGTCGCCGCGGCGCACAGTGCTGACGGGCGGGATCCTGGTCACCGGGGCCTCCGGCACCGTGGGGCGGGCCGTCGTGGATGCCCTGGCCGAGGCGGGCGAAACCGTGATCGCCGGCATGCGGGACCCCCGCGCGTGGATCGCCGAGGGCGCCCGGCGCGCCAGCGGCACCGCGGCCGGCCAGCAGCCCGCCGGGCCCGGCACTGCACGGATCGGCACAGCCCGACCCGGCAGTAAGCCGCTGCGGGCGCCCAACCAGAAGCCGGCACGCAACCCGGCCCACAAGCCGGGCGGCCTTCCCACCTCGCCGCCGCCCGGACGCACGGTCGGCGCGGCCGACGCATCCGAGGCCGCAACCGGCACAACCGGCGGCGGCGGGGCCATCGTGCGCGCCTTCGACTTCGCCGACCGCAGCAGCTGGGCGCGCGCCCTCGCCGGCGTCGACAGGGTGTTCCTGCTCGTGCCGCCCACGATCGGCAACGTGGGGCGCACCCTCATCCCGTTCATCGACCAGGCGATGGAGGAGAGCGGAGTGCGGCAGATCGTGTTCCTGTCGGCGCCCGGTGTGCGGTTCGACACCCGGTCGCCGCATCACGTGGTGGAGCAGTACCTCAAGCGCACCCGCACGCCGCACACCATCCTGCGGCCGAACGTGCTGATGCAGACCCTGTCCA
Source organism: Cryobacterium sp. LW097 (assembly GCF_002205495.2). GTDB lineage: Bacteria > Actinomycetota > Actinomycetes > Actinomycetales > Microbacteriaceae > Cryobacterium > Cryobacterium zongtaii. Next base: position 2,777,101 of record NZ_CP021992.1, on the reverse strand, counting down.
CCCTGTACCGCGACGACATCCGCCTGCGCAGTGAAATCGTGCTGCCGGCCGGCGGGGCCAGGGTCGCGTTCGTCGACGCGACCGACGTGGGCCGCTGCGCCGCCCGGGTGCTCACCGAACCCGGTCATCTGGGCAAGTCATACTCCCTGGCGGGGGAGGAGTCGCTGAGCTTCCCGCAGGTGGCGGAGTGTCTCACCGAGGTGCTCGGTCGGCCCATCCGGTACACCGCCACGACCGAGGCCGAGTTCGCCGAGCTGGCGGCGAAACAGGGTGTGACCGGACCGGACATCGCTGCGCAGGCGAGTTGGTATCGGGCGGCGCGCCGGCGGCTGACCGCACTGCCGAATCGCGGCATCCGCCGGCTCACCGGTCGGCCGGCGACCACGCTGCGCGGTTTCATCGAGGACCACCGCCAGACCTGGCTCTGAAACGCCAGGACCGCCGGGGCTATGCGGTCGGCGCGCCGTCGACCTTGAGCACCGCGAAGGCCGCATCGAGCTCGACGTCGATGTCCTGACCGTTCTCGAGGGTGATCTCGACCTCGTAGGCGTGGTCGAAGTCGTCACTGCGCTCGACCTCGGTGACGGTGCCGACGGTGCCGGCGGGCAGGGTGGCGAGCGCCGCGGCCGAGGCGGCGTCGCGGTCGGCGTCGGTGAGCGGGGTCATAGTGGCCGAGTCGTCAGTGCCGGTGTCGTCGGTGGCCGAGTCGTCGCTGCCGGTGTCGTCGCTGCGGCCGTCACCGTCGTCAGAGCCGGAGCCGGAGTTCGAGCCGCTGTCGGTTCCCGGCACCGAGGTTGCGCCATCCGCGGGCAGGCCGTCGACCCAGAGCACGGCGAACTTCTCATCCAGTGCCACGTCGACATCGGTCCCATCGGCGAGGGTCACCTCCACCTCGTAGGCGTGCGGGTCGTTGTCGTCGCCGGACTCGGTGTCGGTGACCGTGCCGCTGCCCACGGCATCCAGCGCGGCGGCACTGGCCTTGTCGAGGGCGCTGCCGGTGAGCGGGCCGTCAGTTTCGAACGGGTCGGCGATGGCCAGGCCGGCGCCGCCCACCACGAGAACGGCGGCAACGGCTGCACCGGTGATCCAGATGGTCTTCTTCTTCATGGTGTGTCCCTTGTTCGTGAGTGCCACGGCTGCCGTGGCTGATAAGCCCACTGTGCCAAGCCACCGCTGAAGCCAGGCTGAAGCCCGCTGAAGGCCGCTTCAGAAACGAGGTCAGGCCTCGGCAACAGCGGGCAGGCGCACCTCGAACCGGGCGCCGCCCAGAGCGCTGTCGACGATGCGCACGGTGCCGCCATGCGCCTGCACGCTCTCCCGAACGATGGCCAGGCCCAGCCCGGTGCCGCCGGATGCCCGTGCCCGGGATTCGTCCAGCCGCACGAAGCGCTCGAACACGCGGTCGCGCTCGCCGGGCGGCACCCCGTGGCCGTCGTCCTCCACGGTCAGCAGCGCCAGCCCGTCGACCAGGCCGAGCGACAGGCTCACCCGCCCGGAGGCGTGTTGGGCGGCGTTGTCGACGAGGTTCCGCACCACCTGGCCGAGCAGGTTCTGGTCACCGTGCACCCGGGCCGCACCCACCCCGGTGCTGTCGATGCTGAGCGCCATGGTGTCGCGCAGCCGGCGGGCCTCGGCGAGCATCAGGTCGTCCAGGTCCACGGCCGTGCCGGTCGTCGTGGCACTGCGCTCGGACACCCGCGCCAGCAGCAGCATCCCCGCCACCAGCCGCTCCAGCCGGTCGCCCTCGTCGAGAACGGCCTCGGACAGGTCGCCGAGGTTGACCCTGTCGGGATGCGCCTGGGCCACCTCGGCGTACTGGCGCAGCGACGCGAGCGGGGAGCGGAGCTCGTGCGAGGCATCCGAGACGAACTGCCGTTGGGCGCGCTGGGAGGTGTCGAGCCTGTCGAGCATGCTGTTCATGGTGTGCGCGAGCCGGCCGATCTCGTCGTCGCGGCCGGGGTCGTTGATGCGGCGCTCGAGGTTGGTGGCGGTGACGGCGTCGACCTCCCGGCGCATCCGTTCGACAGGGGCCAGCGCCCGGCCCACCACGATCCAGGTGAGCAGCGCGACGATCCCGGTCAGCAGCGGCACAGCTCCGGCCAGCAGCACGCCGACCGTGGCGACGGCCTCGTCGACGTTCTCCAGCGAGCGGCCGGCGACGACGGTGGCGTCGTCGTGGTCTTCGGCCACGACCAGGTAGTCGGTGTCTTCGTCTGGTACCCGGATGGTCTGCGCGTCGTCGTCGCCGTCGATGCCCAGCTGCCGGCCCTCGAGCGCCTCGCTGGCGGCGAGGAGCGTGCCGGAGCCGTCGGTGATCTGGAAGAGCACGTCGTCATCGTCGGCGTCGAGGCCGCTCAGACCGCTGCCGGTGTCGAGCTCGGTCTCGATCTGCTCGAGGTCGCGTTCCACGGCCGTGTGCAATTCGTCCAGCAGCACACCGCGGAGCACCAGCGCGAACACGACCGCGCCGCCGACCAGCGTTGCGGCAACGATCGCGGTGGACACCAGGGTGATCCGGCCGCGCAACGACCGGCCGCGGGCCCGCTTAGCCACCGTTGGCTGCCAACCGGTAGCCGGCACCGCGCAGGGTCTCGATCGCGGCCCGGTCGAACGGCCGGTCCACCTTGTTGCGCAGGTGCCGCACGTACACCTCCACGATGTTGGGGTCACCCTCGAAGTCGAAGTCCCAGACGTTGTCGAGCACGTCACGCTTGCTCACGACGGTGCCCCGGTTGCGCATGAGGTATTCGAGCACCGCGAATTCCCGGGCAGTGACGTCAACGGATGCGTCGCCCCGGCTGACCCGGCGGGTGGCGGGGTCGAGGTGCAGGTCGCCGGCGCGCAGCACGGTGGGCCTGGCGCTGGTGCCGCGGCGGATCAGGGCGCGCATCCGGGCCAGCAGCACGGCGGAGGAGAACGGTTTGGTGAGGTAGTCGTCGGCGCCGGTGTCGAGGGCCTCGACCTGGTCCCACTCGCCGTCCTTGGCGGTGAGCATCAGGATCGGGGTCCAGTTCTGCTCGGCCCGCAGGGTCTCGCAGACCCTGTAGCCGCTCTGGCCCGGCAGCATGATGTCGAGCAGGATGACCGCGTACTCGTTCTCGCGGGCCAGCCAGAGCCCATCCGGACCGGTGCCGGCGATATCGACCGCGAAGCCCTCGGCCTCGAGGCCGCGCTTGAGCCCGGTCGCGAGCCGCACCTCGTCCTCCACCACCAGCACGCGCATCCGGCCCCCTCGTCAGTAGGTCGGCCGCACGGCCGCCGCTGCCAGTCTGGCCGATGCCGCTGAAGGCAAGCTGAAACTGCTGTGACCGGCCCGGATGCTGCTGGATCGTCGGTCCTGGGCGGTTCGTTCGCGGACTTCCCGCCTTCGTTGCGGAGACGAAGGCGGGAAGTCCGCAAATGAGTGGGCGCCGTGACGTGGGTGTGTCCCGCCGGTCGGCCTGTCCTCACGGCTCGGTAAAAATCTGCTGGTCAAGGCGGGGTTATCTGCGGAGGAGCCCAGCCCGGCGCTAGGGTGTTGGCATGACGTCTGCAGCAGAGTCTCTGGTTCACATCGACCATTTCCGGATGGATTTCGCCGGCACCACGGTCATCGAGGACCTCTCCTTCGATGTGCAGCGCGGCGAGACGTTCGGGTTCCTCGGGTCCAACGGCTCCGGCAAGACCACCACGCTGCGGGCGCTGCTGGGCATCTACCTCCCGACTGCCGGCATCCTGCATATCGATGGGCGCCCGTTCACGCCGGAGTCCGGCATCCGGCTCGGCTATCTCCCCGAAGAACGTGGACTCTATAAGAAGGAATCCGTTCTCGCCGTGATGACGTACTTCGGCCAGCTCAAGGGTCTGAGTAAGAAAGCCGCGGTGGCCTGGTCGACGAACTATCTCGAGAGGGTGGGGCTGGGGGATAAGGCGAAGGTCCGGGTGGACAAGCTCTCCGGCGGTCAGCAGCAGAAGGTTCAGCTCGGTGTCACGATCATGAACGACCCGGAGCTGCTGATCCTGGACGAGCCCACGAAGGGGTTCGACCCGGTGAACCGGCGACTGCTGATGGACATCATCGAGGACCAGAAGAAGGCCGGTGCCACGGTGCTGATGGTCACTCACCAGATGGAGGAAGTCGAGCGGCTGTGCGACCGGGTGATCCTGTTGAAGGGCGGCCGGGCGGAGGCCTACGGCACAATCCCTGAGGTGCAGAACCAGTACGGCGGCACGATGATCCGGGTCGGCTACTCCGGCGAGATACCCGCATCTGGGCACTACGAGATCAGCCTCCGCGACCGCAACTACGCCGAACTCACCCTCATCGGCACCGTCGATGAGGCCTTGATCTTGCGCGACCTGGTCGATGCCGGCGTTCTGATCCGGAGTTTCACCACGAGCAAGCTCTCGCTCGAGGAGATCTTCGTCAGCGTCTATGGCGACCAGAACGAAATGGCAGTTGCCTGAGATGGGTCAGCACAATCTCCGTACGGTCATCGGGTTCGAAGTGGGCCGTACCCTGGGCAAGAAGAAGTTCTGGGTCATCACCCTGCTGGTGCCGATTGCGATCGGCATCGTGGTGGGCCTGGTGACCCTGGGCAACACGTCGTCGATGAGTGACATCGATGCCCAGTCAGACGCGAAGCTCACCTTCACCTACAGCGACGCATCCGGTTATGTCGACCCGGCCGTGGCGGCAGCCTTGGGCGGTACGCCAGTCACGGATGACGCATCCGCGATCGCCGTCGTGAAGGCGGGCGAGGAGGACGCCCATTTTGTGTACCCGGCGGACCCGGCCACGACCCCGACCCAGGTGTACGGGATCGACAAGGGCCTGTTCGGCAACGGCGAGTATGAGGGTGTCGCGACCCAGGTGCTGATCACCAGCGCCCAGGACCAGATCGGGGATCCGGCGCTGACAACGATGGCGCAGGGCGACGTGTCGGTGACCTCCACCACCTACACAGACGGGGAGGAAGCGGCCGGGTTCATGGGCGTGATCCCGCCGCTGATCTTCCTGGCGATGTTCTTCCTGACCTTCACCCTGCTCTCCAACCAGATGCTCACCAGCACCCTGGAAGAGAAGGAGAACCGGGTCACGGAGATGATCCTCACCACCCTGAACCCCACCGCCCTGATCAGCGGGAAGATCATCTCGGTCTTCATCGTCGGCTTCGTGCAAGTGCTGGTATTCCTCGTGCCGGTGGCGGTCGGTTACCTGTTCTTCCGCACGTCGTTGAACCTGCCGGAGGTGGATCTCGCCAGTTTTACCTTTGATCCCGGCCAGATGATCGTCGGCGCGCTGCTGGCCCTGGGCGGGTTCGCCCTGTTCACGGGCACCGCGGTCGCGATCGGGGCGGTGATGCCCAACGCGAAGGATGCCGGCGGCTGGTTCACCGCGCTGATCATCCTGATGATCGTGCCGCTCTACTCGGTATCGCTGGTGCTGTCGGATCCGCACAGCGCCGTCGTGCAGGTGTTCACCTACTTCCCCTATTCGGCGCCGATCACCGCGATGCTCCGCAACGCGTTCGGCTCCCTCGCGGGCTGGGAAGCGGCCATCGTCATCACGGAGCTGTTCCTCCTCAGCGCTGTCGTGCTGCAGCTCGCGGTGCGGCTGTTTCGGTACGGGTCCATCGAGTACACGAACAGGGTGTCGTTCAAGACCGTGTTCGCAGGGCGCACGGCCAGGAGCCTCGCTCGGGGCTGAGTTCCTCGTGGCCGCACCACTCAGTTGCGGACTTCCCCCTTCGTTGCGCTGACGAAGGCGGGAAGTCCGCACATCAACTCGCGGTCGGCGCGGTGAGGAGCCCCACGAGCACGTCGAGCGCCCTCCCCAGCTCGAGATCCGTCGGGGTGCCGTAGCCGAGCACCAGGCCGTGCTGCCCTCGGGCTAGAACCGCGTAGTCGGCCAGCGACGCGACCCGCACCCCGCGCGCGGCGGCCTGCGTGACGAGAGTGGATGCATCCGCCCCGGTGTGCACCACCACATGCAGCCCGCCGTCGAGGCCGGTCAGCCGCACGCCGGGCAGCGCGCCGAGCCTGCCGATCACCAGGGCGCGGCGGTGGGCGTACTCGCGGCGCACCCGGGTGACATTGCGGGCCAGGCCGCCGCTGTCGAGGTAGCGGGCGAGGGCCGCCTGCTGCACCCCGGAGACCGACGGGCCGAGGTCGTCCCGCACCTGGCGCAGCGCCGCACCGAGGGGCCCGGTGGCCACGATGTAGCCGCAGCGGATCCACGGGGTGACGGTCTTGGAGAAGCTGCCGACCAGCGCGACTCGGCCCGACCCGTCGAGGGTGGCGAGGGCGGGCAGCGGCATCGCGTCGAAACGGAACTCGCTGTCGTAGTCGTCCTCGATGATCACGGCATCCGTGGCCCGCGCCCAGTCGAGCAGATCGAGGCGACCCTGCACCGAGAGGCTGCTGCCCAGGGGGTACTGGTGGCTCGGGGTCACCAGCACCGCGTGCGGCCTCGGCGCGAGGGCGGCGAGCTCGGCCAGGTTGATGCCGTTCTCGTCGGTGTGCACCGGCCGGATGAGGGCGCCCACCCGGCGCAGCACCCGCCGGGCGGTGGGGTAGCCCGGGTCCTCGACGGCGATGTGTGGGGTGAACCTGGGTGGGTCGGCCGGAGCGGCATCCGCGGGGGTCGCGAGAGCGAGTCCGATGCCGGCGAGGGCGTCGCTGGTGCCGGCCGTGACGATCACGTCAGCCGGCTGGCAGGCTAGGCCGCGGGTTCGCCGCACGTGCTCCGCGATCGCGGTGCGCAGCTCGAGGGTGCCGTTCGCGGGCGGTGAGTCACTGCGGCCGGACGCCGACACGGCGGCGCGCCAGGCGGCGGTCCAGGCCGGGTCGACGAGGGTGCGGGTCGACGGATGCCCGGGGGTCAGGTCGAGGAGCGGCCGCGCGCTGGGTAGGCCGGCCGGTGGGGTCGCCGGAGGTTTTGGCGATGGGGTCCCGGTTGGGGGTCGCTCCACCATCACCCGGGTCGCCGAGCCGGGTCGGGCCAACAGGTAGCCCTCGCCGGCGAGCTGGTCGTACGCGGCGACGACGGTGCCGCGCGACACCCGCACCGAGGCGGCGAGGGCGCGCGTCGAGGGTAGGGCCTCATCGTGGCGCAGCGTTCCGTCGAGGATGGCCCGCCGGAGGGCCGTGGCCAGCTGCGCCGCGAGGGGGAGCGTGGCCCCGCGGTCGAGCAGGATCGGCAGCTCGTGTGCGTTCATGATCGGTCCTTGTTCTTGTGGTGCTCCGGGGCGCCGCGGCGCCAACTGGTCTACTCGTCGGCGCGATAGGTGGCTCTGTCGTTGATCCACTGTGTCCCCGATCCTAGTAGCATGCCCCACACCAGCCAGCCCCACGAAGACTTGAAAACCGAATCGTCACCTGCGGGCCTCGCCGCCGTCGCGCTGCCGGGAGCCCGGCCCGACGTCACGTTGCCGGCGCCAGACGTGCCTTCGGCGGACCTGCCTATCACCGACCGCACCCGCGTCACCCGTTCCCCCGAGCGCCAGCGCACCGACCGCGCCGAGCTGTACCGCATCCTGGACGACGCCCTGGTCGCCCACGTGGCGATCGTGCGCGCCGGCCTGCCGCTGGTGCTGCCGATGGGTTTCGGCCGCGGCGGCGATGCCATCTATCTGCACGGCTCCACCGGCAGCGGAATCTTCCGAATGATGGCATCCGGCGGCCCGATCTCGGTCACGGTGACCCACCTCGACGGCCTCGTGTACGCCCGGTCCCTGTTCGACAGCTCGATGAACTACCGCAGTGCCGTGGTGTTCGGCACGGCCACGATCGTCGCCGACCCGGCCGAGAAGACCGAGGCGATGCGCATCGTCTCCGAACACCTGATGCCCGGCCGCACGGCCGAGGTGCGCCCGATGACAAAACGCGAACTGGCCGCCACGCTCGTGCTGCGCCTGCCGCTGGACGAGGTCAGCGTGAAGGTGCGCGCGCACGGCGCCTCCGAGGAGCCCGACGACGGCGAGGACCGCTCCGTCTGGGCCGGAGTGCTGCCGCTGCGGCCGACCGCCCTGGCGCCGGAGACCTCGCCGCTCACCGCACCGGGCACGCCGGTCTCGGCCGCGGCGACCGCGTACGCCGCCCGCATTGCTGGCGCGGCCCATGCCGCTGCCGCCCAAGCGGAGCCGGCCATGGCTGCTCGGATGCCATAGCCGGTGAGCGGCGCCGGCGGCGCGCATCCGGCTCAACTGTGCCCCGTGCGGACAATTGTTACCGGCGCACCGGGTGCAATTGTCCGCACCGGTAACAGTTGCGCGGCGGTGTCAGCTGGCGCCCGCGCCCGGCACGCTGCGGCGCGGTCGGATTGACGCACGTCGATCCTCCCTCCATACTGACTATATCGACATCCGTCTATATCGACCAGGGATGGGACCACGTATGACCGAGAAGACCGCGACCGAGAAGTCCGCTATCACCGAGCAGGTACGAGAGCGCTACGCCGCGCAGGCCCTGCAGGTCACCGATGTGAGCAGCAGCGGCTCCTGCTGCGGCACGCCGCTGGAGACCAGCGCCGTTTTCGGCTCGGTGATGTACACCGGCGCGGAGTCCACCGAGGTGCCCGACGAGGCGATGCTGGCCAGCATCGGCTGTGGCAACCCGACCGCGGTGGCCGACCTGCGCGAAGGCGAGACGGTGCTCGACCTCGGCTCCGGCGGTGGCATCGACGTGCTGCTCTCCGCCCGCCGGGTGGGCCCTACGGGGTTCGCCTACGGCCTCGACATGACCGACGAGATGCTGGCCCTGGCCCGCGCGAACGCCGCTAAGGCCGGCGCCACGAACGTCGAGTTCCTCAAGGGTTTCATCGAAGAGATCCCGCTGGCGGATGCGGCGGTCAACGTGATCATCTCCAATTGTGTGATCAACCTCTCGGCCGACAAGAATGCCGTCGTGGGCGAGATGTTCCGGGTGCTCACGCCCGGCGGCCGGCTCGGGCTCTCCGATGTGGTCGCCGAGAACCAGCTCAGCGAGAGCGAACGCATCGAGCGCGGCTCCTACGCGGGGTGCATCGCCGGGGCGCTGTCCGACGCGGAGTACCGTGGGGCGCTGGCGGCGGCTGGCTTCACCGACATCAGCGTGGACTTCACCCACGAGGTAGCCCCGCAGATGCACGGTGCCATCATCAAGGCCGTCAAGCCGAGTTAGCCGGCTGCCGTCGCGCTCGGTCGTTGGTCGAGCTTGTCGAGACCTGGTGAGGGGCGTGTGTGTCGTGGTTGCGTCGACAGGGTTGGCTCGTGGGGTCTCGACAGGCTCGACCGGCGGGATGGTCGCGCCCGTGTGCAGGCGCGCTCAGTCGGAGCCGGGCAGCCCCAGGAACTCGATCGCGGCATCCCGGAACGCCCGGGAGGTCGGCGCATTGAAGTGGTTGCGGCCGGGGATCTCGAAGAACGCGGCCCGCGGGGTCGCCTCGGCCAGGGCGCGGGACGCCTCCAGGATGCGGTCCTCACTGCCGGTGGCGAAGAGCACCCGCTGCTCGGGCGCATTAGCCGCGTGCGGCTGGGGGCCGTCGCGCATCCCCTCGACCAGCGCGATGAGCGCTTCGAGGTCGTTGTCGCGGATGGCGCCGGCCATCTTCAGGTAGGCGGCGGTGAGTTCATCCGTCACCGGCACGCCGTCGCGCACCAGAGCCCGCGCCTGGTCGACCCGGAACCGGGTGAGCGGGTCGCCGTCGGGGATGCCGCCGAACACGGCGCGGTCGATGCGGGTGGGCATGAAGCGGGCGGCGTGCCAGCCGACCCGGGCGCCGAGCGAGTAGCCGACGTAGTCGACCTCGTCGAGCATGAAGGTGTCGAGCACGGTGAGCACGTCGGTGACGAGCAGGTCCATCGAGTACGCGTCGGCGGAGTGCGGCTTGTCGCTCTGCCCGTGGCCGCGCTGGTCGATCGCGATCACGTGGTAGCCCTCGCGCACCAGGTCGCGGATCCAGCCGGTCGCGTGGAAGTTGGCCAGCGCGCTGGACGCGAAGCCGTGCACCGCGAGCACGGTGGGAGCATCGGGGTCGCCGAACTCGTAGGTGGCGATCTGCACGTTGTCGGGGGCGATGACGGTGCGGGCGGGCGGGGCTGGGGGAGTATGCATCGGTTCTATTCGACCACACGACCGGGCGCGGGTCAGCCGAGTCGAGTGTCGGCGTCGCTGGTGATGCGCAACCACCGGTACCCGTACGGGTCGAGTCGCAGCGTTACCTCGCCGTCGTCGATTGGCGTGACGCCGTTGTGCAGCATGTCCACCAGCCGGGAACCCGGAGCGACGTCGGGCAGCGTGAGGGCGAGCTCCACGGGTGCGTTCGCGAAGTTGTGCACCGCCAGCATCGAGCCGATGTCCGCCCGCACAAAGTGGGCGAACACCCGGTCGTCGCCGTGCTTGAGGATGGTCAGGTCGCCCCAGCCGATCTCGGGGGAGTTGCGGTAAGCCTGAATCAGGGTGCGCATGAAGTGCGCGAGCGAGTCCGGGTCGCGGCGTTGAGCGGCGGCGTTCACCCACTCCGGGCCGAACGCTCCGGTGACAACCGGCGTCACGAGCTGATCGGCGGGCGCTCGCGAGAACCCGGCGTTGGGCCCGTCGGTCCATTGCATCGGTGTGCGCACCGCGTACCGGTCTTTCACCGCCAGGTTCTCACCCATGCCGATCTCCTCACCGTAGAACAGCACCGGCGCGCCCGGCAGCGAGAACATCAGGCTGTACGCCATACGGATGCGCCGCGCATCGCCGCCCAGCATCGTCGGCAGCCGGCGCCGGATTCCCCGGTCGTACAGCCGCATGTCGGGGTCGGGTGCGAACGCGTCGAACACCTCCTGCCGCTCGGCGTCGCCGAGCTTGTCGAGGGTGAGCTCGTCGTGATTGCGCACGAAATTGCCCCACTGGCAGTCGGCGGGTAGCTCCGGCCGGTCGGCCAGCGCTGTGGCCAGCGGCCGGGAGTCCTCCCGCACCATCGACAAGTAAATGCTCTGCATCACGACGAAGTCGAACTGCATCTGCAGTTCCCGCCGCTCGCCCGCACCGAAGTAGGCGAGCTGCTCCTTGTGGCTGAGATTCACCTCGCCGAGCAACATGGCCTCGCTGTTTCGCCGGGCGAGGAACCCGGAGATATCGGCGAGGTAGTCGTGCGGGTCGGGCAGCGGTTCGTCCGAGGCGTCCGCGTCGGAGTCCTCGCCGCCGGCCTCGGACTTGGCCTCGATAAGGAACGGCACCGCATCCACCCGGAAGCCGGACACGCCCAGCTCGGTCCAAAAACCCACGATGCGGGCGATCTCGTCGCGCACCGGAGGGTGCGCGATGTTGAGGTCGGGCTGGTGCTTATAGAAGTTGTGCAGGTAATACTGCTTGGTCTTCTTGTCGAACTCCCAGATGCTCTTCGCATCATTCGGGAACGCGGAGGGCTGGTCCTTGGTAGGCGGGTCGTCGCGCCACACGTAGTAATCCCGGTACGGCGACTCCGTGCTCGAGCGGGAAGCGAGGAACCACGGATGCTGGTCGGACGTGTGGTTGATCACCAGGTCCATCACCACCCGGATGCCGCGGTCGCGGGCGGTGCGGATGACCTCGACGAATTCGCCGAAGTTGCCCAGCCGCGAATCGATCGCGTAGAAATCGGTGATGTCGTAGCCGTCGTCCCGGCCTGGGCTGGAGTTGAGCGGCATCAGCCACAGGCAGGTGATGCCGAGCTCGGCGAGATAGTCGATGCGCTGGGCCAGGCCGCGCATATCGCCGCAGCCGTCGTCGTTGCTGTCGAGGTAGCGTTCGACGTCGAGGCAGTAGATCACCGCGTTCTTCCACCAGCGGTCGCTGGTGTCCGAGATCCTCATGCCCCCACCGCCTTCGCCGTGAGCGCACTGGTGAGTTGGGGCAGCACCCGTTCGCCGAACGCATCCAGGAATCTCTGTTGCTTCCGGCCCACGTGGTGCAGGTAGATGTCATCGAAACCCAGGCCGGCCAGCTCGGCCAGCTTGTCGGCGTGCCAACCCAGGTCGCTGTTGATCAGTACGGATGCCCGCAGATCCTCCGCGGCGACGTGCTTGGAGATCTCGTCGAAGTTCTCCGGGGTGTCGATGTCCCACGGCACGGGTGGGTCGAAGGCGTTGGTGCGCCACTGGTCGTGCGCGATGGCGAGGGCTTCTGCGTCGGTGCTCGCCCAGCTCAGGTGAATTTGCAGGGCCCGTCGGCCGGTGCCGCCGGCCTGCTCGTACGCATCCAGCACCCGCCGGAGTTTTTCGGGCGGCTGGGCCACGGTGACCAAGCCGTCGGCCCAGGAGGCCGCCCAGCCGGCGGTCTCCGCCGACACGGCCGCGGCCACCAGCGGCGGCGGGGTGTCCGGCCGGCTCCACACCCGGGCCCTGTCGACGCTGACGTGGTGATCCAGGCTGACCTCCTCGCCGTTCAGCAGAGCCCGCATCACCTTTACGCACTCCTCCAGGCGGGCATTGCGCAGGTCCTTACGCGGCCAGTGTTCGCCGGTGATGTGCTCGTTCACGTTCTCGCCCGAGCCCAGCGCTGCCCAGAACCGGCCGGGGTACATCTGGCCGAGCGTGCCGATCGCCTGCGCGATCACGGCCGGGTGATACCGCTGCCCGGGGGCGTTCACCACCCCGAACGGCAGGTCGGTCGCTTCCAGGGCTGCGCCCAACCACGACCAGGCGAAACCGGACTGGCCCTGCCGCACGCTCCACGGCGCGATGTGATCCGAGCACATCGCCGCGGTGAAGCCCACCTCTTCGGCATGTTTCACCGCGGCCAGCAGTGCGCGCGGGTCGATTTGCTCGTGGGATGCGTGAAATCCGATCACGGCCGTGCCCTTCTCTGGGGAACTGCCCGCGGCGCCGACGGCTCGGGACTGGTTGCACCATGCAAGCAGACCTCGTCGGCCGGTTCAAGCCCCCGGCTTTGTGGCCCGCCCGGAACTCACTGCCACACAGGGCGAAGTATCCCCGTCGTCGGTTGCCGGCCGAGTTGCCGCATACTGCCCCTTCCGGCCCGCTGAATGGGCACCTTCCGGCACGTCGCGGGTGCCGGTGCGAGGCGGGCGCTACAGGTGGTCGTGCTCGGCGTGCGCGCGGGGCACGACGGGCACCGCCAGTGCCGGGAAGACCGCCGCCACCGCGAACGTCAGCGGGTAGCCGACCACCCCGATCAGGGCGCCCATCAGCGGTCCGACCAGGGACGCGGCGACGAACTGGCCGGTGTTCTGCACTCCGAGGGCCTTGCCCGACCAGCCCGGTCCGGCCATCTCCGCCACCGATGTGAACGCCAGTCCGTTCGGCGCCACGGTGCAGGTGGTCGCGAGCACGAACACCACGGCGGCGGCGCCCCAGTGCGCGGCATCCACCGCGGCCAGCACCAGCAGCACGCTCGCCACACTCACCGCCACCCAGCGCAGCGGTCGCACCCGGCTGCCGACCCTGTCGCTGACCACGCCGATCACGATGCGCCCGATCGCGCCCACGAACTGCGCGGCGCCCACCAGCACGCCCGCGGCGAGGGCATCCCAACCCTGGTCGCTGACCAGCCAGACCAACCCGAATGTCGAGATGGTGAACTGCGGCACCACCAGCAGAACGGATGCCGCGTGGATCCGCCAGAGGAACCCGCTGGACCGGTACGGGTTGCCGGCTCGCACGGACGGGGTGCCGGCGCGCGGGGCCGGCCGGGGCGGGTTGGCCAGGCCGATCGCGCACGCCACGGCCAGCACCGCGGTGAGCGCGAACGGCACGAACAGGGCCGCGCCCACCCCGGCATCCGCAGCGATCACCGGGATGGTCACGGCCGCGACCGTCACGCCCAGCGGCTGCGACATCTGCCGGATGCCCATGGCCAGGCCGCGCTTGTGCTTGGGGAACCAGCCCACCACGATGCGTCCGCTGGCGGAGTTGGTGCTCGCCGACGCCATGCCGCCCAGCAGCAGGAACACGCCCAGCGCGAGGTATCCGTCGGCGAGGATCGCGCCGCCGGCCGCGAGGGCGGTGAGGATCAGGCCGCCGGTGATGACCCATTTCTCGCCGATGCGGTCGGCCAGGGCGCCCCAGAGGATGAGGGTGAGCACCATGCCGAAGGTGGGGATCGCGGCGAGCAGCCCGGCCTGGGCCAGGGAGAGGCCCCGCTCGGTGTGCAGCAGGGGGATGAGGAAGGCGGGGGCGCTGACGAAGACGGTGCCCGCCGTCTGTGCGGCAACGCCGAGGGCGAGCACGACCCAGGCGCGGGCGCTGATGGTCGGTGTCGCGGCGGTGGCGGTGGCCATGGGGTCTCCTCGGTGTTCCTGCCATTTTGCCGGATGCCGCGCTCGCCGCTCGCCGGCGCTCGCCGCTGCACCGGGCCAACTGTTGCCGAAACGGACTTCTGCACCCGGTGCGCCGGACGCAGATGTCCGCACGGGCAACAGTTGTGCGCGCCGGCGCGGGTTTGCCGCGCGGCGGGCCGGGCGCACGCTCATCCGCTGTGCGCCGCCACCCACAATGGGGGTGCCGCCGGGGCCTGTCCGGTCGCTAACCTCGAACCACCGAACGTGGTGGGTGCCCCGCCCGCACCGCTCCCTGGATGGTCTGCACGCCCCGAAGCGGCGCACATCCGTGTGGTGGTCCCGGCGCGACCGCCCCGCCCACGCGGTCTCCCTGGCGCAGCCGCGTCCGGGCGCGTCCGAAGGAGCAACGTGACCCTGCACCCACCCGCGATGCGCAACCGCATCGCTGCTCAGCTGGTCATCGAACACCTCCTGTCCCGCCAATCCGCGGTGCCGCCGCGCACCAGGGTGGCCCGACTGTTCGGCCAGTCGCCGCTCTGCCCCGAGAGCGTGAGCTGGTACCTCGGCGCGCAGGGCGAGATCACGGTCGGCAAGATGCTCGCCACCCTGCCCCCCGACTGGACTGCTTTCCACGCCGTGCCGATCGGCAAGAACGACACCGACATCGACCACATCCTGGTGGGCCCCGGCGGCATCTTCACCATCAACACCAAACACCACTGCGGCAAACACATCTGGGTGGGCACCCGCACCGTCACCGTCTCCGGCCACAAGAAGGCCTACCTGCCCGCCGCCGAGCACGAGGCCGAACGGGTCACCACGGTGCTGCGTGAGCGGATGCCGCTGGTCGCGCCGGTGCAACCGGTGATCGCTCTCGTCGACCCCAAGCAGATCACCTTCCGCGACAAACCCGTGCAGGTGAAAGTGCTCGATGCCCGCTCCCTGCGCCGGTGGCTGCTCAAGCTGCAGCCGGTGCTCAGCGAGGACGAGATCGCCGAGGCCGTGGTGATCCTGGACAGCCCGGCCACTTGGCGCCAGCATCCGACCCCGGCCCCGGCGGATGTGATGACCCGATTCGCGGCGCTCGACGGGCAGGTGCGTCGGGCCCGGGTGCGCCGGGTGTTCTGGGCCGCCACAGGAACGACGGCGCTGTGCGCGGGCTCGGTGGGCGGAGTGCTGCTCGCGGCGCAGGCCCTGCTGGCCGGCTGAGGCGGCGCGAAACCGCGAATGCGGCGTCAGTCCGGCCGACATCGGATGGTCAGGTCGGCGTGAGCCCGGCCGCTAACGGATACTCGGCCGGCGTCAGTCCGGCTTCCGCCAGGTGCTCACGGCCGTGGCCGCGAGCACACCGACGACGTAGGCGACCAGGTCGAGGGCGTTGAACGTGGTGCCGAGCAGGTACCGCACCGGCGCGAAGAGCTCGGCGAGGCTGCTGGGCACGCCGGTGAGCTGTAAGAGCTCCACGGCCACGCAGATCAGGATCGCGACGGCCGCCACCTGCCGGCTGGGCGTACGGACCGCGATAATCGACACGATCAGGTACACCAGGACCGCATAGAGCGCGTCGCCGACGAAATCGCCGACGATGCCCTCGGTCAAGAAGTGCACGACCAGACCGGTGGGCACTATCAGCACGCCGATCGCGGCCAGCTTCAGCCGGCGGTTGCGGAAGCCCAGGTTCCGGGCACCCTGGGCGGCCTCGGAGTCGCCCATCGCCTGCGGGTGCTCGTCGTCCAGGAATTCCGGCTGCAGGTCACCCCCGTGCGACATGTGGTGCGTCCGATCCATATGCTGACCGTACCGTGTGCCGAAGCGTCGACGAAAGCAGGATGCGTTCGAATGGTTTGCGGGTGGACCGGCAGCAGCCGCACCCCTCGCCTGTGTCGGCGGCCACTGCTACCGTGCTGGCATGACCCCCACCTCTGAGTCGGGCGGCGCCGTCCCGCCCCTGATCGGCTGCGTGTTCGTGGGCACCAGCCTCGACGGCTTCATCGCCCGCGAGAACGGCGACTTCGACTGGCTCGTCGCCGCCGGGGACGCCCTGGGCGAGACCGGCTACGACGAGTTCTTCGCCAGCGTCGACGCCCTCGTCGTAGGCCGTGCCACCTTCGACACCGTGCGCGGCTTCGTCGACTGGCCCTATACCGGCAAGCGGGTGCTCGTGCTCAGCCGCACCCTGCTGCGCAGCTTCGACGCCGAGGACGAGCCGGACACCACCGCACACGCCACGCTCGACGACGTGATCGCCACCCTCGTCGCAGAGGGCCGCCGCCGGGTATACGTCGACGGTGGCCGCACCATCCAGAGCTTTCTGCGGGCCGGGCTGATCCGCGAAATCACCATCACGCGCGCCCCGGTGCTGCTCGGCACGGGCATCCCGCTGTTCGGCCCGCTCGACGGCGACGTGCACCTGCGGCACGTGGGCTCCCGCGAGCTCGGCGCGGGCTTCACCCAGTCCAGCTACGAGGTGCTGCCCAGCAGCTAGCGGATGTCTCGTCGGTCGAGCGTGTCGAGACCTGGTGACCGGATCTGCGGGCCACAGCCTCGGCTTGTGGGGTCTCGACAAGCTCGACCAACGGGTGGGCGCGCCTTGAGGTTGGCTTACGGGGTCTCGGCGGGCGCGACGGGCTCCACCAGCGGGGGAGTGCCGGTGCGGGCCAGCCACTCACGCAGCTCGGCCAGCGGCACAGCCGAGCAATACAGGTGCCCCTGCACCGCGTCGGTGCCGATCTGCGCCAGCAGCTCCTGCTGGTCCAACCGCTCCACACCCTCGGCGATGGTGTCGATGCCCAGCTTCGCGCTCATCTGCACGATGGCCTCCACCACCGTGCGGTCCACCGAGTTGCTCAGCGCACCGGACACAAAACTCGCGTCGAGCTTGACCACCGAGATCGGCAGCGACCGCAGCGTCGCCAGGGACGAGTACCCGGTACCGAAGTCGTCGATCGCCACGCGGATGCCGTGGGCGGCGAGGGCCTTCAGCCGGTCTACCGCCGCGATCGACTCCAGCACCACAGTCTCGGTGAGTTCGAGCACCAGACGTTGGGCGGGCAGCCCGCTGTCGGCCAGGCACCAGAGCACGGAGTCCACGAAGTGATCGCTCTCGAGCTCCCGCGCGGAGATGTTCACGTTCACCGTCATCGGCACGCCCGGCCGGACCTCCGGCCAGGTCACGGCATCCGTGCAGGAGCGCCGCAACACAAACGCGCCGATGCCCAGGATGGCACCGGAAGTTTCGGCCAGCGGGATGAAGTCGCACGGCATCAGCATGCCCCGCTCCGGATGCCGCCACCGCACGAGTGCCTCGGCTCCGGTGCAGTGCAACTCGGGCAGGGACACGATCGGCTGGTAGTGCACCTCGAGCTGGCCGCCACCGGCGGCCCGGCCCAGCTGCCGCTCGAACGACACCAACGCGGACTCATTCTGCAGAAGGCCCGGCTGGAACAGCTGTACCTGGCCCTTGCCGTGGGCCTTGGCGGCGTACATGGCCACGTCGGCCTGGTGTACGAGCTCATCGAGGTTGGCGCCGGGAGCGGCCGTGGCCACCCCCACGCTGGCGCCCACCCGGCAGGGCCGTCCGTCCACGATGATGGGCGCGGCCAGCGACCCCACCATGCGTTGCGCAATCGCCTTGGCGGCGGCAATCGTGGTGCCGGTGAGCACCACCGCGAACTCGTCTCCGCCCAGCCGGGAGCAGATGTCCTGCGGCCGAGTGCAGTTCCGCAGCCGCTCGGCCACCTCGGTGAGCACGGCGTCGCCGGCACGGTGCCCCATGTGGTCGTTGACGTCCTTGAAGTCGTCAAGGTCGAGGAACAACACGTGCAGACCCTCGGTGGTGTCGGTGCGAGCGAGGAGGGCACCGAGCTGGGAGGTGAAGGAGAGCCGGTTGTCGAGTCCGGTGAGGGTGTCGTGCTGCGCCTGCGCGGTGAGCTGATGGTGCGAGCGGCTATTGCGCAGTGCCAGGTTCACCTGGTTCACCAGGCTGCGCACCGACAGAATGGTGCCCTCGGGAATCCGCTTCGGCGCCCCGACGAGCAGCCACGCGTCCTCCTCCTGCTCGGTGAGCGACACGCACTCCCAGAGCAAAGGCAGGCCTGCCGCATCGTCGAGCGGGCCGGTACGCATGATTTGCGCGTCGCCGTTGGTCCCGATGGTCCGCAGCACGTCGCCGGGAAATGACGTTGGCGGCGGCACGATGAAGTCTCCGGTGTGGGCTCCGACCAGCAACAGCTCCTCGTGGCGCACGACCTTGACCACCCGTAACCCGGGGGTGGTGGCACCGAGCTCGCCGGCGGTGGTCCAGGAGAGAAGGCGGATGGCGTTGGCGTCGGTCATGCCGAGCAGCCTGGAGCCGGTCTCGGTGAGTGCCTTGTCGCGTTCGATGGCCCAGTCGTTGGCCTGCAGCACGGTGCGCAGCTGTTCCGCTACCAGGATGATGAGCAGCATGATGGAGATAGTGGCGGCCTGGCGAGCCATGTCGGGGGCGGTGGGGTGCCCAGGCGTCAGCGGCCAGAGCACCGTGATGGTGAGCACCGCAACCGTGTAGAGCGCGCCGCGAATCGCGGACCGCCACGACGTGCCGTAGAGGGTGCGCAGCCAGGCGGCGGCGAAAAAGACCGGGGCTGCCGCCAGAGGCACCGGCCCGGCCAGGGCGAACGCCGTGAGAGCGAGGGCATCGAGAACCTCGAGGGCGAACGGCACCCGCTGCCGCATCAGGCTGTATATCCACGAGCTGATCAGTGCAACTGTGGACACGGATGCCAGCAGTAGGTCCAGCCGGCTTGCGGTGACGTTGGGGATGATGCCGGGCAGGCTGAACACCACCGACAGTAGCGCCAACCAGGTGAAGAGCCACCGAGTGCCCTCCAGCACTCCAGCGGGTCGGTCCAGCAGCGCGGATCCGAACGTGGTCATCCTGTGACCGGCTCTGTTCAACGTGGATCGTTCCCCGACTGCGACCATCTGACTGCTTTCTTTGGATCGTGTCGGAGCAGCACCTGGTGGCGGCGGCGACACATACCTTGAACGTACCAGTGAGTCGCTCTCACTCTTGACGGATGACGGTGCCCGAGCCGTGCGGGTTGCGGCACCGCCGTCACTCAATTGCGGGCATCCCCCCTTCGTGGGCGCTGCGACGGCGGGAAGTCCGCAAATGAGAACGCAGACGTGGTCAGCGCGCTGCGAGGGTGGTCAGCAGCGCGGCCGGCAGCTCGGGGTCGGGCACGGTCACGGCGAACAGGGTGCCGTTGTGTCGCTCGACGACGATGCCGGGGCCGCTCGTGAGCACCACGGCCGAGCGGCCGGGGAGGACCCGGTAACCCCAGCCGCCCCACTCGAGCGGGCGGATGGTCTCGGCGCGCGCCGAAGCGACCTGGTCGAGCGCGATCTGCTTGATCGGCAGCCGCAACAGGCTCGAGACCACTCGCAGCCCCCGACGGTCCACGCTGACTCGCAGTCGGGCGAAGGTGAGGCAGATGCCGGCCGCCAGCAGCAACGTGAGGACCCCGCCCGTGCCGGCGCCGTCCTCGAGGATGCTGAAGACTGTCAGTCCGACCGCGCCGAGTGCCAGCCCGCCGGCCAGCCAGAGGAACATCGGCACGGTCACGGTGGTGAACCAGGCGCCGGACTCGGTGGCGCCCAGCGGGACCGAAGTCGGGCCGGCGGTTGCCGCCAGCTCGCGGCGGTGCGGGCGGCGCGGTGACAGCGCGAAGGGGATCAGCCCGTAGCCGAGGGCCAGCACCGCGAACAGCGGCCAGGCGCCCGCCTCCGGTTCGGCTGAGCCGGTGGCGATGACTAGGCCGGCGACCACCAACCAGACGCCGGCGGCCAGACCCGCGGCGCAGCCGGCCGCGAGCACCAGGCCACGACGGATGTCGGCCGCGGCGTCGGAAAGGGCGACCAGCCCCGCCAGAGCGGCGAGGAGCGCGATGGTGCCCGTGATGCCGATCATGACCTCGGTGCCGGCGGTCGAGGTGATCTCCGCGCCGTTCCACTGCTTGGGCAGCACGGCCGGCAGCCGGTCGTACCAGAGCGTGGCCGTCAACGAGATGGCGACCACCGGCAGCCAGAGCGTGGCGGCGGCGAACCGTTCTCGCCCGGTGGCGTGCGGGGTGAGCGCGGGTGTGGCCTCGGGGATGGTTCGGGTGGGCATGGCTCAGCCTCTCGTCTGGATCAGGGTGAGGACGTCGGGCAGGGCGACCCCCATTTTGCGCGCCTCGGCGAGCAGCGCGTCGGCGAGTTCGACGAGGCGCACGGTGCCGGCGCCCGCATCCGCTCGCACAGAGGCGCCACGGCCCTGGCGCATCTCGAGGATCCCGTCGTCGCGCAGCTGGGCGTAGGCGCGCAGCACCGTGTGCATGTTGATGTCGAGCGCGCTGGCGAGCTCCCGGGCCGGCGGCAGCCGGGTGCCCGGCGCGAGCGTGCCGTCGGCGACGCCGGCTCGCACCTGCACGGCGAGCTGCTCGGCAAGCGAGACCATCGAGGCCGGATCCACACGAAACAACATGTTTGCAATGTTAGTAGAACAATGCCGTTGTGTCGAGGGCTGCGGCGGCTGGCGCGCCCCTCAGGAGGTCTCGACAGGCTCGACCGACGAGCAGGCGATCAGACGATCGGCCGAGCCGACGATCGGCCGACTAGGCGGACAGTGGCGGCTGCGGAGCCGGCGGTTCCTGCTCGGTCTTGAACCCGATCGCCTTGTGGCTGCCGTCGCAGAAGGGCTTGAGCGTCGACACCCCGCAGCGGCACAGCGCCACGGTCTTGCGCCGCGGCGGGATCACCTCGCCCGACGCGGTGAGGATCTCGAAGGTGCCGCGCACCAGCAGCGGACCATTCGGGTACGCGGTGATGCTCACGGGCTCGTCCGCACCGGCAGCGGGCTGATCGGCCCACTGGTCGTCCCACCGCTGGGCGGGCTGCTCGTCGGGCTCGGTCATGCCGGCAGGCTCGCGGTGTCCGCAACGCGCAGCGCCGACGTGCCGGCGGTCCAGGCGTCGAGCTGCTGGGTGCCGGCCAGGCCGTCCACGAAGATGCCGGACGCCGCCCCGAAAAACACGTCTTCGAGCAGCTCGGTTTCGTCGGTGGCCAGGGAACCGGCCAGGTCGCGGGCCGCGATCTGCTCGTGCACAGCATCTGCTTCGACGTGCTCGTCGAAGTAGAAGGTGACGTCCTTGTCGTAGCCGAGCCGGCGGAAACCGTTGCCGTAAAGCCGGTTGGGCTGGGACGAGGTCATCTCGAACGCGGCGAGGTGCCCGGCGATGGCGCCGCGCAGCCGGCGGTGGGAGCCGAACATCGTCATCATGTTGCTGGAGGCCAGCGTGATCGCCGGCACCACGTCGACGTAGTGACCGTTGGTGGCGTCCAGGCCCACGCCGCGCATCGTGCGGGCGAACAGCTCAGAGTGCATGCGGTCGAACCGGCCGCCGCCGTACTCGTCGGCCTGAATCTCGACCAGCGCGGCCTTGGCCCGGCTGCGCAGGCGCGGGATCGCCCAGCTGTGCGGGTCGGCCTCCTTGAGCTGGTAGATCGAGCGCAGGATGAGGAACTCGTGCGCCTGCTCGTCGGTGGCCTTCTTCGCCATGTACCGCGAGACGCTCGGCCCGGTGTCTGACCCGGTGAGCTCGAACAGGGCGGCGGCGACACTCTCCACGCCGGGTGCGGGCAGCTCGGGCATCGGGGCGCGTTCGCGCAGGGCCTTCTCAAACTCGAGTTCGATGCCGGCACACAGCGCGAGCACCTCGGGGTGCCATTCCCAGTCGTCGTCGACGCCGCGCAGGCCGCTGTAGCGCAGCTCGTAGGCCAGGAACAGGGCGGTCTGCAGGTCATCATCCTGCAGAATGTCGGCGGTTTCGCCCAGGGCTGCGGCGGTGAGCTCGCGCAGCGTTGTGGCGAGGTCAGTCTCGGACGCAGCAGGAGAAGTTTTCAGGAGTTCAAGCAGGGCGGCGCTCACCGGACCTCGGGACTGGGGGATTCTCACGTGCCATACCTCGCTCTTATCGACCGGCTCGCACGCCCGAGTGGCGGCGCGGCCAGGGAGTGAGCATACAGGGCGCGAATGAGGGAAGCCCGGGTCCGTTCGCCGGCGACGATTGTGGCTCGAGGGCTCCGGCCTTCGACTTCGACGTGCACGGGATGCATCTCGCCTCGCACCACGATCGACACGGTTTAAAGAGAAGAAGTGCCCTGCAAGCATGCTTAGCAGGACACTTCCTCAGAAGGTGGAGTTATTTGACCGAGACCGCAATGTCACTACTGAAAAGTCCATCGGTGAAGGTGACTGCTTCCAGGGCTTGGTCGACCGGGATATCAAGGATGGCGACTCCGGCCGTGGACAGGCCGGGATTGAGTTCGACGCTCATCGAACCATCAGCGAAGGTGGAGAGCATGGTATCGGCGGCGAATTCCGTTGTGCCCACGAGGCCGCCGACGTAGTTGGGGAAGACAATCGCTTCCTTCTCACCACTGTTGACGATGGTGAATTTGACTTCACAGTACTGGCCTAGGGCCGTTTCGTCACTGCCGAACGTCGACGTGTAGGTCGGCAGCGCGCATGTCACGGCGTCGACGGTAAAGTCGACGCCATTCTCAGTCGTGACAACCTGTCCGATGCCAGCGATGGCCTCATCGATGGTCGCGGTTGAGTCGTCAGCGACAACGGAGGCTGCACCCGCGACAACGGCGACGGCTGTGACAATCGTCACAACGATCGCGAGGATGCCGGCCAGAACGCTCACGATCAACGAAATTACCGGGACTGCCTTGGCCGTGTTTTTCTTCGCGACGGCCACGATCGACACGATGAAGGCCGGAAGGATGACCACCCAGGCGAACGCCGAGACGCCAGGAATTACGGCGAGGATGAAGCCGAGAACAGTAAGGCCCAGAGCGACCCAACCGATCCTGCTGGTGGTTCTCTTGACGGCAGGAATGGCCGTGTCGGTGAGAGTCAAGTTGTTCGCCCAATCGATAGTTTTTGGGCCCAATCAGAGCATTGGACCAACTCACAGCATACATCCAGCTAACAGTCACCTCGCGCCATCAATGCTGGTCAGGCCCCGAAATGGGGGTGGTTTTGGATTGGTCCTGGTCGGCGTCTTCGACGTGTAAGCGGGGTGAGGCCGGGTTTCCGGCGCTGGCTGGGCCGGCCCAACGGATGCCCGATTCGCGTTATGCGGGCACGGCGCCGCTATGCGCGTGGCGCGCCACCCGCATAGCGGCGCGTGACCCGCATACCTTGGGCCGACCGTGGCCTCGACGAGCTCGACCCCGAGACGAGCGCTAGACCGGCACCACCACGTTGTGCCGCCCGATCGGCAGCATCATCGGGCGGCCCGACGTCGGGTCGACCAGCACCCGGCTCGACAGCCCGAAGACCGCCTGCACGGTCTCCTCGGTGAGCACCTCGTGCGGCTCGCCCACCGCGTGCACCCGGCCATCCGCCAGGGCGATGAGGTGGTCGGCGTACCGGGCGGCGAGGTTGAGGTCGTGCAGCACCATCACGATGGTGGTGCCGCGGGCCCGGTTGAGGTCGGTGAGCAGGTCGAGCACCTCCACCTGGTGGCTCACGTCGAGGAACGTCGTCGGCTCGTCGAGCAACAGCAGGTCGGTCTGCTGGGCCAGCGCCATCGCGATCCACACCCGCTGGCGCTGCCCGCCGGAGAGTTCGTCGACGGACCGGTCGGCCAACGACGCGGTGTCGGTGGCATCCAGCGCAGCGGCGACGGCCTCGTCATCGAGAGCGCTCCAGCGGGAGAACATCCGTTGGTAGGGGTTGCGGCCCCGGCCGACCAGGTCGGCCACGGTGATGCCCTCGGGCGCGATCGGCGACTGGGGCAGCAGCCCCATCGTGCGGGCCAGCTCCTTGGCGGGCATCCGGTGCACCTGGGTGCCGTCGAGCAGCACCTGGCCACCCCGCGGCACGAGCAGCCGCGACATCGAGCGCAGCAGGGTGGACTTGCCGCAGGCGTTCGCGCCGACGATCGCGGTGATCCGGCCGGTCGGCACGACCAGGTCGAGGCCGTCGATCACGGTGCGGTCGCCGTAGCCGAGGGTGAGGTTCTCCACCGTGAGGGTATGAATAAGTGTCACAGGGAGCCTCCGGCGCGGTTGGTGCGGATGATGAGGTAGATCAGGTACGGCGCCCCGAGCACGCCGGTGACGACGCCCACCGGGAACCGGGTGCCGAACGCGTACTGACCGGCGAAGTCGCCCACCAGCACGAGCAGTGCGCCCACCAGAGCGGCCGGCACGAGCAGCGAGACGCCCGGCCCCACGATCCGAGACGCGATCGGCCCGGCCAGGAACGCCACGAACGCGATCGGCCCGGCCGCCGCGGTCGCGAACGCGATCAGTCCCACCGCGGCGACGATCAGAATCACCCGAGACCGCTCCACCCGCACCCCCAGAGCGGATGCGGTGTCGTCACCGAGCTGGCTCATCGACAGGTTGCGGGACTGCCCGAGCAATACCGGCGCGAGCACCACCAGCGCGGCCAACACCGGCAGGGTCTGCGCCCAGGTGCTGCCGTTCAGGCTGCCGGTGAGCCAGCGCATGGCCACCTGCAGGTCCCACTCGGCGGCCTGGGAGAGCACGTACGCGGTCATACTGTCGAGCATCGCGGCCACACCGATACCGATCAAAATCAGCCGGGTGCCGGCCACGCCGCCCTTGTACGCGAGCGCGTAGACGGCCAGCGCCACGGCCAGCCCACACACGATCGCGACCACCGACACCGCGGTCGAACCCAGCCCCAGCACGATGATCGCGAACGCGGCCGCGGCGCTGGCGCCCGAGCTGATACCGATGATGTCGGGGCTGGCCAGGGGGTTGCGCAGCATGGTCTGGAAGGTCACGCCACCCAGCCCGAAACACAGCCCGGCCAGCACGGCCAGGGTCGCCCGCGGCAGCCGCAGCCGGCCCACGGTGAAACCGGCGCCGGGAACGTCCTGACCGAGCATCACGGCGAGCACCTCGGCGGGGGAGTAGATGGTTTGGCCGACCATGAGGCTGACGAGGTAGCCGACGGCGATAGCCAACGCCAGCACGGTGATCACCCGGCGACGACGGATGCCGCGGCGCGCGCGGCTGCGGGCCACCGCATCCGCTGTCGACAGCGGCTTCACGGCAACGGCGGCGCTCACAGCTCACGCACCTTGCGTCGGCGCACGATGTAGATGAAGAACGGGGCGCCGATCAGGGCGGTGATGATGCCAACGTCGATCTCGCTGGGCCGCGCCACGATGCGGCCGAGCACGTCGGCGCCGGTGAGCAGCGCGGCGCCGAGCACCGCGGAGAACGGCAGCAGCCAGCGGTGGTCAACGCCCACCAGCAGCCGGCAGGCGTGCGGCACGACGAGGCCGACGAAACCGATCGGCCCGGCCACGGCCGTGATCGAGCCGCACAGCACGACGGCGCCAAGCGCGGCGGCGGCGCGGGCCACGGCCACGCGTTCGCCCAGCCCCGCGGCGAGGTCGTCGCCGAGCGCGAGCGAGTTCAGCGCCCGGGCGGAAAGGAAGCAGAGCACGAAGCCCACTAGGAGAAACGGTGCCACCTGGCGGATGCTCTCCATCGTGGCGCCGCCGACGCCGCCGATCTGCCAGGACCGCACCCCGCCGGCGATGTCGGTGCGGGGCAGAACCACGGCGGTGACGCATGAGGCCAGCGCCGCGGAGGTGGCCGCACCCGCCAGTGCCAGTTTGAGCGGGGTGGAGCCGCCGCGGCCGAGCGACCCGATCGTATAGACGAACACGGCGGTGATGCCGGCGCCGACGATCGCGACCCAAATCATCGACGAGGCGGAGGTGAGGCCGAAGTAGGCCATGCCGCTGACCACGGCCAGTGCCGCGCCCACGTTCACGCCCAGGATGCCCGGGTCGGCCAGCGGGTTGCGGGTCACGCCCTGCATCACCGCGCCGGACATGCCCAGGGCGGCCCCGGCGACCACGGCCAGCAGGGTGCGGGGGATGCGGGTGGCCACCGCGGCCCGGTCGAAGCCGTCGGTGGCGCCGCCGAGCGCGGCGAGGATGTCGTCCCAGCCCACCGCGCGGGAGCCGATGGTGATCGAGGCCAGCATCAGCAGGGCGAGTACCCCGAGCGCGGCGAGCAACCACAACGACCGCAGCCGCTTCGGGCGTCGCACGGTGGCGACGCTCGAAGCGGCTGATGAAGCAGTGGTTGTCGAGGTCACTTAGCGTTGTCGGCCGCCGCGGCGAGCAGGGCGGCGTAGTCGTCGAGGATGTACGAGATCGACAGCGGGGTGGGGTTCGCGGCGGTGCCCATGGGGCCGTCGCCGGAGAGGTTCACGATGGACTTGTTGGCCACCGCGGGAATCTGCGACAGCAGCGGGTCACCCTCGAGGGTGGCGACCAGGTCGGTGCCGCCGTAGGTGACGATGAGGTCCACGTCGCTGAATGCATCCGACTGCTCGGCGCTCACGGTGAGGGAGTACTTATCGGTGGCGTCGGAGGCCTCGATGATGCTCGGTGCGCTCTCCATACCGAGGTCGTCGAAGAACATCGTGCGGGTGTCGTGGGTGGTGTAGAAGCTGACCTCGCTGAGGTCGGCCTCGTCCACGTGGGTGAGGAACATCGCGGTCTTGCCCTCGAGCGACGGGTACTTCGCTGCGGTGGCGGCAATCTCGGTCTCGAGTTCGGCGATGAGGTCGTCGCCCTCGGTGGCCATGCCCATGCCGGCGGCGTTCTGCGAGATCATGTCGCGCCAGGAGGTGCCCCAGGCGGTCTCCGGGTAGGCCACGACAGGTGCGATGGCGGTGAGGGTGTCGTAGTCCTCCTGGGTGAGGCCGGAGTACGCGGCCAGGATCACGTCGGGCTTGGTGTCGGCGACGGCTTCGAAGTCGATCCCGTCGGTTTCGTCGAACAGCACGGGGGTCTCTGCATCAAGCTCGTCGAGCTTCTCCTTCACCCAGGGCAGCATGCCGTCGGTGTCGTCGTCGCCCCAGGTGGCGGCGGCCATGCCCACCGGCACCACGCCGAGGGCCAGCGGCACCTCTTGGTTGGCCCAGTTGACGGTGGCGACGCGCTCGGGCTTGGCCTCGATGACGGTCTCGCCGAAGGCGTGCTCGATGGTGACCGGCGTGAAGTCGCCGGATGCGGCCTCGGCGGTGTCAGCGGCGGGGGAGGTGGAGCAGCCGGCCAGGCCCAGGGTGAGTACGGCGGCGGCCGAGAAGGCAATGAGAGTGGATGCGCGGGGCATGGTTTTCCTCGTGATCGTGATGCAGGGGTCAGGGACGGACCGGCGGCAGCTGTGATGCCGCACCCGTCGGCCGTGCGCAGAGGTCCAGTCCGGCGCGGTCGTAAGGGTTGCCTAACCTTACCAGTGCGTTCGCATGCAAAAGCAAGTCGCCTCAGCGTCCGTCGACTCGGCCGGCACGGCGCTGTATCAATCAACTGACACACTTGATACTGTATTGACCACTTGGTACAGAAGGGTGCCACTCATGGGTCTCATCCCGCTCGTCGTCATCATCGCCGCGTTGGCCCTCGTCTGGCTGGCGGTCGCTCGGCTGCGTTCCACCGAGGCGTTCCGGCGCGTCACCGTGCCGGCCGGTTTGGCGCCCAGCCTGCACGCCGCGCGGCGCGCCTTCCGGCGTCGCGCAGCCCTCGCGACCACGGCGGCGGTTGTGGTGGGTGCCCTGGCCGTTGCGGTGGACCACGCGATGCCCGCCGGCTACGACTTGGTTTTCCTCCTGGTCCCCGCCCTGATGAGCCTGGCCGGCCTGCTCGTCATCGCCGCCCTGCCCGGGGTGCCGGTGGCGGAATCCGGTAGTCAACGCAGTGCCGACCTCGCGCCGCGGCACCCCTGGAGTTTCGCACCGGCCTGGGCACGGGTGCTGCCGGCCACCGCAGGGGTGCTGTTGCTCGGCGTGATCGTCGCCTTCGGTCTCACGTCGGAGGCGTCGGAGGACGGCCTGTTCCGCGCCATCCGCATCGACAGCGGCGCCTACAGCAGCACCGCGACCCCGTACCCCGGCTGGTACTACGGCGTGCCCGTGCTGCTCGTCACCGTGGCCCTCGCGATCGCGGCCGCGACGGCACTGGCGCGGGTCGCCGCATCCGCCCGCCCCACCCACACGACACTGCGCGAGGCCGACCAGGTGATGCGACTGCTGATCACCCGGGTGATCGTGAAGCTCACCACCGGCACGTTCATCGTTTATCTGGGCGGGCTGATGTTCATGGGCGGCAGGGCGATGAGCGCGGCGAGCGGGCAGTGGTTCGACGGCAGCTACGCCGAGATCCAACCGTGGTTCACGGTGGCGCTCACCCTCTTCTGCGTCGGGCTCATCGTGGTGGGCATCGGTGTGGGTCTGCTGCTGCTGGCCGTACTGGATGCCGTGACGCCGCCGTTCACCGTGCGCCCTGTGCCCAGCACCCTCCAGCCCGCCGAGCCGACCACGCGCGCATGATCACCATCGACGAGGCCAGCCCCACCCCGCCGTTCGAGCAGATCAGGCAGCAGCTCGCCGACGAGATCCTCTCCGGCAACCTCGCGCCCGGCGACAAGCTCGCCTCCGTGCGCCAACTGGCCGGCGACCTGCGGCTCGCTCCCGGAACTGTGGCGCGCGCCTACTCGGAGCTGGAATCCGACGGCCTGCTCGTCTCCAACCGCTCGGGAACCCGGGTGCGAGATGTGACGCCCCTGCCCGCCGAGGCCCGAGCGGCCGCGCGTGAGTACATCGCCGCGCTCGGCGGGCTCACTCTGGCCGACGCCATCCGTGCCGTGCGGGTGGAGTGGACCGACCCGGTGCCGCCGCAAAGGCTTGCACCGGCGCATCCGTCTGCGTAGCGTCGAAGGATGAAAATCGGATACAAGCTGATCGCTGAAAGCTTCGGACCTCAGGAACTTGTTCGCCAAGCCGTGCGCGCCGAACAGGCCGGCTTCGATTTTGTGGAGATGAGCGATCACTTCCACCCCTGGGTGGAGGCCCAGGGCCATTCACCCTTCGTCTGGAATGTGCTCAGCTCCATCGCCGCCAAGACCACCACCCTCGAACTCGCGACCGGCGTCACCTGCCCGAGCGTGCGGTACCACCCGGCCATCATCGCGCAGGCCGCCGCCACCCTGTCCTTGCTCTCCGACGGCCGCTTCACCCTCGGCGTCGGCTCGGGCGAGCGCCTCAACGAGCACATCGTCGGCCGCGGATTCCCCGGCATCCACGAGCGGCACGCCACCTTCAACGAGGCGCTGGACATCATCCGCCTGCTCTGGAAGGGCGGCTTCCAAAACTACGACGGCCGATACCTCAAGCTCGAAGACGCCCGCATCTACGACCTGCCCGACGTGCTGCCCACCCTGGCCGTCGCGGTGAGCGGGCCCAAGTCCGTGGCCCTCGCCGCCGAGCACAGCGACGGCCTGTTCGCCACCGAGCCCATGTCCGACCTGGTCACCGGCTACCGCGATGCCGGCGGCACCGGCCCGCTCTACGCCGAGGCGCCGCTCGCCTGGGCGCGCACCGAGCAAGAAGCCGTCACGGCCGCCCACCGCACCAATGCCTGGGCGCTGAGCGGCTGGAAGGTGATGAGCGAGCTGCCGAACCCGGTGAACTTCGAGGCCGCGGCCGCCACCGTGCGCGAGGACGACATCCGCGAGCAGTTCGCCTGCGGCCCCGACGCGGTGCGACACCTCGAGGTGATCGGTGAATTCACCGAGGCCGGCTTCGACCACATCGCCCTCATGAACGCCGGCCCCGACCAAGACGGCTTCTTCGACTTCTTCGAAAACGACCTCCGCCCCCGACTGCTCGACGAAAGCACCCGATGACCACACATGCGCCCCAGGCCGTGCTTTTCGACATCGACGGCACCCTGGTCGACTCCAACTACCTGCACGTCGATGCCTGGCATCAGGCCTTCCAGACCCTCGGCGTCGACGTCGAGGCCTGGCTCATCCACCGCTCCATCGGGCAGGATGCCGGTGAGCTGTTGACCTCGTTGGTGGGGGAGAGGGACGAGGCCTGGATCACCCGCGCCAAAGACCTGCACGCCGAGAACTACAAGGCGCTCGCCCCGCGGCTCAGGCTGCTGCCGGAGGCCCGGTCACTGCTCGAAGCCCTGAACGACGAGGGCATCATCGTGGTGCTCGCCACCTCCGCGCCCGAGGATGAGCTGGAAGTCCTGCTTGATCTCATCAACGCCGACGACGCCATCCATGCCACCACCAGCTCTGACGACGTGGATGTGGCCAAGCCCAACCCCGACATCGTGCGAGTGGCGCTCGACCGTGCCGGTGTCGAAGCCCACGAGGCCGTCTTCGTCGGCGACTCGGAGTGGGACATCAAGGCCGCGTCCAGCGCGGGTGTGCGCTCGTTCGGGGTGCTCACCGGCGGCATCGCCGGAGAGCTGCTCATACAGGCCGGTGCCGAGAGGGTCTTCGCCGGCCCGGCCGACTTCCTCGACCGGCTCGACGAGATGGGCTGGATCGAATTGGCGGGCTGAATCGATCTCGATGCCACGCCCCTCGCCGTTGGTCGAGCTTGTCGAGACCCCGCGGGCCGACCGCGTTCGCAACCAACGGCCGCCCCGGGCCTGACGGCTACGCGCGCCGAAACGTCATTCGCCAGTTCGTCTCCCACGACAGGCCCGCATCGTTCGAAAACGCCTGCTCCCACGTGGGCTGAAGCCCGGTCGCATCCCAGATGAAGCGCACGCGGATGGGCACTCCCTCCAACACGTCCTCCGCCAGGAAGGTTCCGATACCATCCCTGAACGCTCCGCGCACGGGCGTATCGAGTTGCGTGGGGTTACGTCCGTCGAGCCACCAGATGCTCCACTCGCCATCGGCGACGGAGTAGGAGCGCAGCGCCACCGCATGAAAGTCGCCCGACGGATGCCTAAGGAGGTTGTCCTCGAGGTTGCCGTGGCCACCGAGGATTTTGTTCGTGGAGGAGAGCCCCTCGAATGCCGTCCAGGTGTCGGCGCCGACGAAGATCCCGTCCAAGCGTTCGTGGTGAACGGTCCAGTCGCCGATGACGAAGTCGAAGTCGGACGGCGCGGGGTGGGAAGCGGTGGAGGAGATGAGCGGTCCGTTCAATCGGTGGCGCAGAACTCGGGCAGTGCGACTGCACTATCGACGGCTGCGACGAGCGGATGCTCGATGGAAACAACCCTTCCAGCAGCGATGGTCCTTTGCTATGGCCAGTTGTGGGAAGGACCGCCGGACCGGTTCCGGTCGAGCCACCGACCGTCCCATTCTCGTGCCGTTCTGGGGCCCCAGCCCCGGCCGGGCCCGGGAGCGGGTCAGGGCGAGTAGAAGAGCGACACGACCCCGCCGACCATCAGCAATCCGAACGTGATCACCCCGATGAGCTCACCCGCGCCGAGGCTCATCCGCAGCCGCCGGCCGGGCCGGGCCACCCGCCGCGAACCTGAATTCACGCCGTCAGTCGAGCGCGACAGAACCCAGTGCGGGGAAGTCGGGCGGGGTGTAGTCCATGACGGTGAGCGAACGGATCTCCGGCATGTCCCACGCGCCGGGAACCTCAATCTCTTGGGTCGTCGCGTCCGGATCGATCACGGCAATTTCGTAACCGCCCTCGGCGGAGCCCCAGTACCCGTCCGCATCCTGAACCAGCGCGTCTTCCTTCAGATACAGACGCAGGTCTGACGCGTCTCCGATGTGGAAGTCGTCCAGCAAGACCCAGACGGACCCGTCACTACGGCGCTCAATGTCGACGGTGCCTTCAGTGGCCGTTGCTTGCGAGACGAACTTCCCGCTGAGCGGCAGCTGCTGTTCGAACGCGCTGAGATCCGACGCCTGGTCATCTGCCGAATCTGTCGCAGAGTCGGAGGCGGTAGCCGGTGGCGGCGAGACCGCATCTGCAGTCGATGTGCATCCGCTCAACACCAACGCGACCGGAAGCCCAACCACGCCAACCCATCGAAGTCCCCATGTTTGCCCCATGCTGTTCACCCTAGAGGTCGGTGCCTCCACAGATACCTTCTGGCTCTGAGATGATCTGAAACTGATACGATCTCTGCATGCACGCATCACTCCCAACCTCGCCCACGGATGCCGCGGCGCAGATCGACTGGACCGCCAACGGCATCGAGACCGAGTTGGGCTGGTCGCTCGCGGTGATGTTCCATGGCTACTCCCGGGCCGGCAGCGTCGCCGTGGCCGATGTCCCAGGCGGTCCCCGCGGCTACCAGGTGCTCGTGGCGATCACGACCGAAGAGCCCACGTCGCAGCTCGCGCTGGCGCACCGGCTCGGCATCGACAAGACCGCGATGACCTACATCATCGATGCGCTCGAGACGGATGCGCTCGTCGAGCGTCGCCCCGATCTGCGCGACCGGCGCATCCGTCAGGTGCACCCCACCGAGGCGGGCCACGCGCTGCTCCGCACGGCCCGCGTGGCTCTCCGCACGGTCGAAGGCGCCCTGATGGGCGGCCTGTCCACCGACGAACAAACCCAGCTGCGGCAGCTGCTGGCCAAGGCCGCTCTCGGCGCCGGCGCCACCGCGGCCGCGCTCCCCGACACCAACTCCGACCTCAACCTTCCGGTGCCCGCCCCGGAGCGATCCCACCGCCGCCCCAAGCCCACCACAGAAACCGAGACCCGCCCATGACCACATCCGTTCTCGTCGCCGGCGCCACCGGCGACCTCGGCCAGCGCATCGTGCGCGAACTGCTCACCCACGACACCCGCATCCGCGTGCTCACCCGAGCGGGCAGCGCCTCGGCCGCCGGCCTCTACGCCGCCAACGACCGCGTCGACATCGTCACGGCCGAGTACACCGACCATGCGGCGCTCACCCAAGCCGTCTCCGGCTCCGACGTTGTCGTGTCGGCCGTGAGCGGCACCCGACCGGTGATCGTGGATGCGCAGCGCGCGCTGCTGGCCGCGGCCGTGGCCGCCGGCGTGCCCCGGTTCATCCCCTCGGACTACTCGTCGGATTACCGCCAGATCGCGCTGGGCACCAACCGCAACTTCGAGCTGCGCCGCGAGTTCGCCGCCGACCTCGACGCGGCCCCGATCAAGGTCACCTCCGTTCTCAATGGCGCGTTTGCCGACATGCTCACCGGCACCGCGCCGATGATCGCATTCGGTCGCCGCAAAGTCATGTACTGGTCCTCGGCCGACCAGATCCTCGACTTCACCACCAAAGACGACGTCGCCCGGGTGGTGGCTCTCGTCGCACTCGACCCCGACGCGCCCCGGGTCGTGGAGATCGCCGGCGACCGGGTCACCGCGCGGAGCGTGGCCCAAACGATGTCGGAGCTGACCGGCACCAAATTCACGCTGCAGTGGGCCGGCACCACCGGCACCCTCTCGGCGATGGCCAAGGGCGTGCGGCGCCTGTCGAAGAGCGAGGATGCGACCTTCCCCGCCTGGCAGGGCATGCAGTACTTCGTGAGCATGTTCAGCGGTCAGGCCCAGCTGCACCACGTCGACAACGACCGCTACGGCGTCCATGCCTGGACAACAGTGCGGGACGTGCTCGCCGCGCACCTGGCAAGCCAGCCTGACGTCGCTGCGGCAGCCGGCAAGTAGGTCCGTCCCTTGCACGCAATGCTTCTGTGAACGAGAGCGGGGGAGCGCGCGAGAACACCCCTAACGGATCAGCCCAGGCTTGAACCGCGGGGAGGCGCCGGGCGGCGCGTACGCAGGTTGATGCGGAACTCGGCGTCTGGCGGAATTCCCTCCAGGTCGACCGGAACGACATCGACGTGCCGATCGGACCGTGCCGTCGCGCGCTCCAGCACGCGCTCCTGCACGTCGTCAAGGTCGATTCGCCCGCCGCCTTCCAGCTGCACCACTCGATGAGTGCCCACCACCCGGCCCTCGTCATCAAAGATGGCGAGATCCCGACTGTAGGTCACCTTGGCTTCGCTGCCTGCTCCCGCACTCAGGTCGTGGATCAGACCGAACGCCGAAGCGGTCACCACGCCGTCGACCTGCAGCTGGAACGTGAGATGGTCCGTCGTGAGCCAGACGTTGTTGTCCGTCTCTTTGTTAGGGTTCGGGATCCCCCAGATTCCGCTGGGAGTATTCACCGTCTCGATATAGGCCAGCGCGTATTGCTGACGAAACATTTGGAACCTGTCACCGTCCTGCAGGTGAACGGAGCTCAATTGGATGTGAGCCAGAATCGGGAGGGTGGGGAACTTCGCCTCGTGCGTGGCCCAACCCAGACCTCCCCGCCGAACCAACCAGACACCGTAGAACACATGGGACATCCGAGGACTCCTTCCGAGGCGTGCCACACCGACACGGCGGAACATAGCGCCGTGGTTTTGTGCGGTCAAGCCCCCGCTTCGACGTAGCTCACGGCACCGAATCGACAGGTTTCCGCTTGCGGATGGGGCGGGACGTGACCAGCAGCACCACCCCGAGCCCGAGCCACCACAGCATGGACAGCGGAATCAGAGCCACCGAGCCCAGCCAGAAAATCTCGGGCAGGTCGAGACGTGCTGCCGTCAGGATCGGACCAGCGACCACCACCACAAGCCGGAGGCCGGTGACGATTCCCAGGACGCACAGCCAGATCGGCAGGGCACGGGAGCGCGCCCCGGCGACACTGATGCCCACGGTCCAGACACAGAGCGTGAGGAGGCTCGCTTGGGCGAAACCGTGGATTCCCAGCGTCTGAATGGTGAGGTAGGCGGACTCACCCCAGCTGCTGTTCATTCCGTCGATGTAGAGCAACGGCCCCACCGACAAACGCAACACCCCGTGCATGAAGAGAAACGCCGCCGACAGGACTCCGACCGCGCTCAGGCTTCGGCGCGTGATGCTGCTGGCGCGGGGTGCGAGCGCATCCGAGACGGCGAAACTCGCCACCACGAATGCGAGAGCCATGGTGACAAGTACGACCCCGGCCAGAGGGTAAAACTGGGGGTACTGGCGCAGGTAGTCGAGGCTCACCGCGGGGTTGTCGGTGTCATCGAAGCCGAGCACCGGTGGCAGCAGCTCGAGGGTGAACCAGACGATGCCGCCGAGCCCGGCAATGACCACCGTGATTCCACCGGCACGCAACGCTGCCCGATTGGTGTTCGCGGCGATCCCTGCAGCCGCGGTCCCGCTGTTGTCTTCGTTGGATGCGCGCACCGTGCGTTCCTCTGGGTGGCTCCGCGCTGGCAGTGATGGCGAGCCGGTCACGGATCAGTGATGCCCGGAATGGTACTCGCGAGGTCGGCCGCGCGCATGCGGGCTCAGTCGATTCGAGATGCCGCCGACTGAATGGTCTTGGCGAGGTCGCCGGGGCGGCTCCACATCGGCCAGTGGCCTGTCGGGAGGTCGACGACGTCGAGGTGCTCGAGGTTCGCGACCTCGGCGAACATGGCATGGCCTGCTCGGGCCAGCTCCAGCACCTGCGCGCTCGGGAGCGAGCAGCACACCAGGGTGGTCGGGACCGTGCGACGGGCGTCGTTTGTGAGCTCGACGGGCTGACGAAGCACGGGGCCGGGCTCAGGCACCGCCCGGGCCCGAAAACGCTCGAGGACCTCTGCGCTGAGGCCTTCGAGGCTCGCCTGCTGGGCGAGAACGTCGAACGGCGGCAGCGGAAGCTCCTCCATTCCCTCCGGGAGGTCGGGAGCGTAGACGCTTCCCGTCGCCACTGGGCCGGAGTCGACCCACACCACCCGATGGACAAGCTCAGGGTGCCGGTCGAGGACGAGGCTGACGGGGGCGTTTGCGCCACTGTGAGCGACGATGATCGTGGGCCGATCCTCGAACTTCCCGAGTCGAGTGATGGCGTCCAGGATCGCTGCGGCTTGATCGTCGAGGGTCTTCGCCGCACGCTCAGGATCGTCCACGTCGAGACCGGGCAGAGTCAGCGCGATTGCCCGAGAGAGGTCTGTCTTCAGGTGTTCAAGGACTTCATCCCACGCCCAAGCGCCGAGCCAGTGACCGGCGATGAGAATGATGGTGGGACTGCTCGATGTAGTTGTCATGTCACTACTCTCGTAGGCACTACCGGCAGGTGTATGTCACTATTTGTGTCATGAATTTGATGCGGGCTGAACGGTGAAGCGAACAGAACGACTTCATGCGTTGACCGAGATGCTACGCCGCAACGGATCTCGGGGTTGCTCCGCCGAGCGGCTGGCGAGAGAGTTCGAAGTGTCGGTGCGCACAGTCAAGAGAGACCTCGCTGCGCTGGAGAACAGCGGCGCGCCTCTCTGGTCGCGCCCAGGTCCGGGCGGCGGCTACGGATTGGCCATAGGCGCGTCCCTGCCGCCGGTCAGCCTGTCCCCAGCGCAGGCCGTGGCGCTCATGGCAGCCGTGTCCGCTGCGTCCGATGCCCCCTACGCCGATCTGGCCGCAGCCGGCATCAAAAAGATCCTGGACGTCCTCGATCCCCGAACCCGAGCACGAGCCGACGAGCTGGCCGGCCGAGTGTGGGTCAACGCGCCGCCCTCCGCTTCACGAGCAATCAGATCGGCACTGGAGGAGGCGATGGCCGAGCAGCGAGTACTCCGTCTTCGTTACACATCGGGAGACGGAACCTCGACCACACGCGATGTCGAACCCGTGCTCTTCGCCTGCACGAATGGCCAGTGGTACCTGGTCGGGTGGTGCCGGCTGCGCGACGCCATGCGGTGGTTCACCGTGTCTCGAATCGAACGGGCCAGCGTTACCAAGACGGCCTGCGGCGGCCATTCGATCCAAGAGGTCGGAGAGCCCCCGGCGAGTGCCAGACCGGTGCACGAGCGGGGCTGAGCAGAGACGGAGCCACAGGGCGAAAACGACACCCGCGGATGGAGTGGAGCGGGGACTGTCACCAGCCATAGCCGCTCACGGCGAGGTGTTTAGGCGCCGGCTAATAGAGCGAAATATCCCGGAACATGCTGCGAATGGCCGTTGGCGTTCATAGGAGTCACTTCGATGTGTGCCGGCCCGTCGGCGATCAAGTGCCAGTCCGAGTCCGGGAAGGTGTTGTGCCGTTCCTGCGTGCCAAAATGTCCGGGGCGGGGCAGGTTTTCCAGCGCCCTTTGCAATTGCCGTGGCATGCTTCGCCGGGTGGCGCCCAGCTCTTGCAGGTAGGCGAGACTGCTTCCGGGAAAGTTGGTTTCGGCTAGGAATACCCGGCCGTTGTTCCCGACAACGGTGCGTAGGTTGGTAGCCAGGCTGGCTTGCTGGTCTGGTTTTAGCACATGAAAAACTCCGCGAACAAAAACGTTGGCAGGCCCCACCGACTCCAGCAGGTGCTCTCCAGCACCAGGTTCCGTTGCATCCATAGCCAGGAACTCAAGGTTGTGGAGGCCTGCGGCTTCCCGCCTCGCTAGCGCGATGGCGCCGACCGATACATCAATGCCGATAGCCCTCGGGAAAAGACCAGCAAGCCAGCGGGTATTGGTTCCGTTGCCACATCCAATGTCGATGACGGGAAGAGCCGGATTGAAATGGCCCAGGACGGCGTCGGTGTACTGCTCGAGCTCGGTCTGGGATCCGGAGTCCCACAGCACGTCTCCCGAACGGCCGGTGGTGCGGATTCCGCGCCAGTACCCGTCCCACGCCGCTGACGGGTCCTTCGGTGCCCGGGAGGTGAGGCGCACTACCGATGGGACAAGTAGCATTTGCTCCCAAAGCTTTGACATGCTCTCACTCTACTGAGGGTGCGCGAGACTCCTGAGCCTCCCCAGAACCATCTCGGGCGGTAGCGGGCGGTCATAGAAATAGCCTTGTCCGTATAGGCAACCCATCGTCTGCAGCAGAATCGCCTGTTCGGCGGTCTCAATGCCTTCGACGATCGCCTTCAGGCCCGCCGAGTAAATCAGTTGGAGAATGGCAGCAACGAATTTTTGCTGCTGTGGGTCCGATGCCATGTCCTGAATCAGGGAACGGTCGACTTTGACCGTGTCTGCTGGAAGCGTTCGGAGATAGCTGATGGACGAATAGCCGGTGCCGAAGTCATCAATTTGCAGCCCCACACCGAGATCTCGCAGCTCGCCCAAGACCTGTTCTTCCGCCGTTCCCTTCGACATCAAGACCGTCTCGGTGATCTCCAGAACCAATCGCGGCGGAGCCACATGATTCCTAGCGAGCGTCTCCCTGACATCTTCCAGCAGGTCACCGCGCAGCAGTTCGGCGGCGGAAAGATTGATGTGTAGGCAGAAGTCTGTGAGCTCAGGCTCGGTTTCGCTCCAGCGACGCAACTGGGCGACTCCTTCGTGAAGCACCCAACGTCCTAATTCCAGGATCAGGCCGGTTTCTTCCGCGATGGGAATGAAGCTATCCGGCATGATGAGTCCGCGCACCGGATGGTGCCACCGAAGGAGGGCTTCGAAACCTATGACTGTTCCTGAGGCCAATTCAACCACCGGCTGGTAACGCAGCGCCAGCTCGCCGCCGGCGACGGCGTTACGAAGCTCGGCTGTGATGCGTGAGCGTTCACGGACAGAGTCGAGCATGTCGGGGTGGAACAGCTGGATGTTGTTGCGGCCATGCGCCTTCGCCTGGTACATGGCGATGTCAGCATCCCGAATCAGCGACTCAGCTGGATGGCCCGGCGTGCCGATACGCACCCCGATGCTGGCCATCGCCCAGACGGTTTCGGTTCCAACCTGCACGCTGTCCTGAAGAAGCGCCGACGCCCGGTGCGCAATATTCAGGACTTCCTCTTCCGTCGCTTCGATGATGAGGATGGCGAACTCATCCCCACCCAGACGTGCCACGGTATCGACGGCCCGTACGGCGCACTTGAGGCGCCGGGCAACCTCGATCAGTACTGCGTCACCGGCCCCATGGCCCAGAGCGTCATTGACGGCTTTGAAGGAATCCACGTCCAGCACCAGCACAGCCGGGGGTTTTCCACTGTCCGTGCTGGCCAGGATTGCCTCGTTGATTTGCTCGTTGAGCAGGGTCCTATTCGCAAGGCCCGTCAAGTCGTCAGTCTTTGCCATCTGTTCCAGCTCGGCCTGAGTTTGCTGCAGCATGGCGGTACGGTCAGAAACCTGCTGTTCCAGATTCGAGTAGATGTAACTGAGTTCCTCGGCGAGGAGGTTGACGCCGGTGATCACAGCGTCGATGTCATCCCTCAAGTCAGACGGCTCTATCCGCGCGTCCAAGTCGCCGGCAGCCAACCGGACAACACCCTCCACCAACTGCTGCAAACGAGGGTCATCGGCGTCGACTCCCGAGCTCATATCACCCAAAGACGCACTTTGCGCAGCGCTTCTGCACGCTTAGACACCGGCAGCAAGCCATTTCATGGCTTCGCTGCGCGAGGTAAAGAATTTGGTCGGACACGGCGGAATGTGCACACCGAGAAAGAAATTCGCCAAGACTCGGTCAACAGGTGATTTGCCCAGAAGAGCAATGCGCGAGGCGCTGCAGGGAATAGACCACACGGACCTGGCCTCTCGGCTCACCGACCCGACCGCTGCCATATCGACGAGCATGCCCCGACGTTCGTTCCCGCACGCGTCGTTAACTTTCGCCATCGCGAGGTGGGCATCTTCGATCTGAATGTGAGCCCCGGGCTGCCAGCGCAGATGGAGAATGCCATCGACCGTTTCGAGAGTCTCTTTTGCGCCGTCTGCAGCGACCGGGCCCATTGCAACGTCCTCCCCCGGGCACGCAGCCGAACCGTTCAGCCACTCCTCAAAGCTACTCGTGTTCAGGTGCTTATCAAATCAATCCCCGACCAATATTCACGGCAGTGTCATCGACGGCGACGACAGCTTCGCATCGGGCACTAGCCGAGCCTGGGTCGCGTGCCGCTGAAAGGTATCGCCACGGGGTTGCGTCGCCGGGCCAGGCTCCCCGACGGCGGCTTCGGTACCTGCCCGGCCGCAGCGGGCCGGCCCCCGCCCAGCTCCATTCAGCAGGTTTATGGTGGAAGCCATAGCCGGCAGAGAGCGTCCGCCGATCGTGGCCCCACGAACCCCCGAAGAGGCAACCCATGGCAGAGAGCGCCCGCCCGGGGCCATGCGCCCAGGAGCGTTGGCAGCCCTAACCTGCAAGGAGGAGCGTCGGCAGTATCGTCGCGTAACGGAGCAGGAACGCGCGCTCGTCGAGATGCTTGCGCCGGAGCCACCCGGTGACTTCGTTGTTGTGTTTGCTCGCGTTGCAGGACGGGCAGGCGGGAACCACGTTCTCGAGGGTGTACCGGCCGCCCCGAGAGACCGGCATGATGCAGTCACGCTGCAGGGCCGGGCTCTCTGCTTGGCAATATGCACACCCTCCCCAAGCGGCGAGGAGCTCAGCCCACTGTGACGCGGTGAGGTCGTTGTCGACGCGGGCGAGCCGTCGTTGCCGGCGCTTCGCGTAACGCGCACGCGCTGCGGGTGAAACGGCTGAGAACTTGCGGCGAGGGGGCACGACTAAACGGTACTCCGGCCGCGCGCGGTCATCCGTTCGCTCGTTCGCTTCGGAAGGGTGCGCGACGAACCAGCCAAGCCTTCGTCGGCGCCCTGTACGGTTTCGGAGCCAGCCTTACAACCACTTCCGCCTCTTGAAGATCCCCCACAGCCCCAGCCCCATCACTCCCATCGCCGCCACGGCCACCGGGTACCCGAACTGCCAGTGCAGCTCCGGCATGTTGTCGAAGTTCATCCCGTAGATCGTGCCTACCAGCGTCGGCGCGAACAGGATCGCCGCCCACGAGGAGATCTTCTTCACTTCCTCGTTCTGGGCCAGGCCCACCTCCGACAACCGTCGGGTCTCCTCATTCTGGGCCAGCCCGGCCTCCGAGAGGCGACGCATCTCGTCGTTCTGCTGCTGCGTCACCAGGGTGGCGTGCACGGTGAGCGCGTTCTCCAACAGTGCCCGGAATGAGGCGGCGTGCTCGGTGACCCGCAGCACGTGGTCGAGCACGTCCCGGAACGAGCGCTGCAGTTCCACGTCCACCTGGTACTTCTCCGAGCCGCGCAGCAGCGCCTCGAGCATGCCGCGCAGCGGCCCGGTGGCGCGCTGGAAGTCGATGACCTCGCTGAGAAGTTCGTAGATGCGCCGCGACACCGAGGGGTCGCCGCCGAAGAGTTGGTTCTCGATTTCGTCGATGTCGTTCTCCAGGCCGGCGACGACGGGGGAGTAGGCGTCGACGACCTCGTCGAGCACGGCGTGCAGCACTGCTTCGGGTCCGAGCGCGAGCAGCGCCGGGTTCTGCTCCATCCGCCGGCGCACGTTGGCCAGGTCGGGGTTCTCGGCGTGCCGCACCGTCACCACGAAGCCCGGCCCGATGAACACGTTCACCTCGCCGAACTCCACTCGCTCTTCGGCGTCGAGGTACCAGGCGGGCCGCAGCACCACGAAGAGGGTGTCGCCGAACCGCTCCAGCTTGGCCCGCTGGTGGCCCTTGAGCGCGTCTTCCACGGCCAGCGGATGCAGCGAGAACTCGTCGGCAACGCTGCGGATCTCGTCCGCATCGGGCCGGTACAAGCCGATCCACGCCATTCCCTCGCACTCGCGCAGCTGGCGGTACGTCTCGTCGAGGCTGTGGGGGCTTGAGGTGCGCTGCCCGGTCACGTAGATGCCGTTGTCGATAAGTGCCATGGTCCTACTCCGTCGTTCGGTCGACGAGAGCACGTGAGCAAGCCGTAGGTGACTAGGCAGACGTCGGGATTCGACGGTGCACCAGAGGTCACCTCGCAATGGAGGTTCAGTTGCGCGCCACTCCCAGCGCGACGCCCGGCCTAGAAGGTCAGAGCGAAAACGACATTCGCCGAGGGAGTGGAGCGCGGACTATCACCAGCCATGGCCGCTCACCTGCCTTCGATCGAAGATTGTCGTGGCCCTGCGTGGGCCTCGGATACCGTAGCACCCCAGGGCGTCGAGATTGGAAATCTGACTTGTGACGAGCGCTTATGGGTAGAGCTGACTCCGGCCCATCAGGGATGCGTTACCCGCCCAGGTAACGCGGGGCTCGCGTCGGCGACTCGACGCCCCAGGCCCTCCAGCAGCAGCTCCAACCCATAGTCAAACTCGTCCGCGAACGCATAACCGCCCCCGCCGAACAGCTCGGCGCGCGAGCGCGCAATGTGCGGATACAGCTC
Organism: Cryobacterium sp. LW097; assembly: GCF_002205495.2. GTDB lineage: Bacteria > Actinomycetota > Actinomycetes > Actinomycetales > Microbacteriaceae > Cryobacterium > Cryobacterium zongtaii. The sequence goes on along the minus strand of NZ_CP021992.1, from coordinate 2,734,917 downwards.
CGCCGGCGCCGCGACCTTGACGGCGAACGCCTCCTCGGCGCCGTCCCCCGGTTCGAAGGGCAGGCTCGTCTCGGTCAGCGCGAACCCATACACGTAGGCGTCGATCGCGGAGAACGCGTGTGTCGCGAGCGCGGCGCTGAAGCCCTCCGCCATGAGCACGCCGAGTAGCCGGTCGTGGTGCTGCAGCAGCGCCGGGCCGGGATTGGGGCGCGATTCCATCATCCCCAGCGCCCAGGGATGAGCGGTGAGCACCGACCGTGCCGATCGTGCCCGGGCGGTGATCGCCTCCCGCCAGCTATCGCCGACCTCGGGCAGTTCGATCCTCGCGAACACCCAGTCGGCCAGGTCATCGAGCAGCGCCTCCTTGCTCGGCACGTGATGGTAAAGCGACATCGCCTCAACGCCGAGAACCTTCGCGACACTGCGCATACTCACGGCGGCGACCCCCGCGCCATCAGCGACGGTGGCGGCGGCGTTGATGATCCGATCCCTGCTGAGCGGTGTGCGCGATGCCATAGATCCATTCTTGTGCACTTACGGACGTAAGGCTAGCATGGCTCTCATCCTTACAACCGTAAGGACAGAAAGTGCCCGCGGTCGTCGTCAGCGATCGTGGACCAACCCATCCTCACCACAACAACGGAGTACCTGATGAAAACACGTCAACACACCACCACCGCGCTGGAAGACCAGCGGATCTCAGTGCAGGCCAAGCTCGCGGCAGCCTGGACCAGCTTCATGTTCCTCGTCATATACATCGACTACTTCCACCTCTACCAGCCCGGCGAAATCGACGAAATCCGGGGAGGCGACATCTTTGCGTTCGAGATCAGCGGGACATTGATTTCAATTTTCTTCGCGCTCATAGCGATCCCGACCCTGATGGTGCTGCTCTCCATGACGCTGCCCGCCCGGGTGAACCGTGCTACGAACCTCGTCGTTGCCGTGCTTTTCATCCCCATCTGCGTGTTCAACGCGGCCGGGGCGTCCTGGGACTGGGCCTTCTACTACGGCTTCACCATCGGAGTCGAGGTGCTGATCCTGGCCTTCATCCTGCGCTCCGCCTGGACCTGGCCCCGCACGGCACCGCCGGCAGAGATGGCGATGAGCCCCGAGATTGGGGTCATTCGCATCAAGCAGCACGGTTGAACGGGGTAGGCAGTGCCCGTGCCGCTTGGAACCATCTGCCGCGGTGCCACGGTGGGGGATCCGTGGGTGTGGCACACCACCGACTGCTACCGGGCGGTAGGGGCCTCCACGGCCCCTACCGCCTACTTTCCACCTGGCTGGTGTCTGGCAACGATCTCGCGGCATCCGCTCTGGCGGAAAGGCAGGCGCGGATTGCGCCGTGAGGCCGGTGACCGGGCCCGGTGCGGGTGTGGGTCTCGATGATGTCGTAGTGAGCGGCGCGGAGTTCGTCGCTCAGGGCCGCTACGGGCCATCGATACGCCGTCGTGATGGCGTGCTCGAACGGTTCGACCACCGGGCCCTCGAAGAAGCCGAGCAGAAGCTCGCCGCCCGGGCGCAGCACACGCGCGAACTCGGAAAGCGCCTCCCGGAGTGATTTCGGCTCGTGGTGAATGAGGGAGTACCAGGCGAGGACGCCCGCAACCGTGCCGGGTGGTTCCGGCAGCGCACCGATGTCGCCGATCGCGAAAGATACCTCCGGATAGGCCTGTCGGGCGTGGTCGATGAAGCCCGGCACCAGGTCGACACCTCGAATCCTCACCCCACGCTCGGCGAGATGCCCGGTCCACTGCCCGGGGCCGCAGCCGGCATCGATCAGTGAGCCGTCGAGCCGCTCGGCCCACCCGGTGACAAGCTGCAGGTCCGCTGGATGCACCGACGTGATCGAGCCCAGGTGCTCCGCATACTCCGCCGCACGGCGCGCATACGCGGCTCTGATCTCGGGTGCCATACCTCTGAGCCTAGGATGCTCCGCGCTCTCTTCACTCAGCACCGGGCGCGCGCCTGGGGGCTCGACCAGGCCGCAGCATCCCGGCTCTTACAGGATTAGAAGCCGATCCAGTCGCCGTTCGAGTCCAGCTCGTAGTCGGCAACGCTCGCCTCAATGATGGTGAGGGTGCCGTTCTTCATGACGGTCATCTCCACAGTGGCGAACGCGTCGATTGTGCCGTCGGTCTCGCCACTCTCACCACGTTCCGGGTAGTAGGCAGGCGGCGGTACCGGCATGGGTTCGGCGGTGCGCCGCTGATCTGACCACTCTGCGCCTGTCCACCAGCGCAGCAGCGCGCCGTCTTCAGGGTCTCGGTACCAACCGGCTAAAGGCAGAGTCAAAGGGATTCCCGTCGTGTGGGCGCGCCAACACGACGCAGATTGAAGCGTATGAGCGCACGGGGCGCATCCGCCAACCCCCAGTGTGGGTGCCCACGGCCCTGGTCGAGGTGAGGTATCTGCTGCCGGTGTCAGGCGACGACGTCAGCCGAATCCTCAACCATCGCAGCGGGCGCCAGCCGAGCCTGGGTCGCATGCCGCTGAAACGTATCGGCCACGGGGTTGCGCCGCCGGGCCAGGCTCCCCGACGGTGTTTCCACCAAGTCATGCAGACCCATCGTCAGCAAGTGGTCTGCCCGGGGTGCCTCGGTGTGGCGCCAGGTCCATTCGTACATATCGAACAGCGGCCACCAGGTGTACCCCACAACGTTGACGCCGTCGGCCTTGAGCTCGTGGAGCGCGCCGACCGAGGCATCGAGCCATCGACGCCGTTCATCGACCGTGCCGGTCACGCTCGTCTCCGTGAGCATCACGGGTGCGCCATACCGGTTGGCCCAGGTGGTGAGTACGTCTCTCAGGCCCTCCGTACCGGTGTCTTCATAGGGGCGAGGATCGGCGAATCCGCCGCCGTGATGAATGCCCGCCTCGAACACCTCGGTGGAGTGGAGCGGGTAGTAATTGACGCCCATGACATCGGGCCGAACCGGATGCGCCCGGAACCAGTCGAGGAGAGAGTCGTCGGCGCCGCCCCGTTCCAGCTGGCCCAGCAGAGGGTGGTCCGGCCCGACGGCGCCGGTGACAAGATCCTCGACGAGGAATCCCTGGTGCCGAAGCCGCGTGACGGTGTCCGCGTGCTCGGGGGCATCCAGGGCGCCCGAGTACCGGATGCCCGCATCAACATGCACAAAGGTGGCCCGGTCACCGAGCACCGACGCAATCGCGTGCTGAGTCTTCACGAACCCCTCAGCGAGGGCGGTGGCGATGCTCACCATGCCGGTCGGGCCCGAGAGATAGGGCGGCCAATAGGCGTACTCGCCGGAGAACAGGGCGTGGATGACGGGCTCGTTGACCGGCGTGTAGTCGGTGGCGACGTCGCCGTACCGTTCGGCGAACCGCTGGGCGTACTCGGTGACGTGGTCGGGATAGTCCGGGTTCGAGAACTGGCCCTCGAGCCAGAGGGGAGTGCCGTAGTGCAGCAGATCGATCACCGGGCGCAGCCCCAGCTCGGCATACCGCGCCATCACGCCGTCCACCCACGACCAGTCCCATCGGCCCTTTTCGGCGGCCACCCGATGCCACGGCACCCCCCAGCGCACCAACTCAGCGCCCACATCGCTGGCCAGCTGCAGGTCGCCGGCGTATTGCGCGTAGTGCTCGGTGAGCTCGTATTCATCGATGGCGCGCTCGCCCGGGCGGGCCTGCGGCACGAAGGTGTCCTCGATGCCGACCGCGAAGTGCAGTCGGCCGTCGTCAAACCAGGTCATGTTGCTCGATTCAGTGGTGATGGTGGTCAGTGGATGGCGGCGGGCTATTTCAGGCCGCTGCTCGCGACGCTCTCAATGAAGCGCCGCTGAACCAGCAGGAAGAGGATTGCGAGGGGCAGCACGGCGATGAGGGCGCCTGCCATCATCACGCCCTGGGGGATGATGCCGCCGGGGCCGGTCAATAGGGTCAGGCCCGAGGTGATGGTGCCGTGGTCCGATTCGGTGGTGAACACCAACGGCCAGAGCAGGTCGTTCCAGTTGTTGACGAAGGTGAAGATGCCTAGCGTGAGCAGCGCCGGGATGGCGTTGGGCAGCACCACGCTCCAGAACACCCGAAACTCTGAGGCCCCGTCGATCCGGGCGGCATTGTCGAGGTCCCGCGGGAGGGACAGGAAGAACTGCCGGAGGAAGAAGATGCCAAACGCGTCGGCCGCCCGCGGCAGGATCAGCCCAGCAAAGGTGTTCACCCAGCCCAGGTCGGAGACCAGCTGGTAGATCGGGATCAGCGTCGCCTGAAACGGGATCATCAGGCTGGCGATGATGACGATCAACAGCACCTTGCTGCCCCGGAAATCCAGCCGGGCCAACGCGTAGGCGGCGAGCGAGTCGAACACCAGGGCGAACAGGGTGACCCCGCCGGCGAAGACGAAGCTGTTGCCGATCAGCCGCGCGAATGGCAGCTCGGAGAAGATCGCCCGAAAGTTGTCGAGCGTCCACTGGGTCGGGGTGAGCGTGGGTGGGAAGGCGTTAACTTCGGAGGCCGGCTTGAACGCGGTCAACACAATGATGATGACGGGCAGCATGATCGCCGCAGTCACGACCAGGAAGCCGACGAAATAGAGGGTCTGGGTCAGGCTGATCCGTGGTGGGCGTCGGCGAACGGTGCGGGTGGATGCCGGGGTCGGGAGTGCCGCCCGGCTGAGGGTGCTGGTCATGAGCTGGTGTCCTCTCCACGCCGACCGAAGAACAGGAACTGTACGAGGCTGAGCAGCAGTGTGGCCACCAGCAGGACGTATGACAGTGCGGAGGCGAAGCCGAGTTCGAGGTCCTTGAACCCGGACTGGTAGATCTCCATCACGATCGTCTGCGTGCTCCGGTACGGGCCGCCTCCGGTGAGCACATAGATCTGGTCGAACGCCTGCAGCGCGGCGATCAGTGCGATCACGACCACGAAGGCCATCGTGTTGCTGAGCATTGGGAAGGTCACGTTCGTGAACCGGCGCCATCCGTTGGCACCGTCGAGCGCCGCCGCCTCATACAGGCTCTTGGGAATGTCCTGCAGGCCGGCCAGAAAGATCACCATGTAAAAGCCGAAGCTTTTCCACACGGCCACGAGCACCACGGTGGGCATGGCCAGCGCCGGATCCTCCAGAACGTTGCCGATCCGGATGCCCACTGCCTGCAGCCAATAGTTCAACAGCCCGATCTGCGGGTCGAGCAGGTACGACCAGGCGAACGCGGCGACGGCCAGCGACACAATGAACGGAAGGAACAGTGTGGTGCGGAAGAACCCGCGGAACGGCAGCTGCGGACTGTTTACCGCGAGGGCGAGCACCAGCGCCACGATCAGGGCGACGGGCGTGAACAACACGGCGTACAACCCGGTGTTCCCGATCGACTGCAGGATGCTCGGATCGGTGAAGACCCGCGCGTAGTTCTCCAGGCCCACCCAGGTTTCCTGCCCGAAGCCGCTGGCGTCGGTGAAGGAGAGCCGGAGGGCCGAGAACATCGGCCAGCCCACGAAGGCCGTGAGGATGATCAGGGCCGGGGCCAGGAACCCGACGACGACGGCCCGCCGGCGGAAGCCGTCGTTCAGCGGTCGTCTGCCGCCGAGCTGACCGGGCGGGCGCCACGGTCGGCGTCGTTGGAGAGATGAAGTCGTCATCGGATTCCGGCTCAGTTGTCCAGCGCCTGCTGCACGGATGCCTGTGCGGCGGCGAGCAGCTCGGCAGGGTCACCGCCGGCAAGTGCCTTCTGGGTGGCCTCGTCCACGGCGGTCAGCACATCGGTGCTGTTCACGACGCCGGGCAGGAGCGCCCGGCTGGTGTCGGAGATTTCGGTGAGGGCGGCGACGGTGGCGTTCGCGCTGACGTCTTCCGCGGTCACGTCGGTGCGCAGCGCCGGCCAACCGGAACCGAGTGACCATGCTGTGGCCACATCCTTCTTGTTGAAGTAAGCCAGGAAGTCCTGCGCGGCGGCTTGTTCGGCATCCGTCGCCTGAGCGGTGACGGCCATCGAGACGCCGATCGCCGACGCGGCCTGGGCGTCGGGGCCGGCCGGAATGGCCGCGATGCCGTAGTTGATGCCGGCGTCGGTGGCGAGACCCGTCATCCAGGGGCCGCCGATGTGCATGACAGCCTTGCCCGAGGTGAAGAGGGCGTCGGCGTCGATGCCGTCCAGACCGGTGGGGGAGATCAAATCCTGCTGCACGGCGTCGGCCCAGTAGGTGAGGGTGTCGATGTTGGCGGCCGAGTCCACGGTGGCCTTGGTACCGTCGTCGTTCGTGATCGAGCCGCCGCCGCCCTCGAAGAGGCTCGCCCAGACGCCGTTGCCGACGGTGCCGTGGTCGGGCAGCGCCATGCCGTACTGTTCGGGCGTGCCGTCGCCATCCGCGTCGATGGTGGTGGCCTTCGCGGCGGCGACCCAGTCGTCCCAGGTGGCCGGGAAGGTCGTGACCCCGGCGGCGGCCAGCTTGTCTTTGTCGTAGAAGACCGACAGCGGCACGAAACCGGTCGGCACGCCGTACTTGGAACCCTCGACGGTCTCCATCGCCACGGCCTCCTCGTTCAGCTCCGCCGTGTTGCTCGTGTCATCCGCGTAGAAGTCATCGAGGTTGACCAGGGCCTTCTTGGATGCGTAGACCGGGAGGCGCTCGGCGGGCATTGCGACGATCTGCGGGCCTTCGCCCGACGACAGCGCCGTCAGGAGGGTGTCGTCGATGACCGCCCAGGTCTTGGTCTGGGTGGTGACCACCACGTCGTCCTGCGACGCGTTGAAGTCCTCCACGATGCCGCTGAGCACATCGCCGTCGGCCTCGGTGTAGCCGTGCCAGAAGGTCAGGGCGACGGGCCCCTCGCTAGCGGCGGGGGTGGCGGCGGCGCAGCCGGACAGACCGGAAACGACGACGGCGGAAGCCGCAAAGGCGGCCAACAGCTTCTTCACTGGGTACCTGCAATCTGCTTCCCACAACGCTGTCGGGAAGTCACTAGAAACGGGCTTCGACGTAATTTACATCGATGTAAATTTGAAGGTACGGCATGATTTGAGCGCTGTCAACACCGCGGTGCAAACGGGCGCATCGGCCGGCTTAGTCGTGGAGCAGGGGCTCCATGGCGGCGGGGACGGGCTTCGCGGAGGGGCTAACCGTAGACGCGCGCACCTCGAGCGAGTAGCCGACCTCCACGTGCACCGATTCCGCGGCGTCGCCGCCGGCTTCGATGCGCGCGAGCACCCGGTCGACGGCCAGGCGGGCCAGTTCCTCGCGGCCGGGGGAGATGGTGGTGAGTGCCGGGCTGGAAAAACGTGCGTCTTCGATGTCGTCGAAGCCCACTACGGCGACGTCCTCGGGAACGCGGAGGCCGGCAAGCTGCAAGGCGCTCATGGCACCGAGGGCGAGGGCGTCGTTGAAACAGACGACGCCGTCGAACTCCGTGCCGGCGGCCAGCAACTGCGTGACGGCCGCCGCGCCATCGGCGCGGTGCCAGAGCGGCACCTCGGCGACCAGTTCGGGCGAGATCTCGATGCCCCGAACGGTGAGTGCCTCCGCATAGCCGTTGAACCGGAGGGCGCTGGTGCCGACCGGTCCCTCCGGATGCGCGCCGACGACGGCGATGCGGCGGCGCCCCAGGTCGAGCAGGTGCTCGGTGGCGGTGCGGATCGCGGCCGTGTTCGGCAGGGTGATGTGGTCGGCAGGGCTGCCCTCGACCCAGTCGCCCAAGACGACCACGGGGAAGTCCACGGACAGGCCGCTGACGTCGCCGGGGCCCAGCGCGATGGGGCTAAAGATAAGGCCGTCGATGGCGTGGCGGCGCATGGCGGCGACCGTGGCGATCTCGTCATTGTCGGTGCTGGTCTGCTCGATCAGCACGGTGTAGTCGTGAGCCTTCGCGGCCCGGATGACGGCATCCGCAAGTTCGGCGAAGTAAGCCTGGCTGAGTTCGGGAACGGCGAGCCCGATCACCTTAGTGCGCCCCGACCGGAGGTTGCGGGCGGAGATGTTGATCTCGTAGTCCAGCTCGGTCACGGCGCTCATGACCCTGTCGCGCATGCGCGTGCTGACGTGCTCGTAGCCCGAGAGAACGTTGGAGACGGTCTTGACCGAGACCCCGGCGAGGCGGGCGACGTCTTGCATGGTCGCGGGAGAACCGTTGCCTCTCACCGTTGCCCCATTCCCCACGCGCCGTTGTCCGGATCTCACCATGACGGTACCGCACCGGGGCTGCCTCGTTGGGGAGCGATGGCACCCTCGGGTAGTCGTAGATGCCCAGCGTGATCGGCTCCAGAGCTCTTCATCGTTGGCTCTGAATGCGAGGGGTGGGATCCGCTCCCGCGGAAACGCGAGCCAGGATCGCCCCATGGGGCCCCGTCCAATGCCCCGGACCGCAGCCAGCATCGATCACTGGGCCGTCGAGCCGATCGGCCCACCCGGTGACCAGCTGCAGATCCTGGGGATGCACCGACGTCATTGAGCCCAGTTGCTCGGCGTACTCCGTCGCCCGCAGAGCGTACGCTGTCGTGATCTGGAGTGCCATACGTCCGAGCCTAGGATGCCCCGCGCCCGGGAACCGTCGGGCGACGCTGAGTGCTAGCTCGCCTTCCGCCGTCTCCGGAGCGAGGCGGGCGCCGCGGAGGGCAGTAGTTCGGCAAGCAGCGGCATCGACTCGAAGCGTCCCCGCTCCACGTGTGCCGCGGTGAGGAGCTCGGCGACGTCGGCCTGCCCGGCGACGATGGCGTCGACGATTTCGCGGTGTTCAGCCCACATCGCCGTGGTGTCGCGCTGAGGAGTGAGCCGGAAAAGCCAGCGAACGCGCCCACTCATGAGTTTGGTCACGCGCTGCAGCAGGGCGTGATCGGCGAGGGCGATGATCTCCTCGTGCAGGTCGGAATTTCGTGTCGACGGTGGGGCGCCCTCGTCGAGGGTGTCCAGCGCCTTGACCGGAGCGATAGCGCCACGGGCGGTGCGGAGCGCGGCAAGCATCGGCTCGACGTCGGCGCCCGCGGCGGCCCGTCGTGCGGCGAACGCCGACGCCATCGGTTCGAGTTGACGGCGAAGATCGAAGAGCTCGGCGGCGTCGGTGAGAGTGAGCGCGTGCACGACCGCGCCGCGCCGCGGTTGTGAGCTGATGAAACCCTCGGATTCGAGGATCGGCAGTGCTTCTCGTACGGGAATGCGCGACACCTGCAGTCGCTCGGCGATCTCGCGCTCATTGAGCTTCGACCCCATCTTCAGCTCGCCCGTGATGATCTGCTCGCGCAGAACGTTGGCGATGCGCGCTGGGGTTTGCTCGAGGCTCATGAACACCATTCTGACACGTCCACCACGTCGCCTTTGGAATACCAAAGATGGCATTCCGAGCAAGAACCACCGATTTGGGCACGTTTTGGTATGCGAGAGTGACGCTGACGTAAGAAGTATGTGACGAGCGTGTTACGCCGGCCCGTGCCGGGCAGACGGTCACATAGCGTCAGTGACGTGCTCGTATTCATCGCCCGCCGATTGGCCCTCGCCGTCGCCACAGTGCTCGCCGTGGTGACCATCGCCTTCGTGCTCGGCCGTGCCACCGGTGAACCCGGTGCGCTGCTCCTGCCCGACAACGCGACCCAGGCCGATGTCGAAGCGCTCAATTCCGCGCTCGGCTTCGACCGCCCCCTCCTCGTGCAGTACCTCGACACCCTCGCCGGCCTTGTTACCGGCGATTTCGGCGGCTCCTACCGCCTGCGCGAATCCGCGCTCGGTCTCGTTCTCGAGCGAGTGCCCGCCACCATCGAGCTCGCGTTCTGGGCTTTCGTGATCGGCCTCGCACTCGCGGTCGTCGCGGCCCTGGCCATCCAGCTCACGGGCAGCCGGGTGTTGCGGGCCATCGTTGGCTGGGCCGGTGCCCTGCGCCAGTCGGTGCCCGACTTCTTCTTCGCCCTGCTGCTGGTGCTGGTGTTCTCGGTTCTGCTCGGCGCCCTCCCGTCGCTGGGACGCACAAGCTACGCGAGCCTCGTGCTGCCTGTCGTCACCCTGGCCACCGGCCAGTTCGTCATGTACCTGCGACTGCTGGATGCCGCGCTGAGCGAGCAAGCCGGGCAGGACTTCGTTCGCACCGCCATCGCCCAGGGCCAACGCCGCTCGACAGTGCTGTTCACCCGGATGCTGCCGAACGCGATCGTGCCGGTGCTCGGCATGGCCGGCCTCAACCTCGGCGGCCTGCTCGGCGGCACCGTCGTCGTGGAGGTCGTCTTCGCGTGGCCCGGTCTCGGCAAACTCCTCACGGACGCGGTCAGCCAACGCGACTTCCCGATCGTGCAGGCTGGCCTGGTCTTCGTGGCCCTCGCCTTCGTGATCGTCAATACCGCGGTAGACGTACTCGTGCGCCGCATCGACACCAGGACGGCGGCCGCATGACCACCTCACTCACCCTGGCCACGGCCCCCGTCGTGCAACGCTGGCGGCCACGGCCCGGTGCCATCGTCGGCGCTCTTATGCTCGGCACGGTGCTCCTGCTCACCGCCCTCGTGCCGCTGCTGCCCGGCTACGACCCGATGGGCCAAGACCTGCGCGCGGCGCTGCTGCCGCCCTTCACCGACCCGGCGCATCCGCTCGGCACCGATGCGCTCGGCCGTGACCTGCTCAGCCGTCTCGCGCTCGCCTCGGCCGTAACCCTGGGCATGACCGTGCTGATCGTGATCATGAATGCCGTTCTGGGCAGCCTGGTCGGCATTCTCGCCGGGTACTACGGTGGCCGCCTCGAGGCGCTCATCACCCTGGTGAGCAACGTGACCCTGGCAATGCCCGTCGTGCTGCTGCTCATCGCCATCTGCGCGGTGCTGCGACCCAGCGCCGGCCTGACCATCCTGGTGCTCGGCTGCACCTGGTGGGTGGGCTACGCCCGGGTCACCCGAAACATCGCCGCGGCGCTCCGCCGACAGGACTTCGTGGTCTCCCCGCTCACCCAGGGCGCCGACTCCGTGTGGGTGCTCACCCGGCACATCGTGCCCAATGTGTGGCCGCACACCCTCATCATCGCGGCGACCGACGTCGCTACGATCGTGCTGATCACTTCGTCGCTCGAGTATCTCGGCCTCGGCGTGCAGCCGCCCGTACCCAGCTGGGGCTCGATGATCTTCGACGGCCAGCGTCACCTGGCCGGTGACCCGTGGCTGGCTCTGCTGCCCGGCCTGATGCTGCTCCTCGCCGTCGGCGGCGTGCAGTTTCTGAGCCAACAATTCACGGCGGAGACCCGCGGCGGCCTGCTGCGAAAGGGAGGAATGCGATGAGCGCCGTTCTACGTATCGACGATCTGCGCATCGAGACCGACGGTGAGACACCACGCGTTCTCGTCGACGGCGTCTCTCTGCGGGTCGACCGTGGTGAGTCCCTCGGCGTCGTGGGGGAGTCCGGTTCGGGCAAGAGCCTCACCGTGCTCGCAGCCCTCGGCCTGCTGCCGGTCGGCACCCGCGTCACCGGGGGCCGCATCGTTCTCGACGACCGCGTGCTCGTCGATGTCGAGGCGGGCGTCTGGGCCGGCGAGCGCGAACTCCGCGCTCTCCGCGGGCGCACCGCCGCCATGGTCTTCCAAGACCCGATGTCCTCCCTCGACCCGCTGCGAGCCGTCGGCGCCCAAGTGGCCTCGGCCGTGCGGGTACACGCGCCACGGCTCGGCCGGCGCGCCGCCCGTGAGCGCGCCATCGAACTGCTTTCGTCGGTGGGCGTGCGTCACGCCGCCGAGCGCGCCGCCACCCGCCCGCACCAGTGGTCGGGAGGGATGCGTCAACGCGCGATGATCGCCATGGCCATCGCACACGACCCGCTGCTCCTGATCGCCGACGAGCCCACCACCGCGCTCGACGTGACCGTGCAGGCGCAGGTGATGGACCTCCTCGCCGAGGTGCGGGAGCGCACCGGCTCGGCCCTGGTGCTGATCACCCACGATCTCGGCCTCGTCGCCGAGAACAGCGACCGACTCGCTGTGATGCACCACGGCCGGGTCGTCGAAACCGGCGCCACCCGCGCGGTGCTCGCGGCACCGGCCGAGGACTACACCCGACGCCTCATGGCAGCGATGCCCGCCGAGCAGGAACGGGCGACCCCCGCGGTACGCACCGGCGAAGCGGATGCGCTGGACGCCGAGAACATCGTCGTCGACTACAGGGTGTCCGGCCGCAAAACCCCGGTCCGCGCCGTCGACGGCGTCTCGGTGCGCATCGCCGCCGGCGAAACCGTGGCGGTAGTCGGGGAATCCGGCTGCGGCAAGTCATCGCTCGCGAAAGCCGTGCTCGGCATCCAACCCGCCGCAGCGGGCACGGTCATCGTCGGCGGAGTCCGGCTGCGCTCGGAGCTCGCGGGCCGCACGGCCGCGGAGCGCGAGCTCGCCCAGATCGTCTTCCAAGACCCGTACTCGGCGCTCGACCCGCGGCTGACCGTGCACGAGCTAGTGGCCGAACCGTTGCGCATTCGCCGCGTCTACGACCGCGCGACGGTCGGGGCGCTGCTGGCCGATGTCGGCCTCGACGAGTCGTACGCCAAACGGCTCCCCGGTCAGCTCTCCGGCGGCCAACGGCAGCGGGTCGGCATCGCCCGCGCTCTCGCCCTGCGGCCCAAGCTACTGGTGCTCGACGAACCCGTCTCAGCGCTCGACGTCTCCATCCAAGCCCAGGTGCTCACCCTGCTCGACACCCTGCAACGCGAGCACGGCCTCGGCTACCTCTTCATCTCACACGACCTCGGCGTCGTGCGCAGCATCGCCGACCGGGTGATCGTCATGCAGCACGGCCGTGTCGTGGAGGAGGCGCCGACGGCGCAGATCTTCAGCGACCCGCAGCATCCGTTCACCCGCCAACTGCTAGCCGCAGTCCCGCGCCTCGACGGACCGCGCCGCACCGCGCGCACAGCCGTCGCCTCCTAATCTCCCAAGTCACCCTTCACCTCCTGCGTCACCCATCGAAATGAGGATCCCCATGCCCACGTCCACCTTCCGCCGCCGGATGCTCAGCATCGGCGCGCTCGCCGCAACCGGAACCCTGATGCTCTCGGGGTGCGCCGGGGGTTTCGACGACGGCGGTGACGCCGCCTCGGGCGACACCCCAACCCGAATCGTCGCCGCGATCCCGACCGACCCCACGTCGATGGACCCGATCGAGTCGGGCGCCCTCGTGGTGCTGTCGGTGTTCTTCCACACCTTCGACCAGCTCGTTACCATCACCGCGGACGGCGAGCTCGCGCCCAAACTCGCCACCGAGTGGACCGCCAACGACGACCTCACCCAGTGGGACTTCACCCTGCAGGAGGGTGTTACCGCCAGCAACGGCGAGGCCATCACCGCCGAGGATGTGGCCTTCTCTTACCAGACCATCCTCGCCGACCCCACCGGCGAGAACTTCGCCTACCTCAGCTCGGTCGCCTCGGTCGAAGCAGTCGACGATCTCACCGTGCGCTTCACCCTCAAGTCGCCGTTCTCGGCGTTCCCCCGCAACACCTCCCTGATCTCGATCGTGCCCGCCGACACCTACCAGGAGATGGGAGCCGACGCGTTCGCGCAGGCCCCGATCGGCTCGGGCCCCTACCTCTTCGACAAGATCCAGACCGGTGTCTCCTACGACCTCGTGCGCAACGACGACTACTGGGGCACAGCGCCGGCGATCGAATCGATCTCGCTGCAGCCGGTCTCCTCCGACGAATCCCGGGTCAACGGAGTGCTGTCCGGCAGCCTCGACGTGGCCCCCATCGGCCCGACCCAAGTGGAATCGGTCGAGAGCCAGGATTCCGCCCAGGTGTTCTCCGCGCTCTCCAACGGTGTCGTTTTCCTCGGCGTCAACTCCACCAGCGGCGTGCTGACGGATGTGCGCATCCGCGAGGCCATCGGTCTCGCCATCGACAAGGAGGCCATCACCGACGGCCTGCTCTCCGGGCTCGCCGAGCCCGCCTCCACGACCCTCGCCCCCGCCGTTGAGGGCTACAGCGACGAGGTGAAGGACCCGGGCTACGACCCCGACCGGGCCCGTGAGCTGCTCGCCGAAGCCGGATACGCCGGGGAGCAGATTCCGTTCGACTACGCGACCGACGGTCGCATTCCGCTCTCCGCCGATGTGGCTCAGACCATCCAGGCCTCACTCCAGGATGTCGGCATCACGATCGACCTGCGCGGCGCCGACCAGCAGGCACACACCCTCAAGGTACGCGGCCGGGAGATGGAGGGGATCTACCTGAACACCTGGGCGCCCTCCACCGTGGACGGTGACCTGCCGCTCACCGACCTGTACGAGCCGGCTGGTAACAACAACTACGCGCAGGACCCCCGCACCGCCGAACTGGCCGCCGAGCAGCGCGGTGTGGAGGGCGAGAGCCGCCTCGAGGTGTTCTCCGAGCTGCTCAGCTACAGCAACGAGCAGGGCTACTACGTGCCGCTCTATGTGCCGATGAACAACTACGCCGCCGACCCCGACCTCGACTGGACGCCCCGCGCCGACGGCCTGTTCGACTTCACCCAGACAAGCTTCAAGTGAGTCGCGCGCTGATCACTGATGCACGCCCCTGGGGTGGCGCCGCGGCCGACGTCCGACTGGTCGACGGGGTCATTGCCGAGGTGCTCCCACCCGGCACCGCTCCGCAGGCCGGAGAGACGCTGATCGAGGGCCGGGGCCGCATCCTGCTGCCGTCTTTCGCCGACGTGCACGTGCACCTCGACTCCACCCGCCTCGGCTTGCCGTTCCGCGAACACACGGGTGCGCCCGGCGTCTGGGGCATGATGCTCAACGACCGGGCCAACTGGCGCAGCGCGGAGACCTCGATCGCCGAGCGCACCACCGAGACCCTGGGCCGCATGATCGCGCACGGCACCACGAGCGTGCGCAGCTACGCCCAGGTCGACGTGGATGCGGGCCTCGATCGGTTGCAGGGCGTGCTTGCGGCCAAGGAGGCGCACCAGGATCGCGCCACGGTAGAGGTGATCGCGTTCCCGCAGGCCGGATTGCTGCGCGAGGAGGGCTCCTTCGAACTGCTCGAAGAGGCCATGCGCCAGGGCGCCGACGTGGTCGGGGGCATCGACCCGTGCCTGCTCGACCGCGACCCCGCGAAGCATCTCGACCTGGTCTTCGGGCTGGCCGAACGCTTCGACGCTCCCATCGACATCCACCTGCACGAGCCGGATCAACTGGCGAAGTTCTCGGCCGAGCTGATCGTGGAGCGCACCCGCGCCCACGGCATGACCGGCCGGGTCACCATCTCGCACGGCTACGGCCTCGGCCAGCTGCCCCAGGCGCAACTGGTGCCTCTGCTCGAGCAATTCGCCGAACTCGACATCGCCTGGGCGACCATCGCCCCCGCGACGCCGTTGCCGACGCTGCTGCTCGCCGAACACGGCATCCGGCTGGGCCTCGGTGAGGACGGCCAGCGGGACTACTGGTCGCCGTATGGCAACGCTGACATGCTCGACCGCACCTGGCAGATGGCCTTCACGAACAACTTTCGTCGCGACGAAGACATCGAGCACTGCGTCGCGGTGGCCACCGTCGGCGGGCGCTCGGTGCTCGGCACCGCACCGGCGCTGCGGGGGCACCTCGACCGCCCCGGTGTCGCCGTCGGCGACCCCGCCGACCTGCAACTTGTCACCGGCGAGACCGTCACCAGCGCAGTGATGGACCGGCTGCCCGACCGCACCGTCCTGTTCCGCGGCGCGGTCGTGGCACACAGCCTCGAGCTCACGGCTGCCGCATGATCGTGCTCACCGCGTCCCAACTCGAAGACCTGGTCGACCGGCCGGCCACCGAGCGGGCCGTCGCACAGGTCTTCACCGACATCGCGAGAGGGGCGGCCGACCAGCCGCGGCCCACCTCGATGGGCACGAACGCGGGAACCGGTCGCTACGTGCTCATGGCGGCGCTGTCGGACACCACCGGCACCGCGGCGGTGAAACTGCTCGCCGACGTGCCTGACAACTCCGCTCGTGGCCTGCCCACCCAACGTTCGATGATCGTGGTACTCGACCGCGAGGACGGAGCCCCGGTGGCCCTGCTGCATGGCGGGGTGCCCACCCGGGTGCGCACCGCCGCGGCCAGCGCGGTCGCGACCCGAGCCCTGTCCCGCGAGGGCAGCCGTGTGCTGGGCCTGGTGGGAGCGGGCGGGCTCGCCCGCGAGCACGTCGAGGCTCTGCGGGGTGTGCGGGACTGGAATCGGCTGGTCATCTGGTCGCGCACCCCGGAGCGCGCGGCGGCCCTCGCCGACTCTCTCGAATGGGACGGTGCCATCGAGGTGGTCGACGAGTGCGCGTCGGTGTTCGCCCAAGCGGATGCGATCTGCACGCTCACCCCCTCCGTCACCCCGATCATCCGCGGAGACTGGCTTCGGCCCGGCCAGCACCTCAACGTCGTCGGCGCCCGCCCTCGGCCGGACGAGCGCGAGGTCGACTCGGTGACGATGGCTCGGTCCTCGGTCTGGGTCGACGACATGGCGACGGCCGAGACCAAGTCGGGGGACCTCATGCTGGCTGTGGGGGAGGGCGCACTCACCCTGCCCGACGTGGTCGGCACCGTCGGCCAGGTCCTCGCGGGCCTCCGCCCCGGCCGCACGAGCCCCGACCAGATCACCCTGTTCGACTCGGTGGGCATCGGCGCGCAGGACCTAGCGATCGCCGATCTGCTCGTGCGCGAGGCGCGGGCACGGGGCGTCGGTGTGGAGCTCGATCTGAACGGCTGAGGGCGCGGCGCGCCGACGGTTGCGGCCTTGCACGAGCAGCTATCGCTGTTCGTGCGAGGCCTCGCCAAGTGCGTCTCCCACGTCACACCGGCGTCAGGCGAGAACGGCTGCTCAGCGATCTTCATCCCCTCCGACTACTCGTCGGACTACCGCCAGATCGCCCTGGGCAGCAACCGCAACTTCGAGCTGCGCCGCGAGTTCGCCGCCGACCTCGACGCGGCCCCGATCCAGGTCACCTCCGTTCTCAACGGCGCCTTCGCCGACATGCTCACCGGCACCGCGCCCATGATCGCATTCGGGCGCCGCAAGGTCATGTACTGGTCCTCCGCCGACCAGATCCTCGACTTCACCACCAAAGACGACGTCGCCCGGGTGGTGGCCCTCGTGGCCCTGGACGCCGACGCGCCCCGCGTCGTGGAGATCGCCGGCGACCGGGTCACCGCCCGCAGCGTGGCCCAGACCATGTCAGAGCTGACCGGCACCCCGTTCAAACTGCAGTTCGCCGGCACCACCGGCACCCTGTCGCTGCTGGCCAAGGCCGTGCGCCGCTTCTCCAAGACCACGGATGCCGCCTTCCCCGCCTGGCAGGGCATGCAGTACTTCGTGAGCATGTTTAGCGGACAAGCTCAGTTGCGCCACGTCGATAACGACCGGTACGGGGACCACGACTGGACGACCGTGCGCGATGTGCTTGCGGTGCACGTGGCCGGCCAGCCCTAGGTGTACCGGGCCATGACGTTGGTGACAGGTCCTTGATCTGAGGAGAACCTCCGGGGCTTAGTGGAGTTGTCTAGATTCCGCGTCCCGGAGGTTCCCATGACCCACATTAATGGGCGACTGAATATGCACGGGCGGACCCTGTTGATAACTCGGGTTCTGCATCATCGGCGGCCCATCGCTCACGTCGCCAAAGAGCTCGGCATCTCCCGCCAATGCGTCCACCGCTGGGTGAACCGCTACCGCGCCGAGGGCCCCGCCGGATTGCTGGACCGGTCGTCTCGGCCGCGATCATCACCCACCCAAACCAGCCCGGACAAGGTCGCAGCTGTGCTGGCCGCCCGCGCCCAATTGCGCACCGGACCGATCCGGATCGCCGCCGCTACCGGGGTCCCGGCCCGCACGGTGTCCCGAATCTTGGTCCGTAACCACGTGCCTCGACTGGCCTGGTGCGACCCACTGACCGGGGCTCTGATCCGGGCCTCACGCGCCACCACGAACCGTTACGAACGTGACCGGCCCGGCGAATTAGTCCACGTTGACGTGAAGAAACTCGGCCGCATCCCCGACGGCGGCGGCTGGCGTGCCGATCCCGACCAAACCGCCCGCAACCATCGCGCGAGCCATCAACGAGTCGGTTTCGACTACGTCCACGCCGTCATCGACGACCACTCTCGCCTCGCCTACGCCGAAATCCACGACGACGAAAAAGGCACCGCCGCCGCCGCCCTTTTGCTCCGCGCCGCTGACTTCTTCGCCCGCAACGGCATCGAACACATCGAACGAGTGATCAGCGACAACGCCTTCGCATACCGAAACTCCGCCGCGTTTCAGGCCGCCGTTGCCCAGCTTGGCGCCGAGCAACGCTTCATTAAACCGCACTGCCCCTGGACCAACGGCAAGATCGAACGCCTCAACCGCACCCTCGCCACCGAATGGGCATACCGACAGATCTTCACCAGCAACCAAGCCCGCCGCGACGCCCTTGCCCCCTGGCTCAACCACTACAACACTGAACGCATCCACACCGGCATCGGAACAACACCCATCAAACGAGTGTCACCAACGTCCTGACTCAGTACAGCTAGGTCGCTCCGGCAGCCACAAACTAGTAGCCCGGAAGTGGCGAACCTCCACCAGAACCTTCAGTCCGTGGAGTCCCTGTTAACTCCGAATGGGAACAAGGCCACTTCTGCCAACTGAAAACAGGGCCGCCGTCATGTGGTTCTAGTGTGCCGTAGATAGTGCGGCAGAGCGGTGGATGGACTTTGATTCGGCTTTGGGCACACAACGACGCTGACGCGGTGGCGCGTTCCCCCCACGGGCGTCTGTAGGTTGCTCTAGAAAGCGGACAGAGTGGGCGAAGGTCAGGCTAGCCATCCGCCTGTGCCAACTGAGGCTGCGCTGTTTCATGGAGACATCACGCCACAAATCGTTCCCCCACGCTTTGAGCGGATGAATAATCGATCTGACCCTTCCTATCCTTCTGCTGGCGGGCCCTGGTGCGTGGAACTTCGTCATCGTCCGCCTCAAACCACTGCGCTGCCGTCGTCGGGCTCATCGAGAGGAGCGCCGCCTGGCCTATGGTGACCGCGGTGCGGTTTACTGCTCGGGCGTCTAACGACAGCGCGTCAAGAATTGACGCCGCGACCGCTCTTGCTAGGAGAGGCGGAACTGCATTTCCAATCTGACGATGTCCGTGCCAGTTTGTGGTGTGAAATCGGAACCAGTCCGGGAAGGAATGAAGCCGGGCTGCCTCCCTAACCGTTATGACTCTGGGAGACCTAGGATGTAGCGGCCGTGACGCGCTGAAGGCTCCACGTTCTCTTCCTGTACCCGCACGTAGGGTGAGGGCCGGCTTGCTTTCGTCAAGGCGGTACGCGCGGCTAACACTCTCGACGGCACCTTGAGCTGTTGCCTCAAACCGCTCTATCGAAGTGGACTTATGAACGGTTACCTTGCATCCCGTTAGCACTTTGTTGTCCTGGACCCGGGGATGTGCCAGGTAGCCGGCGGACTCTGAGTATAAGGAGTTCAGGTACGGATTCCTGAGATTGATCAGTCGATTGCGGTCTAGGTCGGAGAGGATTACCTGATCCACACCGAGGTCGGCGTAATCATCCAGATCGGGTAGCCCGAGAAATGCCTCCGCAACGGTCACCGGCACGTCAACCGTTCTGGTCGGGCTCATCGGACTCGTGCCCGTACGAGAGCCGACAACCACGACCCTTCGGCGCTTCTGCGGAACTCCGTAGTCTGTTGCTAGCAGCGTCTTGTCTGTTCCTGTGATCTGATACCCGGCGGCTTGCAGTCTGTCAAAAGCTTCTTTGCGCAACTCACTAAATCGGGCGCCGAGAAACCCCGGTACGTTCTCCATGACGAACATTTTCGGGCGGAGCTCTTCTACGAACCTCACGAACTCGAAGATTAGTCTGTTGCGGTCATCGTCTTCGTCTTGCTTTCCCATCACGGAAAATCCCTGGCATGAGGGCCCACCGATAAGGACATCTAGGGCCCCGTCCCATTCCTCAGCCTCGGGGTTGTGGTTTCGCCAGCCACGGCGGGCCGATGACCGCAAGTCTTCCGCTGATAGCTGGCGCACGTCTCGGCAGAGTGTGTCAGTGAGGGGAAAATTGTACAGGTGAGTCGCTGCGTGAACCGGATCGTATTCGACCGCAGAGATCACGTCGAATCCGCCCATCTCGAACCCGAGGCTTAATCCGCCAGCGCCCGAAAACAGGTCGATGGCCACCGGACGGGGGAGAGAGGGCGAGCTCGTTTCAGGCATAGGCTAACGATCGCACAGTTGTTAGCCAGATTCCATTCGTTGACGCGCATCGTACGCCAGTGTCGTTTGAACAGTGGGCCGTGATTTTGGGGGAAAAGTGGCAGTCACTATCGAGCGTGTGGACGCTTCACCGGTGAAGAGATTCTTCATCGACATAATTACACGCGACATTGATCTGGGCGCGGCAATCATGGACTTGGTCGACAACTCTGTGGACAGCGCCAGAAAGTTGCGCGGTGATACGTCACTCGAAGGGCTTTCGGTTTCCATCCAAGCCGACGAAAAGCAGTTCAGCATCGAAGACAACTGCGGGGGAATCCCGGTTCATCATGCCAAGGGTTATGTCTTCCGAATGGGTCGCCCGGGCACTGCCGCCTCCACGGGAGGGATGATTGGTCAGTTTGGTGTCGGCTTAAAGCGCGCACTATTCAAGTTGGGGACGGACTTTATCGTGGACTCCACCACGGATTCTACGAGTTTTAGTGTTGAGCTCGACGTCACCAAGTGGGAAAAGGAATCCGACTGGGGATTTGATATTCGGGTAAGAGACTCGATCAAGGGCTCGGCAAGGGGGACGACTATTGTCGTTGCCAATTTGTACCCGGATATTGCGCTGCAGTTCCAAGACCAATCAGTGATTGACGATCTTCGCGACGACTTGACGTCTCGCCATCGAATTGCCATCTCTAATGGCCTAACGATAAATCTCAATGGATCGCCCCTTGCTGGCGCGCCGTCAGAGGTAGCCGGTGGTGACCTGATCCAGGCAGCAACCGAGACGTTCACGATCAAGACGCCCGAAGGAGGTCTAGTTCGCGTAAGAGTTGTCGCAGGTGTCGCCCCTACGCAGAATGACCTGGATGAAGACGCAGAGCCTGAGGCGGTGCCGTTTCCAGCTAGCGAAGCCGGTTGGTATGTGTTCGGAAATGGGCGCCTGCTCCTCTCTGCCGAGAAAACGCGACTAACGGGTTGGGGCGGTCGACGAGGGGTAGGCCTACCGTTGTATCACAACCAATACGCGCGCTTTAGAGGATTCGTGTTCATGGACTCTAATGACTCCAGCACCATTCCCTGGAACACGATGAAAACCGGGGTCGACCAATCCGACGAAGTGTGGGTTCGCACCAAACAGGCAATGATGAGCGCAGGTCGCCAAATCATCACGATGCTCAACCTGCTCAAGATCGAACGACAAGCCGGTGTTTCGGGCCCTCTCGCGCCAATCTCGACAGCCCTTTCTTCGTCAAAGATGGTCGCCGTGGCGACCAGCGAGGACGCGGAGTATTCCATTTCGATACTCGAATTGCGCGCAGATGTGGTGACCGCGGCCTCATACCCAGCACCCAACCCAGAGCTGGGTGAAGGCGTCACACGAATTGCGTACACGGTAGACATTCGTGATTTCGCGGTCGTCAGTGACGCACTTGACGAGAAAAGAGCATCCAGAGTAGGTCGACTCACGTTCGAAAATTACTACACCGAAGTCGCCGACTGATGCGTGGAGAAGATGGCCGTCTGCCTCCTACGCTTCTGCGCAAGCAATTTTCGGCAGTCGTGTTTAGTTCCTTATATCCGACTGGGCTGCGTACCGTCGCGGACGGTCACCCTAGAGAGGCTCCGCATGGCAAGTCTTCAAAATGAAGCTCGTGAAAAAGCGCGAGATTTCCTCGAGAACTACTGGGCGGACGGCGCAGGATTGGTCCGGTTTCCGGTCGATCCCATAATCATCGCCAATCGACTCGATGTGGAGGTCAAAGGAGCGACCCTAGAGAATGAAGTTTCAGGTGTTCTCATGAGAAAGCCTGGAGCTGAGAATGCGGAAATCCTCTTAAATAAGCATGACTCGGAGCGGCGTAAGAGATTCACTTGCGCGCATGAGCTGGGCCATCTGGCGCGCCGCCTCGATGATCGTGAGTCCAAGATTGGGTTTGTAGATTCCCGCGATACTTTGGCTGGCAAAGGAACGGATCCAGAAGAGATCTTTGCCAATGCTTTCGCCGCCGAACTCCTAATGCCAGGTGTCGCAGTTCGTAAATGGTGGGGGGATGGAATCAGCGTTCTGAAGATAGCTCGAATATTCGATGTATCAGTGCCGGCTATGGAAGTCCGCCTGTCCTCGTTGGGTCTGAAATGACTGCCAATATGAGTCTGGGGAGCCTTCGGGAGGTAGTTCCGCCGAATGGCGACGAGTCCGACCTCCATTTCGACGAAGCATCTCGCCTTGCATCGTCAGTGACAGACGCCAGGGCGTACACGGCGCTTCGTAGGCAAACGACCTGGTCAACGCGGCTTCTGGCGCCCGCGGACGA
The DNA here is from genome assembly GCF_002205495.2 of Cryobacterium sp. LW097. Lineage (GTDB taxonomy): Bacteria > Actinomycetota > Actinomycetes > Actinomycetales > Microbacteriaceae > Cryobacterium > Cryobacterium zongtaii. Next base: position 2,712,489 of record NZ_CP021992.1, on the reverse strand, counting down.
GCTCTCCATGACTACTCTCAAGCGGCGTGACCGCGGACAGGATATCTTCCTGAAGCGCGTCTTGGCCTACTTCGCGATTGGCGCCGTGGCAGTCCAGCTGGCTGTCGCAAACTTTTTCTTTTGGCACTACCTTCAGCGCTTGAATTTCGCCGCATCCGACCCTGTCATGGTGGCCTGGCTGTCAGCCACGGTTATTGAGGTCATCGGAATCGTTGCGATTATTGCTCGTAATCTATTCCCCAACCGTGGTGGTCGGGAGGGTAAGCGCACCACGTAGCCGCTGGATGGACTGACTTTGTGCAGATCTGGGTGGGAACGGGCGTGTCGCAGCCGCTCGCCGATGCGCTAGCGCGCACCCATCAACCTACTGACGAAGCGCCGTACGCCACTGACCCCAGTACGGGCTCGCCAGCGAGAGTCGTATTCGGACGGCTGGCTGTGCCCCGACCGCATCGACGACGTCCCAACGGCAAGCGGGAGACGGGGCAATGGGCGACCCGCGAATAGGGGGGATGGCGACCCGCAGTCGGCGGCCACCGATACTCTGCAAGACTCGACAGCAGTGCCATTGAGCAACGCCGGCCGGACAAACAACACACGTTTCAGTAAGAGGAGCACCGCACAGTGGTAACTGGGGAACTGAAGTCACAGATTGACAAGGTCTGGAATGCATTCTGGACCGGCGGCATCGCCAACCCAGTTGAGGTGATCGAGCAAATCACTTACCTGCTCTTCATCAAACGGCTCGACGAGCTGCACACCAAGGAAGAAAACAAGGCCAACCGCCTGGGCGTCGCCATCGTGAACCGCGTGTTCCCGGAGGGGTACGATGACGCGGCTCGCACACCCCGCCCTTACAACGAACTGCGCTGGTCAGTCTTCGCCAACCGCGACTCCTCTGAAATGTTCGAGATCCTCGGCCAGCACGTCTTTCCGTTCCTGCAGCAGCTCGGTGAGGTCGGCTCCAGCTACGCGCGCAACATGAAGGACGCCCGCTTCACCATTCCGACCCCGGCCCTCCTAGTGAAGGTCGTTGATCTGCTCAACGACATTTCGATGGACGACCGCGACACCAAGGGCGACGTCTACGAGTACATGTTGTCCAAACTGGCGACCGCCGGCACGAACGGGCAGTTCCGCACCCCGCGCCACATCATCAAGCTCATGGTCGACATGTCTGCGCCCACGCCCGAGGACACCATCATCGACCCTGCAGCCGGAACCGCCGGATTCCTGATGATGGCGGGCGAATACCTGCACGATCACCACCCGGAAATCTGGGCGGACGCCGCCCGGCGCGACCACCATAACCAGGCGGCGTTTACCGGCTACGACTCCGACGCCGCCATGGCCCGCATCGGCAGCATGAACCTGCTACTCCACGGCGTCGAGAACCCCACCATGGAACGCGCCGACTCCCTCGCCGAAACGCACCCCAAGACAGAGTCCTACAGCCTCGTTCTCGCCAACCCACCCTTCGCCGGCAGCCTCGACTACGAGACCACAGCCAAAGACCTGCTTCAGGTCGTGAGGACTAAGAAGACCGAACTCCTTTTCCTCGCCCTCACCCTGCGTCTCCTGAAGAACGGCGGACGCGCCGCCGTAATCGTGCCCGACGGCGTGCTCTTTGGATCGTCCAAAGCGCACAAAGACCTGCGCCGCATGATCATCGATGACCACAAGCTCGACGCGGTCGTGAAGCTGCCCAGCGGCGTGTTCAAGCCATACGCCGGAGTGTCCACCGCCATCCTGTTCTTCACGAAGACCAGCTCCGGCGGAACCGACAACGTGTGGTTCTACGACGTGCAAGCCGAAGGCTTCTCGCTCGACGACAAGCGCACCGAACTAGATGCCGCGGTGCACGCGCAGAACAACCTGCCCGACGTCCTCGCCCGTTGGTCAACGATGGCCAAGTCGCCGGACGCCGAGTTGGCCAGGCCGCGCACCGCGCAGTCGTTCATGGTGTCCAAATCCGAAATTGTGGCCCAGGGCTACGACCTCTCCATCAACCGCTACAAAGAGGTCGCGCACGAGGTCGTTGTTCACCGACCTCCGAAGGAGATCCTCGATGATCTTGCAGTGCTGGATGTCGAGATTGCGGCGGGGACAGCCGAATTACGTATTGCGCTGGGCGTCGACGCATGACCTCGAGCGCCGGTTCGAGGGAGAGAAAGGGAACGATTCCGTTCTCAGAAGCCTTCCAAGACGTTTCTGCTGGAAGCAAGAAGACGATGCAGAGCGATTATCTAAACGTTGGCTCAATTCCGATCATCGACCAAGGGTCCCAGCCCATCGCGGGCTATTCAAACGACGAACATAAGACCAGTCCCGTCAAGCTCCCAGTCGTTTTGTTTGGGGACCACACGCGACGATTCAAATTTGTCGACCACCCGTTTGCCGTTGGGGCGGACGGGGTGAAGATCCTCAAAGCGAGCTCGGAAATCGACACCCGATACGGATTTCATTTTCTAAGTTCTGTCGAGATTCCAAACAACGGATACTCTCGCCATTACAAACTTCTGAGGGAGATTAGGGTTCCAGCGCCTCCTCTGCCCGAGCAGCGTCGAATCGCGGCGATTCTCGATCAGGCTGACGAGCTGCGCACCAAACGCCGCCGCGCGCTGACCCTCCTCGACGAGCTTGCCGACTCCCTTTTCATCAAGATGCTAGGCGATGCGGCGGTGGACAAACCAATCGAAACGCGATCGCTCGGAGAGCTTTGCACGAAGATCACAGATGGGACTCATCAGGCTCCAGAGTCTGTGCCATCTGGAATACCCTTTGTTTTCGTGGGGAACATTGCTTCAGGAGTGATCAACTTCGAAACACAGAAGTTCGTTTCGGAGGAGACCTACGCAGAGCTCACTCGGCAAACCCCAATCGAACGCGGAGATGTTCTGTACTCAGCGGTGGGCTCGTATGGCATTCCCGTTGTCGTTGAGGATGACCGGAGATTTATCTTTCAAAGGCACATTGCGCACATTAAGCCGAAGCAGTCAGCGTTGGATTCCTACTTTTTAAGGGGCGCGCTGAGGTCGCCGGACCTGCGCAGACAAGCTGACCGGGTGGCTCGAGGTGCTGCACAAAAAACAGTTACTCTCGGCGAGATTGCAAAGTTTCAGGTGCCGTTGGTTCCAATGGAGGTTCAGAAAGCCTACGCCGCTCAAGTCAAAGCGGTTACGGTACTTCGGGCCATCGAGGTCGTTCGTTCTAAACAAACCGATGAGCTGTTCGCGTCCCTTCAACACCGCGCCTTCCTAGGTGAACTATGAGTGATCTCGTCGAATCCGTCGAGCAGCCGAAGCACGTCTCAACGCGTCCGCAGCGCTCAAAGGGTGCCTGAGCGTTCGTCGAATAGATCCCGAACCGTGTTGTCCTCATCGACGGGCCGCGCCTGGGAGATCTGATGATCCGTTACCGGGTGGGCGTGCACATGGAGCAAACGCACGAGGTCGTTGAGGTCGATTCAGACTACTTCGAGTAGTCCGGTCGGTCGCTGCATCGCAGGCGACCGCTAGAGTCAGCTTCAGGACGTGAGTATGGGGAGCGTACAGTGAGTAATTTCGATTTCGTGCGGGCGGGGTGGACCGAGATCGGCAATGAGGCGCGCCGGGCTGAGCACTACACGTTCGGCGATCCGCGAGCATCCATGTTTCGAGCCCGTCGGGCCCTTGAGCTCACGGTGCAGTGGCTCTACGCGGCAGACACGACTCTCGCCCGGCCGTACAAGGACGATCTCTCGAGCCTTCTGTTCGAGCCCACATTCAAGGCTCTCGTGGGCCCGGGCATCCACACGAAGATGAACCTGATCCGTTTGCAGGGTAACCGGGCCGTGCACGGCGCAGCCCCGGTACGTGACAGCGACAGCATGCCGGTAATGCGCGAACTCTTTCATGTGCTCATCTGGCTCGCCACACGGTACGCGGCGAATCCCGGGCAGCGACCGGCGGGCGGTATTCCATTCGACGCCGCATCGATCCCGAAGCCACAACCCGGGGCCGCCGCCCAAACCCAGGCGCAGCTCGCGCAACTCGCCGCAGTGAACGCGGCGAAAGACACGGCACTGGCCGAGGCCGCGGCCAACAATTTCGCGCTCGTGGCCGAGCTCGCCGAACTTCGGGCGCAGGTGGCGGCAGCGAAAATCGCCAACGCGACCGTGCCCGATACCCACGACTACCTCGAAGCCGTCACGCGGGCCGAGTACATCGACCTGCTACTCCGGGAGGCCGGCTGGACGCTGGCCGACAAACGCGACCGCGAATTCCCGGTCACTGGCATGCCCACCCCGAGCGGCTCGGGCTTCGTGGACTATGTGCTCTGGGGTGAGAACGGGCTGCCACTGGCGTTGGTCGAGGCGAAGCGCTCGGCTCAGACCGCGGCGGCAGGTAAACAGCAGGCTGTGCTCTATGCGAATGCGCTTGAAGTGCAGTTCGGCCAGCGCCCGGTGATCTTCTATACGAATGGGTTCGACCATTTTCTCTGGGACGATCTGCGTTACCCGGCGCGTCCGGTCGCCGGCTTCTACACACGCGATCAGCTAGCGCTGCTCGTGCAGCGCCGGACCTCGCGGCTGCCGCTGGCCTCGGTCGAGACAAAGAAGAGCATCGTAGGCCGGTATTACCAGACCCGTGCGGTGACGAAAATCGCCGAGAGCTTCGAGTCGGCCAATGAGCGCAAGGCTTTGCTCGTGATGGCAACCGGCAGCGGCAAAACTCGCACGGTGATTGCGCTGGTTGACGTGCTGATGCGGGCGAACTGGGCGAAGCGGGTGCTCTTCCTCGCTGATCGGAAAGCGCTCGTCAAGCAGGCCACGAACGCATTCAAGGAGTTCTTGCCGGAGACGGCGCCAGTGAACTTGCTCACCGAGAAGGACACCGAGGGGCGCGTGTTCGTCTCCACCTACGGCACTATGATGGGCTTGATCGATCAGGGCGGTGACGAGCTGCGGCGTTTTGGTCCCGGCTACTTCGACCTCATCATCATTGATGAAGCCCACCGCTCGGTGTACCAGAAGTACGGCGAAATCTTCGGCTATTTCGACTCCCTGCTCGTGGGTCTCACCGCCACGCCCAAGGACGAGGTGGACCACAACACCTATGGCCTGTTCAATCTCGAAGACGGCGTACCGACCGACTCCTACGAACTCGGCGAAGCCATTAAGGACAAATATCTGGTGCCCCCGGTCGGGCGGCCGATCGCCCTCGGGTTCATGGCCCGCGGCATCCGCTACGCCGACCTCACCGCGGAGGAACAGGAACAGTGGGACCTGCTCGACTGGGACGAGGGGCTGGTCCCCGACGAGATCGGCGCGGCCGCGGTGAACAAATGGCTCTTCAACGCCGACACCGTGGACAAGGTGCTCGAGCTTCTGATGACCGAGGGGCGACGGGTGGCCGGTGGGGACAAGCTCGGCAAGACCATCGTGTTTGCCAAGAACAACCAGCATGCAGAGTTCATTGCCGAACGCTTCGACCTGAACTACCCCGAGTTCAAAGGTCACTTCGCTCAGGTTGTGACCTACAAAACCACCTTCGCGCAGAGCGTGATCGACAACTTCTCCCAGCCGGAGAAGAGCCCACAGATCGCGATTTCAGTTGACATGCTCGACACCGGCATCGACGTGCCCGATGTCGTCAACCTGGTCTTCTTCAAGCCGGTGTACTCGAAGACGAAGTACTGGCAGATGATTGGCCGCGGCACGCGGCTTCGGCCTGACCTCTATGGGCCGGATACGCCCAAGCAGGACTTCGTCATCTTCGACGTCTGCGGCAACATCGACTATTTCAACCAGGAGCTACCGAATAGCAACGCGTCGGTCGCTGAACCCCTGCACCAGCGCCTGTTCAAGGCACGTGTGTCGTTGTTGGGCGCGCTCGACCGGCTCGGCTCCGTTGACGCTGGCCTCGTCGAACTCCGTGGTTCGATCGCTACTGGCCTGCACGCGTCCGTCGCGGGCATGAATCAGCACAACTTCCTGGTACGCCGACACCTGAGCGCGGTCGAACATTTCGCGCATGCCGCCGCATGGGCGAAACCGTCGGTTCAGGACCTGGACACCGCCGCCGAGCACCTCGCGGGTCTGCCCTCCGGGGTCGACGCCACCGACACCGACGAAGAAGCCCGCCGCTTCGACCTGCTCGCGCTTCGCACCCAGCTGGGAGTGGTTGAGCCAGACTTGGAGCATGCAGCCGCCTACGCCGCCGCGAAGGCGCGCATCCGGGCGATCGCCGACGCCCTGACAGACCAGCACAACGTGCCAGCAGTGCAGAAGCATCTTGAACTGATCTCGGCTATGGCCGGTGAAGAGTGGTGGGACGGCGTGACCTTGCCGCTGCTGGAGCTGATGCGCCTCCGATTGCGTGGCCTTGTGCGCCTGATCGATCGGACAAAGCAGGCGATCGTCTACGTCGACTTCGAGGACACCTTGGGCGAACTCGTGCCCGTCGATCCAGAGATCTTCACGCCCGGGGTCGATCGGGAGCGGTTCCGGGAGAAGCTCTTCGCGTTCCTTCGCGAGCACGCCGACCAGGTGGTGCTGCACAAGCTGCGTGCTGGACGGCAACTCACCGATCTCGATTTGAAAGAACTGGAACGTATGCTCACCGAGACTGGGAGGTTCTCGGCAGCGGAGGTCGCCGCGGGAGCCGCCGAAGCCCATGGCCTGGGCCTTCTCATTCGTTCCGTGATCGGGATGGACCGCGCCGCGGCATCCGAGGCGCTGAGCGCCTTTGTCGCCAACGCGATGCTCACCGGCAACCAGCACGCCTTCGTGGATCTGGTTATTGACCAGCTGACGGCGCGTGGTGCGGTGCCGGTCGCGCTTCTGTATGAGGCACCGTTCACTGATTACGCACCGATGGGCCCAGATGGCCTATTTACCGACGCGCAGGTTACCCAGCTTGTGAGCGTGCTCGATCGTGTCGCGGCGACGGCGGCCGTGGCGTCATAGCGGTCTGCGCCCGCTGAGCGCCCCCCGACCAAGTCAGTCATAGAATAGTCAGTTTCCCGCACGTACGGAGCAATCGGAGAGGTGATGGAATCGGCGCAAATTCTTAGGCATGCAGTCAATGCGCGTCTGTACAGGACCCCAGCACAGTTCAGCAACTCACTTGATGAGTTCTCCTAGTACGTCAGTGTGGGATCGTCCAGTAATCGATACTCGGCGGGTCGCTTTGAAGGGGGTGCGGCCGAAGGCGACATGCCCAGCCGCCTGCAGCCGCAGTTTCGGGACTATGAAGCGCATTCCAATGTCGAATTCTGGGTGAAAAAGATGTCGATCCTGCCCGTTGCGACGCCCAGGAGGTACTGACGATCCTGGGCGCGCTCCGCGAACGCAGACCAGCGGGTTGACCCGTGCAACATCAGTGCCTGTCGAGCCACTTATCGAGTTCCCGTCGTGGGCAGACGCGGCAGTGCGTTTCGCCGAAAATCCATGGCGTCTTGGCGGCGGGATTCTAGATTGCTGGCCCATTGATTTTTGCGGTGTATATCTCGGCTTTGACCGGCTCCTAGAGTCGCGAATGCGCGCGCGATCAGGCCCGCAGGCGGAGCAGAACAGGACCGGTCGGGTTCTTCTTGTCGAGCTCGACGACCGTATGGCGGGACTTCAGAAAGTCTGAGAACTGGCGGAATCCCAGCGTTCGTTCCTGAAACGACGGATCCATGCGCCGCATCTGCAACTTGAGAGCCGACGCATGTTGCCACTCCTGATCGTTGTTCGCCAGCAGGTCCATTGCCCGAACCAGCAGGGCTGTCGCGGCTTTGCGCGCGGCCGGGCTGACGGCCGGGTTTGCGGGCGCGCTTGCTTCAGCACCCTCCGGTTCTCCAGCGGCCGGCGGCACAACGTCTGTCACCGCGGATGCTGCTGCCGGCGCATCTGTTGACTCGATCACGGGAGCGGTGAGTTGCGCCGCGCTCACCACGCCCGGCAGCGAGTCGTAGTCGGCGAATTCGTGACAGGCCGCCGCCAGTACGGTGCTGGTGGCGCCGGACACCCCGATGCCGATGACGTAGCGGCCGAGCCGCTTGCAGCGTTGGGCGAGCGGGATGTAGTCCGAGTCGCCGGCGACGATGACGATGTGGCTGAGGTCGGAGGACCGGAACGAATCCTCCATGACGTCGATGGCCAGGCGGATGTCCGCTCCGTTTTTGAGCGACGCGACCGTGGGGAAGAGCTGGATGAGGTCGACGGCGCGGTCGGTGAGTTGCCGTTGGTAGCGGGCGTTGACTGCGGCCGACCAGTCGGCGTAGGCGCGGCTGATGACGATGGCACCAAACGAGGAGGCGTAGTCGAGCACGGCGCCGACATCGATCATCGCCAGCTGGATGCGGGCGGAGACGGCGGGGTCGGCTTTGGCGCTGCCGTTGGTGTGGTGGCGCGCCTTGTCTTTGGCGAACTGATTGGTGCCGTGCAGCTGGTTGTAGCGGGAGATGACGATGTTGTCGAAGTCTAGATAGACCCCAACCTGATCTTCTGACTGCTCGGCCATCCGGTGCTCCTTGTCGGTCGGTACCGGTGACGCGCACGCGTCCCCCAATGGTCAGTCTCTCGGTCGGTGTGCGGCCGTGCAACTCAGCCTCTCACCGTCACACACAAGGTTGGAGCCGATGCCGGAGATGCACGTGGCTAAGCACCGAAATGCCCCACGGCCTGCGCGATGGGTACCCGTTGGTCAGATATCTCCACACACCAACCACAGACTGTTCACGAGGCTAGAAAGCTAGCCGCCCGAATCACCTCAGAGTCCCCTTCGCTCGCTGGGTAGCCTAAGCACATGTGGGACACGATGAATGCGCCGAGCGAGAGGGTCGTTGAACTACACGAGGCCTACCTCCGTGACCTTGAGCCGGCCCAAGCCCGGCTGAGGGCTCGGATGGTGGAAGCTGACGACCCGGATCCGGACGGCACCCTCGACAGCTTGACCGCTGTCACCCGCTGGTTTCTGACCCACATTCAGGAGCCTCGGTGGGGAGAAGAGGCTGAGGTGCCATCGTGGTGGGACCCGGCAGTTCCGACCGCCAGTGAACCGAGTTCGGATGCCAGCCCGTTCACAACCTCGCAGCTCGCCCTCATCGACGAGATGCAGGCCTATGTGGCGGAGGTGATGACGACGAGGGCGCGCCCGGATGCGAAATGGGTCATCTTTAAGGGCGACAGGAAGGACTTCCGCAATGGCCAACCGATGCTGCAGACACGGAAGGGGATGCCCTTCGGCATCTGGGGAATCGTTTACGGTTTTGCCCTGAAAGCGGCTTACTACCACCGTGAGGTGCCCGCTGACAGACTCACCGAACTCGTGCGAGAGGCCCTCGCTAAGTAGCTTGTGCGAGAGGCCCTCGCTAAGTAGTTGGAGTCACCCCGTTGCGGCTTGACGACGTCGCCTCGATCCGAGTCCTTCACCGGCCAAGTCGGCCGAGCCAAGCCGCGCAGACCGGAGCCGAGCCTTGGACTCCCGATCCCCCGAAGGTGGGGGTGTCCGCCCGCGGAACGCCGGCGGTAACGTGGCGGCGTTGCTAGAGAGCGGTGCCATCGCTCGGAGAAAGATGAGCATGAGGACCAGCATCGTCGCGAGGCTCGCACGTCGTCAAGGTGAACGGGTAGGCGCATGTGGGACACGATGAATGCGACCCGCGAACGGGTCGCTGAACTGCACGAGGAATACCTCCGCACCCTCGAGCCGGCCCAAGCTCGGCTGCGGGCGCGGTTGGTGGGACCCGACGAGCCGGATCCGGACGGCACCGTAGGAAGTTTAACCGCGGTCACCCGCTGTTTTTTGACCCAGATTCTGGAGCCGCGGTGTGACGAGCCGGCCGACTTGCCGTCGTGGTGGAATCCGGCGAGGCCGACTGCCATCGCGTCCCACCCGGATGCCGGCCCGTTCACAACGGCACAGCTTGCCCTTATCGACGAGATGCAGGCGTATGTGGCGGAGGTGATGACCAACTCACGCCCGGACGTGAAATGGGTCATCTTCAAGGGCCACAAGAAGGACTTCCGCAACGGGCAACCGATGCTGCAAACGGGGAAGGGCATGCCCTTCGGCATCAGCGGAATCGTCTACGGTATGGCACTCGACGTGGCCTACTACCACCGTGAGGTACGCCCTGACAGACTCACTGAACTCGTCCGGGACGCCATCGCGAAATGATCGGCGTCGACTAGTAGCTGCCGACCGGGGTGCCTCCGGAGAGCAGCGCGGCGCTCCCAGAAACTCCAAGTCGTGTGGCGCCGGCGCCGACCATGGCGATGGCGTCATCGTAGGTGCGCACCCCGCCCGACGCCTTCACCTGGGCTCGATCACGCACGGTCTGCTTCATAAGGCGCACTGCGTGCACGGACGCGCCGCCAGCGGGGTGGAAGCCGGTGGAGGTCTTGACGAAGTCGGCGCCCGCGGCCACGGCAGCGTTGCAGACGGCGACGATTTGGGCATCCGTCAGCGCCGCGGATTCGATGATTACTTTGAGCACCTTCGGGGCCGGGATGCTGGCGCGCACGGCGGCGATGTCGGCCTGCACGTCGGCGAAGCGGCCGGCCTTGGCAGCGCCGATGTCGATGACCATGTCGATCTCGTCGGCGCCCTGATCGATGGCGAGGGCGGCCTCGGCGGCCTTGATGCTGCTGTGGTGCTTGCCGCTGGGGAAGCCGCAGACGACCGCGACCTTGAGGCCGGCGCCGGCGGGAATGGTGAGCGGCAGCATCGAGGGGGAGACGCAGACCGAGTAGGTGCCCAGCTCGATGGCCTCGTCGATGAGGGCGGTCACGTCGGCAGCGGTGGCCTCGGGCTTGAGCAGGGTGTGGTCGATCATACGGGCCACGGTGGCGGCGTCGGGGGAGTAGTTGGTCATGACATCAGTCCTTAGTTGGTGACGAGTGCGGGAGTGCCGTGCGGCGCAGTAGGCGTGCCGGCGAGGGTGGCGTGTGCGGCGGCGATGACCGGGTCGAGGTGGATGCCGCGGCGGCGGAGCACCTCGGGGCCGCTACCGGATTCGCCGAACTCCTCGACCGAGACCACTTGGCCGTCCAGTCCCACCCAGCGGTACCAGGCGTCGCCGCGACCTGCCTCCACGGCCACCCGGGCGCGGAGGGCGGCCGGCAGCACCGACTCGCGGTAGTCGGCGCTCTGCTCGGCGAACCACTCGACGCAGGGCATCGAAACCACGCGGGCGTTGATGCCCTCGTCGGCGAGCTGGGTGGCGGCGTCGATGGCGAGGTGCACCTCGCTGCCGGTGGCGAGGATGGCCAGATCGGTGCCGTCGCCGTGCTGCCATCGCACGTAGCCGCCGGCGGTGACCCCGGCGACCGTGGTGTCGGTGCTGGCCAGCACTGGCAGGTCTTGCCGGCTGAGAATCAGCGCGACCGGGTGGTCGGGGGAGGCGAGGATGCGGCGCCAGGCGGCGACGACTTCCACGGAGTCGGCGGGGCGCACGACGTCTAGGCCGGGGACGGTGCGGAGCGACGCGATCTGCTCGACCGGCTGGTGGGTGGGGCCGTCTTCGCCGACGGCCACGGAGTCGTGGGTGTAGACGTACACCGCGCCGAGGCCCATCAGGGCGGCCAGGCGGATGCTCGGGCGCATGTAATCGCTGAAGACCAGGTAGGTGGAGGCGAACGGGCGCCACGGGCCCTGCAGGGCGATGCCGCTGAGGATGGCGGCCATGGCGTGTTCGCGGATGCCGAACCGGATGAACTCGCCGGCCGGGTTGGCGGCGGAGAATCTGTCGCCGTCCACCTCTACGGTGGTGGAGCCGGCCAGGTCGGCCGAGCCGCCCCAGAGCGGGGCCTGGCCCTGCAGGGCGCGGAGCACGGCGCCGTTGGTCTTGCGGGTGGCGATCAGGTCGCCGGGGTCGCCGAGCTTCACGGTGTCGAGGGCGGCGGTGCTGAATTCGCCGCCGCGGAAGGCCCGCCAGCGGGCTGCGGCCTCGGGCTCGCGGGTGGCCCAGGCGGCGAGGTCGGCCTCCCAGGCGGTGTGCATGCGCTCGCCGCGGGCCAGCGCGCCGCGGGTGTGCTCGAGGGTCTCGGGGGAGACGAGGTCGTGCAGGGGAGCGTCGGGGGCGAAGCCCAGCGTGGTCTTCACGAGGGCGAGCTCGTCGGTGCCGAAGCCGCCGGAGTGCGCAGCGGAGGTGCCGCCGAACTTGGCCGACGGGGCGCCGATCACGGTGCGGAGGGCCACCAGGGTTGGCTTGCCGGTTCGCTCGGCGGCCTCGCGCAGGGTGGCCTCGAGGGCGTCGAGGTCGTTGGGGGTGTCGATCTCGAGCACCCGCCATCCGTAGGCCCGGTACCGGGCGCGCACGTCTTCGGCGAATGTCGCGTCGGTGTTGGAGTCGATGGTGATGCCGTTGTCGTCCCAGATCAGCACGAGGTTGTCGAGGCCGAGGGTGCCGGCCAGGCTGGAGGCCTCACCGGAGACGCCCTCCTGCAGGCAGCCGTCGCCGGCGAGCACCCAGGTGGTGTGGTCGAGCAGCGCGGAGCCGGGGGTGAAGACGGCGCTCTCGTGCCGGGCGGCCATAGCCATGCCCACGGCGGATGCGACGCCCTGGCCGAGCGGTCCGGTGCTCATCTCCACGCCCACGGTGTGGTGCACCTCGGGGTGGCCCGGGGTCTTTGAGCCCAGCGTGCGGCTCTTGGCGAGGTCGTCGAGGGTGAGCCCGTAGCCGGTGAGGAACAGCTGGGTGTAGAGCAAAAGACTGGCGTGACCGGCGGAAAGAACGAACCGGTCTCGGGCGGGCCAGTCGGGTTGGGCGGGGGAGTGGCGCAGGACCCGGGAGAACAACACGTGGGACACTGGTGCCAATGCCATGGCGGTGCCGCCGTGTCCGTGACCTTTGGCCTGCACCACGTGGGCGGCCAGGGCTTGGGCGCTCGCCACGGCTCGGGCGTCGAGCTCGGTGTGCGTCGTCGTTGACGGGGATTTCTTCGTTTCGGTAGCCATGCGAGACACTTTGGTATACAAATGTACTTAAGTCAACAAGGGGTTTGGCTGCCGTGTCAGCGCGCAGTCCGGTTCTTCGGAAGGAACGGGAATTCGATGGCGCACACTCTCTCCACCGGTTCGGGTGTGGTGCTGGGCTTGATCCGCTCCGGCCGGGCCACCACTCGCAGCGACCTGATCGACCAGCTCGGCTGGTCGCGCATCACCCTGGCTCGGCGGCTCGACGAGCTGTTGCTCGCTGAGATCGTGGTGAGCGTGGGGCAGCTCGATTCCCGCGGCGGCCGCCCGCCGGAGGAGTTCGCGGTGAACCCGAATGCCGGGCTGCTGCTGGCCGTGGACATCGGCGGCTCGCACACCCGCCTGGCTATCACCGACCTGGTCTCCACCATCCTCAGCGAGGACGAGGCCGACATCGGGCTGAGCGAGGGCCCGGCAGAGATCTTCGAGTGGGCCGGCCAGGTCTTCGACCACATGCTCGACAGGCTCGGCAAGACCCGCGCCGACGTGGTGGGCATCGGCGTGGGCGTGCCCGGCCCGGTCGACTTCGTCACCGGCAAACTCGCCACCCCGCAGGTCTACGCCCAGTGGGAGGGCGTGCTGGTGAAGGACTACTTCGCCGGCCGGTACGAACACGCCGTGTTCGCGGTAGACCGGGACGTGAACATCATGGCGCTCGCCGAGGTGCGGCGCGCGTGGAGCTCCTACCGTGACGTGGCGGTGCTCAAGGCCGGCATCGGCGTGGGGCTCGCGTTTGTGCTCGACGGCTCGATTTACCACGGCTCGCGCGGGGGCGCCGGCGATCTGAGCGCGGTGGGCGCCGGCGGCGCACGGATGCAGCGCCTCGAGACGATCGCCAGCGGCGCGGTGATGCGCCAGGAGCTGCTGGCCCAGGGCCGGAGCGTGCGCACCAGCAACGACATCGTAGGACTCGCGCTGGCCGGCGACGCCGAGGTGCTGCGGCTGCTCGGCGAGACCGGCACCGCCATCGGGCGGAGCCTGGCCCACGTGGTGGGGCTGCTCAACCCGCAGGCCGTGGTAATCGGCGGCAATCTAGCTCAGGCCGGCGAGCCGTTCCTCGGGCCCATCCGGGAGGCGATCTTCGCCGGCGCCCGGGACTTCGCTCTGCAGGGCCTGGTGGTGGAGAAAACCCGGCTCGGACACATTGCCGGGGTCACCGGGGCCTCTCTCATCGCGCAGGACGCCCTGTTCGAGGCCGACCGCATCAGCCGGCTCACCCGCGCCGGCGGCGGCGGCGTGTCGCTGCGCGCGTAGGTACTGATTCCCGAGGGTCGATGACGGCATCTCAATAAACTTTGGTGCACTTGTAGACAAAAGGTCGCCTAGGCTTATACAGTCATCCCAGTCGCTCTCGCAGGTTGAGACGGCTCGCACCCAACAAAGGAGTTCACCCGTGGCATTCAACCTCGCCGAAGCGCTGTCGTCGATTCAGACCCAGGCGGATGCCTCCGACTGGCGCGACGCGATTCGTCTGGCGGGCGCGGGTCTGGTCTCCGGTGGTGCCACCACGGCTGCCTACACCGACGAGATGATCGACGCCGTCGAGAAGCACGGCCCCTACATCGTCATCGCCCCGGGCATTGCCCTGGCGCACTCCCGGCCGTCGCCCGCGGTGCTCACCGGCGGACTCAGCTGGGTGAGCCTGGCCACCCCGGTGGAATTCGGCAACAAGGCCAACGACCCGGTCACTGTCGTGGTCGGCCTGGCCGCCGTTGACCACGACGCTCACCTCCAGGTGATGCGAGCCCTGGCCGGGGTGCTCTCTGACGGGCCGGCCATGGAACGGCTGCGCACCGCCACCTCCTCCGACGAGGTGCGCGCCGTGCTCGGCGAACTCGCCGCCGCTGCTGCGTAACGCGGCCCCCACGCATCCCCTTTTCACTCTCTCGTCTCACCCAATCGAAAGGCACCCCATGAAGATCGTCGCCGTCTGTGGAATGGGCATTGGAACGTCAGTGCTCCTGAAAATGAACGCCGAGAAGGTTCTCGCCAAGCTCGGCATCGATGCGGATGTTGAGGCCGCCGACATGGGTGTGGCTCGCGGCGCCGCGCAGACGGCCGAGATCGTGCTCACCTCGGAGGAGCTGGCCGAGGAACTCGGCGATGTGCCCGCCGAGGTCATCATCATCAAGAACTTCTTCGATCTCGAGGAGATCACCGAGAAGCTCACCGCCGCCGTCGAATAACCCCCTTCACCTTCCCTTCTCACAGAAAATGGAGCTCCCACAATGGAGTGGCTCGTCGTCGTACTGAACTTCATCGGACAGCAGATCCTCAACGTGCCTGCGTACCTGATCGGCATCATCACCGCCATCGGGCTCATGGCGCTCAAGCGCAACTCCGGGCAGGTGATCGGAGGCGCACTCAAGGCGGCCCTCGGCTTCCTGATCCTCGGTGCCGGCGCCAACGTCGTAGTGGGCTCCCTCGACCCGCTGGGCACCCTGATCCTCGCGGTGACCGGCGCTCAGGGCGTCATCCCAACCAACGAGGTCATCACCGCGATCGCGCAGGACGAGTTCGGTGCGCAGAGCGCCTACGTGCTCACCCTCGGGTTCCTGGTGATGCTGGTCCTGGCCCGGTTCACTCCTCTTAAGTACGTGTTCCTCACCGGGCACCACATGGTCTTCATGGCCACCATGCTCACCGTGGTGCTCTCCGTTGGCTTCGGTAACGGGGCTAGCTGGCTCGTCGTTCTCATCGGTGCGCTGCTGCTCGGCGTGATCATGGTGGTTATGCCCGCGTTCGTGCACCCGTGGACCAAGAAGATCACCGGCAACGACACCATCGCCATCGGCCACTTCGGCACCCTCGGCTACATCGCCGCCGGTGCCGCCGGTCAGGCCGTGGGCCGCCGCAGCAAGTCCACCGAAGACATCAAGTTCCCGCAGGGCCTCAAGTTCCTGCGCGACTCGATGGTCGCCACCTCACTGTCGATGGTGCTCATCTACATGGTCTTCGCCATCTGGGGCCTCATCGCCCTGCCGCTGCAGGAAGCCCTGGACATCTTCGGCTCCGCTGACGCGGGTGCGTTCATCATGGCCGCCTTCGCGCAGGCCCTGCAGTTCGGTGTCGGCGTCGCGATCATCCTCTACGGTGTGCGCACCGTGCTCGGCGAACTGGTTCCCGCGTTCCAGGGCATCGCCGAGAAGGTCGTCCCCGGCGCACGTCCGGCGCTCGACATCCCGATCGTCTTCCCGTTCGGCGCCAACGCCGTGCTGATCGGCTTCCTGAGCTCCTTCGCCGGTGGCCTCCTCGCCCTCGGCGTGCTGGCGGTCTGGCTGAACCCGGTCTTCGGCCTCGCGCTGATCCTGCCCGGCATGGTGCCGCACTTCTTCACCGGTGGTGGAGCCGGTGTCTACGGCAACGCGACCGGCGGACGCCTGGGCGCGATGATCGGTGGTTTCGTCAACGGCGTGATCATCACCATCCTGCCCGCCATTCTGCTGCTGGTGCTCGGCGACTTCGGCTTTGCCAACAGCACCTTCGGTGACGCCGACTTCGGCTGGTTCGGCACCCTCGTGGGCGTCAGCGTCGGCGTGGGCGGCGGCCTCGCAGTGATTCTCGCGATCCTCATCGCCGTGGTGCTCGTCAGCGTCGCGATCGTCTACCAGATCCGCGTTGTGGACAAGGGCTGGGTACCCGGGGCCAAGCGTGACGTCTGGATCGCGGAGGAGAAGGCGGCCGAGAAGGCCATGCTCGACGCCGAGAAGGCTCGTCGCAAGGCGGAGAAGGATGCGGCGGCCGAGGCCGTTTAGCTGCTTGAGTTTGTAGTATCGCCAGAGGGCGGCTCCGCGGTGCGGGGTCGCCCTCTGGCGTTGCATCCGTGATGGCCGCCTCAGGCTGGGGCCAGGCGAGCCGGTCGATACCGTGCAGCGCGCGCACAGGGTAGGGTCGATCTCTTCGGCAGGACCGAAGTCCCGAAACCAGGCCGCATGCGCAACTTCACCGTCACGACAACCTTTGATGGAACATGGTGGTTGTTTCTCATTGAGGAACTCGGCATTCTCGGGCAGATGCCCCATCGGCAAGACGTGCGCCCGGAGGCGCGCCTGCTCGCCGCGCTTTGGCTAGACGTGCAGCCCAACGCGGTGAACATCGGCCGGGTACGGTACGCGCGGATGCACTGGAGCCGGCTTGACCCTCGCGACCGGTAGTCCCCTTCTATCGACGACTGGTGGCCGCGAGGGCGAGACAGACGTTCCGGCGGCGACCTCGACCCGGCGCGAGGGAACCTTTCCGCTCCCGACAGCGTTGCCCCTGATATGAAAGCCATTGTGTACAGCCAGACCGGTGACCCGTCCGTGCTTCAGCTTGTGGATCGGCCGGTGACCGAACCCGGCGCGGGCGAGGTGCGGGTGCGAATGGTGGTCAGCGGGGTGAACCCCACCGACTGGAAATCGCGTCGCGGCTCGGCAGCAGGCGAGAAGCTGGCATTCGACGATGTCGTGCCCGGCCAGGACGGTGCCGGAATCGTGGACGCGGTCGGCGCCGGCGTGCAGCATGTCGCGGTGGGCGACCGGGTCTGGCTGGCGCTCGCCGCGTACCAGCGGGCGAACAGCGGCTCGGCCCAGGAATACGCCGTGCTCCCCGCGGAGCGCGTCTTCGGGCTGCCGGCGAACGCGAGCTTCGACCAGGGCGCAAGCCTCGGGGTGCCGGCGATCACGGCGCATCGCGCGTTGACGGTGGCCGAAGACGGTCCGCGCCGGCTGCAGCCGGGGGCGCTGGCCGGCACAGTCGTACTCGTGGCCGGCGGGGCCGGGGCGGTCGGGCACGCCGCAATCCAGTTGGCCCGATGGGCCGGAGCATCCGTCATCACCACCGTGAGCTCACCGGAGAAGGCGGCACTGGCCACCGCCGCCGGCGCTCAGCACGTGCTCACCTACACCGACCCGGACATCGTCGCCCAGATCCGAGCGATCGCACCGGAGGGGGTGGACCTGATCGTGGAGGTCGCACCCGCCCAGAATGCGCGGCTCGACCTGGCGGTCATCCGCAACCGTGGGTCGATCGCGGTCTACGCCAACAACGGCGGCGACCAGATGACCCTCGATGTGCGCCAGCACTTCAGCCTCAACGTGCGCTACCAGTTCGTGCTGCTCTACACGGTGGGGATGGACGCGATTCGGGCCGCGGCCGAGGACATCACCGCCGCCCTCATCGACGGCGCCCTAACCGTGGGGGAGGAGGCCGGGCTGCCACTGCACCGCACCGACCTCGCGCACACCGCGGATGCCCATGCGCTGGTGGAGAGCGGCGTGGTGGGAAAGGTGCTGATCGACGTGGCGGCCGGCCAGTAGGAGAGCGCTCAGGGCAGGAATCCCGCAGGATAGAAGGCATGGCCCACCGTCAACGCACCCCCGCCTCTCCCGATGATCGGGCAGACAAGACCTGCGCCTCGTGTGGACGGCGCATCGAGTGGCGCGCCAAGTGGGCTGACAACTGGGATGCGGTGAAATACTGCTCCGCCGCGTGCCGCTCACACGGCGTCAACTCGACCGACCTCCGGCTGGAGGAGACCATCGTGACCCTGCTGAATGCGCGGGCGCAGGAAGCCACGATCTGTCCGTCCGACGCGGCGCGGGCCATCGGTGGCGAGGAGTGGCGCGACCTCATGGAGCCGGCCCGACGAGCCGCCCGGCGGATGGTCGCCCGCGGAGAACTGCAGATCACGCAGGGTGGGTCCGTGGTGGATCCGTCGACCGCGAAGGGGCCGATCCGGTTGCGGCGACCGCGGTAGGGCTCTTCGGAAGCCTCGCAATGGGGGTCTGCCGCTGCCCGAGCGCGTGGCCGACGAGCAATAGATTGGCCGTGCCGCATCCGTTCAGACGCGGTGAACCTGACCCAAAGGACTCCCATGGATACCGCTGCAATCACCGCCTGGACATTCGTCTCCGAGGTTCCGATCCCGGCCGACGTTGAACCCATGCTTGTGCCGGGGGAGAAGGCGGTCGCGGCGTACAAGACGTTCCGGGACAGCGCGGTGTTCACGACCAAGCGTCTTATCGTGCGGGATGCTCAGGGGATCACCGGCAAGAAGGTCGAGATGTACTCGCTGCCGTACTCCAGCGTGAACATGTGGTCGTCGGAGAACGCCGGCTCGCTCGACATGAACGGGGAAATCGAGTTGTGGACGCGGGCCGGTCACATCAAGATCAAGGTGGGCAAGGCCGTCGACGTGCGAGCGCTGGACCGCCTCATCACCCATGCCGTGCTCGGCGCTGAGCTGGCGGTCGTCTAGAAACCGGCGCGGTCGTCGCCGGAACCGGCAATCGGCGTACTATCACCGGCATGACCGGCGTCGCGTCGACATCCGAGACCACCGTCACACCGCGCACCTACCTGTTCGCCCTCACCGACGGCGGTGGCACCGTTCCTCCCGAGCTCGGTGTCGCACGCCGGCTGGTCGACCGGGGGCACCGGGTCACCGTGCTCGCGGACGAGTCGCTGGCGGACCAGGTGCGCAGCACCGGCGCGATGTTCGTGCCCTGCCGGTGGAGCCCGGCCGAGGCGTTCCGCGACTATGAGCTGCGCACCCCGACGAGCCTCGCGCGGGGGATCGCCGACTACATGTTCACCGGTCCGGCGCCGGCCCAGGCCAGGGACACGACGGTCGCTTTGGACGCCGTGCGGCCGGATCTGCTGGTCACCTCCTCCTTTGCGCTTGGCGCCATGATCGCCGCCGAGGCCCACGGATGCCCGTTCGACGTGCTGCTCCCCAACTCCTACCCGTTGCCGGCCACGGGCATGCCGCCGTTCGGGTCCGGCCTGTCGCCCGCGCGCGGACCGCTCGGGCGACTGCGAGATGAGACCATGACCGCCCTGGGCGCCCGGATGATCGACCGGTACGCGCTGGAGAAGATCAACGCGGTGCGGGCCGACTACGGTCTGGGCCCGGTCGCGCACATGTGGGACCAGATCCACCACGCCCGACGTCAGCTCGTGCTCACCTCCCGGGCGTTCGACTTCCCGGCGACGCTGCCGTACAACGCCCGCTATGTGGGGCCGATCCTGGACGATCCGGCCTGGGCGGCCGAGGAGGAATGGACCGCGCCGGCCGGTGACAATCCGCTGGTCCTGGTCGCGATGTCCTCCACGTTCCAGAATCAGGTGGACTGCCTGCAACGGGTCGTCGACGCGCTCGGCAGCCTGCCCGTGCGGGGCCTGGTGACCACGGGGCCCACGGTTCCCGCCGACGCGCTCCGCGCGCCGGCGAATGTCACGGTGGTGGATTCGGCGCCGCACCGCGAGGTGATGCGCCACGCCAGCCTCGTCGTCACCCACGGTGGCCACGGCACCGTCATCAAGGCGCTCGCGGCGGGACTGCCCCTGGTGATCCTGCACCACGGCCGCGACCAGGCCGACAACGCCGTCCGGGTCACGGCCCGCGGCGCCGGCGTGGCGGTGTCGCGGCGCGCACCGGCACCGCGCATCGCCCGGGGCGTGACCACGGTGCTCGGCACCGACGACTACCGACAGGCCGCCGAAGCGCTGGGCCAGGCGATCCGACACGACGCCGCCGGCACCACCCTGCTCGACGAGCTCGAGACCCTGATACCGGCGCCCGGACGGACCACTCCCTCCGGGGCGTAACCGAGCCGGTGAACGGCCCCGTGGCGACGCCGGTCCGGCTGTGCGACTTCACAGAAACTCGTTTGTGTGTGAAACTTGACGACTTCTCGTGCCCGCTTGCGGCATCCGAGTGCCCGCAGGCCGGGCATCCGAACAAAAGGAACTCCAATGACGGATCAAACTTTTCAGTTGGCGGCGATTGTGCTGTACTTCGCCGGGATGCTCGCGATCGGCTGGTTTGCCTTTCGGCAAACGAAGGATCTGGACGACTACATGCTTGCCGGCCGCGGTCTGAAGCCCGGTACCGCGGCGCTCAGCGCCGGCGCATCCGACATGTCCGGTTGGCTGCTGCTCGGCCTGCCCGGCGCCATCTACGTGTCCGGTCTGGTGGAGGCGTGGATCGCGATCGGCCTCACCATCGGCGCCTGGCTGAACTGGAAGTTCGTGGCCCCGCGGCTGCGCTCGTACACCCACGTTTCCAACAACTCCATCACCATCCCGAGCTTTTTCGAGAACCGGCTCAAGGACACCTCGCGGCTGCTGCGCGTGGTCTCCGGTGTGATCATCCTGGTGTTCTTCACGTTCTACGTGTCCTCCGGCATGGTCGCCGGCGGGGTGTTCTTCGAGAACTCGTTCGGCTCCACCTTCCTGGCCGGGATGCTCATCGTCGCCGGCGTCACGCTGCTCTACACGCTCTTCGGCGGCTTCCTCGGTGCCACCCTCACTGACGTCGCGCAGGGCCTGCTGATGCTCGCCGCACTGATCGTGGTGCCCGTGGTGGCCCTCTCCGCCACCGGCGGCATCGGCGCCACCATCGACTCCATCCGCGAGGTCAACCCCGACCTGCTCTCGCTCACCGCCGGCGGATCCGTGCTCGGCGTCATCTCCGCCGCCGCGTGGGGCCTGGGCTACGTCGGCCAACCGCACATCCTCGTTCGGTTCATGGCGCTGCGCAGCCCGCAGGACGCCAAAGCCGGCCGCCGGATCGGCATCGGCTGGATGATTCTCACCGCCCTCGGCGCCCTGGCCACGGCGCTGATCGGCATCGCCTACTTCCAGCAGAACCCCGACGTCACCCTGGACAACCCGGAAACCGTGTTCCTGCTGCTCTCGCAGATCCTGTTCCACCCGTTCGTCGCCGGTCTGGTGCTCGCGGCGGTGCTGGCCGCGATCATGAGCACCATCTCGTCGCAGCTGATCGTCTGCTCCTCGGCCCTGGTCGAGGACCTGTACAAGATCGTGGGTAAAAAGGATGCGACGCCCAAGCAGCTGGTCATGCTCGGCCGTCTGGGCGTGCTGCTGGTGGCCCTCGTCGCCGGGCTGATCGCACTGAACCGGGATTCGACCATCCTGGAACTGGTCGGCTTCGCCTGGGCCGGTTTCGGTGCGGCGTTCGGCCCCGTGGTGCTGCTCTCGCTGTACTGGAAGAAGCTCTCCACCTGGGGTGCCCTGGCGGGCATGGTCACCGGTGCTGTGGTCGTGTTCATCTGGGGCAACTCCGAGCTGAGCGCCACGATGTACGAGATCGTGCCGGGCTTCCTCGCGAGCCTCCTGGTGACCGTGGTGGTCTCGCTGGCCACCTACAAGCCGTCGATGGAGATTGAGGCGGAGTTCGACGAAGCCGTGGCGCAGGCCCACCACAATTACACGAAGCCGGAAGTTGCTCCGGCCGCCGTCTAGTTCTCGGCACTGCTTCCGTTCGCACCCCGCCCCGACCGATCATGGTCGCGGGCGGGGTGCGTTGTAGCGTGGGGGTGTGACCGAAAAGCAGCCCTATGACCGTGTGCAGAGTTACGACGACTTCGAGGTGCGCCGCTATCCCGGCCATGTGCTGGCCGAAATCGTGGTCGGTGGGCCGTTCGACGAGGCCGGCAACCGGGCCTTCCGTTCTCTGTTCGCCTACATCAGCGGAGAGAACGTCTCCCGCACCAAGGTGGCGATGACGGCGCCGGTGGTGCAGGATGCCGCCGGATCGCGGATTGCTATGACCGCACCGGTGGTGCAGCAGCCTGTCGATGCCGGGGATGCCGAGGACGGCGGCTACCGGGTGGCGTTCGTTCTGCCGGCCAGCCTCACCATCGACAGCGCCCCGCGCCCGACCAACAGCGAGGTGCACCTGCGTGCCGTGCCTGAGGCACTCGTGGCCGTCATCCGTTACCGCCGCGGACGCTGGACCCAGGACAGCTACACGCGGCACCTCGACGAACTGCGGCAGGCCATCTCGGCCGCCGGGCTCACCCCGGTTGGTCAGCCGCGATTCGCCCGCTACGATCCACCGTTCAAGCCCGCGTTCCTGCGGCGCAACGAGGTGCTGATCAACGTCAACGCATCCTGAGCCGGCCGGCACCTCCAAAAGCGTGAACAGTGACTTTATTAGGATGCAATCGGGGGCGGATTCAACCGGTCAGCGCAACACCGGTCGGTTGTGGCTTCGAGAGTAGCTCGTTGAGGGCTTCTTTCGGGGTTTTCCAGTCGAGGGTTTTGCGGGGGCGGTCGTTGAGCTGGTTGGCGACGTAGTCGAGGTAGTCGTGGTGGTAGCCGGAGAGGTCTGTGCCTTTCGGGAAGTACTGGCGCAGCAGACCGTTGGTGTTCTCGTTGCTGCCGCGCTGCCAGGGTGAGTGCGGGTTGCAGAAGTAGATGTCCATGTCGAGGGCGATTCGGATCTGCGCGTGATTGGCCATTTCTTTGCCCTGGTCCCACGTGACGGATTTGCGGAGGAATTCCGGCAACCTGCCCATGGTCTCGATCATCGCCTGCTGGACCTCGTCGGCGCCGTGTTTGTCGGGCAGGTGCAGCAGCATCACGAACCGGGTTGTGCGTTCGACCAGGGTGCCGATCGCGGAGCCGCTGTCTTTGCCGACGATCAGGTCACCCTCCCAGTGTCCGGGAACTGCCCGGTCTTCGACCTCGGCGGGCCGGTCGCTGATCAGCACCATGTCGCGGATCCGGCCCTGGCGTTGGGTGGCCCGGCGTTGCGGTTTACGGAGCGCTCTCCCAGTGCGCAACGCCACTGTCAGGTCGCGGCGCAACGCCCCGCGGCCCTGAACATACAGGGATTGGTAGATCGTTTCGTGTGACACCCGCATCTCCGGATCGTCGGGGAAGTCCAACCGCAATCGTCGCATGATCTGCTCCGGGCTGGCCTTCTCCGATAGCCGATTCTGAACCTCGTCCCGGAGCCTGTCATTCAGGGCCAGTTTCGCTGGTTTCGGGCGGGACATCCTCAGATCTGCGCGACGCTGCGCTAACGACGGCGAGTACTTGACCGGCGTCGAACGGGGCCGCCCCATCCTCGACCGCGGTCGGTATTGATGAGGCAGATTTCGCTCCAACTCCCGCAGCACCGTCGACGGATTGCGTCCGATCGACCGGCTGATCGCTCTGATCGACAGGCCGGCGCTGATCCCGGCCAGAATCAGCTCGCGTTCACGAATCGACAAAAACCGTTCGGATGGCGGATTCAACGACAACGGTGTCATGCCACCAGCATTGCGGAACCACACGTCACCCTCCTGCGATGACATGCCCGCAACCGCGGCAGCGTCCTGCGTCGTAGCTCCGTCCCGAATCGCTGTCCAGAACACCCGACGCACAGCACGGGAAACAGGAATACGCATCATCACTCCAAGAAGTCAGAGTGTTGCGCTGACCCCTTGAGCCCGCGGGGCGCAGCATCCTCATTTGCGACCTATCTCCCCTTAATTTTTCGTCCCTCGGTCTCAGCGGCCCCCGTCAGAAGATGACGAGCAGGATGCCGACCACGAGGCAGACGCCCAGAAGGTAGAGCGTGTTGCGCGCGGTTGAGCGGAACACCGGTTGCCGCTGCCGCCGCGCGAGAAGTGCCACTGGAACCGCCGCCGCCACCAGCACGATCAGCAGACCGACCGCTCCGACGATGGTGGCGAAGACCTCTTCGCCATCGTTCGAATTGGGATCGCCCAGCCACCAGCCGTTGGCGTCGCCGATCGCTTGGAGCCCCAAGCCGAGAACAAGCACCGGCCAGAAGGCGATGGCGACTGCGATCAGGTCGATCAGGACGACCCCGGTGACGAATAGTCGACGGCTGCGTGTCGCCTGGCTGTTGGCGATCACCAGCTCTGGTCCCGGGGCACGAAGACGGCGTTACTCTGCATGGGCCCAGCCTAGGATGGCCCACCTGGGCGACTGTCGAGGACGTCCGGTCGGCACGAACCCCAGCGCGGCGGCGATCGTGCCGGGGGTCAGGTGGGCTGGGCCGATGCAGATCAACGACGTGGTTGGGCCAACGCGCGAGCTCGGGGACGGCCTGGGCTGGCTCGATGTCGTTGTGCGGGCAAGGCGCCGGTATGCGGGTGGCGCGCCACCCGCATAGCGGCGCTGCACCCGCATAGCGCCGCTGGCGCGACATAAGGGCAGCCGCGGTGGATCAGGTGTCGGTCGTCGGCGCCGGCTGCCGCTCCATCTCGCGCCAGGCGCCACCGGTGAGCGGGCTCAGCGTGACGAGAGTGTAGGCGACGGCGATGATGCCGAAGGATGCCGCGAGGCCGATGGTGTCGGCGGCGATACCGCCGAGCAGGGCGCCGAACGGCACGCCCGCCCAGGCGCCGGCGTTGATCATGCCGAACACCCGGCCGCGCATGTGCGGGGGAACGCGTTCGAGCTCCACTGTGCCCAGGATCGGGTTGATCGCCCCGGCGGCCAGGCCGGACAGGGCGGTCATGGCGACGAGCACGGGCAGTGGAGCGCCGAGGGCGAAGGCTGCGCTCGAGGGCCCGCCGGCCAGGGCGAAGCACGCCGCAAACGTCAGCCGGCGAGGAACGCGGTGGGCGACGAAACCGAAGACGACGTTGCCGATTAGGGCGCATCCGCCCATGACCGCGACCAGCAGACCCAGCACGGCCGCGCCGCCCAGGCGATCGTTCGCGTAGAGGGGCAGCAGGGTCGCACCGCGGGCCGCGTCGAACAGGTTCGTGATGAGAACCAGGCCCACAATCAGCCGCATCAGCGGGTCGTGGATGACAAACCGGAATCCCTCGGCGAGGTCGGCCCAGTAGCTGGTTCGGGGCGCGTCGGAGCGGTCGGTGGCCGTGGGCTGGGGGGAGTCGGCGGGCAGAACGGCCACGAACGCCCAGGTGAGCAGCGCCGAGACCGCGAAGGTGGCGGCGTTGACGAACAGGGCCGCCATCGGCCCCACCAGCGCGACGAGCAGCCCGGCGATGGAGGCGCCGATCAGCCTCGCGAAGCGCTCCGATCCGTCGAGCAGGCCGACGCTCTGCTCGAGGCGTACTCCTGCCCGGGCGGTGAGGCTCGGCAACATCACCCGCCGGGCGGTCTGCCCGGGGGTGTCCAGCAGTCCGCCGGCGAACACTAATAAGAGGAGTGCCCAGAACGGCAGACCGACGGTGAGGGCGAGCACCGGGATGGTCAGCACGGTCGCTCCGCTGACCAGGTCGGCGACGATGGCCGCGCGGCGGTGGCCGACCCTGTCGACGACGACCCCTCCGAGCGCGCCGCCGATCACCACCGGGGCGGTGGCAAAGAACGCGGCGACGCCCACCTCGACCCCGGAGCCGCCGAGGCCGAGCACGTAAAAGGGGATGGCGAACGCGGTCACGACGTTGCCCGTTTGGGAGATGGCGTGCGCGGTGAGCAGCGCGGTGAGGGAACCGGTGGCGCGGCGGTCGCGGGGGCGCGCCTCCGTGGTGGGTGTGGTCATCGGTGGGCCGGTCAGGGTCGGCGGTAGGCCTGGTAGACCAGCACCACGGGTTCGGCGCCGTCGCTTCCGGCGGGGTCGTGGGCGGCCCCGGTCTCGACCCAGCGGTCCACGAGCGCCTCGAGTTCGGCGCGCATGGCGGTGAGCTCCTCGACGGTCAGGCGCAGGCTGCGGTCACCGCTGGCGGCGGCGGCGACCCAGTCGCGGGGGAGGTTCGGTGTTGCGTCGATGTAGTCGGTGTACCGGGCGGCGTAGGCCTGGGCGATCGACTTCTGCAGGCTCGCCGAGGCGGCGAGCTGGTCGGGATCGTCGAGCAGATCGGCGGGCTCCCAGCTGGTGAGCGCGGTGGTGGCCTGCCACCAGTGTTCGCGCTGGTCGCTGCTCTGCGCCTCGGCGGGCTCGATCAACGCGATGGAGGCCAGCTTGCCGAGGTGGTAGCTGATGGTGCCGGGGGCTTCGTCCACGATGTCGCCGAGCTGCGCCGCGGTCTGCGG
Source organism: Cryobacterium sp. LW097 (assembly GCF_002205495.2). Taxonomy (GTDB): domain Bacteria; phylum Actinomycetota; class Actinomycetes; order Actinomycetales; family Microbacteriaceae; genus Cryobacterium; species Cryobacterium zongtaii. The sequence goes on along the minus strand of NZ_CP021992.1, from coordinate 2,685,787 downwards.
TCCGAGTTCGCGCAGCAATCCCAGCAGACGCAAGCGGGTCGGATGCGCGAGCACCCGCATCGAGGCGGCCGACGTGAGCGTGGTTCGGCGGGTATCGCGGGGAGTCATGCCCCCGACGATATAAGAACAACGATCATTGCGCAACACTCGTTGTGCATTCTCGGCAGGGCGAGAGGTGTCGGTGGGGGCGCTGCGGCGCCGGACGCGCATCCCGAACTCTGCGGGTCAAGCGCCGTTGTGCGGGTGGCACGCCACCCGCATAACGGCGTCTGACCCGCATGCCTTGGCTGGCGCATGGCTCTGGCGCGGCCGCGGGGGAGTCAGGCCCAAAAAGACAGCCTGGGGGAGCGTCTAGTGGTGTAGCGCCTTGTCGATCTTCTTCGCGTTGTGTGTGGCCAGCTTCTGCAGGTGGGCGCGACCCTTCTTGGCCTCCGGCCCGTTCCAGACTTTCCGGGCTCACGCTCCACCCGCTCGTATGAACCCAGGCCGGCCTTGGTGCCGAGGCGTAACTGACGAGGTGGAGGGCGGACGGACCTGTGGAGAGAACTGAGGATAACTCTTGACGCGACGGAACTTAACCGGTTTAGTTGACGAATGACGTACAACGATGTTCGATCAAGCTCCTGTTCATCCGCTCACTCACGGCCGGGCCGTTTCGCCCTGGCCGCCACCCTGTCGGTCGCCCTCGTCGGCACCGGCGCCCTGGCCGCCGTGCCAGCGTCGGCGGCCACCACCACCACCGGCACCACCGCAAAAAGCACCCCGGCGGCTCTCCCGGCCGCCGAAGCATCCGCCCCGCTCACCAACCTCAGCCACCTCAACTTCCTCCTCGCCGAGGTGCCCCTGCCGGTGATCGCCGGGCACACCACCTACCAGGCCGCGGAGAACCCGGTGGTCGAGGCACCCTGGACCTATGCCGACAAGAACGACGACGGCAGTTACAGCCCGATCGGCGGCGGTGTCCTCGACCCGGCCACCGGCTACTACAGCCAGGGCGCGTTCAACGCCGACGACACCTCCCGCGCTGCCGTGGTGTACCTGCGGCATTGGCAACAGACCGGCGACACGACGAGCCGGGACCACGCCTTCCAGCACCTGCGCTCGCTCACCTACTTGCAGACCACCGAGGGACCCAACGCCGGCAACGTGGTGCTCTGGCAGCAGGTGGACGGCACCCTGAACCCCAGCGCCAAGCCCGTCGAGCTGCCCGACCCGAGCGACTCGGACGAGTCCTACTGGCTGGCCCGCACGGTGTGGGCGCTCGGCGAGGGCTACGCCGCGTTCGCCGACGATGACCCGGAGTTCGCCGCGTTCCTCGAGGAACGGCTCAACCTCAGCCTGGCCGCGCTCAACGCCGGGTCGCTCGGCGACTACCCCAGCTACGACGTCGCCGACGGCGACCCGGTGCCGGCCTGGCTGATCGCCGACGGCGCGGATGCGTCGGCCGAGGCCGTGCTCGGCCTCGCCGCCTACCTGCAGGCCGAGCCCGCCGGCCCCACCGTGGCCGTGGCCGAAACCGCGCTCAGCCAGCTGAGCGAGGGCATCGCGGCGATGTCGACGGATGAGGGCGCCAGCGGCGACTGGCCGTTCGGCGCGATCATGCCGTGGACGAAGTCGCCCAGCCTGTGGCACGCCTGGGGCGGGCTGGCCCCGGCGGCCGTGGCGACGGCATCCGGGGTGCTCGACGACCCGACCCTGCTCGCGGCCGCGGTGCAGGACACCGCACAGTTCACCCCGCAGCTGCTCGCCGCGGGCGGACCTGACAACGCCTGGTCGCCGACCCCCGGCGAGGCGCAGATCGCCTACGGCGTCGATTCCCGGCTGCAGAGCCTGGTGGCCACCGCTGAGGCCGCCGATGCCCCCGGGCTGCTGAACCTCGCCGCGATCACCGCCGGCTGGTACTTCGGCGCGAACCCCAGTGGCCTGCCGGCGTACGACCCGGCCACGGGCACCGCCATCGACGGCATCGAGCCGGACGGCGGGGTGAACCCCAACTCCGGCGCCGAGTCGACCATCCACGCGCTGTTCTCGATGCTCACCCTGGACGCCAACCCCGACCTCAAGGCCGCGGCCCTGGGAATCACCGCCACGGTGGCCACCGACGGGCTCAGTGTGGTGGAGGCCGAGTCCGGGACGATCACCGGCGGCACCGTGACCACCCCGGCCTCGGCCTGGACCGGTGAGGCCAACTGGTCCGGCGGCGCCTACGTGGACCTGGCGGCGGGAGGCACCCTGCGCATCACCGTCCCGACCGACGACCAGGCGCGCCGGGTGCACCCGATCGTGAACCAGGTCGTCGACCCCGCTGGCACGACCACGTGGACCGTCGGCAGCAAGCGGCCGGGCAAGGGCAAGGCCCCGCTGTTGGGCAGCACAGCCAACGGCGGCGCCGGCGAGCAAGGCGTCACCGAGGTGCCCGGCCAGCTACTGCCGCTGCCACTGGCCAACACCTTGCCGGGCAAGGCCAGCGAGGTCGTCGGCACGACGGATGCTTCGGTGCAGCTGGACGCGCTGCTGATCCAGCCGCTGATCTCCACGGTCGCGGTGACCGGGCCGGACGGCGACTCGTCGCTGTTCGTGAGCGCCGACGTCGCTGACACGAAGCGCCGCATCGACGTGCCGCGCGGGCAGCAGCTGGTGCAGCAGGCCTTCGACGCCGCCGGCCAGCCGATCCCCGACGCGCACAACGGCAAGGGCGACAAGCGCGGCGGCACGGTGTTCATCGCCGCCGGCGGGTTCACCCAGGTGTGGTTCGAGGCCCGATGACTCGCGAATTCGATTCCACGGATGCCGCGGAGCGCCATAGCCGATGCCGCTCGCGTCAGCCGACCCACGGTATTCGGAGTTTCGCCTCCGTAGTATCGTCGGAACAATGACAAACATTGCGGAGTCAGCTGCAGGCACCCCACAGGACGACCATCGGTTCTTTGGTCAGCCTCGGGCGCTGGCCAGCATTTTCGGTGTCGAGATGTGGGAACGCTTCTCGTTCTACGGGATGCAGGGCATCCTGCTGCTCTATTTGTACTACTCGGCGGCGGAGGGCGGCCTCGATATCCCGCAGGCCACGGCCGCGGGCATCGTCGGGGCGTACGGCGGAGCGGTTTACCTCTCCACCATCCTGGGCGCCTGGATCGCCGACCGGCTGGCCGGCTCCGAACGGGTGCTCTACGTCAGTGCGGTCGTCATCATGGTCGGGCACATCGCTCTGGCCCTGATCCCGGGCGTCGCCGGAGTCATCGTCGGCCTGATCCTGATCGCGCTCGGCAGCGGTGGTCTCAAGGCCAACGCGACCTCCGTGGTCGGCACGCTGTACCGCAAGGACGATCCCCGCCGCGACGCCGGTTTCTCCTTGTTCTACCTCGGCATCAACCTGGGCGCGTTCTTCGGCCCGATCCTCACCGGACTGCTGCAGTCAACTATCGGCTTCCATTACGGATTCGGTCTGGCCGCCGTGGGAATGGCGATCGGTCTGACCCAGTACTCGTTCGGGCGCAAGCGCCTGCCCGACTCCTCCCGCGAGGTGCCCGACCCGCTGCCGCGCAGCAAGTACCTGCCGTACGCGATGATCGCGGCCGCGTTCATCGTGCTCATCGTGGTGCTGGTGCTCATGGGGATCATCACCGCCTCGAACCTGGTGACCATCGTCATCGGCGTGACGATCGTCGCATCCGTGTCGTACTTCGTCGTGATTCTCACCAACCGGAACATCACCACGGTGGAACGGAAGCGCGTGTACGCGTTCATCCCGCTGTTCGTGGCGAGTGTGGCGTTCTGGTCGCTCTACCAGCAGCAGTTCACCGTCGTGACGCTCTACTCGGACCTGCGGCTTGACCGCGTGTTCTTCGGCTGGGAGATGCCGGTGTCGTGGGTGCAGTCAATCAACCCGGTCTTCATCATCGTGCTGTCGGGTGTGTTCGCTGCGCTGTGGACCAAGTGGGGCTCGAAGCAGCCGTCCACGCCGGTGAAATTCGCCTTCGGCACAGCGATCATGGGCGTGGGGTTCCTTTTCTTCCTGCCGTTCGCCGGGGGCGCGGCCAACTCGACCCCGTTGCTGGCAATGGTCGGCATCCTGCTGGTCTTCACCGTCGCGGAACTGCTGCTCTCACCCGTCGGGCTGTCCGTCTCCACGAAGCTCGCGCCCGAACTGTTCAAGACCCAGATGGTCGCGCTGTTCTTCCTGTCGGTCGCCCTCGGCACCGCCATCTCCGGTCTGCTGGCCGAGTGGTACGCGGTGGCCCCCGAACACCTGTACTTCGGGGTGCTCGGTGGCATCGCCATTGTGCTCGGGATTATCCTGGCGCTGTTCGCCCGGCCGATCCTGCGGCTGATGGGCGGGGTGCGCTAACCGACCGAGAGGGTGCCATGGAGCCGTCGCCGACGCCAACCACGGATCTGGAGTTCATCGAGCTCGGCTCCGGCCCGGCGTTCACCATGCTGCATCCCGGCGGCACCGACGCGCGCGCGCTCGCCCCGATTATTGAGCGTTTCGCCGAGCGGTATCGAGTGCTGGCGCCGGACCGGCGGGGGCACGGCCGCACACCCGACACCGACGGCCCACTGACGTTCGAGGGGATGGCGGACGACAGCATCCGCTTTCTGGAGCAGCACACCGCGGGCCCGTCCCCGCTATTGGGCTACAGCGACGGTGCCGTCGTGGCGCTGCTCGTGGCTCTGCGGCGACCCGACCTGGTGTCGCAGCTGGTGTTCGTCTCCGGTGTCTATTCGCTGGCGGGGTGGCCCGCCGGCACCCTGAATGCCGACGTGCCGGAATTCATGGTCGACGCCTACGCCGAGGTCTCACCGGATGGCCGGGAGCATTACGCCGTCGTGGCCGGGAAGCTGGCCCGGATGCACCAACAGGGTCCGACGCTGACGACGGCGGACCTCGCCGCGATACGGATGCCGGTGCTCGTGCTCGTCGGCGACGATGACGACATGGCGCTGGAGCACATCGTGGAGCTCTACCGCGCCTTGCCCGCCGGCGAGCTCGCGGTGGTGCCGCGCGCGTCGCACGGTGTGCTGGTGGAGAAGCCGGACCTGTGCCGGGATCTCATCGTCGAATTCCTCCGGCCCGACAAGCCGGACACCTTCGCCGCGGTGCGCCGCGCGCACTCGGCCTGAGCCGGGAGACCCGCCGCTAGAACAGGGGGCGTCGGGTCCACTCGACGAACAGTGCGAAAGCCGGCGTCGCGAACACCAAGAAGACGATCAGGTTGACGATCACGCTGCCCCGAAACGCCGACCGGAAACTGGCCTTCTGGGTCTTGTGCCGCAGCGTCTGCTGGGCGACGATGGCGCCCGGCCAGCCGCCGATGACGCCCCACAGAAGAAGAGTCGTCTCCGACACGCGCCAGCGCCCCGCGGTGGCCGCCGACTTGTCGACCGCATAAAAGGAGAAGCAGACGATGCTGGCGGCGAGGTAGAGACCGGCGACCCACACGGGGATCGGCCAAAGTGTGTTCACGACGAGGTAGCCGGCCACGAAGAACAGGATCGGGAGGTACCGTGCGGCGCGGGATGTGCGCCGGGCGGGGGTGCGACCCGACGACGACAGCATCCGTTTGCCCGCCGGGTGCACCCGTGCGGCACGGCGTTTGCCGTCTGCCGACTGCTCGATATCGAAGGTGAGCGCCTCGCCGAGTTGCGGCCGCGTGTGGCCGGCCGGGAACGCCTTGATATGCACGAAAGTTTTGCCGGTTCCCTGAGCGGGAGTGATGAAGCCGAATCCGCGGTCGTCGTCCCACGCGGTCAAGGTGCCGTGCACTCGTTCAGTTCGGGAACCCATGGCTCGAGCGTAACGGGCGCCGAGCCACCCTGGCCCCGCTCAGCGGTTCACGGTGCGGCGGGCGGATCCGCAGCCGTGGTGAGCGCGTTCGGTTCGGGCAGTGCGGACATACCCTCTGGTGTGTCGGCGGAGCGCACGAGAGCTTCGATCCAGCGGGGATTGAGCGTTGGCTTCAATCGATCGGTGAACCTGTAGAGGATTGAAATGTGGGGGTGGATCCAGATCGAACCTCGACCGCCGTCGCCATCTCTGTCCTGTCGCCAGGAGAACTGGAAACTCTCGTTCGAGTGCAGCTTCACCGCGAAGGCAACCTGAAGATGGGCGAGCATCCGATCGTTGAAGTCGATTCTGAGGCTCGAGTCGTAGACCAGATGTCCCATCAGATGACCTCCCTCACGGTGTGCTTGGCGAGACCCTATGCCTGGCAGGCCGGGATCGCTGGGGGGTTGCGCACAGGGGGTAGCGTGCCGGTCGGCCCTTGCCGTTTGGTGAGGTCTGGGTGTCAATTGGATGCAGCGGTGAGGAAAAGTTGGGACGACCACGTCGGGAGTTGCTCATGTCGGGAAAACAGGATGCGTCGAAGGGGACGGGCCGGGGCGGCGCGGAACAACGCAAGGCCGCGACGTCGTCGGGCCCTCCGGCAGATCGGCCGGAGAAAATCCGCAACGTCGCCCTGGTCGGTCGGTCCGGCGCCGGTAAGACCCTGCTCGCCGAAGCGCTGCTCGCGGCCACCGGTGCCCTCACCCGGATGGGCACGATCGAGGGCGGCAGCACGGTGAGCGACTCGGACCCGTCCGAGATCCACCAGCAACGATCCGTGGCGCTGTCGGTGCTGCCGCTGACGGTCGGCGAGGTGAAGGTGAACCTGCTCGACACCCCGGGCTACGCCGATTTTGTCGGCGACCTGCGTGCCGGGCTGCGGGCAGCGGATGCGGCGCTGTTCGTGGTCTCGGCCGTTGACGGTGTCGACGCGGCCACCACCGCTCTCTGGGCGGAGTGCGAGCGCATCGGGATGCCCCGGGCGGTGGTGATCAACCGGATCGATCACCCGCGGGCGGCGTACGAGGCGGTGCTCGCGGCGTGCCAGGAGAACTTCGGCGCCGTGTTGCCGCTGGCCGTGCCGATCCGCACCGACGCGAGCATCACCGGGCTGCTGGGGTTGCTCTCCGGCACGGTCTCGGACTCCGGCGCGGGCACCGCCGGGCCCACCCAACGGCCGGCCACCGAGGCCGAACGCGCTGACGCGGAGCCGGCCCGGGCCACACTGATCGAGGGGATCATCGCCGAGAGCGAAGACGAAACCCTGATGGACCGCTATCTCGGCGGCGCCCAGATCGACCTGCACACCCTCACCGCCGACCTGGAGATCGCCGTGGTGCGCGGCAGCTTCTATCCGGTGCTGGCGACCTCCGCCGAGACCGGGGTAGGCATGACGGAACTGCTGGAGCTGCTGACCGGCGCGTTCCCCTCGCCGATGGAGCGTGCCCTGCCGTCGGTGACGGACCTGGACGGCCGACCGGTGGGGCCGCTGACCTGCGATCCGGACGGGCCGCTGGTGGGCGAGGTCGTGCGCACCACCATCGATTCGTTTCTGGGCCGGGTCTGCCTGGTCCGCATCTTCTCCGGCACGCTGCGGGAGGACACCATCGTGCACATCGGCGGCCACGGCCTCACCGACCGGGGCCATCAGGACCACGACAGTGACGAACGGGTCACCCACCTGCAGTCCCCGCTGGGCGCCATCCTGCGACCGGTGCCGTATTGCGTGGCGGGAGACATCTGCGCGCTGACCCGGCTGACCGACGCGGAGACCGGGGACACCGTGTCCGACCGGGAGGCGCCGTTGCTGGTCGAGGCGTGGGAGATGCCGGAGCCGCTGATGCCGGTGGCGGTGCACGGCGCGACGCGCAGCGATGACGACGCGCTGGCCAAGAACCTCGGCAAGATCGTGGCCGTCGACCCGACCCTGCGGGTGGAGCGCAACGCTGAGACCCACCAGCTGGTGCTGTGGTGCATGGGCGAGGCGCACGCCGAGGTCGTGCTGGACCGGCTGCGCAGCCAGGGCGTGAAGCTGGAGACCGTCGACGTGATCACGCCGCTGCGGGAGACCTTCGCCACGCCGGCCGGTGCCCGGGGGAGGTACGTGAAACAGTCCGGCGGCCACGGCCAATACGCCATCTGCGAGATCGAGGTCGAACCACGGGAGCGCGGGGCGGGGTTCGAGTTCGTGAACAAGATCGTCGGCGGTGTGGTCCCCGGGCACTACATCGGGTCGGTGGAGAAGGGCGTTCGCGCGCAGATGGAGAAGGGCGTCTCGGCCGGATTCCCCGTTGTGGACATCCGGGTGACGCTGGTGGGCGGCAAGACGCACAGCGTCGATTCGTCGGATGCGGCGTTCCAGGCAGCCGGGGCGCTGGCGCTGCGGGAGGCCGCCGCGGAGGCCCGGATCCAGCTGCTCGAACCGGTCTCGGCGGTCACGATCAGCGTGCCCGACGCCTCCGTCGGTGCGGTGATGACCGACCTGTCCACCCGCCGCGGCCACATGACCGGCACCACCTCGGTGGGTGATGAGCGCACCGAGATCAGCGCTGAGATCCCGGATGCCGAGCTGCTACGGTATGCCATCGAGCTCCGGGCCTTGACGGCGGGGAGCGGTCTCTTCCGCCGCAGCTACCTGCGGCACGACCCGGTGCCGCACAATGTGGTGCCGGCGGCCGCGAGTGTGTGACCGGCCGTGACGGTGTGACCGGCCCGAGGGCGGCCGGCGAGGTGGGACCAAACGAACGGAGCGATCGACCATGACGCCAGTGACCTGCGATATCACCGTCTCCACCGACGGCTACGCGGCCGGCCCCAACCAGAGCCTGGAGAATCCGCTCGGTGAAGGGGGAATGCGGCTGCACCGCTGGGCGCTCGAGCAGCCTGCCGAGAATGCCGCCCAAATGGCGGCCATCCTGGAGGCGGGTGCATACATCATGGGCCGCAACATGTTCGGTCCCGGCCGAGGGGAGTGGGACGACGAGTGGACGGGCTGGTGGGGCGACGAGCCGCCGTACCACGCGCCGGTGTTCGTGCTGACGCACTATCCGCGGGCACCGCTGGTCATGGCGGGAGGCACGACGTTCACGTTTGTCACCGACGGCATCGAATCGGCCTTGGAGCAGGCGCGTGCCGCGGCGGGGGAACTGAGCGTGGCCATCGCCGGCGGTGCGTCCACTGTGCGGCAGTACCTCGCGGCCGGGCTGATCGACGAATTGCGGCTGCATATCGCGCAGGTGGTGCAGGGCACCGGCGAGCCCTTGCTGGAGGGACTGGACGACGTGAGATTGGAACAGGTGAGCTCGGTGGAGAACGAGCTGGTCACCCACGTCGTCTACAGGGTGGTGCACTGAGCCGTGCAACGCCGTGGCGCGCTCGACCCATCCGTTGGTTGAGCCTGTCGAACCCGGCGACCAGTCCCGCTCGAACCGCACTCTCTCAGCGAGGCACCGGCGCCGAGCTGTGCGGGCTGTCGTACTCGCCCAGGGCGTAGCGCAGCTGTTGGTTGAGGTCGTTGAGCGCCTGGCGCACGTTGTAACGAGGGTCGGCGCCCTCGCTCAGTGGCGCGGCGATGCCGTCGCTTGCGAGACGGTGCAGAAGGGTCTGCACCGAATGATCGTCGAGGCCGGCCATCCAGACCAGCCCTTCGAGGTTGGCCAGCACGCCGACGAGAGCGGCAGCATCGCGCTTACTGAGGGGGTGAGGGCAGTTGGTGTCATCCACACGGGCAGTTTCATCCGCAATCGTGATGAGGGCAATCCCCGTCCCTCCCATGTGAGCGCGGATGCGGCCGGCGCGAGGCGCTCCTAGGCCGGGACGTCGCTGTCGCCGGAGGGGTGTTCCCCGGCGTCGAGCTCCTGGAAGAGGGTGATCTGGAGGCCGGCCGGCGCATCCATTCGCGAGTTGATCGAGCGCCACGGGGTTTCGCGGGGCGTGGCGGTGAGAATCGCGCCGGCGTCAACGAGCCGGTCGGTGGTCGCCGCGGTGTCGTCCACCTCGAACGCGACGCGGAGTCGATGGCTGGGCTGGCCGTCGGCCTCGACCCGATCGATCAGCCGCATCTGGGCGGGATTGGACAGCTCGAGGGTGGCGATCCCGGCGCTGAGGATCACGACCCGGGCGTCGCCCTCGCCCTCGTAGGACTCCGACACTGGAAGCCCGAGCACGTCGCGGTAGAAGGCGAGGGCGGCATCGAAGTCCTCGGTCTCGACGACGAGGCGCAGCTGCCGGACCGGGGCCGGGTTGGGGTTCGTGGGTTCGCTCATGCTGTGGATGGTAGCCGCGCTGGGTGGCGGCCGTGCGTAGGTCGTCGAGCGTAGGGCCTTGGTGCACGGGTGACGCGTGGCCGCGAAGGCGGCGCGCTGTGCAGGTCAGGCGCCGCTATGCGGGTGGCGCGCCACCCGCATAACGGCGCCTGACCCGCATACCTCCACGAGCCCAGCGACGGCACGCCGACGGCGCCTCGACGGGGTGCGTACGGTACGTCGAGGAGCACCGCCGACGGCACCGCGGGCCGGCACGGGGTGCGCTAGCGTCGAGATGACTCAGTTTTGATCGCCCTCGAGGAGTTGCCATGACAGACACCACCGCGCCGTCCGGCGCCGGTCCCGAGCAGGACGACACCGCCGGGCAGGGCAGCCCGGCGGCCGGCAGCCTGGCGGCCGCCATCGCGCTGGCACAGGCGGCGCACGCCGGGCAGGTCGACAAGCTCGGGGTGGCCTACATCGAGCATCCACTGGGCGTGATGAGCCTGGTCAACACCGTGCCCGAGAAGACCGTGGCCGTGCTGCACGACGTCGTGGAGGACACCCCCATCACGCTCGACGACCTGCGCGCGCAGGGCTTTGACGAGCCCATCGTGCGGGCGGTGGATGCGCTGACCAAGCGGGCCGGCGAACCGCTCGCCGAGTCGATGGCCCGGGTGGCCGCCGACCCGCTGGCGCTGGTCGTAAAGCACGCCGACCTCGCCCACAACGCGAACCCGGTCCGTCAGGCCGCGCTGCCGCCCGAGATGAGCCGGCGGCTCACGGCCAAGTACACGGAGTCAGCCCGGCTGCTCGGCACCACGCTCGCGGCGGTGCTCGACAGGGGATGACGGCTGCGCTCAGGTAGCGCCCGCGCGGGTCGGCTCCGCGACTACCGGCGCTTGGCGAGCAGGGCGCCGAGGCCGGTCACCGCGGCGACGGCGACGGAGCCGAGCGTGAGGACCAGGGTGGGGTTGCGCTTGTAGGCGTCGGTGAGCTTCCCGAACGTGTCGGTCGCGAACTCCCGTGCCGAGGCGATGGCTGCGGTGGTGTCGATGTCGCGCAGGGCCGCGGTGGCGGTGGCGACGGTGTCGTCGACGGCGTGGCGGGCCTGGTCGGCGAGCTCGCCGGCCTTCGCGACGGTGTCCTCGACGAGGTCGTGGGCCTGCTGTGCGGTGTTGTCAGTCATGAGATTCCTTTCGAAGGGGGTGCTGGCTTAGCGGTGAACGGCCTTGGTGATCTTCTTCGTGTTGCGGCGGGCGAGCTTCTTCGTGCCGGCGCGGGCCTTCTTCACGGTCGGGTCGTTCCACGCCTTCTTGGCGTTGCGGCGGATCTGCTTGTACCGGCCTCGGCCGGCCTTGGCGCCGATGAAGTAGAACGCGAAGGCCACGGCGGCGGCGAGGAGAAGACGAAGTGCGGTCATGGTGGCCTGCTTTCTGGTTGGGGACTGAGGCGAGGCGTCCGAGCCCGGGCCGGGTACGGCCGAGCTGACCGGCCACGGTGCCGAGCGGATGACTCGCCCTACCTATGAGTGGCGTGAAACCGGCAATTCGTCACGGAATCCACCGTTTTCGGCAGCCGTCGGAGCAGAATGGCAACATCCGACGAAGGGAGCCACTGTGGCCTCGACATCCGCTTCCGCCTGGACGGACGCATCCAGCAACCTGCTCAAGGTCACCCGCGGGTTCGTCCTCGGCACCGTCGATCCCGGCTCAACGCCCGGCTTCAGCGGCAGCAAAACGGATGCCCAGACCGCCGGGGTCGCCGCCGCTGAGGCACTCTCGCACCAGCAGGAGATGCTCTTCGCCAACAGCCGGGAGGGCGACCCGCGCAAGATCCTGCTCATCCTGCAGGGGATGGACACCTCCGGTAAGGGCGGTATCGTGCGCCACGTGGTGGGCGCTGTCGACCCCCAGGGCGTCAGCCACGTGGCGTTCAAGGCACCCACCCCGGTTGAGCTGCGGCACGACTTTCTGTGGCGCATCCGCCGAGAGCTGCCCACCGCCGGCATGATCGGAGTCTTCGACCGGTCGCACTACGAAGACGTGTTGATCGGCCGGGTCAGGCAGCTCGCGTCGCCAGAGGAGATCGAGGAACGCTACGACCTGATCAACGCCTTCGAGCAGGAGCTCGTCGACGATGACACCACCGTGATCAAGGTGATGCTGCACATCAGCGCCGGCGAGCAGAAGAAGCGCCTGCTCGAGCGGCTCGACCGGCCCGACAAATACTGGAAATTCAACCCGGGTGACATCGACGAGCGCATGCTCTGGCCCGGCTACCAAGCGGCGTACCAGACCGCGCTCGAGCGCACCTCCACGGTGTTCGCGCCCTGGTACGTCGTGCCCGCCGACCGCAAATGGTTCGCCCGCCTCGCGGTTCGGGAGCTGCTGCTCAAGGCGTTGAACGACATGGTGCTCACCTGGCCGCCCGCCGACTTCGACGTGGCTGCCGAGCGGGCCAGGCTGGCCGCATCCTGAGGGGTGGGTCCATGGTGGTGTTGAGCGCGGGCATCCTGCTCTATCGGTTGACGGATGCGGCGGAGCCCGAGGTATGGATCGCGCACATGGGCGGCCCGTTCTGGGCGCGCAAGGATGCCGCGGCCTGGTCGATCCCCAAGGGCGAGTACGGGCTCGGGGAAGACCCGTTCGCGGCGGCGCGGCGGGAGTTCGAGGAGGAGATCGGGGTGCCGGCACCAGCGGTGGAGTATGTCGAGCTGGGTGAGTTTCGGCAGCCGTCGGGCAAGGTGGTGACGGTGTTCGCGGCGGAGGCCGACCTCGCGGTCGACACCGTGGTGAGCAACACGTTTGAGCTGGAGTGGCCGAAGGGGTCCGGCCGGTTGCGGTCGTTCCCCGAGGTGGACGATGCCCGATGGGTGGGTCTGGAGCAGGCCCGGGTGCAGCTGGTGCGCGGGCAGGTGCCGGTTCTCGATGCCCTGGTGGAGCTGCTGAGGGGTCGGGGGCGGCTGGCTCGGTAGCGGTTCGGCCCCTGGGCCTGGTGTCGGCTCGGCCGCGGGAGGGGTGGTTCGGGTGCCGGATGCCTGCTCCGGGGTGCTGCGCGGGCAAGGCGCCGTTATGCGGGTGGCGTGCCACCCGCACAACGGCGCCTACCCCGCATAACGCGAATTCCGGTCGGTCGGGCGCGGAGCATCAGGGACCGCAGGGGTTCAGCGGGCCACCTGCCGGGGCCGCCGGGCGGCGACCTCCGCGCGGTCATACCGCAATTCTCTCCAGCCGATCGAGCCATCCGCGGCCACCCACGGGGGCACCCTCAGGGGCACCAGCGGGGGCGGATCGGGTGCCGGTCGCCCGCAACCGGACCAACTGTTGCCCGTGCGGACAATTGTGCCCGGCGCACCGGGCGCAATTGTCCGGATCGGCAACAGTTGCCGAACATTGGGCAGCGGGGACTGCCCGGCGTCAGCGGAAGCGGTCGCCGTCGAACGGCTGCACGCCATCCGCCAGGCTCCACGCCGCGGCGAACGGCATCAGGGTCTCGATCCGGGCCACCCGCACCCCCTCGGCGGTGGGCAGCAACACCCGGATGCCGGGGTGGTAGTCGAAGAGCACCTGGCGGTCCCGCCCGCACGGGCCGACCACGCCGCGACCGTGATTGCCCACGGCAACGATCGTCGTGATTTCCCGCGCACCACCGGCGCGGGCGGTGCCCAGGGCGACGAGCTCGGCGCACGGACCGCCGGTGAAGTGGAACAGGTTCACGCCGGCGAACATGCGGCCGTCGGCGGCCCGGACGGCCGCGCCCATGGTGTGGGCGCCGTCCTCGTCGGGGCCGGCATCCGTGTTGGCGTCGATGGTCGCACGAGCGAGCTCGATGAGTTCGCGGTCATCCGCTGACGGGGTTTCGAGTTCGGGGGTTGCAGGCATGGGCTCATCCTACGGAGGGACGGGTCCGGCCGCCGGCGGAGGAGCGGCCGGCGTGGCCTTCGGGGCGTTAGGCGGGTCAGGCGCCGTTATGCGGGTGGCGCGCCACCCGCATAACGGCGCCTTGCCCGCATACCTCGGCGGCCACGCCCGGGCCGAGGCCATGTGGCTGCGCGCTGGCTCAGGTGGCGTCGGGCGTGAGCCGCGCGGCATCCTGGAGCAGGGCCCGGAACTCGTCCAGCTCGAGGGCGTCGATCGACGCGAACGTGATCGCGGCGGAGCTGACCTTGACCTTGCCGAGCCGGCCCTTGTACTGCTGCACGAGGGAACCGTCCTCGTCGGCCGCATTCACGTACACGCTGAGGTGGTTCTTCTGCCTGGCCAGTCCCACCACGAACCACTCCACGGTGGGCTTGCCCGGCCGGGCGATCACGGTGTGGCCGTAGCCGATGATCTGCTGCTCGGTGCCGCCCCAGAAGACGCCCTCCCACAGCTCGCGGGTGACCCCGGCGAAGACCTCGGAGATGATGGCGTCGAGGGCCCGCATCGAGTCGACAAAGGGGCCGTCCAGGGTCGCGAGGAACTCGTCGACGTCTCGACCGGTTAGCTCCATGGTTGATCTCCTTCGGTGTGGGGTGGGGCGCTGTCTCGATCGTAGGGGCGGTGCTGTCGCCGCGTCAGCGTGCACCACGGCGGCTGTCGCGAGTGTGGCACCGATCGGCGGATGCGGGGCCGGGCATCCGGCGGATGCGCTAACCCCACGTAGCTCCCGCAAACCCGCCGCGCTGCGCTCCCACATCCAATTGGCGAGTCCGACCGTGGCAACCCCCTTGAAGGGGCACAGCCACGCGGATACGGTTCCAGCGTGCACATCTCACGAAGGAGGCCCCATGCCAGCCACCGCCTTGCCCTCCAGCGGCGACAACCCTGACGACGGCGCCGGTGCCGTCAAGATTTGCGACGGCCGCGGCATGGTCGAGATCCATCGGATGTTCCGGGCCGGGTTCGGTGAGGCCCCGGCGCTGGTCGGTGCGGTGCCCGACAGCGACGCCGAGCAGGCCGACCTCGTCGGCGACTACCTCGCGATGCTCTCCACCGGGCTGCACGCACACCACGAAGGCGAAGACACCATGCTGTGGGGCCGGCTCGAGAACCGGGCCCCCTCCTGCGCGGCCCACGTGACGCGCATGAAGGAGCAGCACGCGCTGATGCTCGTGCACCTCAACGAACTCGATGCGGCCCTGCCGGCCTGGCGGGCGAGCGGCCGGGCAACAGATGCGGCATCCGTTGCCACAGCCCTGGCCGGCATCAATGCGGCGCTCGCCGTGCACCTGCCCGACGAGGAGACCCACATCGTGCCCGTGATGGAGACCGTCATCACGCCGAGGGAGATCGACGCGCTCTCCGAACACGGTCGGAAGGCCACCCCCAAGGGCAAGATGTTCGTTCAGCTCGGCACGATCCTCGCCGCGCAACCGGACGGCGGCGGCGACTGGCAACACGAGCACCTGCCCGCTCCGGTGCGGCTGCTCTGGCGGCTCGTGGGCAGGTCACGGTACGAGCGGTACCGGGCGGCGCTGGTCAAATAGGCGGATGCGCCCGGATGTCGACCGGGTGGGCCCAACGTTCGGAGCCGAGGGCGGTTACAGGCCCGCCAGCTCCGGGAACAGCATTCCAGGCAGGTACGGCCAGAACAGGGTGAGGGCCAGCACGACCGGGATCAGGATGATCACCAGGACGCCCAGCGCGAAGGAGTAGCTGAGGACCACGGCCATCAGCTGCAATCCCACAAAAGCGACGGGCTCGTCACGCACCTCGTGCACGTCGTCGAAGATCGTCAGCCCGTCGGCCTCCGGCGCGTTCCGCTCTGCGGTGTTGTGCTGTGTCGTGTCCATCTGTACCCCCGGGGGGAAGACTACCGGTGCGTGGAGTGGTGCGGACGTCGTTACGAGTGACCCGGGGCCGGGGATGCGCGGCGGGTTGGCTTTCAGGTTGCGCTGTCGGCTACCGCTCCATGCGGCAACGGAGGTCAGCCGGCCACGATTGGGGCCGGGTGCGATGTTGCGTTTACGGTACCCCCGGCAGGGGTGGGGTGCAACGGGGCTGATGCGCCGGGCAGGTGAGGCGGTGCGCCGGCGCGTGGGGGCGGATGGGCCGGGTGGTGACGCGGGGCGGGTGCGGGTGTGCGGCGGGGAGATGCATTACGCGGGTCAGGCGCCGTTACGCGGGTGGCGCGCCACTCGCAAAGCGGCGCGTTGCCCGCGCACCTCGGCCGACGGCATCCTGCCCGCACACCTCGGTCGACCGCATCCTGCCCGGCAGGCGTAGCGGGCGCCGGCGGCGCAGGCGTAGCGTGGACCGGGAGGCCTGGCGCAGCGCTAGCCGGGCCGAAGCGCGGGCGCGGCGTGGGCGTAGCGGGACGGTGGGACGAAACAGAGGCGCCTCGGGCCGGGAGCGGTTGGTGCCGCTCGGGCACCCCTCGCGGGGGTCGGCGCTCGAGGAGGAACTGAGATGACCGTCAGGGAGGCCTTCACCGCCGAGGAATGGCAGGCCGTGGGGGCCGCACCGTTTCTCGTGGGACTGTACATGGTGGGGGCGTCGCCCAGAGGGCCGATGGTGGTCGTAACGGAGATGCTTGCCGCGGAGAAGGCCGTGACGCGCGAGGCGCATCACCCGGACGCACTGCCCATCGTCAAGGAAATCGACGCGGACCTGGTGGCCGAGGTACTCACCCGCGACCTCGGCGTGATCGACGGCGCTGCCGATGACCAGGCCCGGGTGCTGGGCGAGCTGGCCCGGGCGTTGGCCTTGGTCGAGGCGCAGGCGCCGACGATGGACTCGGCCTTCCGGGCCTGGCTGTTCCGGGTGGCCGAGCACGTGGCGCGCACCGCCACGGAGGGTGCGCCGCCGGGTGCCAGGGGCAGGCGGGGAAGCGGGGAGGTGGCCGCGGCGCTGAAGACGCTGGCGGGAATGCTCGGGGTGCCTCGACGGTGAGACCCCCCTCGTGCTGCCCCCGCGTGCTGCCCCCGCGTGCTGCCCGAACGCCCTCCGGCCCGGAGGCTAGACGGTGCCGAGCTCGGAGAGCTTGGCGCGCACGTCGGCGTCGCTGGGCTCGACCATGTGGGTGTCGTCGGAGAACACGATCACGGGGATCTGGGTGCGGCCGCTGATGGCCTTGGCCCGGTCGGCGCCGTCGGCCACGGCCTCAAGGTCGACGTAGTCGTAGACCACACCGAGGCCGTCGAGCAGCTTCTTCGAGCGACGGCAGTCGCGGCACCACTCGGCGCCGAACATGGTGATGGTGGCGGCGGCGGATGCGGTAGGTGCGGTCATCCGTCGAGTTTAGGCGGGTGTCGGCTGAGTGGATGCCGGGTGCCGGGGGTCGCGGAGACCCCGCACGAGTCCCCGTGCGAAATAATACGCTGATCAGAGCGAAACTGTGGTTGACTCAGCTTAGGATCCACCCGAAGGAGTACCCCATGAAGCGCCCGAGCGCCGCCGTGATCGGTCTGGTCGTCAGTGCCGGATTTTGTGTCGGGTTCACCGGGTACCTGATCTACGTGGGCCTCCAACCGGATGCGCCGAGCGGTTTCGCCACGCCGGCCGAGATCTACCTGGGCGGCGGCGGACTGCTCGCCGGGGTGCTGGGCCTGGCGGTGTTCCTCGGTTTGGTGCTGCGGCCCGCTGAGCCGATGCGCGACCAGATGCCGGCCGACGACGAGACACCGCGCGCCTAGCCCACCCGCACGCCCAGCTGGGCCGACCGGCCCCGGCGACCCGGCGACCGTTCAGAGTGTGCTCAGGGCGCCGTCGGTGCGGGCGCTGCGGTGAGGTCCGGTTCATCCGCTGCGGCGGCATCCGCGGACCGAGTGCGTACCCGGGTGGCCAGCACCGGTGCGAAGAACACCACGAGCAGGCCCGCCAGCGGCACGAGGAGCAGCCCGTAGCGCAACTGGGAGAGGTCGGCGATGGCGCCGATGATGGGCGGCGAGAACAGGAAACCCAGGCGCAGCAGCCAGGCGACGATGGTGAGTCCGGTGCCGGCGCGGAAGCCGGGCAGCTCGTCTGCGGCGTGCATCGCGGCCGGGATCAGCGTGGCGACGCCGAAGCCGGCCAGGCCGAAGCCCACGACGGTGCCCGGGATCGACGGAAACGCGAGCGCCGTGCCCATACCCAGGAACACGATCGCGCCGCCGGTGCGGGCCACAGCCCGCTGGCCGAACCTGTCGACGAGGCCGTCGCCGAGCAGCCGGCCGATGAACTGCATGCCCTGCAAAGCGATGAAGCCGAGCCCGGCCACCAGGGCGGATGCGCCGAGAGCGTCGGAGAGATAGATGGCCGACCAGGACGCGCCGGCGTCCTCGACGACGGCGCCGGAGGCGGCGATCACCACGAGCGCGCCGAGCACCAGCCACTTGCCCCAGCGGCCGGCCGAGCGGGTGGGTGCGTCGGCGTGCGGTTCCGGGGCGGTTGCTTCGGGTTCGAGGGGCTCGGGGCCGGCGAGGAGGAACCTGTAGCTGTACAGCGCGAACAGGCTGAAGGTGACGGCGGACACGATGAGGTGCTGGCCGCGCGGAATGTCGAGCTGGGCGGCGGCGGCGCCGAGGAGGCCACCGGTGACCGCGCCGATGCTCCACACGGCGTGGAAGGAGTTGAGGATGGAGCGTTTGTAGAGCCGTTGAACGCGCAGGCCGTGCGAGTTCTGGGCCACGTCGGTGATGGAGTCCATTGCTCCGGCCAGGAAGATACCGGCGGCCAGGGCAGCCCAGCTGGGGGCGATTCCGGCCAGGATCAGGCCCACCGCGGTGAGCATCGTCGAGACCACGGCGACCCGCGACGACCGGAACCGGCGGATCAGCATGCCTGCGGCGAGCCCGGCGAGGAGGGCGCCGAGCGGGAACGCCGCGACCGCGAAACCGAATTCGGCGTTGCTGAGCCCGAGCTCGGACTTGATCGCGGGATACCGGGGGATCAGGTTGGCGAACAGGGCGCCGTTCGTGAAGAACAGCATGGCAACGGCGAAGCGAGCGCGGCGCACGGCCACGTCGGGGCGGGCAGCGGTGCGTTCTGCGGAGCGGGCGGGAGGCGTCATTGCGTCAGCGGACTTTCTGGTGGTGGTGAGTGGTCGTGCGGGTCCCGTTGGTGAGCGCGAGGCACGGGTTTCAAGCTTGGCACGGATGCCGGTGGCGCCGCACCCGGGTGGCCGCGGCGGGCATCCGGTGCGGCGGCAGGTGTTGTGCTTCGTGGCAGGTGTTGTTCACGGCGGCACAGGTTAGAGCACGTGCCGCGACAACAAAGGTGTGCCGCGAGAATCAAAGTGTGCCGCGAGAACGAAGGTGTGCCGCGAGAGTGCCTCGCGGCGGTGCCTGGGTGGCCCGACTCAGCCGAGGGGTAGCTCGAAGATGGTTTCGAGGCCGTCCTCGTCGTCCCATTGCTCGCCCACCTCGACGAAGCCGAACTGGGCGATAAGAGCCCGAGACGGCAGGTTGTCGGGACTGATGGTGGCCCGGACCACCGTGACGGCCGGCTCGATGCGGGCGCGTTCCAGCAGCGCGGTGAGTGCGGCGCGGGCATAGCCCTGCCGCCGGTATGCGGCATCCACGGCGTAGCCCACCTCGACCATGCCGGTGTCGTCCGGCGGGCCGTGGTAGCCGGACTGACCGACGGCGAGCCGCCGGGCGGGGTCGAAGATGACTCGGGTGATCCAGCTGGCGTCGCCCGGCGAGGCGGCGAGCTGCCGGCTGCGGTACCGCCAGGTGTTGGCGCTGGCCGCCTGCACGAAGAAGGGACTCAGTTCCACCGCTGCCTGCTCGTTGGCCAGGTCGAGGTCCTCCTCGGCGAGGGCATCGATGGTGACCTGGCTCAACTGCACGAGGTGCACGGTGGGCGCCACGGTGGATGGCCACGGGTCGTCGAGCGAGGAGGTAGAGATCATGGGTCCTTCGGGGCCGTTCCGGGTGGGACTGATGGTGGACGGGCCACCTGGTGGTTCGGGCGGCGAACGCGGTATCGACGGCGGCCGTGGCCGCTCCGAGCGCGCGCACCTGAGGCTACCGCTCAGCGCCCGGGTTTCTCGAGGACTTTTCCGGAGTTCGCTCAATCGTGCACCGACGTCGGCCCCGTGGACGCCTCCGGTCACCCGGACCCACGAAGAGGCGCAACTGTGCAGGCGCATCTGCTTACCCGGCGATTCCCGCGCCACAACCGGTACCCATCCAGGTGCCCCGGCCGGGCCTTCCCCGAAACGGACCGGCTGCCTATGCTGGCACCGTCGGGGGACCGGCCGCCGGCGACGGTGGCCGCCGCTGATATCGGGAGGAGCGACCATGATGAGCGAGAAACCGCCTCTTCCGCTGGGCCCGGCGGTGCGGGGCCTGGCCGCCTGCGTGGCGCGCACCGGTCTGCTGCTCGTGCAGCGGCGCATCCACTTGCCGCGGGGCAACGCCGGCAAGCGACTGTCGTTCGCCGACGGCAGCCGCGCGGTGGTCTACCGCGAAACAGTGGTGGACCGCGCGGCGGCCCACACCCCCACGGTGTTGGTGGTGGGGTTCCGCCTGCGGCTGCTGCGCGGCCGGGCGCACCGCTGGTTTCGGGTGCAGAGCATCATGAACACCCCGCTGTTCGTCGGCTTTCCCGGCTACGTGTCGAAGCTGTGGCTGACCCACGACATCAACGGGTTGTACCGGGGCATCTACGAGTGGGACGGCCCGGAGCTCGCCGAAACCTACGCCCGCACCCTGTGGCGGGTGCTCGCGTTGGGCAGCGAACCCGGATCGATCCACTACGCGGTGCTGCCCGGGGTGCACCGGGACGAGTTCCTGCGCGATCCGTACCGGTTTTCGGCCGGGGCCGTCGGCGTTGTGGGGGACTGGTGGCGTCCGGCCGAGCCGATGTCGGCCAAGCGCCGGGTGCGCGAACCCGCATGACCGATTTCGACACCGATCTTCTGATTGTGGGTGCCGGCACGACCGGCCTCACCCTTGCGCTGCAGGCCGTCGACCACGGCGCCCGGGTGCGTGTCGTCGAACGCCGGCCGGAGGCGTTCCGGCCGTCGCGGGCGATGGTGATGCATCCGCGCACCCTCGAACTCTTACGTCCGCTGGGGGTGACGGATGCCCTGCTCGCGCTCGGCGACTCCGCACCGTCGGTGCGGCTGCACCTGCCCTCGCGGGTGGTGTCGGTGTCGATCGAGAAGCTTGATCTGCCCGGCACCGCGTTCCCGCACCCGCTGCTGGTGCGGCAGTCCGACGTGGAGGCCGTGCTGGCCGCCGCGCTCGCCGAACGCGGCGTGCTGGTGCAGCGCGGTGCGGAGGTGGTGCGGCTGGCGCGGCTGCGTCAGGGCGGCGCCCGGGCCGTGCTGCGCACCGCGGACGACGAGCCGGACGAGGACGTGCTGTGCCGCTACCTGGCCGGCTGTGACGGGCCGGCGAGCCTGGTGCGCCGGTCGGTCGGCGGATTCCTCGGCGGCGACTACGACCAGGAGGTGGTGCTCGCGGACGTGGAGCTGGGCCCCGCCGGCGCCGGATCGCGGGCGGTGGCGCCGGTGATGCTCGAGACCGGGGTCGCGCATGTGGTCGTCGGGCGGCAGGGGCTGGTATTCCTGTTCAACATCGGTGAACGGGCCACCTGGCGGATGCTCGCCACCCGACGGGCCGGTGACGACCGGCAGCCGTTCGGCCAGCCGGGTCCGCCCGTACCGCAAGAGCAACTGCAGCGGCTGGTCGACGAGGCCGGGTTGCCGGCGCAGATCACCGAGGTGGCCTGGTCGGCCCAGGTGCGGCTGCAACACCGGATCGCCAGCCGGTTCAGCCGGGGTCCGCTGTTCGTGGCCGGCGATGCCGCCCACGTGCATTCGCCGGCGGGCGCGCAGGGCATGAACGCCGGCATCCACGACGCCGTGAACCTCGGCTGGAAGCTGGCGTTCGCAGCCGCGGCCGGCCAGCGGCTGCCCGAGACGGCGGACGCCCTGGGTGACACGCGGTCGGGCGGCTCCCTGGCCGCCCGGCCCGGGTCGGCGCTGCTGGACTCGTACGCGCTGGAGCGTCGCCCCGCCGACCGGGCCGTGCTGCGGCTGACGCACACCATGTATTGGGCCGAGGCGAGTCTGCATCCGCTGGCCCAGCTCGGCCGGGCGGTGCTGGTGCCTGTGGCCGGGCCGGTGCTGCCCTGGCTCGCCCGGCAACGCCGGCTGACCGCGGTGGGCCTCCGCACCCTCTCGCAGTTCCGGCTGCGGTACCCGCACAGCCCGCTGTCGATGGACGTGCGCGCGTCACTCACCCCGGTGCGCGGCGGGCTGGCCCGGCGGGTGCTGCGGCCGGGCTCGCGGGTGCCCGACACCCTGGTGCGCTGCGAGGGCCGTCGGGTGCGCCTGCACGCGTTGCTCGCGCGGCCGGGGGTGCACATCCTGTTGCAGGCGAACGCGCGACCGGTGCCCGACCGGATGCTGAGCCCGCTGGTGCACAGTTACCGGCTCGACGACAGGCCCGGCACCGGCATGCTCGTCGTGCGACCGGACGGCTACGTCGGGCTGCGGGCTCCGGTGCTCGACGAACCGCACCTCGCCGCGTGGCTGCGCCTGGTGGGGCTGCCCGTGCGGTGAGCGGCGGGTCTAGCTGCGCACCGGTGCCTCGCAGAGTTCCAGCCTGAAGATCGGATGGTCGACCAGATCCGGCAGCTCGGCCAGGAACGGCCTGGCCCGACGGCCCAGTTTCTCGAGGTAGTCGGCGGCGACCTGGTCGTGTTCGAGGCCCCGCAGCTCGGTGGCCCGGTACGGGTGTCGGCGCCACCGGATGCGCAGCTCGCAGCGACCGGCGACCCGGAGGTTGCGCACCCACTGGGTCTCGCCGCGGCCGGCGATGACATATCGGTCGCCCTCGAACCGGA
This sequence comes from Cryobacterium sp. LW097, assembly GCF_002205495.2. Taxonomy (GTDB): domain Bacteria; phylum Actinomycetota; class Actinomycetes; order Actinomycetales; family Microbacteriaceae; genus Cryobacterium; species Cryobacterium zongtaii. The sequence goes on along the minus strand of NZ_CP021992.1, from coordinate 2,662,955 downwards.
ACGGTGCCACCGGGGTGCTGATCTCCCGGCCGCTGATGCGACCACGCACGATGAGGGTGGGGGTGCCGCAGGCCCGGGCGACCGGGTTGACGACGTGCCGCATGAAGCGGCTGGGCGGCAGGTAACCGCGGCGGCGGGTGGGCGTGCTGCTCAAGGTAGGCCTCCATTCAGTGTCATCGGCGAGGGGCACATCCGCCTCATGCCCGACACGGTACTGCCGCGGCCGGGACCGGGGAAGGTGCCCGGGAGTTGCGCCCACACCCCCAGCGAAACCACCCGATCGGGGGTATAACTCCTGCAGAGCCATGGGACGGCGGCGGGGCGTCCGCTGACATCCGGGGCGCCACCGGCCGGCCGGAAGAAATAGCAGGAGTTGTGCATCCCGCGGCTGATCGGGGGAGTGTGTTCTGGCCGGGCAGGTCCTACGGTGAGGTATGGACTGGGTGGGCGACGTGGGGCGCGGCGAGTGGCTGCGCGAGCGGCTGGACGTGCGGTGGCGAAACATGCACTCTGCGGTGCCGCGTGGTTTCGAAGCGTACGCGCGGGTGTTCCACCCCGTCACGATTGACCGGCCCACCGGCACCGGCACCTGGTCGGGCCCCAACCGGGGGTTTGCGTCCGGCATCGACTACCGGAGCGTGCCGTGGGCGCGGGTGGCCGAGGTCGGGGGTGCCACCATGCATCCGCTGGCGCAGTTCGGCCGGCTGAACCGCGGGGTGCCCAACGAGTACAACGAACTGGTGGATGCCGACGGCTGGCGGTACTCCGAATCCGCCGTGGGCACCCTCGACGTGGCCGTACTCGCCGCCGTGGCCCTGCACCTGGCCGCCCACACCGGCACCCCGGATGCCGGAATCGCGGCCGTGTGGGAGGGCTGGGGTGGACTCGGCAGCGGTACCGGGGTCTCCCTGATCATGGTGCGCGACGAAGAGGCGGCCGACCGCGCATCCGATCGTGCGGCCGATCGTGAGACTGAGGCCGGCGAGGCGAGGCTCCGGCAGGCGGCGCTCGCCGCGATGGTCGAGCCCGACGATTCGAGGGGCCCCGGCCTGCTGCCCGCCGATGTGTCGTCCGGTGCTCGGCTGCGACTGCCCGGGCGGGACTATGTCTTGTTCGTCGCGGGCATCCGCCGGTTCGTCGACCCAGCCTGGCTGACGGATGCGCCATGGACCGATTCGACGTGGCCGCAGTCGCCGAACCTGATCTGGCCGGACGACCACGCCTGGGTGCTGGTGAGCGAGATCGACTTCGACTCCACGGTGATCGCCGGCACCCAGGCGCTCGTGGACGCGCTGGTCGCCGATCCCACGATCGAGGTCCTGGAGCTGCGGGAGGGCGCCGACCTCACCTCTGAGGGTGACACGGTCAACCTTCCGCCGAACTGACCGCAGCGCCGGCCGCCGGCGGCCCAGGCGAGCCCGGCGATCAGGGGTGCGCGGCGGCGAGGGGGCGGGTGGGGCCGATATCAGGGTCGTTTTCGCCCGGCCCCGGCACGATGGCGATGTCGGCCAACGGCACCACGACGCCGGCGGCGGTGACGAACGCGACCGAGGTGGGTTCGCTGGTGTCGGCGTACTGGTAGAGCCGGCTGGGGCCGTGACCGGACGGCCGGTAGTCGTCACCCCACTGGGCAAGCGCGCCGAGCACCGGGAGCAGCGCGTCGCCGGCGGCGGTGAGGTGGTAATCGAAACGTTCACGGGCGCCCGGCTCGCGGTAGCCGCGGCGTTCGAACACCCCGGCGGCCACGAGCGAGCACAGCCGGGAGGTGAGGATGTCGGTGGGGATGCCGAGCACCCGTCGGAAGTCGCTGAACCGGGTGTGTCCGCGGAAACCCTCCCGCACGATCAGGATCGTCCACCGGTCGCCGAGCACCTGCATAGTGCGCGCGATGGAGCAACGCAGGTCGTCGCCGGAGCGTTTCGAAGAGACGGGGTGCGCACGAGCATCGGAGGGTCCCGTTGTCATGTGCGTAGTCTACCTTTGGTTGGATTATCCAACCCAGCCCGGGACGGCACCGGGACCTCCGGTCACGGGGAGTCGGTGCCCTCGGCGAGCCAAGCGCGCACGACTTCGACGGCCGCTGCACGTTTGTGCTCCAGATCGGCGAGATCGGTGACGAGCAGGCTCGCCCGGATATCAGAGTGCCAGGTGAGCAGGCCGTTCGGGTCACCGATGAAAGCAGATGCGGCATCCGGGTCCTCGGCGGTGGTCGCGCCCCGGTGCAGCACCAGCCGCACCCCGTTTTTGCCCTGAGCGCTGATCGTGGCTTGGTCGACCCCGGCGAGTACAAAACTGGGGGAATTCCACTTGATGTGTTCCTCTGCGGCCGGGTTGGCCTCCAGAACGAGCTGCCGCAGCGCCTGGATCACGGGCAGTCGTTCTGCGGGCTGCGCGGCGAGGTACTCCTCCACTGAGCGATAACGATCGACCATGAACGGAGCGTACCGCGGGAGTGCCGGCACCGTGGGGTCATCCGCGACGGCACAATTGACGCCGGCGCACCCAGACGGTAGACCTTTGTGAAGGCCCAACCGGCCCGAGTGACCCATCCGCAACGCTTGGAGGACCTAGTGTCCGAAACGTTCAGCCTGATCCTGGGGATACTCATCCTGGTGGTGGCGATCGCCGTCTCCGTGTTCCTCTACGTGATCTCCCGCCGCCCTCGCTCAGCTCCGCTTTCCGCCCAGGAGCGCGCCGAGCACGACTCCCGCAGCGAGACCGAAGCGGCCCAGAGCCCGAAGATTCGGAACATCGGCAGGGGCGCCGGCCTCTAAGCGGCTCGGCTTCGCAACGAAGGGAACGCCATGAAATACGTGCGACTGGGCAGCACCGGACTCGAGGTGTCGGCGATCACGCTGGGCTGTATGAGCTTCGGCAATCCGATGCGCGGCAATCATTCCTGGACGCTGCCGGAGGAGACCAGCCGCCCGCTGATCTGGCAGGCGCTGGAAGCCGGCATCACCACCTTCGACACCGCCAACGTGTACTCCGACGGCAGCAGCGAGGAGATCCTCGGCCGGGCGCTGCGGGACTTCAGCTCGCGGGACCGGTACGTGCTCGCCACGAAGGTGCACGGGCGGATGCGGCCGGGCCCCAACGGTGCCGGACTCTCGCGCCGCGCCATCCTGGCCGAGATCGACCACAGTCTCACTAGGCTGGGCACCGATCACGTCGACCTCTATCAGATCCATCGCTGGGACCCGCTGACGCCGATCGAAGAGACCATGGAGGCGCTGCATGACGTGGTCAGGGCCGGAAAGGCCCGGTACATCGGCGCTTCGTCGATGTACGCGTGGCAGTTCGCGAAGGCTCAGTACACCGCCGATCTCCATGGTTTCACCCGCTTCGTGTCGATGCAGGACCAGTACAACCTGCTCAACCGCGAGGAGGAACGCGAGATGCTGCCGTTCTGTCTCGATCAGGGCGTTGGCGTGTTGCCGTGGAGCCCGCTGGCCCGCGGCAAGCTCACCCGCGATTGGCATGAGACCACCGACCGCTCCGAAACCGACACCTTCGGCCAGACCCTGTACAAACAGCAGGAGGAGGGCGACCGCGAGATCGCGGGCGCCGTGGCCCAGGTGGCCACAGAGCGCGGGGTGCCCCGCGCCCAGGTGGCGCTGGCCTGGGTGCGCCAGCAGCCGGCCGTGTCCTCGCCCATCGTGGGCGTCACCCAGGCACACCACCTCCTGGATGCCGTCGCGTCCGTGGACCTCACCCTCACCGCCGACGAGCTGGTCCGGTTGGCCGCCCCCTACCGGCCGCACACGCCCGAGGGCTTCTAGGCCCTCGGATGTCGGTGGCTCCGTCTAGCCTGACGGCACCTACTCACTCACCCTCGTGCCGAGTAAACGGAGCAGATCATGAGGGTACTCGTGGCGACATCGGCAACCCAGGGCGCGCGGGCAACGGATTTTGCGTATTGCATCGAGGGCGAGCTTGTTTGGCTGCATGGGGTGTGTTCGGCGAGCGAGCGCAACCCGTCCGGAGCGTGCGGGTGCGGACGCTCGTTCTCCGGCCTGAGCTCTACCAGGCACACGACCACAGCCTTGGTGCGGGACATCCCCGGGCTCACTCGGCAGGAGTACCTGGCCGCGTCGATGGCGGGACTCGAGCTCAGGGGATGGTGCCCGGACTGCAGCGGCTTTCCGGTGGCTGACTTCGTCGATTGGCTGTTAGCCGTGGCCGGGGACCTGCCCGAGGGGACAGTCGTGGAGCGGCATGCCTTCGATCTCAATGTGAGGTGGTCACTAGGCTCGGGGGCGTGACGCGTCTTCTGAAGGTCCTGTCCGCTGTTGTCGTTGCTGCTGTTCTGGCGCTCGGCGCCCCGCTGGCGGCGAACGCCACTGCGCTGAGCCCGGTAACGGCGGCATCGGCAGCTCCGGCTGCGCATTCGAACGTGGTCGGGAGCGTGCGCGCGGCTGTGGCCGCCGACACCTCGGACTTCACCTTCGCGTTGTACGCGGGGGAGTACTACCTGGGCCGCGACGATGCCGGGCTCTCCACCCTGCGCACTGTCGAGACCTTCGTGGCCGAGTTCCCCGACTTCGACCAGAACCGCGGCATCATCCGCGCCATCCCCAACGACTATGACGGTGTGCCGCTGAACACGACGGTAGAGTCCGTCACCGATGCTCAGGGCGAGCCGGTGTACTTCGAGACCGAGATCAACGGTGGTTTCACCGAGCTTGCGCTCGGAACCGACGAGTTCGTGCGCGGCACCCAGACGTACGTCATCAGCTACACCCAGGAGAACGTGGTGCGCGCGTTCGCTGACACCAGCGATGACGAGTTCTACTGGGACACCAATGGCACCGGTTTCGACCAGCAGTTCACTACCGTCGCCGCCCGGGTGCACGTCGATCCGGTGATCGCCCCCTTCCTGACCGGCAACAACGCCTGCTACACCGGGGCTCAGGGGGAGAGCGGCGATTGCCAGATCGTGCAGGAAGCTGACCCGGATGCCGCCGCCCCGGCCGGCCAGATGTTCACCGCCGAGGCCGCCGATCTGGGCCCGGGCGAGAATCTCACCATTGCCATCGGTTTCACGCTCGGCACCTTCGTGCAGGTGCCCGCCGAGGCGCGGTCCGACGCCGACAACTCGTCCGGCTTCGGCGGGTTCCCGTTCGGGCTGCTGGGCATGGCCATGCTCGGCGGGGTGTTCGTTCTCGCCCGGAGCTTCGCGCGCCCCCGCGACCCGAAGGGCGACACCATCATCGCCCAGTACAGCGTTCCGGACGGCTACAACCTCCTCGAGGCCGCCGACCTCATCGGTCGGCCGAAGTCGGCCATGGCCGCGCAAATCGTGAGCTTTGCGGTGCGCGGTAACGTGCGCATCCTGGACTACCCGGTCAGCGCCGACGGCGGCGACTACACGCTGCAGCTTCTCCGCACCGACGGCGTCGATGACCAGGAGCTCGCCGTGCTCGCCACCTTCTTCCCCGGGCTGCCGGCTGGTGCGGTGTGCGAACTCGGGGTCACCAACGACCCGCTCGCCCGCGGGCTCAAGGCCGCCACAGCAGATGCGACGGTTCGCAACACCGCCCGCGGCTGGCGCGCTCGACCGGCCCTGACCCCGGCAAGGATCCGTCTGCTCGTCGGTCTCGGCGCGCTGGTCGCCCTGGTCGTGGCAGTTCTCGTGATCGGCGACCCGCCCGCGATCTGGTGGTCTCCGTTGCTGCTGCTCGCCGCGTCCGCCGTGATCGTGGGCATCGTCGCGGGGAGTCGGCCGCTGCTGCTCACCGCGGCCGGCCTGGAACGGCGCGACTACCTCGCCGGCATGAAGTTGTATCTCGCCCTGGCCGAGGCGGACAGGTTCCGCATGCTGCAGAGCCCGGATGGCGCCCTGCGAGTGACCGTGCCCCGTACCGTGCCCGGGATGGAACCCGCCGCATCCACCCTCGACACCGTGGAACTGGTGAAACTCTACGAAAAGCTCCTGCCGTTCGCGGTGCTCTGGGGTGTGGAGAAGGAGTGGGCCGCTGAGCTCGAGGTGTACTACGAGCAGGCCACGACCGCGCCGGACTGGTTCCTCTCGCAGAACGCGTTCAGTGGCATCCACCTGGCCACGGCCCTCGGCGGCATGGTCAACTCGATGAACGCCACCCAGACGCCCACGTCCTCGTGGTCGAGCAGCGGTGGCGGCAGCTTCTCCGGCGGATCCGGTGGCGGCGGCTTCTCCGGCGGTGGTGGCGGTGGCGGTGGCGGCGGTGGCCGCTAGAGCGGCTTGACCATCTCGATCTCCATGGCGCTGGAGTCCAGGACGTACTTCACCCGGTGCCCGGTCTCGGTGAATCCCCGGCGCAGGTAGGCGGCGCGGGCGCGGGCATTGTCCTCGTGCACGTGCAGGGTCAGCCGGTCGCCCTCGCCACGGGCCCACTCCTGGATCGCGACGAGCAGGGCATCGAAGACCCCGGAGTCGCGGCCGCGGTGGTCCGGCGACACGTACACGCCCACGAGCAACGCGCCGGTGGTCGCGTCGGGCACGTACCCGCCCATGGTGCCCACCCAGCGACCGGCGGGGTCGATCGCGACCAAAACCGTGCCGCGTTCGGCGGTGCCGCGGGCGGCGCGCATCCGCCATTCACTGTCGGTGTGGCCGAGGGCGTCCTGCAGGGTCTCGCCGAACGCGATCGGGGTGTCCTGCAGCATCTCCAGGCGCAGCGAGCGCACCTCACGCCAGTCGTCCACCCGTGTGGCGCGGATGCTGAACCCCTCGGTAGTCATTCGCCGAGCTTACCCAGTGACGCCCGCAGGGCGCCGCGCTGGGGCCTTGCGCACGCCGCGGTCCTGTGGTTCACGGCCTGGATGACGTGGCGGGCCCACCTTTTTACGACACCCTGCTCGCCGATTACGCCGAGCGGCCCCGCTGCGCGGGTGGACGCGGCGCCGGGAACCGCCGGAGTTAGGCCACCCCGCGGGTGCTGATGGGGCGGGTGCTCGGGTAGCGGAACGACAGCAGGTCGGGCAGGTCGAGCACCGAGGTGACCCGACGGGTCTCCGGCACCCCGTCGCGCGGGGCGGGCGCCACGAGCACGGCCTCCATGCCGTGCGCCCGCGGGCCGTCGAAGTCGGCATCCCAGGTGTCGCCGACGAAGATCACCCGGGCCGGATCGGCCTCCGCCGTGTGGAGGGCCGCCTGGTAGATCGCCGAATGGGGCTTCCGAAAACCCACCTCGAGCGACGTCACAATGTTGGCGATGAGGTCGGTGGCCCCCATGGCCGCCAGCTGGCGGGGTACGACGGATGCGCTGTGCGTGTTCGAGACGATGGTCAGCGTGAAGCTCTGGCCCAGTTCCCGGAGCGTCTGGGCCATGCCGGGGATCAGCACCACGCCCCGCTCCCAGTCCGCCATGTTGCTCGCCGCTCCGGCGGCGATCTCGGTTGCGTCGGGTTCCCGGCCGAGCAGCCGCACGAACGCGCGCCGCGACAGCTCTTCCATGGTGAACTCGCGGTGGTCGACGTCGGACTCGGTGTTGAGCTGGTGGAAGGCAGCCAGCCAGGCATCGGCGGTCTCCTGCTCGGTGCCGCGTGCGCCGAAGGCCCGCATGCTCGCGTGCGTGTCGGCGTAGCCCTGGCCCGCGCGGGAGTCCGCGTAGTTGACCAGGGTGCCGAAGAAGTCGAGGAACAGATGCCGCATGTCCTCAGCTTGGCAGGGTGCGGGGCATCGTCCGGCTAACGACCCGGCGCCGTTCTGCGGGTCACGCGCCGGTATGCGGGTGGCGCGCCACCCGCACACCGGCGCCTACCCCGCACAGCTGCGTCCCCGCGGCACAGAACCGCGGATGAGATCGGGAATACGTCACAGCCGGGGAACGCTGCACGAACCATGAAGAAGATCGGGTTCTTGTCCTTCGGCCACTACCAGGCGGTGCCGGGATCGCTCGTGCGGACCGCACGCGATGCCCTCCTGCAGACCGTGGAGCTCGCGGTGGCGGCCGAGGAGCTCGGTGTGGACGGCGCGTCGGTGCGGGTGCACCACTTCGCACGGCAGCTCGCCTCGCCGTTCCCGCTGCTGGCCGCGATGGCCGCCCGCACCAGCCGGATCGAGCTGGGCACCGGCGTGATCGACATGCGCTACGAGAACCCGCTCTACATGGCCGAAGAGGCCGCGATCACCGACCTGATCAGCAACGGACGGCTGCAGCTCGGCCTCAGCCGCGGCTCACCCGAGACCGCCCTGCGCGGCGCCGAGGCGTTCGGGCATGTGCCCGGCCCCGGCCACAGCGACGCGGATGACGCCCGCGAGCGCACCGCACAATTCCGCCGCGCCATCCGCGGGGCCGGCATCGCTGCCGCGAACCCGCAGTTCACCGGGCACGGCAACCTGCTTGCCATCGAACCGCAGTCGCCCGGACTGTCCGAGCGCATCTGGTGGGGCTCGGGCAGCCGCGCCACCGCGAAGTGGACCGGCGAACAGGGCATGAACCTGATGAGCTCCACCCTGCTCACCGAGGACACCGGCGCCGACTTCGGCGACCTGCAGGCCGAACAGATCGGAATCTTCCGCCAGGCCTGGGCGGACGCCGGGCACCCCGGTACCCCACGGGTGTCGGTGAGTCGCAGCATCATGCCGCTGGTCACCGAGCAGGACCGCCGCTTCTTCGGTCTGCGCGCGCAGGCCGACAACCGCGACCAGGTCGGCCACCTCGATGGTGGCCTCGCCCGGTTCGGCAAGAGCTACATCGGCGAACCCGACCTGCTCGTCGAGCAGCTGGCGCAGGATGCCGCGGTGGCGGCGGCCGACACGGTGTTGCTGACCGTGCCCAACCAGTTGGGTGTGGACTACAACGCGCAGCTGCTCGATTCTGTGCTGCGCTTCGTGGCCCCCGGCCTGGGCTGGCGGTGACCGGAGCGCGGCTCCGGTCCACGCACCGCCTCGTGTGTCAGCATTCGTGAGAACGCGATCATTCGCGGTGAAATCACCCGCGAACGGGGGCTCAGGACAGCGCAACACAGCCCCGGCGGCCGGTGCGGCGCTGCTAGGTTCGGAGATACGAGCAGTTTGGGGACTGAGCCGTGCAGGCACCTGGCGTACCAACACAGCACTTCCCGCTGAGACGAGCGGGCAGGACGCTCGGCCTGTCTCCAGGTAATTTCCGGGCCTGTGAGTCGTCATGACGACCTTCGATGACCTGGTGGCCCCGCTTCCGGCCGGCGCCACGGTGCCGTCCGAACAGCCGGCATCCGACGCCCTTCTGGCCTCCGTGGATTCGGTGGCCGATGGCATCGCCGACCTGAGTCTGGCCGACGGTGGGCGCGACTCGACCCTGCCCGGCGGTTTTGTGGAGCTCGTCGACCTGCCGAACCCGGCCTCCGACGATGAGCTGCACCAGACGCCGCAGACGGCCGGTCTGCCGGCCTCGCTCGCCCGTCGGTCCACGATCGAGAGGCTGCTCGCCGAGAGCGCCCAGGCCAATCAGGACGGCCAACACCATGCCGGCGCCGCACAGGCCGAACAGGTGCTCGCCGACCCGTTCATCACCCCCGGCCAGGAGGCCCGCGCCCGACAGCTGCTCTCCGGCCACAGGCTGCGGTTGGGCGAGTTCGAGGCATCCGTGCGGCACGGTCTGCTCGCCCTGGAGTACCTCACCGCCAGCGGTGACCTGCTCGGCCAGTCGATGGTGCACTGCACCCTCGCGCTCGCGTTCCACGAGACAGCGCTGGAGGAACCAGCGCTCGGCCACGTGCTCGGCGCCCTCGAAGCCGCGCGGCTCTGCGGTAGCCGCACGGCGGAGTTCTGGGCGCTGTCGCGTTCGTCGATGGTGCACCAGGCCCTCGGCGACGCCGATCGCAGCATCGAGCTGGGCCGGCAGGCGCTCGCCCTGGCCGACACCCTCGGTGACTCTCAGGCCGAGTTCGCGGCGCGCAACAATCTGGGCGACAGCTACCTGGAAATCGCCCGGGCGCGGCGGGCCAGGGGCGAAGACGCCCACGTGGCCTTGACCGACGGGATCGCCATCATCCGTGCCGCCGTGGCGCGGGCGGTCGAGCAGGGGCACGCGTTCGACGAGACCATCGCGCGCACCAACCTTGTCGGGTTTCTTATGGAGCGCGGCGAATACGCCGAAGCGCGCCGGCAGGCCGGCCGGTCCAAGACCATCGCCGTCACCAACGGCTACCGCAACCTGGCCGTGAACAACGACTCCCAGCTGGCCGAGGTGGCCCAGGCCGAGGGCCGCGTCGACCTGGCCTGCGCCATGATGGACGCCCAGCTCGCCGACCCGTCGGTGGCCGAGGACGCGGCCCTGAACGTGAAGCTGCACAGGTCGCTCTACGAGATGCACCGGGGCGCCGGCCGGTTCGAGCAGGCCCTGCACCATCATGAACGGCTGCACGTGCTGATTCTCGGACTCACCAGGCAGACCGCCGGGTTGCAGTCGCGGATGCTGATCAACTCGCTGGAAATCGAACAGGCCCGCCACGAGGCGCAGCGTTCGCAGCTGGAAGCGGAGATGCAGCGCATCCGTGCCGAGGAGCTTGACCAGCAGGCACACACCGACCCGCTCACCCGGCTGCCCAACCGCCGGGCCCTCGACCGGCAGCTGCCCGAGATGATGCGCCTCGCCCGGGAACGTGCGGAACCACTGTGCGCGGTGATGGTCGACATGGATCACTTCAAGCGGGTCAACGACGATCACGGCCACGCGGCCGGCGACCGGGTGCTCACCACCATGGCCGAGATCCTCGGCGAGTCCACCCGCGACAGTGATCTCGCGGTGCGGGTCGGCGGCGAAGAGTTCCTGCTGGTGCTCGGCGACACCACCCTCGACCAGGCCGCGCAGATTTGTGAGCGCCTGCTCGGCGAGGTGCGCAACCATCCCTGGGGCGCGGTCACCGAGGGGCTTCGCTGCACCGCCAGCGTGGGGGTGGCTCTGCTCAAACAGGGGGAGAGCGTCTCCCGCTGGCTCGGCCGTGCCGATGCCGCCCTGTACGAGGCCAAGGCCGCCGGCCGCAACCGGGTCGAGCTCGCCGCGGCCCGGACCTGACGATAAGCCCCACCCGAACCGGGCGTCGGGTCAGGGCACCAGCACGATCTTGCCCACGTGCGCGGATGCCTCCAGCCGGCGATGCGCCTCCGCCGCGTCGGCGAACGAGAACCTGCTGTCGATCACCGGTTTGAGTGCGCCGGAGTCCAGCCACGGCCACACCCGGCTGAGCAGGTCGGCCATGATGGCCGCCTTCTCCACGGCGGGCCGGGCGCGCAGCGTGGTGCCCCAGTAGCGTCCGCGCTTCTGCATGAGGTGGAACGGGTTGAAGATGGCGTCCTCACCGCTCTGGTTGGCGATCACCATGATGGTTCCACCCAGGGCGAGCGCCGCCACATTGCGGGCCGCGTACGAGCCGCCCATGATGTCCAGGATCACGTCGGCGCCGTGCCCTCCGGTCGCGGCGAGCACCTCGGCCACGAAGTCCTGCTCGCGGTAGTTGATCAGCACGTCTGCGCCGAGTTGCCCGCACACCGCCAACTTCTCGGCGGAGCCGGCCGTGACCAGGACGCGGGCCCCGGCCAGCCGGGCCAGCTGGATCGCGGTGGTGCCGATGCCGCTGGCGCCGCCGTGCACGAGCAGGGTCTGGCCGGTCGTGAGTCCCGCGCTCATGAAGACGTTGGACCACACCGTGGCCAGCGCCTCCGGCAGCGCGGCGGCGTCGATCAGGTCCACGGCGTCGGGAACCGGCAGGGCCAGGTCCTGATGAACCACGGCCTCGGTGGCGTAGCCGCCGCCGGCCAGCAGGGCGCAGACCCTGTCGCCCACGGCGAAGCGGGTGACGGCGACTCCGATCTCGGTGACGGTGCCGGAGACCTCCAGGCCCGGCCACTGGGGCGCGTCGGCCGGCGACGGGTACAGGCCCATCCGTTGCTGCACGTCGGCCCGGTTCACGCCGGCCGCGGCTACCGCGATACGGATGTCGCCGGCGCCGACGACCAGGTCGGGGACGGTATCGAGGGTGAGGGCGTCCGGGCCGCCTGGGGTGTGGACCACGAGTGCACGCATCCAGCCATCTTAGAAGCGCCCCCTGCGGGGAGACCTAGCCGACGAACCAGTCGAGGCTCTGTCCGTGCGCACCGCACCGGGCGAGGGGCCGGCCGTCGAGGGAAACTGTGAAGTCGCCCGGCACCGGCGTCTCGGGCAGCAACGCGTCCACCCGGGGCAGCACCCCGACGCCGTCCAGCGAGATCCAGCGGCCGAAGCCGGTCACGGCATCCGCGAAGGCCGCCCGCTGCTCGGGGGCCAGGTAGACCAGGACCGCGGGACTGACGATGACCAGCGGCACCCCCGCCGGCGCGCGGGCGACCAGCGCCTCGAGGTCGTGGGCGGCGTCCCCGCGCACCAGCAGCGGTGGGTCCCGGCGCACGATCGAGATCGCCGCATCCAGTCGCCGGCGGCGCGCGGCCTGCTCGGGCCAGACGAGTGTGTCGAGCCAGCGAACGTCCTCAGGGTCGTGCACGTGCAGCGGGTTCAGATCGAGGCCGGCGCGCCAGAGTACCTCGGGCGGATGCTCCGGCAACGGCACCGGCCCGGTGGGCTCGGCTGAGAGCAGCACCGGGCTGGGTCCGTCGGCGGGATCCACCCGCCGACCCGAGTAGTCGTAGCTGTACCGGTCCGGATAGAGACAGAGTCCCGCGCTGGCGCCGACCTCGATCAAGGCCACCCGCGGGCCGATCGAGGCGAGGATCGGCATGACCGCGGTGAGGCGGCGGGGCTCGTTGGTCTGGGTGGCGCGCACCAGCGCCTCGGCGGCGACCGCCGGCCAGTGCTCGAGAAGCCAGCGGCGGAAGACCGGATAGCCCGCCAGCGGTGCGCCGAGCAGACGTGCGCAGGCGAAGACCAGGTTCGGCTGGCGCTTGGGCCGGGGCAGAGTGATGATCAGCGCCAGAACCTCGGCATCGTCCTCGACCCCGCCGGCCCAGTCGGCGTAGAGCCCGGACTGGCCCGGAGTCTCGAACAGCCGGAAGCGCCGGTACCAGTCGGCGGTCTTCTCCAGGTCGAGGGCGCGCTGCTCGACGGGCGTCCGGGAGAGGTCAGGCACCGGTGCGGATGCGCTCCAAGAGCAGGGCGAACAGCAAGCTGGAGCGCTGCTCATCGTTGATGATGTCGATGAGCTCAAGCACGGCCGCCCGGTCGGGTTCGGGGGAGTTGGCGACGTCGACGTCGTTGATGCTCTCGATTGCCGCGATGAGACGGTCGGCGCTGGTGGGAGGCCCGGTTGGAGCTGAGGAGTGATCGGCGGCGGCCTGCGTAGCGGGGTCTGTGGTGGGCATCTTTTTACGCTACCCCACAGGACAACCTGCGCTCGCCGCAATGCGCGGTGCGAATAACCGTCTGGCCGGGCATTCTGGTCGCCACCTGGGCACCTTCACGTGGCGGTGTGGCGCCCGTTCACATGGCTTTGGCAGGAAAAACTGAGGTTCCGTTCAGGGAGTTTAGGCAGGCTAGGCCGCTTGCCCGCGCCGATCCTGCGCGCGTGGGCCCACCCATCAGTGAGCGTGCCCGATGGAGCGCACCCCGACACGACCTGGAAGTCTATGCGCCCCGAAAACACCCAGAACGCCACGCCCGAAATTCCCAGCACCAGCACCACCAGCAGCACCAGCACCCGCGCTGGGCGCAAGAACCGCCGCTCGCGCAGCCAACGCCTCACCCTCCTCGCCGGAGGCCTCGTGCTCGCCGGGGTCGTGACCGGCACCGGTTTCACCGTGCAGTCCGCCGTCGCCGACCAGCAGCAGCAGGCCGAGCAGGAGCGCGACGACCGTGCCGCTGCCAAGGCCGCGGCCATCAGCAAGACGCACCTCGCCGCATCCGTGGCCCTCGTCGACGCCGACACCGCGCTCGAAGCCGCCGCGAACAAGGTGGACGCCTCGGCCCTGTCGGCCACGTCCAGCACCCTGGCCGGCTACTACGCGATGCCGCTGTCCGAGGTCAGCGAGCTCACCACCCAGGCCAAGGAGCAGACCGCGACAGTGCAGGCCGCCGCCGTGGAAGCCGACCGGGTGGCCGTGGAGGCCGCAGCCGCTCAGGCCGCCGCCGACGCTCAGGCCGCCGCCGAAGCACAGGCCGCCGCCGACGCCGTGGCCGCCGGCAACACCCCCGCCGGTGCGAAGGCCACCGCCGCGAGCCTTGCCTCGTCGCGCTACGGCTGGGGCGAATCCCAGTTCTCCTGCCTGGCACAGCTGTGGCAGAAGGAATCCGAGTGGAAGTACACGGCCTACAACGACAACGGCGGGGCCACCGGCATCCCGCAGGCGCTGCCCGGCAGCAAGATGGCCTCGGCCGGCTCGGACTGGGCCACGAACGCCAGCACCCAGATCGCCTGGGGACTCGAGTACATCAACGGCTCCTACGGCACCCCCTGCGCAGCCTGGTCGCACTCGCAGGCGATGAACTGGTACTGATCAGCCCGCGCCCCGGCGCCGGTCAAGCCCAGTAGTTGTTCTGGTACAGGAAAATGATCACACCCAGTTCCAGGGCCAGCAACAGGTAGCCCACCCACAGCGCCGCATAGGCGAAGGTGCGCCCGCTGGCCTGGCCGCGCGCGATGCGGGACAGCGTGACATGGCCAAGCACCACCCCGATCACCGGCAGGATCAGCGCCAGGATGAAACTGAGCACGGCCAGGGCGCCCGTCGCATCCGGGTCCGGGTCGACGGCGGCCGCGGCGGCGTTCTGGCGGATGCCGAACCGCAGCAGGAAGACCAGCGCGATCGCGACTCCCACGATGAGCACGATGGTGAGCGGATAGGTGCCCATGCGTCGCCTCTTCCCTAGCGGGCCGTCAGTTGGCCGAGCACGGTGCCGTCGGCGGCTTGCAGGGTCATCACGCCGGCCTGCACCCGGCCCTGGGCGGCTTGGTTCAGCCACTGATCCACGCCCTCGCAGGCCATCAGCGTGGTAACGCCGCCGGTGAAGAGGATCGCCTCGTCATCGGCCTGCTCCCACGATCCGGTGAGCACGTTGCAACCGTCGTTGCCGGAGTAAGTGCCGTCGGCCTCGATCGACAGGAACGGCGCCGTCGGAGTATTCGACTCCACCCAATAGCCGATCGGGAGACCCTGCGGGCCGACGGTGCTGTCGGTGGACCGCACCAGGGTTGTCGCCGTCGAGTCGAACGAACTGTGGATGACCAGGGTGTCACCGTCGACCTCCACCCGGGTGCCGCGGGTGACCGCCAGCGGCAGCTGCGCGCCGGGGCAGGCCATCATGGTCTGCGGGCCGGAGGTCGTGGTGAGGGTGCCGTCCGAGTCGACCTCCCAGGTGCCCTGCACCCGGTTGCAGCCGTCGGAGGCGCTCCAGGTGTTGTCCTGCACGAAGGAGATGTACGGCTGCTCGGGGCTGTCGAAGGTCTCCTCGAGAACCCAGGTGCCCACGAGGGCGCCGGCCTGAACGGTGCCCGAGCTGGAGGCCGAGTTCGGCGTCTGGATGCTGCAGCCGGCGAGGACGAGCAGTAGCACCGCAGCGGAGGCCACCAGGAATCGGGTGGGGGGATGGGTTGCCATGCGTGTCACCTCTCGACCTGGCGAATGCTGTGCAGCGTGCGGCGCAGCTGACGATGATGCGATGCTCGCCGCACACCGCAATGTAGTGCGTCACGGTGGCTCCGGCAAGCTGCGCCAACCGCCACCGGCGATGCCGGTGTACGTTCACGACGAGGTCAAGGGAGAACGATGGTGGATTTTCAGCTCGGTGCCTGGCTACTGGTGGCGCTGCATGCCCTTCTCGTGCTCATCGCCACGGTGTACGTCTCCGCCAACCGGCGGCCATCCGCGGCCATCGCCTGGGTGCTGGCGATCATCTTCATCCCCTACCTCGGCGTGCTGATCTTTCTGTTGGTGGGTGTGGGGCGGCTGCCGCGGCGGAGGCGGGAGAAGCAACGCGAGGTGAACGAGCTGATCCTGGCCCGCACCGAGGGCCTGCACCTGGTGAGCCACCGCGACGAGTGGCCGCCCTGGCTCGGCTCGGCCGTGCAGCTGAACCGCAACCTCGGGGCGCTGCCCATGGTGGGCGGCAACCGGGTGGAGCTGCTGCCGGACTATGAGGGCTCGATCGAGCGGATGGTGGAGGCCGTCGACGAGGCCACCGAGTTCGTGCACGTGCAGTTCTACATCCTGGTGCTCGATACCGTCACGCAGCCGTTCTTCGACGCCCTGGCCCGGGCCATCCAGCGCGGCGTGCAGGTCAGGGTGCTCTCGGACTACCTCGCCTGCCTGATGCTGCCGCGCCGCAAGGAGACCATCGCGGCGTTTGCGTCGATGGGCGCCGAGTGGCATGCGCTGCTGCCCCTGCGGTTCTGGAAGGGCCAGTGGCGCCGGCCCGACATGCGCAACCACCGCAAACTCCTCGTCGTCGACGGGCGGCTGGGCTTCAGCGGCTCGCAGAACATGATCGACGCCACCTACCTCAAGCCCGGCAACCTCAAGCGCGGACTGCGCTGGCACGAGCTGATGATGCGCATCGAGGGGCCAGCGGTGCGCGAGCTGAACGCCGTGTTCCTCGCCGACTGGTTCAGCGAGACCGACGAGATGCTGCCCTTCGACACGTCGCCCATCGTGCTCGACCCCGCCCCGGATCTGCTCGACGCCCAAGTGCTGCCGAGCGGTCCGAGCTTCGAGAATGACAACAACCTCAAGCTCTACGCGATGCTCATCCAGAAGGCCGAGCGCCGGGTGAGCATCACCAGCCCCTATTTTGTGCCCGAGGAATCGACGATGCTGGCCATCGTCACGGCGGCATCGCGCGGGGTGGAGGTGGAGCTGTTCGCCTCGCACATCGGCGATCAGGCGCTGGTCTACCACGCGCAGCGGTCCTACTACGAGGAACTGCTACGGGCGGGAGTGTCGATCTACCTCTACGCGGAGCCCACGGTGCTGCACGCGAAGCACTTCACCATCGACGACGACGTGTCGGTGGTGGGGTCCAGCAATATGGACATCCGCTCGTTCAGCCTGAACATGGAGGTCTCGGTTCTGGTGCACGGCACCGAATTCGTGAAGCGGATGCGGGTGGTGCAGGACGGCTACCGGGCCAACAGCAGCAAGGTCGAGCTGGCCGACTGGCTCCACCGGCCAGCCGGCGCCAAGGTGCTCGACAACCTGGCCCGGCTGACCTCGTCACTGCAATAGCTGGAGTAGGGGAGGAGCGCGGGTGAACGAGTGGACACAGCTCTTGCCGCTGGCGTTGACCATCGCGCTCAGCCCGCTGCCGCTGGCGGGGCTGCTGCTGATCCTGCTCGCCCCCGACGGGTTCAAGGCGGCTGCGGGGTTTAGCATCGGCTGGTTTCTCGGGGTGCTGTTCTCGGCCACCCTGCTGGCGCTGCTGTCATCGCTGCTGCCGCACGACAGGTCGGCCGGCACCCGCACCCTGCAGGTGGCGGTGCCGCTGCTGCTCGGTATCGCCCTGATCGTGCTGGGCCTGGTGCAGTGGCACGACCGGCCGCGGCGCGACGCGGAGGTGCCGCTGCCGCGCTGGCTGAGCGCGCTGGACCGGCTGACCCCGGCACGGGCGACCATCATCGGGGTCGGCTACGCCGCGTTCCGGCCGAAGAACCTGGTCATGGCGGCCGCCGCCGGGGTGGTGATCCTGGGCGCCCACAGCGACCCCACCGGCATCGTGGTCTCGGTGGCCCTGTTCACCGCGCTGGCGTCCATCACCATGCTCAGCCCGGTGCTGGCGTACGCGTTCGGTGGCCCCGCGGTGCGGGAGAAGCTGGTGCGCCTGCGCGGCTGGTTGGTGCGCAACATGCCGGTGATCACGGTGATCACGGTGTTGCTGCTGGGCGTGTTCCTGGTGCTGGCCGGACTCAGCGAGTATGCCGGCCAGCTGCTGCGCTGAGCATAACTCCTGCTGGATTCCAGGCGCCGACCCGGCATCAGTGGACTGACGCGGCGGAGGTCGACGGGCGGGGAGAATTGCAGGAGTTATGCATCCTCCGCACCCTCGACACCAGGGAGACTTCTGATGGCCGCACAGGACCGAAACAGCCGACTTGCCACCCGCCGCACGGCCGCCGGGGAGTTCATCGAACGTCTGGAGCGCCCGGCGCTGGCGATCGAACTTGGTCTGGAACCACATCCGGAGGGCGGCTGGTACCGGCGTACCTGGACATCGCCGGTGCCGGTGACGCTCACGGATGCCGACGGCTCCGAACGGGTGCGGCCGGCGGCCACGCTCATCCACTTCCTGCTGCCGGCAGGGGAGTTCTCCGCTTGGCACCGGCTGTCCTCCAGCGAAATCTGGATCTGGAACGGCCAGGGCGCCGTGCAGCTGGAACTCGGCGGCGACGGCGATGAGCCGGATGCCGAGTCGAGCCCGGTCCTGGGCGGCCGGCTGCTGCGCGGCGAACACAGCCAGGTGATCATCCCGGCGGATGTCTGGCAGCGCACAGTGCCGAGCGAGGAGGACGCCCTGGTGAGTTGCCTGGTGTCACCCGGCTTCGACTTCGCCGACTTCTCGATGGAGTAGCTCCCGATGTGGTGTCGGCGCCGGCGTTCCCCAGCTGCGGATGCCGGCCCGCCGGTCGGTGCGCCGACGCACGATCCGCAGCACGATGGCGTCGATGACAACGCCCAGAAGCAGGGCGGCGGCCACGGCCAGCAGTGCTCCCAACAGCGGGTTGTGCCGCAGCCAGGCTCCGGCGATCATTCCGACCAGCACCGAGTATGTGGCCCAGCAGAGCCCGCCGAGAGCCGCGAACGAGACGAACCGGCGCGGCGGAAAGCCCGTGGCGCCCGCGGTCATGTTCACGGCCACCCGACCGACCGGGATATACCGGGCCGTGAGCAGCAGCGATGCCGGTCGGCTCAGCAGGGCCGCGCGCGCCCTGTCGGCGATCCGCGCCGCGCCGGGACGCCGCTGCCAGCCGAAGCGGGTCAGGCCGATCCGGCGGCCGATCAGGTAGGCGATGCTGTCACCGAGCACCGCGCCCACCATGGCCACGCCGATGAGCCCGACGGGGTGCGGTGTGCCGGTGGAGACGGCCAGGGCGCCGAGCGCCACGACCACCGTCTCGCTGGGAAGCGGGGGGAAGAAGCCGTCGATGACCACAAAGACGAACACGACAGGGTAGACCCAAGCCGACCCGGCGAGGGTGAGGACCAGGTCGTTGAGGGCATCAAAAACAGGCATGTCCTCACGGTAGGGAGAGCCCGATCCCGCTCGCGTCGGTCGGAGGGACGATTCCCTGCACCGGTGGGATGATCCGGGCCGGCACAGCCGTTCTGCGCCCTCGTCAGGGCGTCAGTGACCCGATTGGTTCCGGATCGACACCGGATCACCCCCGGATGGCCCTTGATGTGTCACCGAGACCGCCGAAATGACCGTAACTTAGATAGGTAGGAACATGTCCGTCGAACCCGACGTGGTCGAGCCTGCGCACACGAAAGGTTGAGTTGTGAACGAGGAATGCATCCACGGACTGGACGGGGAGCTGTGCGCCCTGTGTTTCCCACCCGCCGCCCCCGTCGCACCGACCGTGCCCGCTGCCCGCGCCCCGCGTGCCAGCCGAGCCCGCACCCCCGAAGCGCCGACGGCGTTGCGTACCATCGTCGCCCCGATCACCACGGGCACCGCTCGCACCAAGCGCCACGACGACAAGGTCGGTGAGCAGCGGATCTACCACCTCACCCACATCCGCAACCTGCCCGGTATTCTCGCCACCGGCCGGCTTCTGGCCGACACCAGTGCCGACTGGACCGACCGTCCCGTCGTCGACATCTCGTCGCCGGAAAACCGCAGTGCCCGACGCGACGTCCGCGTCTCCGGCGCCGACAGCCTCGCCGTTGCCGACCACGTGCCCTTCTTCCTGTCGCCCAACGCCCTGGTCTGGGAGAACATCCGCGCGCAGTCGCTCGACCCGCGCCTGTCCGACGACGCCCACGACGCCGCCGCGTACGACTTCGTGATCCTGGTCTCGACGGTCAAGAAGGTGCTCGACGCGCAGGTCGACGCCGCGGCCGACCCGACCGCCAGCCACTTCGCCGTGACGGATGGCGACGCCGCATTCACCGCCACCCGCTTCGGTGCCACGGCCGAGTCGGCCGACCGGATGCTGCAGATGCTCCGCGCCGACCTCGACTCCGACGCGATCCTCAAGGCCGAGCTGCTCGTGCCCGGCGAGGTCCCGTTCGGCCTGATCACGCTGATCGGCGTGGCCAACGACCGCGTGCGCGATGCGGTCAAGCCGATCCTGGCCACCCTGAGTCACAAGCCCAAGGTCGCCGTGTACCCGCCGTGGTTCCACCCCACCGAAGAGCTCTAGCCGCCCGGGTTTCCCTCGTGAGTTGCCGCATATCGCCCTTTCGGGAGCGGTGAAGCGGCACTTTCCGGCAACTCGGCGCGCGGGGAACCGGCGCTAGACGACGCCCAGGGGAAGCGGCTCGCCGGCCGGCAGCTCCACGCGCAGCTCGTCACCGGCAGCCACGCTGCCGTCGGCGACGACGACGCCCATGATTCCGGCTCTGCGCAGGATCCGGCCCGCTTCATCAGTGTGCTTGAGCGTCTTCTTGAGGCCCGACTGGAACTTGTCGATCATCGAGCACGGGTCGCGCATGCCGGTGACCTCGACCACGGCGTCGGAGCCGAGGTGCAGCCGGGTGCCCAACGGCAGCGCCAGCAGATCGATGCCGGCGGTGGTGACGTTCTCGCCGAGCTGGCCGGGGGAGACGTCGAACCCCTCGGCGGCGAGCTCGGCGAACAGCTCTGAGCGCACCAGGTGCACCTGGGTGAGATTGGGCCGCGTCGGGTCGGTGCGGATCAGGTACCGGTGCTGGGTGGTGGCCCCGGCGTGCGAGTCTCCCTCGATGCCGTAGCCGGCCACCAGACGGATGCTGGGCACCACCGGCTTGCTGAACCGGTGCCTGTCATCCCGGCTCACCGCGACAACCGTGCCGGTCTGCTGCTCGCTCGTGCCGCCATCCCGCTGGGCCGTGCCCGCCTGCTCGCTCATGCCGCCATCCTGCCAGATCCGGCCCGGCGACCGCACTAGCGGGTGCCCTCGACGGTGATGCTGCCGTTGGTGGTCCGCGCGGTGATGGAGCGCCGCGAGGTGCTGTCGGTGGGAACGGTGTCGTCGGTCACGGTGCCGTTGGTGGTCTGCGCGGTGACTCGGTAGGTGACTCCGCCGACGGGAACCAACACGGTGATTTCCCCGTTCGTGCTGCCGGCCTCGACCGACTCCGGGGCATCGACGAACTGCAGCGAGACCGATCCGTTGGTGGTGGCGGCGGCCACGGACTTGGAGACGGCATCCGTCACCCGGATGTCGCCGTTGGTGCTCTGCAGATCGACCGGCCCCACGGTGCCGTCGGTCTCGATGTCACCGTTGGTCGTGGTCAGCGTGACCCGGCCGGTGAGCCCGGATGCCGCGATGCGGCCGTTCTCACCCGCTGCGGTGACCGGCAGCGCCGTGGGCAGTTGCACGGTCACGGTCACGGAGCATCTGGAGAAGAACTGGGCGCGGCAGCCGCCGCGCACCTCGGTCACGCCGCCGTCGGTGCGAGCGGAGAGGGTGGGCTCGTTGCCGAAGTAGGACCCCGTCATGCGCACGTGCACCTCGTCGTCGGTGCTCGGTTCGAGGATGATCACGGCGTTGGGCAGTTCCACGCTCAGGCTGGTGCCCGCTTCGAGGTCGGCGCTCTGGTCGACCGGACCGCTGCGGCCCCACAGAGCTGCCACGAACGCCGCGATAAGCAGCAGCGCCCCCACGATCGGGATCAGGATGTACAGCAGGGTGCGCCACCGGGGAGTCGGGCTCTTCCCGGCCGGTGGCGTCGGCGGTGGCGTCGGCGCTGCTGAGGTATCGGTCATGGCAGGCTCCCCGGGTCAACGGCGCCGGGCGCGCCGAACTGCCGCGCGAGGCATCCGTGCTCGGGACGGTAGCAGGGTTGCGGGCGCCTCGATATGGCCGCAGAGTCAGCGCTTGGTGATGTCCCTGCCTCGGTAGCGGAGCACGCGGGCCCGAACCGAGAGGATGCCGCCGAGCACGAGCGCACCGATCGCCACGGGAAGCAGCGTCGTCAGCATGGTGTTGCCGGTGGCGGCGTTGACGATCATGAGGGCTACGGCGAAACCGCTGCACGCGAACGCGGCGACCGTATAGGTGGTGAACGACCAGGATTTCATGGGTAAGTCCATTCTGTGGCGGTCGGAGTTTCGGGCGCCGGCCTGACTACACGGTAGCAGCGTGCCCCAGCACGGTCGCTCGATGCGGTATTCGCCGCCGAGCGAAAGTAGGCTGGATGTCTACCACCGATTCAGAGATAGGTCTGACGTGAAGGTCATCAGCTACAACCTGCGCAAGAACAGTGCCAGCGGGGAACTCATCGCCCTGGCCGAAGAGTACGACCCCGACCTGCTGTGTCTGCAGGAGTGCGACACCTTGGCCCTGCCGGCAGAGGTCGGGCTGCTGCACCTGGCGGATTCCACCACCCGCAACCGGCTGGGACTGGCCGTGTATTACCGGCGGGACCGGTTCACCGCCCAGAAGACGCAGACCTTCGCGCTCAAGAAGTCGCTGCACGACCTGGTGCTCACGCCGGCGCACGAACGCCTGATCGGCACGCGCCTGTTCGACATGGCCGCGCAGCGGGAGCTCGTCGTGGCGTCATTCCACGCCGCACCGCTGACGGCGCTGAACTCGCTGCGGCGCAACCAGATCCGCTCGGCACACGAGGAACTGGCGGTGCTCGGCCCCAACCTGCCGACCCTGATGGTGGGCGACTACAACTACCCGATCTTCAAGAAGCACCTCAGCAGAGAGGTCAAGGAGTCCGGCTACGACCTCACCCTGAGCGACAGCCGTACCTACACGCGGTATAAGTTCTTCCGCGGCCACTTCGACCTGGCCACCTCGGTGGGACTCACCATCGACAACGTGGAGACCCTGCCCCGCGGCACCTCCGACCACATGCCGATCCTGGTCACCTCGTCGTACTCCAACGAACCGACCGAGCGTTCTCAGGAGGCCACCGTGGCCCCCGTCGACGGCGAGTTCTCGATCTAACCGGCACCCGCCACACCCCGTCCGGTCACCGGCCGGTCCACTGCCGCGCATCCGCGGCGCACTCGACCCTGCCCGCGGGGCTAGAGTCAGGCATACAGATTGCGAAGGAGCCCCATGGCCGGTCCTGGTTTCGCCGTGATCGATTTCGAAACCACCGGCCTCTTTCCCGCTCACCACGACAGGGTCATCGAGCTCGCCGTGGTGCACGTCAGCGACCGGGGCCGCATCGAGGGCCGCTGGGAGACGCTGGTCAATCCGGGCCGGGACCTCGGCCGGCAGGACATCCACGGCATCCGCGCGGCCGACGTGCTCGACGCCCCCTCCTTCGCCGAGATCGCCCCGCGGCTCATCGAGCTGCTGCGCGGCCGCGTGCTCGTGGCGCACAACGCGAGCTTCGACATCCGGTTTCTGCTGGCCGAGCTGAGCCGCGCCGGCCATGGCGCGCCCGCCGAGATCGTCAGCCTGTGCACCATGCAGTTGGCCCGGGACTTCCTGCCCGGCGCGGGGCGCTCCCTCGCCGATTGCTGCGCGGCCCTCGACATCGATCTGGACGGCGCCCACCGGGCCTCCGTCGACGCTCTCGCCACCGCCCGGCTGCTCGCCGCGTACATCGAGGCGGCGGATGCGCCGGAGTTCTGGTTCGCGCACCTCGCCGCTGCCGCCGCCGCGGCCTGGCCGGCCGGCGCGGTGTCCTCCACGGCGTGGTGCGCCCGCACTGTCTCGTCGCACCCGATGACCGCGGACTCCTTCCTCGAGCGCATCACCACCCGGTTGCCGGATGTGGCCGGCCCGGCCGAATACGTCGACTATCTGGCCCTGCTCGATCGGTGCCTGCTCGACCGGGCGTTGTCGGTGCACGAGGCCCAGTCGCTGGTGCGGCTGGCCGGCGAGCTCGGCCTGAACCGGGCCACCTGCGAGGCGCTGCACCGGCAGTACTTCGCCGCGCTGACCGCGCTCGCCTGGTCGGACGGCATCCTCACCGGCGCCGAGCTCGCCGACCTGGTGAGCGTGGGAATGCTCCTCGCGATTCCCACCGCGACCATCGCCGCGGCGCTCGACGAGACCCGACAGCAGACCCCGGCTCCGGCCGTCGCGGCGCCGGCCGGCGCCGACTTCGTGCTGGTGGCCGGCGATCTGGTCGTGCTGACGGGCGAGATGAGCCGCACTCGCAGCGAGCTGGAGCGGGAGCTGCGCGAGCTCGGCCTGGTGCCGTGGCGGGCGGTGACCAAGAAGGTCAAGCTGCTCGTGGCGGCCGATGCCGATTCACTCTCCGGCAAGGCCCGCAAGGCCCGCGACTACGGCATTCCCATCGTCGACGAGGCCACCCTCGCCCGGCTGTCCAGCGCCCGCTTCGCCGGGGCCTGATCCGCTCGACTACGCGCCGGCCGCGCCGGTTTCGGCGGCGCTGGCCGGGTCGCGCGGCACGGTTCGGTCCCGGCGGCACAGGTTAGTCCCGGCGGCACAGGTTGTTTCGTGTGCCGCGAGGCACAGGGTGTGCCGCGACGCATAAGGGGTGCCGCGAGGCGCGCGGATGCGCCTCGAGCGCGGCAGCGTGGCGACGGCGGCGAACAGGTCCGTTAGCCGCGCACCCTCAGCAGGTTCGCCCGCTCCGGATGCTTCGCGAACCACTTGCCCACGTACCAGCAGTCTGGGGACACAGCCCGGGTGCTCGTCGCCTCCACGTCGTCCATCGCGAAGGACACAACTTGCCCGGCCAGGCCCTGCCCGCGGCGGCGAGGATCGGTGAATGTGTGGTTGAACGACACGGTGTCGCCCCGCACGAGGTAGTCGGCCAGGGCGGCGAGCTCGCCGTCGATGTAGAGAGCGTAGCGGGAGGCGTCCGGTTCGTGCACGAGAACTGTGGTCACCAGATAAGCGTAGACCGGCGGGCGCGCTGCGGGGTGCGGGCCGGTGTCGGTGGCCTCCGGTAACCTGACCAGATCCCAGCAGGTGGAGGCGCACCAGTGTTCTTGCTCGATTCGACGCTCGACAAAACAGTCATCTTCAGTGCGAGCGACCTCGGCGCCGCCGCGGGCTGCGAGTGGGCGCTGATGCGCAAGCTCGACGGCAAACTCGGCCGCATCGACACCGTGCCCGACGAGGGTGACGCCATGCTGCGCCGTGCCGGCGCGCTCGGCGACGCACACGAGCTGCGCTACCTGGAACGGCTGCGGCAAAGCCGCGACGTGGTCGAGTTCGCCCGCCCGTCGATGAGGGAACTGCCGGAGGCGGCCGCCGTCACGGCCGACGCGTTCCGGGCCGGGTCCGATGTGCTCTTTCAGGCCACCTTCTTCGACGGCCGCTTCGTCGGGTTCGCCGACTTCATCATGCGCACAGACGACGGCGCCTACGAGGTCTACGACACCAAGCTGGCGCGCTCCGCGAAGATCACCGCGCTGCTGCAGGTGGCCGCGTACAGCGACCAGCTGGACAGGCTCGGCATCCGCACCGGCGAGCAGGTGCACCTGCTGCTCGGCGACGGACGCACGAGCTCGCACCGGCTGCGCGACATCCTGCCGGTGTACCGCAAGCGCCGTGCGCGGCTCGAACGCCTCATCGACGAACGAATCGCCGACCCGGAGCCCACCCCGTGGGGTGACCCGCGCTACACGGCCTGCGGGCGCTGCGCGGCCTGCTCCGTGGAGGTGGAGGCGCACCGGGACGTGCTGCTCGTAGCCGGCATGCGGCTCACCCAGCGCCGGCACCTGCTGGAGGCCGGCCTGACCACGATCGAGGCCCTGGCGGCGAGCACCGGGCCGGTCAACGGACTGGTCGACGCCACCGTGGCGGCTCTGCGCGCCCAGGCCCGGCTGCAGCTGCAGTCCCGCCAGCTCGCCACCGGGCAGCCAGGCCACGCCGACGCCCCCGCGGTCGAGGTCTACAACCCGGTGGCGCTCGGCGCCCTGCCGGAGCCCGACCCCGGTGACATCTTTTTCGACTTCGAGGGTGACCCGCTCTACAGCGAGACCGCCGCGGGCACCGACAGCCCGGATTGGGGCCTGGACTACCTCTTCGGCCTGATCGAGACCGACGGCACCTTCCGTGCGTTCTGGGCGCACGACTATGCCGAGGAACGCCAGGCGCTGATGGACTTCCTGGCCTACGTGACCGAGCGCCGCGTCCAGCACCCGGCCCTGCACATCTACCACTACGCCGCCTACGAACGTACCCACCTGCTCGCCCTGGCCGCCCGGCACGGGGTCGGCGAAGACGCCGTCGACGATCTGCTCCAGAGCAATGTGCTCGTGGACCTCTACCCCGTGGTCAAGAAGAGCCTGCGGGTGGGCTCCCGCAGCTATTCGATCAAGAAGCTCGAACCGCTCTACATGGGTGACGACCACCGCGAGGGCGTCGACAACGCCGCCGACTCGATCACCGAATACGCCGACTCCCGCGACCTGTTCCGGGCCGGACAGACGGATGCCGCCCAGACCAAGCTCGACGCCATCGCCGACTACAACGAATACGACTGCCTCTCCACGCTGCGCCTGCGCGACTGGCTGCTCGCCCGCGCCGACGAGGCCGGCATCCCTCGCGCCGCCGCCCGCGACCTGGAGCTGGCCATCCCGGTGCGGGAGCCCAGCCCGGTCTACCTGGCGCTGGCGGCCGAGGTGGCGGATGCTCCGCCCGGCGACCGCACGGCCGACCAGACCGCGATCGCCCTGGCCTCCGCCGCCATTGACTACCACCGCCGGGAGGGCAAGAAGTTCTGGCAGGAGCACTTCGACAGGCTGCGCAACCCCGTCGACGAGTGGTCGGCGACCCGGGACGTGTTGATCGTGGCGCAGGTCACGGTCGAGCGTGACTGGGCGCTGGTGGGCCGGGACCGCAACCTGTCCAGGCTGCTGCGCATCGAGGGCGAGCCGGCGCCGGGCAGTTCGCTCAAGCTCGGCCAGAAACCGTTCCTGCTCTATGACGCGCCCTACCCGCCGCTCGCGCAGACCGGCGAGCCCGGCTCCCGGCTGGCGCACGAGCGCACCGAGATCACCGGCCTGGTCGATGAGGCCACCGGTGAAGAGGTGCTCTACGTCACCGAGAAGCTCGGCCGCGGCGTCGACGCCTACGACCAGCTGCCGATGGCGCTGTCCCCGGCCACGCCGCCACCGCCCGGCACGCAGGTGCCGGCGATCGCCGAGTGGGGGCAGCGGGTGCTCGACGCCCTGCCGGCCATGCTGCCGGATGCGGCCCTGGACGTTCTGCGGAGGGTGCCGCCGCGGCGCTCGGTCTACTTCGACAGGCTCAGCACGGCGTCGACAAGCTCGACCAACGAATCGCTTCCACCGGTGAACGGCGACATCACCACCGCCATCCGCGACAGCCTGCTCAGCATCGACAGGTCCTACCTGGCGGTGCAGGGCCCGCCCGGCACTGGCAAGACCTACACAGGCTCTCGGGTGATCGCCGAGCTCGTACGCGATCACGGCTGGAAGATCGGCGTGGTCGCCCAGTCGCACGCGACAGTGGAGAACATGCTCAGCGCCGTGCTCAAGGCCGGGCTCGCATCCGGGCACGTGGGAAAGAAGGCCAAGACGGGGGAGGAACCGCGGGAGAACGGCTGGACCGCGCTCGCACCCACCGGCTTCGCCGAGTTCACCGGTCAGGCCGGCGGCTTCGTGCTCGGCGGCACCGCCTGGGACTTCAGCAACGCCACCCGCATCGAACCGGGCTCGCTCGACCTGCTCGTGATCGACGAGGCCGGCCAGTTCTCGCTGGCCAGCACCATCGCCTCCGCGGTGTCTGCGCGGCGCCTGCTGCTGCTCGGCGACCCTCAGCAGCTGCCGCAAGTGAGCCAGGGTTCGCATCCGGAGCCCGTCGACGTATCCGCGCTCGGCTGGCTCACCCACGGGCACGATGTGCTGCCGGCCGAGTTCGGCTACTTCCTGGCTAAGAGCTGGCGCATGCACCCCGCGGTGTGTGCGCCCGTCTCCAGGCTCTCCTACGAGGGCAAACTCGAGTCCCGGGCCGCCGCCCGGCACCTCGACGGCGTCGAGCCCGGCCTGCATCCGCTGCCCGTGCCGCACACCCTCAATTCCACTTCGTCATCCGAAGAGGCCGACGCCGTGGCCGAGCTGATCGGCTCGCTGCTGGGCCGCCCCTGGACCGTGAACGGTGAGAGCACCCCGCTCGGCCAGCACGACCTCATCGTCGTCGCCCCGTACAACGCGCAGGTCGAGGTGATCCGGCAGCGGCTGGCCAGGGACGGCTGGCACGAGGTCAGCGTGGGCACCGTCGACAAGTTCCAGGGCCGGGAGGCGGCCGTGGCCATCGTGTCGCTCGCCGCATCCAGCGCCGAGGAGGTGCCGCGCGGGCTCGAGTTTTTGCTCCTTGCCAACCGGCTCAACGTGGCCATCTCCCGCGCGCAGTGGGCGGCGTACCTGCTCTATTCGCCCGCGCTCACGGATGCCCTGCCCCACAACGCGGGCACTCTCGCGCAGCTGAGTGCCTTCATCGACCTCGTCGAGGGGCCCGCCGTCTAACGCTCGAGCTCAGCCGCGAACCGCTCCGGCAGCACGACATTGGCGCCGACCCCCGCGAAAAACGGGGCGACCTCGGTGGGCGTGTAGCCGGCGATGCCGCAGCCGATCTCGGTCACCAGAAACCTGAGCTCCGGATGCTCGGCCGCGAACCGAACGAACCCGGTCACCTCGTGCTGCAGTACCGCCAACCCGCTCATGCTGTCGATCGCATACGACTGACCGTGCAGCCCGTGGCCCTGGCCCCAAACCGCGCCGAACCTCTCGTGCGCCAGGGCGGCGGCACCGGCCGCGTGCAGCCCGGTCGCGTTGGACCCGAAGACGAAGACCTCGCCGGGTTCGAGTCGGGTGATCCGCATGGCTCAGACTCCTTTCGGGGCCCCGGGGTTGAGACGGTTGGTGGGGTCGAGCTTCATCAGCAGCTGGTTCGAGATCGCGTCCAGCTGCGCCACCTGCTCGTCGGTGAGTGGGTCGATCACGTTCTCCCGCACCGTGCGCACGTGCCCGGGCGCCGCGGCCTGCACGACGGTCCAGCCCTCCTCGGTGAGACTGGCGTTCGTCGCGCGCCGGTCGCTCGGACACGGTGTGCGCTTGACCAGGCCACGGTCTTCGAGCCGGCGCACCACGTGCGAGAGCCGGGGCAGGCTGGAATTGGTCATCGAGGACAGCCCGGTCATTCGCAGGGTGTGGTCGGGCGCTTCGGAGAGCATCGCGAGCACGTAGTACTCGAAGTGGCTCAGGTCGGAGTCGCGCTGCAACTGGGAGTCGAGCAGCCCGGGCACCAGCTCCACCACCGCAACGAAGCGCAGCCAGGCGTGCAGCTGGGCCTGGTTGAGTCCCTGCACGGCGGGCGTTTCGTTCGTGTCCATGGGGATAGCTTATCAAGCAGGTCCCGCTTTGGTTGACGCGACAACTAAAAGCCGGTACGTTACTTGTATCAACAACTAATTATCCGCCGCAAGGCGAGAGGGAGTATGTCATGACGAGCATCAGCATCATCGGAGCCGGCAACATGGGAACCGCCATCGCGACGATCGCGGCGAAGGGCGGCGCTTCGGTTCAGCTGCTGGCACAGGACGCCGAGAAGACCGCGGCGGCGGCGGCTCTGGCCGGCGAATCCGTCACGTCGGGAGTCGCCGGTGATGCCCTCACCGGTGAAATCGTCGTTCTGGCCCTGCCGTACCCGGCGGTCGCCGGGGTGCTGGCACAGTACGCCGGCCAGCTGGACGGCAAGATCCTGGTCGACATCAGCAACCCGCTGGACTTCGCCACCTTCGACTCGCTCGTCGTGCCGGCGGATGGCTCGGCCGCGCAGGTGATCGCCGAGACCGTTCCCGGCGCCCGGGTGCTCAAGGCCTTCAACACCACCTTCGCCGCCACCCTGGCCACCAATGGTGTCAACGGCGTCGCCCCAACCACGGTGCTCGTCGCCGGCGACGACGCATCCGCCAAGGACGCCCTGATCGCCCTGCTGATCGCCGGTGGTGTACTCGCCCTCGACGCCGGCGCCCTCAAGCGCGCCCGTGAGCTCGAAGCCCTCGGCTTCCTGCAGCTGACCCTCGCGGCCGGCTCCTCCATCGGCTGGACCGGCGGCTTCGCCCTCGTCAAGTAACCCCGAGGACCCTATTCGAGTAAGCCCCGGATGTCTTCGGGGGTGAGGGACTGTGCGAAGACCGCGTCGTCGTCGAGGACCGCCTCGACCAGCTTGGCCTTGGACTCCTTGAGCGCCATCACCTTCTCCTCGATGGTGTCGGCGGCCACCAGCCGGTAGACCATCACGTTGCGGGTCTGGCCGATGCGGTGGGTTCGGTCGATGGCCTGGTTCTCGCTGGCCGGGTTCCACCAGGGGTCGAGCAGGAACACGTAGTCGGCCTCGGTGAGGTTCAGACCGAAGCCGCCGGCCTTGAGGCTGATCAGGAACACCGGTGCGTCCCCGGCCTTGAACTGGTCGATGACGCCGGGCCGGTCGGCGGTCGAGCCGTCGAGGTAGCTGTACCGCACCCCGCGGGCGTCCAGACGGGCGGCCGCCAGGGCGAGGTAAGAGGTGAACTGGCTGAAGATCAGGGCCCGGTGCCCCTCGGCGATCACCTCGTCGAGCTGCTCGAACAGCGCGTCGAGCTTGCTCGAGGGCACTCCGGCGTACTGGTCGTCGACCAGCGAGGCATCCAGGCTCAGCATCCGCAGCAGGGTGATCGAGCGGAACACGATGAACCGGTTGGCCTCGAGGTCGTCCATCAGTCCCAGCAGCTTCTGCCGCTCGCGCTGCAGGAAGGTGTCGTAGATCTCGCGGTGTTCGGGGTCGAGGTCGATGCGCAGCACCTGTTCCTGCTTGGCCGGCAGGTCCCTGGCCACGACATCCTTGGTGCGCCGCAGCATCAGTGGGCGGATGCGCCGCCGCAGCCGGTCGATCAGCTCGCGCTGGGAGCGCACCTTGCGTTCAGCCGGGCGCAGGTACTCCTCGGTGAAGCGGCGGGCCGAGGGGAACAGGCCCGGCGCCACGATGGCGAACTGCGCCCAGAGTTCGAGCAGGTTGTTCTCCAGGGGTGTGCCGGTGACGGCCAGCTTGAAGGGCACGTTCAAATCGCGGGCCGCGCGGTGCAGCTGAGAGGTGCGGTTCTTCACGAACTGGGCCTCGTCGAGGATCAGCCCCGACCAGCCGTGCGCCTGGTAGGCGTCGAAGTCGAGGCGGAGCAGCGCGTAGGAGGTGACGAGAACGTCGACGCCCTCGGCCTGGTCGGCCAGGCTGCGGCCGCTGGTGGCCTGGGTGCTGGTCACCGAGCGCACGCGGAGGCCCGGCGTGAACCGGGCCGCTTCGGCGAGCCAGTTGGAGACCACGGAGGTGGGCGCCACGACCAGGAACGGCCGGCGGGGCTCCGCAGTCTCCGCAGGCTCGTCGGCCGGGGTCTGCACGGCGTGGCTGAGCAGCGCCAGCACCTGCAGAGTCTTGCCCAGCCCCATGTCGTCGGCAAGGATGCCGCCCAGGCCGTGCTCCCAGAGGAAGACCAGCCACTCGAATCCGGCCAGCTGGTACGGGCGCAAGGTGGCGGTCAGCCCGGCCGGCAGCGGCGTGGCCCTGGGCAGGGCCGCGGCATCCGCGGCACCGCGGTCGAGGGCAAGCAGCCCGCCCACAGCGGCCCGCCATGACACGGCCTGCTCGGTCTCGTCGGCGAGGTCCTCGAAGTCCGACCACAGGCTGGCCTGGTGCCGATTGATGCGCAGCCCGGTTTCCCATTCCGACAGCGCCCTGGCCTCCTCGATGAGCTCCCGCAGCCTGTCGAACACCGGCTGGGTGAGCGAGAGGTAACTGTTGTCCACCAGGAGCAGTTTTTTGCGCCCCTTCGCGAGCGCCGTGAAGATCGGGTTGAACGGGATGCTGCGGCCGTCGATCCGCACGATCACGCCGAGGTCGAACCAGTCGCGCTTCTCGGTCTCCACCGTCGTCACGATCAGCTGCGGGGCTCCGGTGAGCTCGCGGTAGTCCGGCTTGTCGCCCACCAGCTGCACCCGCACCCCCGCGATCGTCTCGAGCCTGGGCAGGGTTCGGTCGGTGTACTCAGCGGCGGGGAGGCCCTTGAGGGTCACGGTTGGTGCGTCAGGATCGGCCGGCGCCGACAGGTCGGGCACGGCGGTCGTCACCCGGTCCAGCACCTCGGTCTCGGCCTGCTCGTCGCGGTCGCCCTGCCACTGCCAATCCAGCCGCACCGCCTGCTTCGGCTCGAAGCTCACGGTGTGCACGAGCACCGGCGGGGGCGGCGGCGGGAACTCGATGGAGGCATCCGTGCTGACGATCGGCAGGCTGCGGCGCAGGGTGGGGTAATACTCGCGCAAGAACTCGTCGACCTCGCCGGCCGGCACCGCCAGGCCGGGCTGCACCGCGGCCCGGTCGCCGGTGCCGCCGAGGAGCCGGCGCTGTTCGGCGCTGAGCGGCTCGAGGCTCGGGGCCAGCACGATGGCGGGGTCGGCGCCGAGCCTGTACGCGTAGACGCCGTGGTCGCCGAGCGCGCCGGCGTCGCCGACCGGATGCCGGTGCCCGTCGATGCTGAGCACGGGGGAGAGGGTGAGGGCCTCAGTAGTCTGCACCGCATCGAGCAGCACAGTCGCCGTGGCGGCCACCGTCACGGCGGCGTCC
This sequence comes from Cryobacterium sp. LW097, assembly GCF_002205495.2. GTDB lineage: Bacteria > Actinomycetota > Actinomycetes > Actinomycetales > Microbacteriaceae > Cryobacterium > Cryobacterium zongtaii. The sequence continues at coordinate 2,630,360 of NZ_CP021992.1, read as the reverse complement.
TTGTGGCTGCCGGTCAGGCCGATGCCCAGCCGCTGGGCCTCGGCGAGCAGGTGCCAGAGCAGGGGGCTCTCGAACTCGTCGAGGTAGAGCCACTCGGTGTCCTGGCCGTTGTAGACCGGCCGGTCGACCCTGTGCAGCGGCACGAACTGGCAGAACCAGCGGTGCTGCGCCACGTTGAGGTTCTGCCGATTGAGCTGGTAGCCCACGTTGCTCCAGGTGATCGTGGACTTCACCCACTTGCCGGAGTCGCTGCGGAGGACCGGACGCACGCCGAGCCGGATGGCGCCGGTCCTGGCCCGGCCGGCCGAGGCACGCACGGCGGTGGCCCCGCGCCAGCGGTCGTTGCTGCGCGGGGTCTGCTCGCGCAACTCGAAGAGCAGGCCCATGGCCGTGCGGGCGCCGTCGCCGGGCTCGGCGACGGGCGGCAGGGTCGGCTCCGCCGCGGCCGGGCCGGTCAGGGCCTCAACGGCCGACTTCCAGTCGGCGGCGCCAGGCGACGGCGGGGTGGGCGGCATGGCTCAATGGTCTCACGCACCCGCCGACAGCCGGGCCGGGGCGTCCGCTCAGGTCAGCGGGAAAACGATCCGGGTCTGCCAGGTCGCGGGGTCGGGATTCGTCTCGGGATCGCTGAGGTATTCCTCCCACATGTACATGCCGGGGGTGAGGTGCTGCTCCCGCAACCAGGCGGCGATCTCGTCGTAGGTGCGGGTCATCCCGTCGTACGGCCCCGTGTAGACGCTCGCGATGGCTGATCCGGCCGGCAGCTCGGTCACGACGACATCGGCCGTGCCGTGGGCGGGCCCGGCGATGGGGAAGCCCGCCGTGACGTCGACGGTGTCGGTGGGCATGCCGTGATACAGCGCCAGCGGCGGCCCGGCGGGCGTCAGCCCCTGGGCGGCCATGGCCGCGGCGGACACCTCGAAGGCCCGCCCGAAGTACTCGGTGAGGTCAGCCATCTTCACGTTCTCGTGTACCCCCAGCAGGGTGCGCGGTTCAAGTTCGACCCTGTCGATCTGCATGGTGTGCTCCTTCGCTCGGGGTCACTCTATTCCCACTCGCGCGCCGGGCACACCCGCAGCGGCCGGCTACCGGATGGCCCGCATCCCGGCAGGCAGCGCCGTGCGAGCGTCGAGCCAGCGTTCCAGCTCCGCCGCGGGAATCGGGCGGGACAGCTGATAGCCCTGGGCCACGTCACAGCCGAAGCGTTCCAGTTGGTGGAGCACCTCCGCGGTCTCCACGCCCTCGGCCACGATGCGTATGCCCAGGCTGTGGCCGAGGTGGATCGAGGACGCGACCAACGCCGACGCCCTGTCGTCGTCGAGCATCGGGATGACAAAGGACTGGTCGAGCTTGAGTTCGTCGATCGGCAAGTCCCGCAGGTAGGCGAGCGAGCTGTAGCCGGTGCCGAAGTCGTCGACGGCGATCAGTACGCCGGCGTTCCGCAGGCGCAGCAGGATGTTGCGGGAGCGGTCGCGGTCCACCAGCAGGAATTCCTCGGTGACCTCGAGCATGAGGGCGGAGCCGGGCAGCCCCCGGTCGGTGAGCATCGAGGTGACCACCCCGGCGAGCTGGTAGTCGGCCAGCGACCGCGACGACAGGTTCACGGCCACTGTCACCGTGCGCCCCTGGGCCTGCCAGAGCACGGCCTGGTCGAGGGCGAGTTCGAGGACCACCCGGGTGAGGGTGCGCATCAGGCCACCGTTTTCGGCCACATCCAGGAACGCGGCGGGGTACAACAGTCCTCGCGTGGGGTGGTTCCAGCGCACCAGTGCCTCGACGCCCGGCACGGTGTCGGTGGCCAGGTGCACCTTGGGTTGGTAGTGCAGCACGAGCTGGTTCTCGGCCAGCGCGATGCGCAGTTCGTGCAGGGTGCGCAGGCGGGCCTCGTCGTTGCTGTCGTCGCCGGGGGAGTAGACGTGCTGGCCTACCCGGCTGGACTTCGCCGTGTACATGGCCATGTCGGCCTTGCGCATCAGCCCGCTCAGGTCTGAACCGTGCTCAGGTGCCAGAGCGATGCCGATGCTCAGCCCGACCTCGAGGCTGAGGCCGCCGATGACGATGGGCCGTGCGGTCACCAGGCGTAACCGGCGAGCCATGGCCGTGGCGCGTTTGCGGTCGGCGTGGTGCAGGTGAACAGCGAATTCGTCGCCGCCGAGCCTGGCGAGCAGATCACCGGCCTGGAGGGCGGCGGAGAGCCGGGCGCCGATCTGGCCGAGCAGCTGGTCGCCCGCTTCGTGGCCGAGGCTGTCGTTCACTTCCTTGAACCTGTCCAGGTCCAGCACCAGCAGGGCGCTCGGCCGGGCGTCGACGTCATGCAGCCGGGCGGCGACATCCACCGCCAGGGCGCGGCGGTTGGGCAGGCCGGTCAGGTCGTCGGTACGTGAGAGCGAGTGCAGCTGGCGCTGCCTGAAGGCCAGCGGGATCGCGGCCAGTGCCAGAGTGCCGCCGGCGAGGCCGACGGCCAGTACCGAGACGTGGGTCTGGCTGGCCAGCAGCAGCACGGTCAGGGCGGCGGCCGTGGCCGACATCGGGGCCGCCACCGAGGTGGCGGCGTAGACGGTGCCGTCGGCGACGGCGGTGATCGACGAGTGCTCCGGCAGGGTGCGGCGGCGCACCGAGGCGAGCACCCACGCTGTGATGAGAGCGAAGCCGATCGCCCATGCGCCGGTAAGGGCCGATCCGATGAGCACCGACTCGACCTGCGCCTGCCCGGCGTAGACGGTGTCGGCCCCCGCGAAGAGCAGCAGACCGGCGGTCAACAGTAGCCCGGAGCGACCTAACACCCGGCCCGGGATCGCAGCGACGCCGGCGAGGGCCGCGATGAGCAGCAGGTCCAGCACCGGGAACGCCATGCTGAGGAAGACGGTCACCGAAAACGGGCCGCCGGTTTCCAGGGCGGGGGAGAGCAGCACGGCGAGCACCGAGGCGGCGCCCAACGCGCCGACGGCGCTGTCAAGGAGCACCGGCCAGGCCTGAGCGCGCAACCCACGGTGGGCGATCACGGCGAGCACGCCCACCATGAAGACGTAGAACATCAGATAGCAGGTGTCCGCGAGCGAGGGTATGAGTTCGGCGCCGGCATCGTCGGGCAACAGCCTGTACGCGGTGTCACCCACGGCCAGTGCGGTCACCGCTGCCGCGGCGAGGAGGATGTCGGGCCGGGTGAGGCGTACCCGGTTGACGGCCAGCCAGACCAGAACCACGGCTGCCCAGTTGCTGAGCACGGCCAACCAGCCGTCAACGAGCGGGTTGGATCCGACGCCGTGGAAAACCAGGTCGATGAGGTTGACGAGCAGCACCACGCCGATGCCACCGAACACGACGTAATCGGCACGCGACAGCCGCGGTCGAGGACGCGGGATGGCCGACACAGACGTCACTGTCGAGTCCCCCCTCCGAGACCAAGTAGCTTGCGGACACACTGCCGCGACCTGCTCACTTTACTGGGTCACACACCGTCGCCGACCAGGTTCCCCCCATTCGGCCATCGGCAGGCTATGCAGTACCGCCGTCTGCGCCGCTGAGGGAGGCGAATTCGCCCTCACCAGACGGATGCGCCCCGGCCGCGTCAATCAGCCAGGCGTAGTCGAAGGCCCGCTCGCGCCAGCCGGCGTAGCGACCCGAGACGCCGCCGTGGCCGGCGGACATCTCGGTCTTCAGCAGTGCATCCGCCCCCACCTCGCGGAGTCTCGCCACCCACTTGGCCGGCTCCACGTAGAGCACCCGGGTGTCGTTGAGGCTGGTGACGGCGAGGATCCGCGGGTAGTGCGTCTGGTGCACGTTCTCCAACGGTGAGTAGGTCTTCATATAGGCGTACACCTCGGCGTCGTGCAGCGGATCGCCCCACTCGTCCCACTCGATCACGGTGAGAGGCAAGCTCGGGTCGAGGATCGAGGTGAGCGGATCGACGAACGGCACCCCGGCGAGGATGCCGGAGAACAGGGACGGCGCCATGTTCGCCACGGCGCCCATCAGTAGTCCGCCGGCGCTGCGGCCCTCGGCGACGAGCTTGTCCGGCGAGGTGTAGCCGCAGTCGATGAGGTGCTCGGCGCAGGCGACGAAGTCGGTGAACGAGTTGCGCTTCTGGTGGGTCTTGCCGTTTTCGTACCAGAGCCGGCCGAGCTCGCCGCCGCCGCGCACGTGGGCGACCGCGAAGATCATGCCGCGGTCAAGCAGGCTGAGCCTGGAGATGCTGAAGGACGGGTCGATGCTGATCTCGTAGGAGCCGTAGCCGTAGAGCAGGGTGGGGGCCGGGACGCCGGGCTCGACGAGGTCGGAACGGTAGACGATGGAGATGGGTACCCGGGTGCCGTCGGCGGCAACGGCCCATTCGCGGCGCTGTTCGAACAGGGTCGGGTCGTAGTGGCCGAGCACCGGCTGCTGCTTGAGCAGGCGCAGCTCGCCGGTGGCGACCACGTAGTCGTAGACCGTCGAAGGGGTCACAAAGCTTGTGTAGCCCAGACGGATGGTCGGCTGGTTCCATTCGGGGTTGCCGCCGGTGCCCACCGAGAAGAGTTCCTCGTCAAAGGTGATCTCGGTGAGGCCGCCGCCGCGTTTGGTGGCGTAGGCCACCCGGGTGAGGCCGTCTTTGCGGTATTCGACCACCACGAAGTCGCGGAACGCGTCGACGCTTTCCAGGCGGATGCGCTCGCTGTGCGGCAGCACCACCCGGCCCGGGTCCTTCGGATCGGCGGCCGGCACGCTGACGAGCTCGAAGTTCACAGCGTTGTGGTTGTGCACGATCAGCAGGCGGTCTTCGCCGTCGATGACGGCGTGCTCCACGTCGTACTCCACGTTGTCGCGCCGCGGCCAGACCACCGTGAACTCGCCGGTGGGGTCGGCGGCGTCAAGAAGGAAGGTCTCGCTGGTGACGCTGGAGCCGGCCTCGATCATGAGGTATCGGTTGCTGCGCGAACGGCCGACGCCCACCCAGAAACGCTCGTCGGGCTCGGTGAACACCGTCACGTCAGCCTCGACCGAGGTGCCGACCTCGTGGCGCCAAACCGTATCGGGGCGCCAGGCGTCATCGACGGTCGTGTAGAACACGTATCGGCCGCTCGGGTCGAAGAGCGCGCCGGCGCTGGTGTTCGGGATTTCGTCGGCCAGGTTCTCGCCCGTGGCGATGGTGCGTATCCGCACCGTGTAGCGCTCGTCGCCCTCGATATCAACGGCGTAGAGCAGGGTGCTGCCGTCGTCGCTCACGTCGAAGCTGCCGAGGGAGTAGAAGTCGTGGCCCGCGGCCTCGGCGTTGTCGTCAAGCAGCACCTGCTCGCCGGGCAGGCCGGGGGCGGCGTCACCCGTGTGTGCGCCGGTCGAGTCGGTGCCGGTCGCGACTGTGCCGGTCGCCGGTTCGATGACCGGGGGAGTCCAGTCATCCGGACCCGAGATGGGCGCGCGGCAGTGGATGCCGTATTCCTGTCCCTCCACCGAGCGGGTGTAGTGCCACCACTGCCCACGGCGCACCGGAACGCTGAGGTCGGTCTCCTGGGTGCGGTCCTTGATCTCCTCGAAGATCTGCTCCTGCAGCAGCTCAAGATGGCTGGTGCGGGAATCCGTGTATGCGTTCTCGGCAGTGAGGTGCGCGATGACCTCCGGGGCGTCCTTGTCGCGCATCCACTCGTAGTTGTCGACGAACACATCGTTGTGGTGGATGCGCCGCGTGGGCTTCCGGGCGGCGACGGGAGGAAGGTTCATGAACTCAGCGTAGCCATCTCGTCCGACCATGTCCCGTGGAACTCCGCAGCCGCCGCCGCGCGCGGGATTCCTGTTCGGGGGGTGCCCTGAACCGCCGTCGACGCCGTGCTGGCCTCGTCGAACCAGCCCCGCACCCCGTCCCCGACAACGCACCCATCCCGTCGGTCGAGCTTGCCGAGACCCCGCACCCCGTCCCCGACAACGCGCCATCCCCGTCGGTCGAGCGTGTCGAGACCCCGCGAGCCATCCTCTGCAGTTAAAAAATGTTTTCGATATCCGTTCCGGACTTGCTGACATTTCCTCGCATATAGGTGCGATTCGTGAGAGAATGGGGGTATGGACGACGAGCTGGATAATGGCTCCACCGCACCGACGGGAATGACTCCCACCGGGTCGAACCTGCACGACTGGAACACCGGTCTGGCCGGTCCGGATCCCCTCTCGGCCGTGGATGCCGCCAGTCTGAGCGGCACTTCCGACATGAAGGCCGCCGCTGCCGCCGGCCCTGCGGCCGGCCCCGCGACGGGCTCGTCCCGTCCCGGTCGGGCCGGTCGGGGTCCGTCTAAGCCGCGGCCCGAGTGGCGGGATCCGGCCGAGCTGCCGGGGGTGCAGCGCGCGCATGCCGGTGCGTTCGGTCAGAACCTCCAGGCCCTGGATGATGCGGCGCGGATGGTGATGGCGGTGATGGATTCCATTGACGTGAACGCGTTGAGTGACCCGGAGGTGGTCGCGTTGACGCAGATGGTCGAGCGCACCGGCCGGCCGGTGGATGCCGCCCGGGTGGCCACGGCGACCGTGGTGGGTTACCGGTCCCGCCGCGGGCTGGGCACGGAGTCGCTGGCCTGGCGGTTGGGGGCGTCGCACCAGAATGATCTGCTGATCGGGCTGACCGGCACGTCGGTGCCGGAAATGAAACGGCGGGTGAGCCTAGGTGAGAAGGTCGCACCGCGGATGCTGGGCGGCACGGTCCTCGAGCCCGAGTTCCCGTTCGTGGCCGCGGCACTGAGCGCCGGGGAAATCGGCATCGACGCGGCCGAGAACATCGTGAAGGGCCTGGCCGACTACAAAGTGCACGGCCGCTTCGATGCCGACCAGTCGATGGTGGACGGCGGTGAGGCCGAGCTGGTGGAGTCCGCGACCGGGTCCGTGTTCGGCCGCACCCCCGGACCCGGCGACAGCGCCACCGCCACCGATGCCGATGACGCCGGCGCCGGCGCCGGCGCTGGTGCTGGTGCCGGACAAGTCTGCACGGGGCCGGTCCGGCGTCTGGGTGCGTCGGCGGGGTTCACGTTCCCGGCGGACCGGATCCGGGAGATGGCGGCGACGTGGCAGGCGGTGTTGAACCCGGACGGGGCCGCGCCCACCGCGGAGATCCTTGAGGCCAAATCCACGTTCTCGTTCGGCAAACTCAGCCAAGGCCTGCACCCGCTGCGCGGCGGGGTGACGCCGGAGCTCAAGGGCATCATGCAGAACCTGTTCAACACGTTCCAGTCCGCCCGCAGCGCCCCCGCGTTCCCGTCCGCGGAGGAGCAGCAGCGCATCGAGGCCGGCGAACTCGTGCCCGGCGAGATCCTCGACGAACGCGACGGCGGCCAGAAACGCGCCGACATTCTCCGTGGCATCCTGGTCCAGGTCGCCCAAGACCCCCGCACCCCGACCATGGGCGGGATGCCGCCGACGGTGATGGTGCACGTGAACGCAACCGACCTCGTCAACGGGGTCGGGGTTGGCTGGATCGACGGCGTCGAGGGGCCGATCTCGATGAAGACGATCAACCAGATGGTCGACAACGGCGGCTTCCGGCCGATCTTCTTCGGCGGCACCGGCGCCGTCCTCGCCCTCGGCGACAAAGTCCGCTGCTTCACCCCGCTGCAACGCAGGGCGATCACCGCCCGAGACGGCGGCTGCATCATCCCCGGCTGCACCTGCCCACCGCAATGGACCGAAGTCCACCACGTGAAGCCGTGGCAAAACGGCGGCCCGACCAACGTGAGCAACGGGGTGCTGCTGTGCTGGCGCCACCACCACAACATCGACACCTCGGGGTGGCACATCCGCATGGTCCTGGGCATGCCCGAAGTCAAAGCCCCACACTGGATCGACCCCACCGACACCTGGCGAAAACCACCCCAACACCGCGCCCACGACCCGAGGACCCGACGACAGGACGAGTACCCACCGCCCGAGGGTCCGCCGGTCGCGTGAGCCTGTCGGCACGCGTGCAATTACCGCCCGCCAACCGGCTTCGTTAGGGTCGAAGGAGAAGCATGACAGTGACCACGAAGGTGCTTCGGAAAAAGGAATCACCATGACGACCTCCGAAAACTCGGCCGGCACCATTGGCGAAAGGATGGCCGGCGCTGATATCGAGGCCGATCTCCAGAGCATTCTGCAGGCGGTTCCGGAGCCTGCTGCCGAGAGTGAGGCGCACGCCGTGCTCGGGCGGGTCTTTCAGGGCGTACTTTTCGACATGGACGGCACCCTGGTCGACTCGACCAAGGCCGTGAACCGGTCCTGGCAGCAGTGGGCCGACGAAATGGGTCTGGGTGCGCTGTTCGCCGGCGTGCAGCATGGCCGTCCGGGCCGCGAAATGATCGCTGATCTGGTCCCGGCTCATCAGGTTGAGACGTCGTTCGCCCGGGTCAATGAGCTCGAACTCAGCGACACCGACGACATCACCATCCTGCCCGGAGCTGCTGAGCTGATGGCCGTCATCCCCGAAGAACGCCGAGCGATCGTGACGTCCTGTCCTCGGGAGCTGTGCCACACCCGCCTCGCATCCGCCGGATTCACGGCCCCGGCCACGGTGGTGACCGTCGAAGACACCGTCAAGGGAAAGCCGGCGCCCGACCCGTTCCTCGAGGCCGCCGACAGGCTCGGCCTCGACGCCCGCCAGTGCGTGGTCGTCGAAGACGCTCCCGCCGGACTCGCCGCGGGTCGCGCAGCCGGCTGCGCAACCATCGGCGTTGTCGGCACTCACTCGGCCGACGAGCTGGACGCCGACCTCGTTGTGTCCAGCCTCGACCGCCTGAGCATCGAACTGCACGATCACGGCGTGGTCTTTGTTCTCCAGACCCAGCCGAGGGAGTAGACAGGACACATGACAGGGCGAGAGCAGACCGAGATCGAGCGCAAGTACGACGTCGAGGGGTTGCGGCCCGTTCCGTCGCTGCAGGGGCTCGACGGCATCACCGCCGACCCGGCCGAGGTGCCTTTTGTGCTCACGGCCGTGTACTACGACACTGCCGATCATGACCTGGCCCGCCACCGCATTGTTCTGCGGCGCCGTGAGGGTGGCGGCGATGCCGGCTGGCACCTCAAGATGCCGGCTGCCGAGGGGCGCATCGAGGTGCACTGGCCACTGGACATCGGCGACGCCGACGGTACTGAACACATCCCCGACGAGGTACTCGAGCCCGTTCGCGCGATTGTGCGCGACCGGCCGCTCACCCCGCTGGCCCGGGTGAGCACTGTGCGCACCACGGTGCGACTCACCGACACCGACGGTCAGGCTCTCGCCGAGATCGCCGACGACCTCGTCTCCGCCTCCGATGTGCGCGGTGGAACGTACCGCAAGTGGCGCGAATGGGAGCTCGAACTTCTGGATGGCGCTCCCGACACCCGCAAGAAGCGCACCAGACTGCTCGATTCGGTCGAACAGGTGTTGCTCACCGCCGGAGCCACCCCGTCCACGAGTGCGGCCAAGATCGCTCGTGCCGTGGGCGTGGAGTCCCTGACCGAGCTCGACGGCGCCGAGGTGCTGCCGGGGCTGCTCCCCGCCCCCGCCCTGCAGCAGCCGGACTCCGCTGGTGCCGTCGTTGTCGGAGCGCTCCGCGACCTGACCGCGACCCTCGTCGACGCCGATCCCCGGGCGCGAGCGGATGCCCCGGACGCGATCCATCACATGCGGACCACGGTGCGCCGCCTGCGCAGCGTCCTCGCGGTCTACGCGAGGTTGTTCGACAAGGCCCCGGTGAAGGAGCTGCGTTTCGAGCTCAAGCACCTCGGAGTCGAGCTGGGTCGAGCCCGCGACGCCGAAGTGCGCGCCGCCCGGTTGGTCGACGAACTTGCCGGCGTCGCCGAATACCCCACCGAGGATGCGCGAACCCGGCTCGTCGGTGGAGCCCGCCGGGACTACGCGGAGGGCCTCGCCGCGGTGCGGGAGTATCTCCTGAGTACGCGTTACTACCGGCTTCTTGATGCCCTCGAGAGCTTCACGGCCTGGCCGCCGATCACCCCGAAGGCGGAGCGTCCCGCCGCCGCCGAGATCAAGCGGGACCTCGGCAGGGCCGTCGCCGCGCTTGAGCAGCGCACCGCCACGGTGTCCGACGCGGATGAGCCCGAGCCGGCATTGCACGAGGTGCGCAAGGCCGCCCGCCGGCTGCGTTACGCCGCTGCCGCCGTGGCGTCAGCCGCCCCCGTGGCCGAGGCGACGGCGACGAAGCCACCCACAAAGAAGTCGGCCGCCAAGAAGTCGGCCAGGACGGCAGCGAAGAAAGCGGCCGCGAAGCGCGCCCACGCTGCCGCCCGATTCGCGAAGCTCCGTCGGCGCTACGCGCACGTCGCCCGGGCGGCCAAACCGCTGGTGAAGCGGCTCGGCGACCGGCACGACAGGCTGCTCTACATCGAGGAGCTCGGCCAGGCCGCGCGGGCGGCCCACGAAAGCGGTGAGAACACCCTGGTCTACGGCTTGCTCGTAGCCCGGTCCGAGCGCAGCGACGCCACGGTCCCCGTTGTCCTCGACGACACTGCTCGATCGGTGCAGCAGCTCAAGCGACTCGTCGGCGGGCTCTGAGCCAGCAGGGACAGAGCGAGCCGGACTACCAGCGCTCTGCGGACGACGCTGTGATGATCTGCAGCAGGGCTGCGCGCAGCTCGTCGGCGTTCTCGAGCGGCGGAAACACGTCGGCCTCGAGGGTGCGGGCCTGCTGCCACGCGGCGGTGCCCGCGTCGGTGCGGGTCACCAGGTGGCGCCGGGCGTCGCGCTCGTCCCGGATGCGTGCCACCAGACCCTCCCGCTCCAGCCTGTCCAGGGTGCGCGACATAGTCTGAGTCTGCACCCGTGCCTGCCGGGCCAGTTCGGTCTGACTTCGGGCTCCGTCGCCGAGCAGGTGCAGCACAATCAGGCCGGCATGGGTGAGGCCGAGGGAAGCGAGGGCTTCGACCCAGGCATGCTCCACCAGCCGGGCAGCCGTGGAAAGCAGTCGACCGTTCGGCCACTGGGCCATGGCATCGGGAGTGGTCACCCCCTCAATGTACTGCTACCGTGAGTTAGTCAGCTAGCTGACCAATTCGCCGCGACGGAGGAGAACCCCATGTCCACATCTCGCGATCTGCTCCGCCAGAGCACCGTCCTGATCAGTGCGATCCTCGCCCTCGTCGGATCGTTCATCGGCTCGGGCGCCGCGGGCGGCACGCCCATCCAGAACGCCTCCGGGGGAGCGCTGGCCGCCGATGCCACTCCGATCGCCCCGGGCGGACCGGCCTTCGCCATCTGGACGCCGATCTACGCCGGGCTGGTGCTCTACGCCATCTGGCAGTTCCTGCCGAGGCAGAAGACCGACCCCCGCCAGCGCCGCCTCGGCTACCCCGTGGCCGCCTCGCTGCTGCTGAACGCGGCCTGGATCCTCAGCGTGCAGTTCGACCTGCTCTGGCTGAGCGTTCCGGTGATAGTCCTGCTTCTGGCCGTGCTGGTCTGGGCCTTCCTCATCATCCTTCACACCCGCCCGCGGTCCCTGCTGGAGACCGTTCTGGTCGACGGCACCATGGGCCTCTACCTCGGTTGGGTGTGCGTGGCCACCGCCGCCAACATCACGGCAGCCCTCGTCGCCGCCGGCTTCGACGGGTTCGGCCTGGCCGCCGATGCCTGGGGTGTCCTGATCGTCGCGGTGGCCGGGCTCGTCGGCGTGCTCCTGGCCGTGGTCGGCCGCGGCAGGCTCACCCCCACCCTCGCCCTCTGTTGGGGCCTGGGCTGGGTGGCGTTCGCGAGGCTCAGCGGCGACCTGCTCTCCACCCCCACAGCGATCACCGCGATCGTGGCGGTCGTCGTGGTGCTCGTCGTCACGCTGGTCCTCCGCATCCGCGCGCCGCGCCGGCTGAACACCACCGCATCGGCCACCGCATGACCGGGGCACGCCGCCGCTGGTTGGGCCTGGTCTTCATCAGCATCGCCGTCGCACTGATCATCGTCGATTCCACCATCGTCAACGTCGCGATCCCCTCGATCATCGACGACCTCGACATCACCTCCACCCAAGTGCAGTGGGTGCAGGAGAGTTACACCCTGGTGTTCGCCGCCCTCCTGCTGGTCTTCGGCACCCTCGCTGACCGCTACGGGCGCCGGCGCATCCTCCTCACCGGAGTAGTGATCTTCGCATTGGCGTCGGTGCTGGCCGCGATGGCCCAGACCGGCAACCTGCTCATCGCCGCCAGGCTGGTGCAGGGCATCGGCGGCGCCATGGTGCTGCCCACCACCCTGTCGCTGATCAACGCCACCTTCCGCGGTCGGGACCGCGGCATCGCCTTCGCCATCTGGGGCTCCACGATCGGCGGTATGGTCGCCGTCGGCCCGCTGCTGGGCGGTTGGCTCACCACCTACTTCTCCTGGCGCTGGGCTTTCGGCATCAACGTGCCGCTGGGCATCCTCATCGTTGCCGGGATCCTGGTCTTCGTCTCCGAATCGCGCGACGCCGGCGAACCACGCCGGATCGACGGTGTCGGCGCGGTGCTCTCGGTGATCACCAGCGCCACCCTGGTGTTCGGCCTCATCGAGGGCCGCACCTACGGCTGGTGGCTCACCGAGACGGCACCGACCCTGGGCGATTGGACCTGGCCGTTCGACCTGTCGATCATCCCGGTCGCCTTCCTCGTCACCCTGGTGTCAGGCACCGCCTTCATCCGGTGGGGCCTCCGCCGGCAACGGCAGGGCAAATCCACCCTGCTGGCGTTCTCGCTCTTCCGCATCCCGTCGTTCCGCAACGGCAACATCGCCGCGCTGATCGTGTCGCTCGGCGAATTCGGCATCATCCTGTCACTGCCGCTCTGGCTGCAGAACGTGCTCGGCTACGACGCCCTGCAGACCGGGTTCGTGCTGCTGGCCCTGGCCATCGGATCGTTCGTGGCCAGCGGCGTCGCTGGGGCCTTGGGCAACCGGGTCTCGCCGCTCACCATCGTGCGGGTGGGCATCGTCGCCGAGATCCTCGGGGTGGCGGGCCTCGGCACCGTCATCACGGTGGACGCGACGTGGCTGTCGATCGTGCCGTTCCTGTTCGTCTACGGCATGGGCGTCGGCCTGGCCACGGCCCAACTCACCGGCGTGGTGCTCGGCGACGTGCCGGTCGACCAGAGCGGCCAAGGCTCCGGAACCTCGAGCACGGCCAGGCAGATCGGCTCGGCTCTCGGCATCGCCGTGCTCGGCACCGTGCTGTTCACCTCGGTCGGGCTGTCCCTGGACGCCAGGCTCGACGAACTCGAGGTGCCGGCGGCGACGAGCGCGCAGATCGTCGATGTCGTCGTCGACAGCGCGGGAGCAGCCATCCCGTCGCTGGATGCCCAGAGCCCGGCAGTGGCCGACGCGGCCCGCGAGGCATTCAGCGAAGGCACCCGCTACTCGGCGTACGCGGCCGCCGGGTTCCTGGTTGTGGGGCTTCTCGCCAGCCTGCGGCTGACGGGCAGGCCCCTCGAACGCGAAGAATTGCCGGTCACGGCGGAGGTCGCCGGGTAGTCCGGTCCCGGGGCGGCTGCGGTTTCTGTACCGAGAGCTCCCCGCCGAGTCGGCCACCGAACGGCCGGCCGTGGTCGGCGTATTCCTCCCGGAAGAACCCCATGCGCCAGCTACCCATCTCGAGGCGGGCGCCGGTGCGCAGAATCTGGCCCGACGACGGGTCATCCGTTCGGGCGCCGCCGCCAACAGGGCCGAGTGCCACGAGGAGATACTCGTCGTTCTCGTCGTGCCGGATCTCGGCGTGCAACGCGTCCAGCCCCTCCAGACGCAGGTCTGCGTCTTCAGCGCTGCCGATCCGGGTCACGCCGGGCAAAAGGTCGAATTCCCGCGGCGGCTGGCCATTCCAGTACTCCGACCCCACCACGAAGATCAGGCGCGGCCGGCCGGCTCCGGGGGCGTAGTGCGTGGTCGTGACGCGCCGCCGGATGCGCCGGGCCAGGGTGGGCACCAGCGGGAACGGGGTCGGGGGAGGAAGCGGCAGCGTCCGCTCCGGTGCGGTGGGCTGCCGCCAGCGCCGCAGCAACGGGCTTACCGCGGCGGTGCTGCCCACTATGAGGTGCGGAGACTTCGTGACCAGACGCTGGGCAAGCGGTGCCTGCACGGCGCCCATCCGTGCGATCACCCCGTCGGGCCCGCTCACCGAGACCACGAGTCCGCGTTCGGCCAGATCGGCGGCGAGGCTGCGGAGGGCCGGCAGCGATGACATCCGAGCACGCACGAATCGTTCGGGATCGCTGAGGAACACCTCGATCTCCAGGCCGTTCGCACGAATGGTGCCGTGGGCCTGGTCCTCGGCCGGTTCACCGTCGGCCGGGTCGATCGAGAAGACCAGATCGATATCGAGCCGGGTGCTGCCCATGGGTCTAGTCGGCCGGGTTCTCGCTCGTGGTCACCCTCAGGGTGCCATTGAGCTTCCAGATTGCCCGTGGCGCGTCTGGCCCGATATCGCGGGGAACCTCGACCGTCATGTCGATGAAGCTGTAGTCGATGACGGCACTCTTGCCGGTCAGGTACGACCACATTTCCTTGCCCAGGTCGGTCCAGTCCTGGATGCTGTGTGCGTCTGGTCCAGAGGCCGGCGCGGGGTCATTCTGCAGATCGGTCATGAGGCAGGTCCTATTCGCTCGTCGTTGAGGATAGGGGACACGATAGCCGGGGCCGGCGGCGCGGAACTGGGTATCTGCCTAAATCACGGCGCACCTGGCAGCACATGTGAAAACAGCCCGCCCGCCGGAGGCGAGCGAGCTGTTTTCGGTGACGCGGGTTCTACTCGGCGTCGAGGTCAGTCTCGAGGATCTTGACGAGGCCTTCGAGGGCCTCATCCGCTCCGTCGCCCTCTGCGCGCAGCACGACGACCTGGCCGTTTGCGGCACCCAGGCTCATGAGCGACAGGATGCTCGACGCGTCCATCGCGTCGTCGGCCGGGTCGCCCTCGAGCGCGATGGTGACCTCGATCGGCAGTGCGCCGACGGCCTCAGCGAAGATCGCTGCGGGACGGGCGTGCAGGCCGACGCGGCTGGCGATGGTGGCGGTACGTTCTGACATGGTTCCTCCTGAAACTGTACGGATTACAACTGTATTGCCCGCGCGATGTGCACACGCCATGAGGCGGCAGCACATCGCACGGTTGACGTGTGGGGCTTAGAGCCCCAGTTCGTCGAGAATGGGCAGCTCGGCGCGAACCCGGGCACGTGCCTCCAGGGCACTCGGGGCAGCCAGGGCGATGCCGGCGAGGCGCTGGGCCTCTTCGACGGTGACCTTCGCCAGCACTGCAGCGACAGCGGCGAGGGCGCGAGCGGTCATCGACAGGGTGTTCACGCCCAGGCCGACGAGCACCACGGCCAGAGCCGGGTCGGCCGCGGCCTCGCCGCAGACACCGACGGGCTTGTTGTTGCCCTCGGCGACGGAGCCGGCCACGGTGAGCTGGATCAGGCGCAGCACGGCGGGCTGCCACGGCGTGTTCAGCGCGGCGAGCGGGCCGAGCTGGCGGTCGGCGGCCATGGCGTACTGGGTGAGGTCGTTGGTGCCGAGGCTCGCGAAGTTCACCTCGCCGAGGATGGTCTCGGCCGTCAACGCGGCGGAGGGAACCTCGACCATGACACCCGGGTTCTTCAGCCCGGCCTCGCCGCACATGCGGGCGAAGTCTGCGGCCTCTTCGGCGGTGGAGATCATCGGGGCCATGACCCAGACATCCGCTTCGGTGCCCTCTGCGGCGGTCGCGACGGCGGCCAGCTGGCGCTTGAGCACGCCGGGCGAGGTGAAGTCGGTGCGGTAGCCGCGCACGCCGAGAGCCGGGTTCGGCTCGGACGCGTCGGTGAGGAAGGGGAGCGGCTTGTCGGCGCCGGCGTCGAGCGTGCGTACGACGACCTTCTTGCCGGGGAACGCGTCGAAGACACCGCGGTACGCGGTGACCTGCTCGTCGAGGGTGGGTTCTTCGTCGCGGTCGAGGAAGCAGAACTCGGTGCGCAGCAGGCCAACGCCCTGGGCGCCGGCGGCGGCGGCCTTGACGGCATCCGCTGCCCCGCCAACGTTGGCAAGCAGCGGCACGAGGTGACCGTCGGCCATGACGCCCTCGCCGGAGAACACCGCGAGGGTGGCGGCGTTGGCGGCCCAAGCCGTGGCGGCCTCGAGCTGGTCGGCGTCGGGGTCGACGGTGATGCTGCCGGCGGCGCCGTCGACGTAGACCTGGGTGCCGTCAGCGATGGCTTCCACACCGACCGCGGCGACGACGGCCGGCAGGCCGAGGGCGCGGGCGATGATCGCGGTGTGCGACTGCGGTCCGCCGCCGGAGGTGACCAAGGCCAGCACGACGGCCGGGTTCAGCGTGGCCGTGTCGGCCGGCGCCAGGTCGTCGGCGACGAGGATGAATGGTTCGTTGGAGGCGGGGATGCCCGGTGCGGGCACCCCACGCAGTTCCGCGACGATCCGGGAGCGCACGTCGAGGACGTCCGTGGCCCGCTCGGCCATGTAGCCGCCGAGGTTGTGCAGCATTTCGGCCACGGATGCCGCGGACTCCCAGATTGCCCGCTCAGCGGAGGTGCCGGTGTTGATCAACTTCACGGCGCCCTTGATGAGCATGGGGTCCGCGGCCATCAGTGCGGTGGCCTCGAGAACCGACTTACCCGCTCCGGTGGCGCTGACCGAGCGCTGCTTGAGCTCGGCCTGCACCGCCTTCGCGGCTGCGCGCAGTGTGACAGCGGCATCCTCTGCCGTCGTCGACGAGGCCAGCTGTTCTCCTGCTGGCGGCTCGCTCACGGCTTTGGGCATCTGCCGGACGGATCCTACGATTCGTCCGGGGCTGACCCCTACTCCTGTGAAACTCTGCACGGAACTTCCTCTATTCTTCGGCGTTAATGGTGCCCACTAATGTTAGGCGGTCACCAGGGTGTTGTTCTGCTGGATGGACCCCGAAGTCGGGGTCTTTCGGACGTAGCGCTTGAGCACGATTACCGCTATGGCCGAGATGACGGTGCCGATCAGGATCGCCAGGATGAAGCCCAAAACGTTCTCAATGGCGAAGAACACGAAGATTCCACCGTGCGGCGCCTTCGACGTGACACCCCAGGCCATGGTCAGCGCACCGGTGGTGGCCGCACCGAGCATGCTCGCCGGGATCACACGCAGCGGGTCGGCCGCGGCGAACGGGATCGCGCCCTCGGAGATGAACGACGCACCCAGCAGCCAGGCTGCCTTGCCGTTGTCGCGTTCGACAGGGCTGAACAGCTTGCGGTCGAGCACGGTGGCCAGGGCCATCGCGAGCGGCGGCACCATGCCGGCGGCCATGACCGCGGCCATGATCTGCCACGGCGCCTGGTTGGCCAGCGTTGCGGCACCCAGGCCGGCGACGGCGAAGGAGTAGGCCACCTTGTTGACCGGGCCACCGAGGTCGAACGCCATCATCAGACCGAGGATCATGCCGAGGATGACAACCGACGCGCCGGTCATGCCGCTGAGCCAGTCGTTCAGGGCGACGGTCAGCCAGGCGATCGGTCCACCGAGCACCAGGAACATCAGTCCGGAGGCGAAGATCGAGGCCAGCAGCGGGATGATCACGACGGGCATCAGGCTACGGAGCCAGCGCGGAACATCGAACGAACCGATCCAGGCCGCCGCAACACCGGCGAGAAGACCACCGACGATGCCGCCGAGGAAGCCGGCACCCATGAAGCCCGAGACCGCACCGGCGACGAAGCCAGGAGCGATGCCGGGGCGGTCGGCGATGCCGTAGGCGATGTATCCGGCCAGGGCCGGAACCAGGAAGCCCATCGACAGGGCACCGATCTTGAAGAAGACCGCGCCCAGGTAGATGGCCAGGCCTCCCTCGGGCAGGTTCCACAGGCTGTTCTGCAGCACCACGTCGTCGGCGACGCCGGTGACGTCGTAGCCGCCGAGCAGGAAGCCCAGGGCGATGAGCAGGCCTCCACCGGCGACGAACGGGATCATGTAGCTGACACCGGTGAGCAGGGCACGCTTGATCTTCTGGCCCATGTGCTCGTTCTCGGACACCGAGTCGGATGCCGCCGCGCCGCCACCGCTGACGCGGCGGGCGTTCGGGTTGTCCACGGCGGCGAGAGCCTCCTGGATCATCTTCTTCGGGTCGTCGATGGCGCGCTTGACGGGGGACTGCACGAGGGGCTTGCCGGCGAACCGGCCCTTGTCGCGCACATCGACGTCAACGGCGAAGATGACGGCGTCGGCGGAGTCGATGACCGAGGTGGCCAGCGGGGTCGCTCCGGCGGAACCCTGGGTCTCGACCTGCAGGTCGATGCCCATCTCCTTCGCGGCTGCGACGAGCGCGTCCGCTGCCATGTAGGTGTGGGCGATGCCGGTGGGGCAGGCGGTGACGGCGACGAGACGGCGGGCCCCGTTGGCCGGGGTGCCCTCGGTGCCGGCTCCGGTGGGCGCCGCGGTGACGCTCGGGGCGGCGGAGGTGGAGTGCGCTCCGGCTGTGGTCGCCGCGGTGACCGGTGCGACGATGTCGGTGACCAGGGTCACGATCTCCTCAGGGGTCTTCGCGGCGCGGAGGGCTGCGGTGAAGTCGGCCTTCATCAGCGACCGGGCCAGCTTCGACAGGATCTTCAGGTGGTCCTGGTCGGCGCCTTCGGGGGCGGCGATCATGAAGATCAGGTCGGCGGGTCCGTCGGCCGAGCCGAAGTCGACCGGCTGGGACAGACGGGCAACGGCCAGCGTCGGCTCGGTGACCGCGCTCGAACGGCAGTGCGGGATGGCGAGTCCGCCGGGGATGCCGGTGGAGGTCTTGGCTTCGCGGGCGAGGGCGTCGGCGTACAGCCCGTCGATCTCGGTGGCTCGGCCGGCTCCGACGACGAGCTCGGCGAGGTGCCGAATCACGGTCGCCGGCGCGGCACCGAGGTTCTGGTCCAAAGCAACGAGCTCTGGGGTAATCAGTGCACTCACTGGTCATCCTCCTTTGGATGTGTAGCAAATGCCGTCACTGTGACGGCGCTGGGGTCGGTTTGGGTCACGGCCGGCACGGTTGAGCCGGGCAGGGATGCGGCAGCGGCGCCGTGGGCGACGGCCTGACGCAGGCAGTCCGGGGCGGATGCTCCGGCCAGGTCGCTGAGCAGAAAACCTGCCAGCGAAGAATCTCCGGCGCCGACGGTCGAAACCGCGACGATCGGGGGACGAGTGGCAAGCCAGTAGCCCTGCGCGGTGACCAGCAGGGCGCCCTGGGAACCGAGGGTGGCCAGCACGGCGCCGACTCCCGCGGTGATCAGGGTCTGCGCGGCGCGCGCGGCCAGGTGCGGGTCGGCCTCGAGGCTGTCCGGGTCTGAGATGCCGGTGAGCTCGGCGAGTTCGTCGGCGTTGGGCTTGAGCAGGTCGGGGCCGGCGCTGATGGCCGCGGCCAGGGGGGCACCTGAGGAGTCGATGGCGACTTTGGGGGCCGCGGCGCCGAAGCGGGTCTTGAGCTCCCGGGTGAGGTCGGCGTAGAAGGTGTCCGGCACCCCGGGTGGCAGCGAACCGGCCAGCACCAGCCAGCTGGCGCCCTCGGCCTTCTCGAGGACGAGCTCCACCAGGGCGGACTGCTGCTCGTTGGTCAACACCGGACCGGGTTCGTTCACCTTGGTGGTGGTGCCGTCCGGTTCGGTGATCGCGATGTTGCTTCGCAGGGTCGCGCCGATCGGCAGGCCGAGGTGCGGGATGCCCTGAGCGGTCAGCGCGAGCAGCACCGGGTCATCCGCGTCTCCGGGCAGGATCGCGAGGCTCTCGATGCCCGAGGCTGCCAGGGCGCGGCAGATGTTGACACCCTTGCCGCCGGGTTCCTGATGGGCGTCCAGGGCGCGCTGTACGTCGCCGCGCGCGAGCGGGCCGGCGAGTTCGATGGTGCGGTCCAGGCTGGGGTTGGGGGTGAGTGTGACGATCATGCGATTACGACCTCGACATCCGCCGCGGCCAGGGCTGCGGCAAGTTCAGCGGAAGGGGGAGCATCGGTGATGAGCGCGTCGATGTCGCTCAGAGCAGCGAACCTGACCAGGGTTTCCTGGTCGAGCTTGGAGGAGTCGGCCAGCGCGACAACTCGGCGGGCGGAGCGCACGATCGCGGTCTTCACGGCGGCCTCGACCGAGTCGGGGGTGCTGAAGCCGAAGTCGGCGGCCACGCCGTTGGCGCCGACGAAGGCGATGTCGGGGCGCATGGCGTCGAGCATCTGGGTGGTGCGGGTGCCCACGATGGCCCGGGTGAGGCCGCGCACCCGGCCGCCGAGGATCTGCAGCGAGATGGCCTCGTTGCCGGCCAGCTTGTAGGCGATGGGAAGGGCGTTGGTGATCACCAGGAGCTGGTCGCCGGGGTTGGCCGGCGTCCACTCGAGAAGCCGGTCGGCCAGCAGTTCGGTGGTGGTGCCGGAGTCCAGGATGATCGAGCCCGTTGTGCTCGCAGGGATCATTGCCAGGGCGGCGTCGGCGATGCGGGCCTTCTCGTCGTGGCGCTGGGTCTGGCGCTCTTCGAGGCTGGCCTCGGACATGCTCAGCCGGTCGATGGCCACGGCGCCACCATGCACGCGGCGCAGGTGCCGGCTCAGTTCGAGGGCGGAGAGGTCGCGGCGCACGGTCTCCGGGGTGATGTCGAAGCGCACGGCCAGTTCGTTTACGGTGACCCGGCTGCGGTCGGACACCATCTCGGCGATCATCGACTGACGCTCTTCGGCGAACATCGGGCCTCCTCGACGGTGAGAACGCGGCCCGGGGGAGTCGCGCAAAAGTTTGTATTCCTGACTTTAGACCCGTTTGTTTTTGCTTGTCAACATAAACACAGATAAACAAAGATCCCTGAATGCAAGCCGACAGTTCCCGGGGTGAGTGGCGGACTTCCCGCCTTCGCAGACGAAATGAAGGCGGGATGTCCGTGGCGACCTCGACCGGCCGTTCTGGGGCATCGGCTCCGGCTCGCGCCCGACGACCTCGTCGAGCGCGGTGTACTGGTTCTCGGCTGCATTTGAGGGCTATTCGGGTCGCAGGGGTTTACAGCGCGCCAGAGCCGCACTCCCGCTCCTTCGCACGCGCTCGGAATCGCCGCGGGAATCGATGCTCCGGGTGATCATCGTGCTCGCCGGGCTTCCGGAACCCGAATGCGATGACAACGTGTTCGACGAGAACGGCCGGTTCCTGGCCAGGGGTGACCTGGTCTACCCCGAGTACCCGCTGTTGCAGTTCACCGACGACGACCTGCTGGACCCGGCCGCCCTGGTGGCGCGGATCACGCGGCGGTTGCGGGCCCGGGGATGGTGAGTCTTATTGATAGTGCGACAGGCCGCTCAGCTCGCCGCCGTCGGTGAGGAACTCGGCTCCGGTGGAGAAGCTCGACTCGTCACTGGCCAGGAACAGCACCAGGTTCGCCACCTCGGTGGCCTGGCCGATGCGGTGCAGCGCCACGTGGTTCTGCGGCACATCGAGCCCGGCGGTCATCGGGGTGGCGATGGCGCCCGGATGCACCGAGTTGACCCGCACGTTGTACTTGCCGAGGTCCAGCGCGACGGACTTGGTGAGCCCGCGCACCCCGAACTTCGCCGCCACGTAGCCGGGGAGCGCCTCGTAGCCCTGCAGGCCGGCGGTCGAGGACACGTTGATGATCGAGCCCGCCTTCGACCGGATGATCATCGGCACCGCCGCCTTGATGCCGAGGAACACCCCGGTGAGGTTGACCGCGATGATGGTGTTCCAGGACTCCAGGGTGTACTCCTCGATGGGACCGAAGTTCACGATCCCGGCGTTGTTCACGAGCACGTCGAGTCCGCCGAAGTCGTCCACCGCGACGGCGACGGCGGCGTCCCAGTGTTGGGCGCGGGTCACGTCGAGGTGCACGTACCGGCAGGCCTCGCCCAGTTCGGCGACGAGAGCCTTGCCGTCCTCATCGAGCAGATCCCCGATGACCACTTGCGCGCCCTCCTCGACGAGGCGACGGGCCATCGCGGCACCGAGTCCCCGTGCTCCACCACTGATGAGTGCGACCTTGCCGCTGACACGTGCCATGGTGTTTCCTCCATTCGAGTCGACCTTCGACAAACGAGTTCGACGGGGAATGTACACGCGCGGGGCTCTGGCCAGCACTGTCGGTGGCCGACGGTAGCGTGAGTGATATGAAGATCCTGCACACGAGTGACTGGCACATCGGGCGCACCTTCCACACCCACCCGACCCTTGACCACTTGGCGCTCGTGTTCGACGCCCTCGTGGGCATCGTGCGCGAACGCGGGGTCGACGTGGTCGCCGTGGCCGGTGACATCTTCGATTCGGCCACACCGTCCGCCGACAGTTACGCCCTGCTCAGCGGCACCCTGTCGCGCCTTCACGCCACCGGCGCCCGGGTGGTGATGACCAGCGGCAACCACGACTCGGCCACCCGGCTCGGCTTCCAGTCGGAGTGGGCGGGGCTCGCCGGCATCCACGTGGTCACCGGGTTCGACCAGTACCGCACCCCGATCTCGATCGACGACGAACACGGCCCCGTGCACTTCTACGGCATCCCCTTCCTCGAACCGGCCCTGGTGCGCCACCACTACCCCGACGAGCTCCTCAAGACCCACGAACAGGTGCTGGGCCTGGCCATGCGGCAGGTGCGCGCCGACCTCGCCGACCGCGGCGGCCGCTCGGTGGTGCTCTCGCACTGCTTCGCAGCGGGAGTCGCCGCCAGCGATGTGGAGCGCGACATCAGCGCCGGCGGCCTGGACCTCGTTCCGGTGAGCGTCTTCGACGGCCCCGACTACGTCGCGCTGGGCCACATCCACGGTCGCGCGCAGATCACCGACAGGGTGCGCTACTCGGGAGCCCCGCTGCACTACTCCTTCGCCGAGGCCGACAAGCCCCGCGGCGGCTGGCTCGTCGATCTCGATGCGAACGGACTGGCCGAGACCGAGTGGGTCGACCTGCCGATTCCCCGGCGCCTGCGGGTGCTCACGGGGGAGCTCGAGTCCCTCGCTCACGACGACGCCTTCACCTCGTTCGAGAACGACTGGATCGCCGCGGTGCTGACGGACCGGGTGCGGCCGCTGGACGGCATGCGTACCCTGCAGAAGCGCTTTCCGCACTGTGTGGCCCTCGAGCACCGCCCGACCATCACGCAGGCGACCGAGGAGTCCACTTATTCCGACCGGGTCAAGCACAAGAGCGACCCCGAAATCGTGGCCGGTTTCCTGGAGTTCGTGCGCAACGGTGTGGGCCTGAGCGCCTTCGAGCGAGAGCTGGTCGCCGAGGTCCTGGGCGATACCACCGAGGCCACCGTATGAAGATCACCCGGCTGCGCATCGCCGGCTTCGGCCCGTACAAGACCGAGCAGGAGGTGGACTTCACCCGCTTCGACGCCGACGGAATCTTCCTGATCACCGGCAAGACCGGCGCGGGCAAGTCCAGCATCCTGGACGCCATCTGCTTCGCCCTGTACGGCTCGGTGCCCCGGTTCGACGGCAGCGAACTGCGGCTGCGCAGCGACCACTGCGACCCGGCCGACCCGAGCTTCGTCGAGCTCGAGTTCACCCTCAAGGGCGACACCTACAGGGTCTACCGCACCCCGCGCTATGAGAAGGCCAAGAAGCGCGGCGTGGGCACCACCACGGCGCAGCCGGATGCGCGCCTCGAGCGGCTCAGCGCCGGCACCGACGGCACCGGCGACTGGGTGGGCATCGCCGCCCGCCCGGTGGATGTGGGCACCGAGCTCAGCCGGATCCTGCCGTTGAAGCAGGACCAGTTCCTGCAGGTGATCCTGCTGGCCCAGAACCGGTTCCAGCGCTTCCTGCTGGCCAAGACCGACGACAGACTCACCGTGCTCCGCACCCTGTTCGGCACCCTGCGGTTCCAGCAGCTGGAGACCGACCTGCTCACCCGGCGCAAGGTGCTCGACGACGAGCTGACGCTGGTGCGGCACGAGATCGACGGGATCGTGGCCGCGACCCTGCGCCAGCTGTGGCGCGACGACGACGAGGACACCCGACCCGAGTCCCCGGCCGACCCCCACCTCGGCTGGTTCGACGCGGCGCTCGACACCCTCGATTGCCGGCTGGCGGCCGCCACCCGGCACGCCGAAACCGCCTCCGCGGCCCTGACAGCGGCCACCGCCGAGTACCAGGCCGCCGAGGACCGGCGCCGACGCCAGGACCGCCGGGATGCGGCGGCCCGCACGCTGACCGCTCTCGAGGAGCGCGGGAACGAGATGCTCGGCAGCCGGGAAGCCCTGCGCCTGGCCGAGCACGCCGCCAGGGTCTGGCCGCAGGTGCGCGCCCGCATCGACGCCGACGCCGCGGTCGGCACGGCCGAGGCCACAGCGACCGCCGCCCGGGCCGCCTGGAAGCGGCTTGTCGACGACGACGCAGACTCAGCAGATGCCGCCGGCCTCAGCACCCTTATCGACGACAGGCTGCGCCAGCTCGGAAGCCTCGACGACCTGCTCGTCGAGGAACGCAGGCTGCCCGCCCTCGACCAGCAGATCACCGATCTCGAGCGCCGCACGGCCGCCCAGATCGAGGCGCTCGACGCCGCCAAGCTGCTGCTGCTCGCGCTGCCCGAGCGCATCGACGCGGCAACGGATGCCCTCGCCGCGGCGACCCTCGGCGCCGCCCGCGCCCCGGAGGCCGAAGCGACACTGGCCCGGGCCGAGGCTGCACTGGCCGCGGCCGACGACGTGCGCCGGCTGGAAACCGAACTGGTGGGGGTACACCGCGCCGAACGGGAGGCCG
Organism: Cryobacterium sp. LW097; assembly: GCF_002205495.2. Lineage (GTDB taxonomy): Bacteria > Actinomycetota > Actinomycetes > Actinomycetales > Microbacteriaceae > Cryobacterium > Cryobacterium zongtaii. Next base: position 2,605,764 of record NZ_CP021992.1, on the reverse strand, counting down.
TGGCGGAGAACACCGCGGCCGCCCTGCACTATCAGCAGCTCGTGGACGCCCGGCTCGGCGGTTTCGCCGTTGAGCTCGCCGCCGGTCTCGTCGACGGCGAGCCCTGCGCGGTCTGCGGGGCCACCGAACACCCGGCGCCCATGACCGGCGACGCCGCACCCGTCACCGAGGACGACCTCGACGACGCCCGCGACCTTATGAGTCGCCGGCAGGGGGCCGTCGACGCCGCCCGCACTCAGTCCCGGGACGTCGATACCCTACTCACCGCCGCCCGCACCCGGGCCGGCGACGATGATGCCGACACGCTCGATTCGGCACTCCGGCAGGCAGAGGATGCCCTCGCCGTGGCTGCCGACCACCGCGCCAGGCTGCCCGCCCTCGAGGCCGAGCTGGCCCGCCTGCGCGTCGACCAGGCCGAGGCCCAGGCCGCCCTGGCCCCGCTGCAGCTGGCGCGCGACGAAGCCACCGTGCACCTGGCGGAACGCCGGACCGAGCGCGACGGCATCGCCGGCCGCGTCCAGGCCCAGCGGGCCGGGTTCGACAGCGTCACCGAGCGGGCCGGCCGGCTGCACAGCGAGCTCGACGCCGCCCGCGCACTGGCCGACGCGCTGGCCACCTCCGCGTCGGCCCGGCGGGCGGCCGAGGCACGCACCGAGGCGCTGGTGGCGCAGCTGCACGAGGAGGGCTTCGCCGACGAGGCCGCCGCCGGACTCGCCCGGCTCAGCCCGGCCGAGATGCAGGCTGGTCAGGCCGCCATCCGCGCCTACGACGACGACCTCGCCGGCGCCCGCGGGGTGCTGGCCGAGGCCGACCTGGCCGGGCTGCCCGAGAACCCCATCGACCTCGACCCGACCCGGCTCGCCCTTCAGGCCGCCGGCGCCGCCCGCGACGACGCCCTAGCCCGCCGGGAATCGCTGCGTGAACGTGCCACCGCGCTCACCGCCCTGGTGGGGGATGCCCGGGCCCGGTTCGCCCTCGCCGCGGACCTGCTCACCACCCAGGCCCAGGTGCGTCAGCTCGCCGCCGTGGTGCACGGCGACGACCCGAACACCAAGCGCATGAAGCTGGAGACCTACGTGCTGGCCGCGCAGCTCGAGGAGATCATCGCCGCGGCGAACAACCGGCTGCGCACCATGACCGGCGGCCGGTACGCGCTCGAACACGACGACGCACTGCAATACCGTGGCAGCCAGGCCGGACTCGGGCTGGCGATCCGGGACGAGCACACCGGCCGGGCCCGGGCGACTCACTCGCTGTCCGGCGGCGAGACCTTCCTCGCGTCGCTCGCCCTGGCACTCGGGCTCGCTGAGGTGGTCTCCAACCAGGCCGGCGGCATCGCGCTGGACACCCTCTTCGTGGACGAGGGATTCGGGTCGCTGGACGCCGAGACCCTCGAGACGGCCATGAGTACCCTCGACAGCCTGCGGGCCGGCGGCCGCACCATCGGCCTGATCAGCCACGTCGAGTCGATGAAGGAGCAGATCCCGGCGAAGCTCGCGATCAGGGTGACCGCGCAGGGCTACAGCGAAATAATCCCGTAGGCACGCCGCGATCGAGCGGATCGCGGCACACTGTGTTCATGAGCCGCACCCCTTCCGAGCCCGCCGCGCAACCCGCCTCCTCGTCCGCCGCCGCGGGCTGGACGACCCTGACGTTCGTCTACCTGGCCCTGGCCATCGTGGGACTGATCGGCACCTGGACCTGGAACATCCAGGCGATCATGCAGGCCAGCGACTTCATCGGCGACTGGACCATGAGCGGACCGGCGGTGTCGTCGCTGACCACCGACCTGCTCGTGGCGGCGATCGCCGGCAGCGTCTTCATCATCGTGGAGGCCCGCCGGCTCGGCATGCGCGCAGGCTGGGCCTACGTCGTATTCGGGTTGATCACGGCGTTCGCGTTCACGTTCCCGTTGTTCCTGGCCATGCGGCAGCGCCGGCTGGTGATGACGACCTGAGCCTTCAGCTCACATCGCCGGCCGCGAGGCCGGCGTCGTCACCCGAGAACCGTTCCCGCAGGGCGTGGAAGTGCGACACGGTCAGTCCGTGCCGGAGTAGGTACGGTTCGGCGCCGCCGAGAGCGTCGATGGTGGCCAGGGCAGCCCGCAGGGCGTCCGGCAGCGGCTCGGCGAGCAGCGCGGCGGCCACGGCCTCGTCGTGCGGCAGTCCCGCGGCGAGCAGGGTCAACGCGAGAACCAGGCCGGCCGGATGTTCACCGCCGGGGCCGTGCGCCACGAGCGGCCCGTCGCCCGCAGCGAGAACGGCCACGGCATCGGTCAGCTCACGGCCGCCATGGGCGACCAGGTCGGTGTAGTCCTGTACTCGCTGCGTGACGGGATTAGTCATGCTGCAGTCTCCGTCGCCGAGGTGAACGGCAGGTGACGCTCAGGCCAATCCCGGCTCCAGATCCGGCGAGGTGCGCCGACCCAGCCGGCTCAGCCCGATCGCGATGGCCGAGATGCCCGCGATGACGACGGCGATCACCAGGACGTAGAGGAACACCGACGGCCAGCCACCCGGCTCGTCGGGGTTGAGGAACGGGTAGGTCCACCAGTCGGTGAACGTGCCGCGCAACAACGCATAGGCCAGCCACACCAGCGGGTAGATCAGCGCGAACCAGATCCGTTTCCAGGCCAGCGCCGGGCGGCCCGGTGCCAGCAGCCAGTCGAGCAGGATCAGGGCCGGCGCCCACACGTGCAGGACCTCGTTGGGCCAGGTGAGCCCCTCGAAGGTGCCGTCGGCGGGCTGGTTGCGCAGCAAAAGGTTGTAGACCACCCCGGTGATCACGGCGTACGCGAGCGTCGACATCCGCACCCGCGCCAGCAGCTCGGGTTCGGCAGCCAGGCGCAGCGCGAGAACACCGCCGACGAAGAGCACCACCACGTTCATCAGGCTGGACTGAATCGTGAAGAAACCGAAGTACGCGGCAGGGTCGAACGCGTCGTTCAGGAGTTGGTCGGTGATCTGGGTCACGATAGCGGCCAGCACGAGCGCGGCGAGCAAGATGCGCAGCACCCCCACAGCGCGTCGGAAAGGGGTCGGGGAGTCGTCGAGCCCGGCGGGCACAGCAGCGGAATTCACCTGATCAGGTTAGTGCAGGGCCCAAAAATGCACGTGCAGATCAGAAGGGGAACAGCAGCCGGTGCAGGAACTGGCGGGTGCGCTCGTGCTGGGGGTTCCGCAGCATCTCCTTCGGATCGCCGTGCTCCACGATGGTGCCACCGTCGACGAAAGCCACCTCGGTGGCCACCTCCCGGGCGAATTCGAGTTCGTGGGTGACGATCACCATCGTCCAGCCCTCGGCGGCGAGCTCCTTGATCAGGCGCAGCACGTCGCCGACAAGCTCGGGGTCCAGGGCACTGGTCGGCTCGTCAAAGAGCAGCAGGGTAGGTCGGAGGGCCAGGGCCCGGACGATGCCTACCCGCTGCTGTTGCCCACCGGACAGTTCGAACGGGTAGCTGTCGCGCTTCTCACCGAGGCCGACCCTCTCCAGCAGCGCCAGGGCCTCGGTCTCGACCTCGGCGCGGGGGCGCCGCTGCACGACGACGGGTCCTTCCATCACATTTTCGAGCACGGTCTTGTGCGGAAAGAGGTTGTAGTGCTGAAAGACCATCGCCGAGCGGTCCCGCAATGTGCCGAGGGTCTTCTTCGGAACGCCGGCGCGGGATCCGTGGGCAGCGGCGAAGTCGATGGTCACGGGTGCGTGAGTCGCGTCATCCGCTCCGATGATCTCGATGGTGCCGCCGTCGGCGATCTCCAGGCCGTTCAGGCAGCGGAGCACGGTGGTCTTGCCCGAGCCTGACGGCCCGATCAGCGCGAGCACCTCGCCGCGCGCGACGGTGAGGTCGATGGATTTCAAGACCTGGTTGTCCCCGAAGCTCTTCTGCAGGCCTCGAACCGTGAGCAGCTTCTGGTCAGTGGGCGACATAGCGGTCCAATCGCTTTTCAAGCACGCCCTGGCCGCTGGAGAGCACCAGGCAGATGACCCAGTAGAGCAGGGCGGCCTCGAGGTACAGGGCCATGAACTGCTGGCTGAAGGCCGCCACCTGCTGGGCCTCGCGGAACAGCTCGGTGACCAGGATCAGCGAGGCCAGGGAGGTGTCCTTGACCAGGCTGATGAAGGTGTTGGAGAGCGGCGGCACGGACACCCGGGCCGCCTGCGGCAGGATGATGCGGGTGAGGGCACGCCGGTGCGACATGCCGATCATGTACGCGGCCTCCCACTGGCCCTTGGGCACCGAGAGGATGGCGGCTCGGATCACCTCGGCTGCGTAGCCGCCGACGTTGATCGAGAACGCGACGATGGCGCTGGGCCACGGGTCGATGACGATGCCCAGCGAGGGCAGGCCGTAGAAGATCACGAACAACTGCACCAGCAGCGGGGTGCCACGCACGATGGAGATATAGACCTGTGCGATCGAGGACAGCCACCGGCGCTTCGACAGACGCATCAACGCCAGGCCCAGGGCCAGCACGAGTCCGATCGCGAACGACGCCAGGGCCAACGGGATCGTTCCGGTGATGGCACCGTGGATCAGGGGCCACAGCGAATCCAGCAGGAGTTGCCAGGTGGACTCGCTCACTGCGAGACGTCAGCTCCGAAGTAGGTGTCGGAAATGGCGGCCAGGGTACCGTCCTCGCTGAGCGTGGCGAGGGCATCCGACACGGCCTCGGCCAGAGCGGTGCCCTCGGGGGCGAAAGCGAAGGCACTCTCGGAGCGCTCCTCGGTTTCCGCGGCGATCTTCAGGCCCGCGGCGCCGGTCTGCTTCTTGTAGTCGAGGTAGGTCAGCTTGTCGTTGACGGTGGCGTCGACGCGGCCCTGCTCCACGAGGGCGACGGACTGGGCCCAGCCCTCAACGGACTGCACGGTGGCGCCACTCTCGGTGGCCAGCGTGTACCAGTTGCTGGTGAGCGACTGGGCGGTGGTCTTGCCGGCCAGGTCGGCGAACGACGCGATAGAGGTGTTGTCCTCCGGTACCACGATGACGCCGGTGGAGTAGGTGTACGGGGTGGAGAACGTGTAAGCCTCCACGCGCTCCGGGGTGATCGACACCTGGTTGGCGATGGTGTCGAAACGGCCGGCTTCGAGGCCGGCGAAGATCGCGTCCCACTGGGTCTCTTCGAATTCGGCCTCAACGCCCAGCTGGTCGGCGACGGCGCGGGCCACCTCGACGTCATAACCGGTGAGCTCGCCGGAACCGTCGGCGTGGTACGAGAACGGCCGGTAGGTGCCCTCGGTGCCGATGGTCAGGGTGCCGGATTCGAGGACCGAACTCAGCGACTCGTCGGTGCCGGCCGCGGCGCCGTCGCTGCCGGAATCACCGGCGGAGGCGCTGCACCCGGTCAGGGCCACCGCGGCGGCAATGGTGAGGACGGTGGCGGAGACGAGGTGGCGCTTCATGTATGTGTTCATCCAATGTGCTGATCAAGATGCGGGCGTACGTACCAGGTTAACAAGCCCGGCCCGGTTCTGAATATTCCGATGACGCCGGATGACGCTGTGACGACTCCCGTGCCCCCCCGTTCGAGAACCTGTCGGCTCCGGGGCTTTCGGCATATGCTGCCGCCGTCGCACTCAACCCGAAGGAGTACGCATGAAATTGTCGTCGGCTCAGCACGATCGTTCGGCCGCTGTTTTGCTCGGCATGGCCTGTGGGGATGCCCTCGGTGCCGGATACGCCTACGGGGGTCCGCTGCCGCCCACCGCGGTGGTGGGGATGCGCGGCGGAGCCGGCACGACCTGGGCCCGAGGGGAGTGGACCGACTACACGGCCCTGGCCGTCCCGGTGGCGCGCGCCGTGGCCGACGGACTCGATCTGCGCCAGGAGTCCACTCTCGACCTCATCACCGCGGAGTGGGTGGACTGGGCCGACACCGCGCCGTACGCCGGCAACCAGCTCGACGCCGCGTTGTCCGGACCGGACCGGACGGCCGCCGCCGTACGAGCCGCCGCCCGCGCTCGGCACGACAGAGTGGGCCGAAGCGCCGGCAACGGTTGCCTGCTCCGCACCGCCCCGGTGGCCTTGGCGTTCCTGCACGATCCCGACGGCCTGGCCGACGCCGCACGCCGGCTGAGCGAGCTCACACACTGCGAGACCGACGCCGGGGACGCCTGCGTGCTCTGGGGGCTGGCCATCCGCCACACCGTCCTTACCGGAGAACTCGACCTGCGGGTGGGTCTGGGCACCCTGTCGCCGGGCCGGCGTGAACTCTGGTCGGCGCGCATCAACCACGCCGAGCGCCGCCAGCCCCGCGATTTCACGCGCAACGGCTGGGTCGTGCAGGCGGTGCAGGGTGCCTGGTCGGCCATCGTGCACACCCGTGACGAGCCCGGCGCGACAGCGGATGCCGGCCAGTACCGTCTGGGCATCGAGGCGGCCGTGCGCGGCGGCGGTAACACCGACGCTGTGGCCGGCATAGCCGGTGCGCTGCTCGCCGCCCAGTGGGGCCTGGCCGCGGTGCCCAGCGAATGGCGCCGACTGGTGCAGGGCTGGCCCGGCCTGCGCGGAGCCGACCTGGTGCGTCTGTCGGTGCTCGCCGCGCACAGCCAGGACACCAACGAGGCCGGCGAGCGGGAGAGTTTTCGGCTCCACGCCGTGAAGTAGCTCGGCTACGACCGCAGCGCCAGCGTGAACGGCAGCACGCCCGGCGCGCCCGCGCGGCGGAGCAGCCGGCCGGCGACGGTGAGGGTCCACCGGCTGTCGCCGAGGTCGTCGACCAGCAGCACCGGCCCGTCGGCTCCGGCCAGGTTGGCGGCCAGCTCCGGGCCGACCTCGAAGGCACCCCAGACGCTGGAGAGCCGGTAGGCGCTGTTGCCGCCGGATTCGCCGGTGGGCCCTGCGCCCACCAGGCTCAGCGTGCCCAGTTGCGGCAGCCGCCCCACCCGGCTGAGTTCGGCTGCCACCGAGGCCACCAGTAGCGGATGCCGGCGGGACGGCATGGCCACCACCCCCACGGGCCGTTCGGCCCAGCCCCACTCGGCGAGCACCCGCACGCAGGCGGCCAGCAGCGCCGGCGAGGCGGGCGCATCCGGGGTGTTGGGCGCGAAAGTATCGCGCAGGGTGTTGCCCCAGCCCAGGTCGGTGAGTCGGGCCAGAGCGCGACCGGGCAGCACCCTGTCGCCGGCGTCGATGCGGCCCTTGGCGCTCACGCCGAGCCTGTCGGCGCCGGTGGGCCATTGGGCGCGGGGTTCCAGGGCCACGCCCACCCGGTCCAGGGCCGAGGCCGCGGTGCTCGCCGCATCGGCCTGAACGTCGGTGGGGTACCAGGGGGCCGTGCAGTTGTCGCAGCGGCCGCAGGGCACGGCGGTGTCGTCGTCGAGAGCGCGCTGGAGGAACTCCATCCGGCAGCCGGAGATGCGTTCATAGTCGAGCATGGCGTTCTGCTCGGCCACCCTTGCCGCGCCGATGCGTTCGTAGCGATCGCTGTCGTAGACCCAGGGCTGTCCGGTGGCCAGCCAGCCGCCGGTCACCCGGCGCACGGCGCCGTCGACGTCGAGCACCTTGAGCAGCAGTTCCAGCGGGGAACGCCGGAGGTCGACCCGGGACTCCAGGGCGGGCGTGGACAGCGGGGCGCCACCGTTGGCGTGTAGCGCCTGCAGCACGGCCTCGGCCTTGTGCTGGCTGGGCATCGACGAGGTGGCGAAGTACTGCCAGATGGCCTCGTCTTCGACACCCGGCAGCAGCAACACGTCGGCATTCTCAGTGGCACGGCCGGCACGGCCGACCTGCTGGTAGTAGGCGACCGGGCTGCTGGGGGCGCCGAGATGCAGCACATAGCCCAGGTCGGGCTTGTCGAAGCCCATGCCCAGGGCGCTGGTGGCCACGAGGGCCTTCACCTGGTTGGCCTTGAGCAGCCCCTCGGACTCCTCGCGTTCGGTGGTGTCGGTCTGGCCGGTGTACGCACGGACGGCGTGGCCGGCATCCCGCAGCAGCCGGGCGGTGTCCTCGGCGGCCGAGACCGTGAGGGTGTAGATGATGCCGCTGCCGGGCAACTCGGCGAGGTGGCTGAGCAGCCAGGCCAACCGGGCGCGGGAGTCCGGCAGGCGCAACACGCCCAGGCGCAGTGACGCGCGGGCGAGGGGGCCGCGGATGGTGACGACGTCACTGCCCCCGACCGCTACCTGCTCCGCCACATCCGTCACCACCCGGCTGTTGGCCGTGGCCGTGGTGGCCAGCACCGGCACCCCGGCCGGCATCGCCGCGATCAGGTCCCGCAGGCGCCGGTAGTCCGGCCGGAAGTCGTGGCCCCAGTCCGAGATGCAGTGCGCCTCGTCGACCACGAGCAGCCCCACCCGCTCGAGCAGCGCGGGCAGCTGCTCGTCGCGGAAGGACGGGTTGTTCAGGCGTTCGGGGGAGACCAGCAGAACGTCGACCTCGTCCGCGCGGAGCGCAGCGAGCACGTCGGTCCACTCGTGGGCGTTGGCAGAGTTGATCGACACGGCCCGCACGCCGGCGCGGGCAGCGGCGGCCACCTGGTCACGCATCAGGGCCAGCAGCGGGGACACCAGGATGGTGGGGCCGGCACCCTGGCGGCGCAGCAGCAGGGTCGCGACGAAGTAGACCGCCGACTTGCCCCAGCCGGTGCGCTGCACCACGAGGGCCCGGCGGCGCTGGTCGACGAGGGTTTCGATGGCCTCATACTGGCCCTCGTGGAAGTCGGCGTCGGGCCGGCCCACCAGGGTGCGCAGGATCTCGAGGGCGGCCTCGCGGGTATTCGGCGTCACAGCGCGTCGAGCCTGGAGGCCACATCGGCGGGGAACCCGCCGGTCGCGATCGGGCTCCATCGGGTGGGCGTGATCCGGATCAAGGACTTGTCCTGCAGGGCCATGGCCCGGCGGTACTCCACCCAGTTCGGGTGTTCGCCGGCGATGCAGCGGTAGTAATCGACCAGTCCGTCGCCGGCGGCCGGCATGTGCAGGATCTCGGCGGTGCCGTCGACCTGCACCCAGGCGCCGTCCCACTCGTCCGAGAGCACGAGCACCGACGTCTGCGGGTCGCGTTCGGCGTTTCGGGTCTTTGCCCGCGACGGGTAGGAGGAGATCACCAGTCGGCCCGCATCGTCGACGCCGCCGGAGACCGGCGACATCTGCGGCCGGCCGTCGCTGCGGGTGGTGGCGAGCAGCATCCGGTGCCGCGGCCGCACAAAATCGAGCAGGTCGGGCAGGGAGACGGTGGTGCTGGTTGCGACGTTTCTGGCCATTCCCTCAGGCTAACGGGACCCCCTGACACGCTTCACGCCGTGCCGAGTACAAAATCGTGGGTCTGCCCCGGATACAGCTGCGCCTCCCGCCCCTCGACGCGCACCCGGATGGGCGTGGCCCCTCCGCTGGGCAGCTGAAGCCTGAGGGTGGTCGGCGTGACCTCGACGTGCACCGATTGGTCTCGGTAGTTGATGCTGAAGGCGATCTTCTCGAGCCGGGCCGGCAGCACGGGGTGCAGCCAGAGCATGTCGTCGCGGATCTCCAGGCCGGTGTAGCAGCGCACGACCATGTCGACGGACCCCGCCATCGCGCCCAGGTGGATGCCCTCGTGGGTGGTGCCGCCCCGGCCGTTGTCGAGGTCGCTGGTCAGCGCCCGGCAGAGCGAGTCCCAGGAGCGTTCGCGGTCGGCGCGGGCATCCACCCAGGAATGCACCACATTGCTCAGCGTCGAGCCGTGCGTCGACCTAGTGCGATAGAACTCGACCGTGCGCCTGATCTGGTCGGGGGAGAGCGAGTAGCCCAGCTCCTCGACCAGGTCGCGCAGCTCCTCGGCCGAGAACAGGTAGAGCAGCATCAGTACGTCGGCCTGCTTGGCGACCCTGTAGTTGTTGCTGCTGTCACCCTCGGCATTGAGGATCAGGTCCAGGCGGCCCAACGAACGGTCAGTGCTGCCGTAGGTGTCCCGGTAGTGCGCCCAGTCCAGCTCGGGCAGGGCCTCGTACCCGTCGAATTGGCTGATCACCCCGTCGGCATGGAAGGCCAGCCGCAGGCGCCGGCCGATCCTTTCCCAGGTGTCCACCTCGTCGGGCCCGAGCCGCAGCCGGTTCCACAACGGCCGGCAGGCCCGGCCCTCGAGCACGGCGACGGTGTCGACGGCGCGACGCATCAGCCAGGCGACCATCACATTGGTGTACGCGTTGGTGCGCACACCCCCGCCGGGATGGCCGGGGAGCCCGTCGTGGAACTCGTCGGGCCCCATCGTCCCGCCGATGTCGAACCTGTCGAACACGTCGTCGTAGTCGGTGAGGGACGCGAAGAACCTGGCGATCTCCAGCAGCAGCTCGGCGCCCTGCTCGATCAGGTACTCGACATCTCCGGTGGCCTGGTAGTAGCCCCACACGCTGTAGGCGATCGCCAGGCCCACGTGGTGCTGCAGGCCCGAGTGGTCCGGCATCCACCGGTTGGTGCGCGGGTTGAAGAGCTCGGTGGGGGTGACCTCGCGGCCATCGATGCCGCTCTGCCAGGGAAACCTGGCGCCCTCGTGGCCGGCGGCAGTCGCGGCGGCCCTGGCTTCGCCCAACCGACGGTACCGGTAGCCCAGCAGGATGCGGCTGAGGTCGGGCCGGCGCAGGGTGAGCACCGGGTAGACGAACATCTCATCCCAGAAGACGTGGCCGCGGTACCCCTCACCGTGCAGTCCGCGGGCGGGCACACCGGCGTCGAGGTCGGCATCCACAGCGGCCACGGTTTGCAGAACGTGGAAGGTGTTGACGTTGAGCGCGAGCGACTGCCGCGAACCATCGTGCAGGTGCACCGCGAATTCGTCCCAGAGAATCTCCCATTCCCGCTCGTGCGCGCCCAGGAGCTCGGCGGTCTCCGGAAGCCGGCCGAGCCAGGTGGCCACCGCCATCGAGGGGGAGAGGATCGCACGGTCCCTGGAGGTGCTCACGACGACGACCTTCTCAACCCGGAGGGGGACGCCCCTCTCGAGGGTGAGGTCGAACTCGTGGGCGACCCAGCGGCTGGAGTCGGTGAGAAATCGTCTCTCGGGTTCGAGCAGGGTGTCGCCGGAATAGGCGCGGGTGCGGGCGGCCATGGCGATGTGGATGCCCGACCGGGTGGTCTCCACCTCGAGCAGCACCGCGTCCCCCCTCAGCTCCCGCGTGGTGCGAGGCATCAGGTGCAGGTGGGCGAGCAGTCTGTCGGTGGCCACGTTGCGGTTGGCCACCCGGCCATCGATGGCCGAACGCACGGTCAGCGGCCCCGACCAGTCCTCGGCGACGAAGGTGGTCTCGAGCACCGCAACGTGAGGCGACGCCTGGGACACGAACCGCCGGCTCTGCACCCGGGTGACACGGCCGCGCGCGTCACGGAACCGCATCAGCCGGGTGAGCAGACCACGGCGCAGGTCGAGTTCCTGGTTGTAGTCGAGCAGGTCCGCGGTCTCCGGATGGAACCAGCCGGTGTCGGGGGCGGTGAAGTCGCCCACACTGCTGCTGCCGCCGCCGGTGCGGAACCAGAGGGAGAGCCAGTTGGGGGCGTTCACCAGGTGTTCGTCGTCGCGCACGTGTTCACCGGGAACCCCCGCCGTCGGCGCGCCGGGCGAGGGCTCGAACGGGGTGCGGATACCGGGCTCGCCGGCGGCCACGGTCTCGCCGATGGCTTCGCCCACGTGTACCTCGGTGCTCAACGGGTTGTAGACCCCGGCGAGGTAGGTGCCCGGGTAGTGCACGGCATCCGTGCGCGCCTCCGGAGCGGCGCCGCGGGTGCCCCAGTAGCCGTTTCCGAGGGTGCACAGCGCCTCGCGGTAGCCCTCCGCCTCCGGGTCGAACCCGTCGAAGCGCAGCAGCCACGGGTCGACCGGGTTGTCGTTCTCGTCCTCGGTCTCGGTCACGGTGGCCTCCTCGTCTGGTCCCGAGAGTCGCACCGCTGGCCGCGCTTGTCGAGGTGCGGGTGGTTGGATGGAGTCATGACTTCACTCTCGGCATACATCGACGACTTCGCCAGCTTCATCACCGCGTCGCCGTCGTCGTACCACGCGGCAGCCGAGGCCGCCCGGCGGCTCGACGACGCCGGATTCGAGCGCCGCGACGAGGCGGATGACTGGACGGCCGGCACGAGCGCCGGCCGCTTCTACGTCGTGCGGGACGGCGCCATCGTCGCGTGGGTGCAACCGGCCGGGGCCACGCCGACCACTCCGTTCCGGATCCTCGGGTCGCACACCGACTCACCGGGCTTCAAGCTCAAGCCCAAGCCCACCACCGGGTCCTACGGCTGGCTGCAGGCCGGCGTCGAGGTGTACGGCGGTCCGCTGGCCAACTCCTGGCTCGACCGTGAGCTCGAGCTCGCCGGCCGGCTGGTCAGCACCGACGGGGTGGCGCACCTGGTGCGCACCGGCCCGTTCCTGCGCATCCCGCAGCTGGCCGTGCACCTGGACCGCACCGCCAACGAGGCGCTCAGCCTCGACCGGCAGCGGCACCTCAACCCGGTGTTCGGGGTGGGCGACCTCCGCCAGGCCGACCTGGTCGGGCATCTGGCCGCGCTCGCCGGGGTGGCGCCTGAGGACGTCGCCGGCTACGACATCCTCACCGCCGACACCAACCCGCCGGCCCGGTTCGGCCTGCACAACGAGCTCTTCGCCGCGGGCCGGATGGACAACCTTTCCTCGGTGCACGCCGGCCTGGTGGCGCTGATCCGGTCCTCGGGCAGCGAGGAGACCATCAACGTGCTCGCCGCGTTCGACCACGAGGAGCTGGGGTCGCAGTCCAGGTCGGGGGCGAGCGGGCCGATGCTCGACGACACCCTCAGCCGCATCGGCGATGACCTCGGTGCCACGATGTCGGAGCGGAAGCGCGCCTACGCCGACTCCTGGTGCGTCTCGGCCGACGCCGGCCATTCCGTGCACCCGAACTACCCGGAGCGGCACGACCCGGCCAACGTGCCGTTGGCCGGCCGGGGCCCGCTGCTCAAGATCAACGGTAACCAGCGCTACGCGACGGATGCGGCCGGTGCGGCCCTCTGGGCGCGCTGCAGTGCCGCTGCCGGCGTGCCGTTTCAGGAGTTCGTGTCGAATAACACGGTGCCCTGCGGCTCCACGATCGGGCCGCTCACGGCCACCCGGCTGGGCATCCGCACCGTGGATGTGGGCATCCCGCTGCTGTCGATGCACTCCGCGCGGGAGCTTGCCCATGTGAACGACCCGTTCTCGCTGTCCGCCGCGATCGGCGCGTTCTTCGCCGGGGCGTAGGGGCGGCTCGCGGCACGCGTTGGCTCCCGCGGCACACCTTAGTTCCGGCGGCACGCGCTAGAACATGTGCCGCCGCGCATAACGTGTGCCGCGACGCACAACACGTGCCGCCGCGCACGTCACATGTCACGAGCGGGTGGCGGCACCCTGGCCGGGCTACAACTGCCCGGTGAGTCGCCCGTGCATGGCCCGGCTACGCTCGTCCAGGCCGTGGAAGGTGACCGTGGCGCCGTGCTGGCGGTACTTCGTTTCGACGGAGTCGAGCACCGCGACGGTGGACGCATCCCAGATCTGTGCTTGGGACAGGTCCACGTCGATGACGGCGGGGTCGACCCCGTAGGAGAACTGCTCGACGAGGTCGTTGCTGCTGCCGAAGAACAGCGGTCCGCTCACCGCGTAGCGCACCGACTGGCCGTCGTCGGCGAGCACCCGGTCCACACGCACCACGTGCGCCACCCGCCGCGCGAACAGCACCATGGCCAGCACGACGCCGGCGCCGATGCCGATGGCCAGGTTGTGGGTGGCCACGACCACGGCGACCGTGGTGAGCATCACGACGGTCTCGGGCACGGGCATCCGGCGCAGCGTGCCCGGACGCACACTGTGCCAGTTGACGGTGGTGATGGCCACGACCATCATCACGGCGGCCAGGGCCACCATGGGGATCTGCTCCATCAGGCCGCTGAGCGCGGTGACCAGCAACAGCAGGAAGGCCCCGGCCACGAAGGTGGAGATGCGGGTGCGGGCCCGGCCGAGCTTCACGTTCACGACGGTCTGGCCGATCATCGCGCAGCCGGCGATGCCGCCGTAGAGGCCCGCGAGCATGTTCGCGATCCCCAGCGCCCACGCCTCGCGGCCCTTGGGGGAGCGGGTGTCGGTGATGTCGTCGACGAGCTTGGCGGTGAGCAGGGTCTCCACGAGCCCCACGAAGGCCACGCTCAGCGCGGTGGGCCAGATGATCTGCAGGGTCTCCAGGTTCAGCGGTACGAGCAGCGGGGTGATGCCGGGCAGGCCGCCGGACACGTCGCCCTGGTCGCCGACGGTGGGCACGGCCAGGTGCCAGGTCATGGCGATCGCGGTGACCACCACGATGGCCACCAGCGGGGCGGGCACCACCCTGGTGAATCGGGGCAGCCCGAGCACGATGAGGATGGTGAGGGCGAACAGCGGGTAGACCAGCCACGGAACATCCAGAAGGTGCGGCACCTGGGCGACGAAGATCAGGATGCCCAGCGCGTTGACGAAGCCGATCATCACCGACCGCGGGATGAACCGCATCAGCCGGGCCAGGCCCGTGACACCGAAGAGGATCTGCACGATCCCGGCCAACAACACCGCGGGCAGCAGGTATTCCACCCCGTGGTCCTTCACGAGCGGCGCCACCACCAGGGCCACGGCGCCCGCGGCTGCGGTGATCATGGCGGAGCGGCCGCCGAGGAACGACATCGAGATGGCCAGAACCACCGAGGCGATCAGGCTCACCTTCGGGTCGACACCGGCGATGATCGAGAACGAGATCACCTCGGGGATCAGCGCCAGGGTGGTGACCACTCCTGCGAGCACCTCGACGCTGAGGGCCTTCGGCCGACGTAGGGTGGCGCGCACTGTCGGCGGGATGGGGATGGCGGGGCGTTGGGACACTGTGCAACTGTAATCGCGGTGTAACTGTGATCGCGCCGCAGCTCCCAGGTATAGACAGTGTCACTATCCGATAGCTAAACTATCTGCATGAGGATGGCGCAGCTGAGCACGACCAGTGGGATCCCGGTGGCGACGATCAAGTACTACCTGCGGGAGGGCCTGCTGCCGGCGGGGGAGCGGCAGGGTCCGAACCAGTCGTTGTACGGGCCGGAGCACCTGCGCCGGCTGCGCGTCATCCGTGGCCTGCTGGAGGTGGGCGGACTCAGCATCGCCGCCGCCCACCAGGTGATCGATGCCATCGACTCGGACCTGGGCCTGTCCCACACATTCGACATCGCCCAGCGCACGGTCTCGCCCCAGATCGACGGTGCGGCGCTGTCGCCCGAGGCCGTGGCCCAGGTCGATGCGGTGCTGAGCGGATGGCACGTGTCGCCGGACAATCCCGGCCGCCTGGCCGCGGCCCGGGTGCTGCAGACCTTCGCCGAGCTCGGCCAGCCCGACCTCAGCGGCTGGGTGCCCGGCTACGCGGCCGCGGCGCTCGCCGTGGCCGAGGCCGACCTCGACGAGATCGACGCCCGCACCGACCGCGAATCCAAGACGGAGATGGTGGTCGTGGGCACAGTGCTCGGCGATGCCCTCTTTGCCGCCCTCCGCCGAGCGGCGCAGGAGCACGTCTCCGCCCGCCGGTATCCAGCACCGCCCAACCCGTAAGTCCCCCCATCCCGTCAGGAGTTCGTCATCATGGCCAGTACTCGCACCGGAACCAGAACCGCGTTTCGCAGCACCCTGCTCACCGGCCCCGCGTCCGGCGCCCCGCCCACCATCAGGTGGCACCGACCGCTGCTCTGGCTCGCTCTCACGATGGCCGTGGTCGCCGCCGGCGCTCTGGTGGGCCTCGCTGTCGATCCCCGCACCGTCACCGGGGCGCCCCTCTGGGCCAAGCCGCTCAAGTTCGCCATCTCGGTGGGCGTCTACGCCGTGACCCTGTCCTGGCTGATCGGGCTGTTGCCAGCGGCTAAGGCTCGGTCTCGTCGACTGGCCTGGTGGGCCGGCACCGTCGCGGCCGTGTTCCTGGTCGTGGAGATGGTGATCATCGTGGGAGCGGCCGCGGCCGGCCTGACCAGCCACTTCAACGTGTCGACGGGGTTCCACGCTGCCCTCTGGTCGGTCATGGCGGCATCCATCGTCACGGTCTGGGTCGCCGCCGTGCCCATCGCCATCCTGTTGCTCCGCGCCGACCTCGGCGACCCGGGCCGGGCCCTCGCGATCCGCTCCGGGCTGCTCATCGCCCTGGTTGGCATGGGCCTGGCGTTCCTGATGACCGGACCCACCGCGGCCCAGCTCGACGACTACCAGGGCATCGTGGGCGCGCACACCGTCGGAGTCGCCGACGGCGGTCCGAGCCTGCCGTTGCTGGGCTGGAGCACCGTGGCCGGCGACCTGCGCATCCCGCACTTCGTGGGTATGCACGCCCTGCAGGTGCTGCCGCTGGCGGCCCTGCTGCTCGAAGCCCTCGCCCGACGGATGCCCGCCCTCGCCCGTCCGCTCGCGCGCCGCGGCATTCTGCGCGCCCTGGTCGGCCTCTACCTGGGCGTGCTGGCCCTGGTGACCGGCCAGGCCCTCGCCGGCCAGCCGATCGTGCAGCCGAGTGCGCCGGTCCTGGCCATCGCGGCGGCCCTGGTCGCCGCCACCGCCGGAGCCATCACCCGCACCCTCCTCCGAGAATCCCGCCGGGTGCGCGGCTAGGACACGGCGAGGCGGGCGATACGGGCCCGGGCCGCGTCCTCCGAGGTGGAGGACGCGCCGAGCAGCAGCCGCACCAGGCCGAGCACAGCGCCGGTGGCCCAGAGCACGGGTAGGGGGCTGCGGCGAAGGCCCAGCATCCGTCGGTATTCGACCGGGATCGATGCCACGGCGCCGGCGAACATGATGCGGTAGAACGGCAGCATGCCGCGCCGGAGCGGCGGGTGCCTGATGAACCGCACGGCCTCCGCGACCCGGTCGCCGCCCATCAGCACACCCGCGTCGGAAAACGCCCGCAGTTGCGAAGCGAGCTCGGCGTCCGTCCGGGGCGGGTCCTGCACGCCGACGAGTTCGCCGGCCTTGGCCCACTCCCGCACGTATCTGTCGGCGCCGCCGGGGATCGGGCCGCCCCAGAGCCTGTGGCTGGCCAGGAAGGCATCCGTGAACACCACGTGCACCCAGGACAGCAGCTCGGGGTCGCCGGCAGAGTATGGCCGCTGAACACCCTGCGCGTCGACGTAGCTACCCACGACCCGTTCGTGGAACCGGCCCACCCGGCCCGACTCACGCTCGGCCTGTTCCGTGGCGGCGAACGTCACCGTGACCAACCACTGGATGGTGCCGCTGAGCCGGCCGAGCGGATCCTCCCGGTACCTGGACCAGTCGTGCACGCCGGCCATCGCGCCAGGGTGCAGGGTCTGCATAAGCAGCGCCCGGATGCCCGCGACCATGGTGGCCATGCCGCCGTGCACCGCCCAGGACGCCGAACCCGGGCCGAAGAAGCCGGCATCGTCGCCCAGCTCCATGGTGCCGACCCAAGCCGGTCGGCCCTCGTCGTTGCCCGAGAGGGTGACAAGCAGGTGCGAACGCCAACTGCTCACGAATCCATCAACGAGGCTGCTCATTCTTCGAACCCTAATCGACGATCCCGTGCGGATGGCTGGGCATGCGCCCCGAAATCCGGTGTGGCTAGACTCCGTTCATGAAAAGCGCCGGCACATGAGAATCGAGAACATCGAGCTGCGCCGGGTGAGCCTGCCGCTGGTGCGGCCGTTCCGCACCTCGTTCGGCACCATCACCGAACGGGAAATCACCCTGGTGCAGGTGTCGACCGCCCACGCCGAGGGCTGGGCGGAGTGTGCCGCCGAGGTGCGGCCGCTGTACAGCTCGGAGTTCATCGATGCCAGCGACCTGGTGATCCGCGACCACCTCATCCCGCGGCTGCAGGCCCTCGGTGACGACCTCACTGCCGAGCGGGTGGGCTCCGCCCTCGCCCCGGTCAAGGGCCACCAGATGTCCAAGGCCGTGTTGGAGGCGGCCATCCTCGACGCCCAGCTGCGCCAGAGCGGCCAATCTTTCGGCGGCTACCTCGGCGCCGTGCACGACACAGTGCCGGCCGGCGTCTCGGTGGGCATCATGGACACCGTCGACGAGCTGCTCGAGGCCGTGGCCGGCTACCTCGCCCAGGGTTACCTGCGCATCAAGCTCAAGATCGAACCGGGCTGGGACCTCGCCCCGGTGCGTGCCGTGCGCGAGAGGTTCGGCCCCGACCTGCTGCTGCAGGTCGATGCGAACACCGCATACACGCTGGCGGATGCCCGGCACCTCGCCCGGCTCGACCCGTTCGACCTGCTCCTGATCGAGCAGCCGCTGGGCGAGCGGGACCTGCTCGGGCACGCGGCGCTGGCCCGGCTGATTGGCACCCCGGTGTGCTTGGACGAGTCGATCGAGTCGGCGCAGGACGCCGCTGCGGCGATCAGCCTGGGCGCGTGCAGCATTATCAACGTCAAGCCGTCGCGGGTGGGCGGCTACCTCGAGGCCCGCCGCATCCACGACGTGGCCGCCGCGCACGGGGTGCCGGTCTGGTGCGGCGGGATGCTCGAGACGGGAATCGGCCGGGCCGCCAATGTGGCCCTCGCCGGCCTGCCCAACTTCGTGCTGCCGGGGGACACCTCGGCCTCTGACCGCTACTACGCCCAGGACCTCACCGCCCCGTTCGTACTCGAGGACGGGCACCTGAGGGTGCCGACCGGCCCGGGCACCGGGGTGCAGGTGCTGCCCGACGTGCTGGCCGAGGTCACCCGGTCGCGCCGCGACATCCGCTTCTAGCGGCGGCACCCGCTCCGTCGTAGGCTGGCGCCGTTCGAGTGACACTCAGCCCATCACCGGAGGTTCGCCATGGACATGAAGATCGAACTCGTCAGTATCCCGGTCACCGACGTCGACAGGGCCAAGGCGTTCTACGTCGACCAGGTCGGCTTCAACGCCGACTACGACCAGAGGGTCAACGAGGCCATGCGGTTCGTGCAACTGACCCCGCCGGGATCCGCGTGCTCGATCGTGCTCGGCGAGTGCATGACCGATATGCCGCCCGGCTCGCAGCGGGGCGTGCAGATGGTCGTCGCCGACGCGGATGCCGCGAGGGCCCAGCTGGTGGCCGCAGGCGTGGAGGCCAGCGAGGTGGACGAGCAGGACTGGGGTCGCTTCGTGTACTTTTCCGACCCCGACGGCAACACCTGGTCGTTGCAGCAGCTGCCGCCGCCTGAGTGAGGCCCCGTACTCTGGGGCAATGCCGTCCTACCGCGTGATCATGTCTATCGGCGCCCTGCAGCCTGGGGTGCGACCGGAGGCCGTACTGCCCGCCGCCGCCGGCGCCGCCGCGGAGCTCACCACCGTGGAGGCCTCCGACCTGGCCGTGGTGGCCGGGTCGGCCCGCGCCACGGTGCGTTTCACCGCCGACGACGGCACCGCCGCATTGGCCATCGGCGACCACGTCGTTGCGAAGACCCGGCGGGTCGCCGCCCCGGTGAGCTGGCTGGTCACCGAACGAGTGAAGGGGCGCTGGCTGCCGGTGCGCTGAACGCGGCGGCAGCGAGTGCGGCGGCCCGGACACGGTCGTCGCCGCGACGCTGCTCAAGGCGGGCCGGCGCGATGATGGTGCCCCGGCGACCGTCCACGACCAGCGGGTCAGCGGCACCGAGGACCTGGCTGCGTGCGGTGCCGTAGCGGTGCCAGAGCGACGCCGTCCAGGCACAGAGCAGCGCGTCGATGAGATCCTCGCGGTGCTTGTAGGCGGCATCGGCCAACGGTGTCGGCTCGGTGACCAGGCTGTCGGATGCCGCGTGGGTGGCCAGGTCCAGTGGCGGCGAGGCCGCGTGCAGTCGCCACATCCGCTCGATGAGGTCGTCGCAGACCAGGGCACGCTCGGCGCGACGTTCGAGGATCGGGAGGGCAGACCCCATCCGCTTGTATCGGGGCCGTTTGTCGTCGTAGCCGAACTCCGGCGCGCCAACCAGGGTGGTGTAGGGGTAGCACTCCAGGAAACTGCACATCTGTGCACCGACGGGGGCAAGGCCATCGGTGTAGGCCCAGCCGAGCTGCTCCAGCCGGCCGCGCAGGGTGACCCCGCCGAGACGCGGCAGGGCCTGATTTGAGGCGTTGGCCGCCACGTGCCAGCGACCGTAACGAGACCCGGTTTCCCGTTCGCACTCCCGCATTCCGGTGGGGTTGTTCACCACGAGCGGTGCGTCGATGGCGAGGACTGCGCCCGGCTCGCCTAGCCGCTGGATCCAGTCGACGACCTCGTCGATGCCGCGGGCCCACCCTGCCTCGATCACCCGGCCGGTCTCGTCGATGCAGGCGAGCCCGCTCTCATTGGCCGGTTTCGCGGCCGTGCCTTCTGCCCAAGCCAGATCCACCCCGAGGAATCGCGTCATGGGCCATACCTACCACGCTCGGTGCGCCCGCGAAAGATGACCGAATATAGCGGCTCTCGCAACATTTAGGGCGTTGGACTCCATCTCTTGGTCCCCCCGAGTGCGGGCCAGGCGTAGTCTTCACGGATTGCCCAGACGGCGATGACCAGCGAAAACGAGGAAGTTTCTATGCAAGCCACGACGGAATTGACGAGAGAAGCGACACCGACGGTCACGCCGGCGACAAATCGTAAGGTCATCGCGCTGGCCATCGCCGGGGCGTTCGGAGGGTTCCTTTTCGGGTTCGACTCCTCCGTGATCAACGGGGCGGTCGAGGCCATTCAGGGTCAATTCGGCCTCTCCGAAGCCATCACGGGGTTCGCTGTCGCCAGCGCCCTGCTCGGAGCTGCGACGGGCGCCTACCTCGGCGGCGGTTTCGCGGACAAGTTCGGCCGTATCCCGGTCATGCTCGTCGGCGCGATCATCTTCTTCGCCAGCTCTATCGGATCCGGGCTCGCCTTCGGCGTCGTCGACCTCATCCTCTGGCGGGTCGTCGGCGGCATCGGCATCGGGCTCGCTTCGGTCGTGGCGCCCGCGTACATCGCCGAGATCTCACCACGGCAGATGCGTGGCCGGTTGGGCTCGCTGCAGCAGCTCTCCATCACCATCGGTATCTTCGCCGCATTGCTCTCCGACGCCATCTTCGCCGCTACCGCCGGCGGCGCCGGCCAGATGTTCTGGTGGGGCCTGGAGGCCTGGCGCTGGATGTTCCTGGTCAGCGCGGTACCGGCCCTCATCTACGGAGTCGTCGCTCTGCTGCTACCCGAGTCGCCGCGCTATCTGGTGCTGCACGACAAGGAGCACAAGGCTCGCGAGGTGCTCGAACGGGTGCTGCCGCACGGAGATGTCGACCGCGAGATGCGCGAGATGAAGGCCTCGATCCAGGACGATGTGCGGGCCAGGCGCACCGGCTCGCTCCGTGGCCCGGTCTTCGGCCTCAAGCCCATCGTGTGGGTGGGCATCCTGCTGTCGGTGTTCCAGCAGTTCGTGGGCATCAACGTGATCTTCTACTACTCGACCACGCTGTGGAGCGCGGTGGGCTTCGAGGAGTCCAGCTCGCTGACCATCTCGGTGGTCACGTCGGTGACGAACATCCTGGTCACCCTGGTGGCGATCGCCCTGGTCGACCGGATCGGCCGCCGCCCCATCCTGCTGGCCGGTTCCATCGGCATGACGGTGTCGCTGGCCACCATGGCGATGGCGTTCAGCCGGTCGGTCATGATCGACGGCGAACTCGCCCTGCACGGCGCCTGGGGACCGATCGCCCTCGTCGCGGCGAACGTCTTCGTCATGTCGTTCGGTGCCTCCTGGGGACCGGTGGTCTGGGTTCTGCTCGGGGAGATCTTCCCGAACACCATCCGTGCCAAGGCCCTCGGCCTGGCTGCCGCCGCCCAGTGGGTCGCGAACTTCCTCGTCACCGTGACATTCCCGCCGATGGCAGGGCTGTCACTGCCGCTCACCTACGGCGTGTACGCCCTGTTCGCCGGGCTGTCGTTCGTGTTCGTGCTCACGAAGGTGCCCGAGACCAACGGGATGTCGCTGGACGAGGCAAACACTCTGTTGCCGAATAAGAACTCCGCAAAGCCGAAGGCAGCGACGAAGGCGAAGCCGGTGCTGCGGCGTTAGTCGGGTGATCGTCGGAACGGCGGCATCCCGCTGTGTGTCATCCGCTGGTGCGAGGCAGGCGTAGGATTTTCGGGTTGCCCAGACGGCGAAGACACCAGCGAATGCGGGGGAAGTGGCGATGACTAACAGGACAGAACCGAAGAAGGACCGGACGCCGGCCGGCACATCGGCTGGCGGGGATGGCAAACCAGCGACAAATCGTAAGGTCATCGCGCTGGCCATCGCCGGCGCGTTCGGAGGGTTCCTCTTCGGGTTCGACTCTTCGGTGATCAACGGTGCGGTCGAGGCCATCCAGGGGCAGTTCGGCCTCACCGAGGCCATCACCGGGTTCGCCGTGGCCAGTGCCCTGCTCGGCGCGGCCACCGGCGCCTTCCTCGGCGGACGGTTCGCGGACAAGTTCGGGCGTATCCCGGTGATGCTCGTGGGCGCGATCGTGTTCTTCGCCAGCTCGATCGGCTCCGGACTCGCGTTCGGGGTGGTCGATCTGATCGTCTGGCGCGTCGTCGGGGGTATCGGTATCGGGCTCGCCTCGGTGGTCGCCCCCGCCTACATCGCCGAGATCTCGCCACGGCAGATGCGTGGCCGGTTGGGCTCCCTGCAGCAGCTCTCGATCACCATCGGTATTTTCGCCGCCCTGCTCTCCGACGCCGTGTTCGCGTCGACGGCCGGCGCCGCCAGCGAGATGTTCTGGTGGGGGCTGGAGGCCTGGCGCTGGATGTTCCTGGTCGCGGCCATCCCCGCGGTCGTGTACGGCGTGATCGCGCTGCTGCTGCCCGAATCGCCGCGCTTCCTGGTGCTGCACGACAAGGAGGAGAAGGCGCGCGAGGTGCTGCACAAGGTGTGGCCGCACGGCGACGTGGACCGTGAGCTGCGCGACATGAAGGCCTCGATCGAGGACGACACCCGCGCCAAGCGCACCGGGTCGCTGCGCGGCCCGATGCTCGGTCTCAAGCCCATCGTCTGGGTGGGCATCATCCTGTCGGTGTTCCAGCAGTTCGTGGGCATCAACGTGATCTTCTACTACTCGACCACTCTCTGGAGCGCGGTGGGCTTCGAAGAGTCCAGTTCGCTGGCCATCTCGGTCGCGACGTCCGTGACGAACATTCTGGTCACCCTGGTGGCGATCGCGCTGGTCGACCGGGTCGGCCGCCGGCCCATCCTGCTGACCGGTTCCATCGGCATGACGGTGTCGCTGGCGACTATGGCCGTGGCGTTCAGCCAATCGGTCATGGTCGATGGCGAGCTCGCGCTGCAGGGTGCGTGGGGACCGATCGCCCTCGTGGCTGCGAACGTCTTCGTGATCTCCTTCGGTGCCTCCTGGGGACCGGTGGTCTGGGTGCTGCTCGGGGAGATCTTCCCGAACACCATCCGCGCCAAGGCTCTCGGCCTGGCCGCGGCCGCGCAGTGGATCGCGAACTTCCTCATCACCGTGACGTTCCCGCCGATGTCGGCCTGGTCGCTGCCGCTCACCTACGGCATGTACGCCCTGTTCGCCGGCCTGTCCTTCTTATTCGTGCTCACCAAGGTGCCGGAGACCAACGGGATGTCGCTGGACGAGGCCAATACGCTGCTGCCGAACAAGAACGCCGCGAAGCCGAAGGTCAAGCCGCGGCGCTAGTCAGATCAGGTCGCGGAGCAGCTCTTCCGGGCTGACTCCGCGGCCGCTCGCCCGGCGCTTGAGCCGGCCGAGTTCCTCGGCGCTCAGCGAGACCTGCACGGTGTGCGGGCGCTCGACCTCGAAGTCGAACAGGCCGAGGTCGGCGGATGCGCGTGGTGCGGCGAATTTCGCCGGCGCGGTCTTCGCAGCCGGGGTCGTTGCTGGGGCCGTCTTCACAACCGCGGCAGCCGGCACCGGCCCGCCGGCCACGAAGCCCGGCCCGGTGGGGATCGTGGCATTCCGTTGGTACGCCTCGGAGACGGCACGGGCGCGGGAGTCGGCGGCCTCGTTGAGCGGGTGGTTCGCGTGGCCCTTGACCCACTCGAACCGGTACTTGCGGCCCACCAGGGCCTCGTCGAGCTCCTGCAACAGGTCGAGGTTCATCACGGGCTTGCCGTCGGCCTTTCGCCAGCCCTTGGCCTTCCAGCCGCGCATCCACTTGGTGATGGCGTTGATGACGTACTGGCTGTCGCAGAGCACGAGCAGGTCGTCGTCCACATGCGCGGTGGCGCGGAACAGTTCGAGGACGGCCTTGAGCTCGCCTTGATTGTTGGTGGCGTGCTTCCAGCCGCCGGCGGCCCAGTTGTTGTCGTCGATGTACCAGGCCCAGCCGGCCGGTCCGGGGTTGCCAAGGGCCGAGCCGTCTGCGGCGGCGGTGATAGTCATGAATCCAGTCTGCCAGCTGGGCGAGTGGGGTCACTCCCGGTCGGCGGTGGTGACCGTGGCCAGGGCGCGCGCGACGGCGTCGACGGCCACAGCCACATCGGCGGCATCCGTGGACCAGTTGCTGACCGAGATGCGCAACACCGCCCGCCCCGACCAGACCGACCCGGACATCCAGACCGCCCCGTCCGCGATGAGGGCCTGCGTCACCCGGACCGTGCGGTCATCGGTGCCGAACGAGACCGACACCTGGGTGAAGACCACGTCGTTGAGCACCTCGACACCGGGCAGCGCCGCCAACCCTGTGGCGAGGGCGCTGGCGTTGTCGGCGAGTCCCTCGACGAGGGCCACCGTGCCGCTGCGACCGAGGGAGCGCATCGCCGCCCACACCGGAACGCCGCGCGCGCGTCGGGACAGCTCGGGCACCAGATCCATCGGGTCGGCGGTGCCGGCGTCGTCCCGCACGAAGTAGCTGGTGTGTGCCGCGAACGCGGACCGCGCGGCGGCCGGGTCGGCGACGATGGCGATGCCGCAATCGTAGGGAACGTTGAGGGTCTTATGGGCATCCGTCGCCCACGAATCGGCGGTGTCCAGTCCGGCCAGGGCGGGAGCCCAGCGGGGGCTCGCTGCCGCCCACAGCCCGAAGGCGCCGTCGACGTGCACCCAGGCCCCGGCATCGTGGGCCAACCGAATCGACTCGCGCATCGGGTCGAAGCTGCCCGAGTGCAGATTGCCGGCCTGAAGGACGACCAGACTGGGACCGGTGACCGTCGCCAGTGCGTCCGCCAGGGCGTCGGGACGGATGCGCCCCTGCGGGTCGGCGGCGACGAGGGTCGGTTCGCCCAAGCCCAGGTAGCGCAGGGCGAGGATCACCGAACTGTGCACCTCGGCGCCGGCCAGTACGCTCACCCGTGGTGCGCCGGTCAGGCCATCCCGGTTGACGTCCCAGCCGACCGCGCGGAGCACCGCGCCTCGGCCGGCGGCCAAGCCGACGAAGTTAGCCATCGTGCCGCCGGTGGTGAAGCCCACTGCGCTCGAGGCTGGCAGATGCAGCAGGTCGAGAATCCAGGCACCGGCTCGTTCCTCGATCGCCGCGGTCGCCGGTGTCGCATAGCGCAGTCCGCCGTTCTGGTCCCACGCGCTCACCAGCCAGTCCGCCGACAGGGCCGCGGGCAGGGTGCCGCCCATCACCCAGCCGAAGAAGCGGCCGGAGCCGATGGCCATCAGTCCGGGTTCGGCCAGCGTGGCCAGCTCGGCCACCACCGCGGCGGGATCGGCAGGTTCCTCTGGAAGGGCGCGAGCGAAGGCCGCCGCCAGCTGGTCGACCGGCGCCGCCGGTTTCACGGGCCGGGACGGCAGCGAATCCAACCACTCGGCGGCGGACCGAACCGCCTGCTCGAGCGGGGCCCGGTAGTCCTCTGGCCGAAAAGTCATGCGGTCACCATACCCCCGCTTCCGGTGGACCTAGCCCTGGATGCAGGTACCGGAACTGACCATAGCGGAGAGGCCGTCGGCCTGGTCGACGACCGGGGCAACCTCGGACATAGCCAGGGCGTAGCCCACGTTGGCGGTATTGGCCGCCTTGGCGAAGATCACGCCGGCCACCCGGCCGTCGGCGCTGAGCAGCGGCCCGCCCGACTCGCCCTGCTGCACGTCCGCGGCGAGCGTGTACACGGCCCGGGCGGTGGGGGACTGGCCGTAGATGTCGGCGACGAGCACCGAACCCACCGACATGACCCTGGCCGGATCGGAGTCGAACGGCCCGCCGAACGGGTAGCCCAGGCTGACGCCCTCGCTGTCGACGGCCAGGTCACCCTGCAGGGTCAGCGGTGCGGCGGCCAGACCGGGTACGGCGATGATCGCGAGGTCGTCGACGGGGTCGAAGTAGACGATCTCGCCGGTCAAGGCACCGGCTCCCGGCACCTCCACGACGGCTTCGGTGACCCCGGCCACAACGTGGGCGTTGGTCATCACGCGTTCGGGGGCGATCACGAAACCCGACCCGGACTGACTCTGGCCGCAGGCGACGGCGTTGCCGGTGATACGCAGCACGGATGCCGCGGCAGTGTCGAGCGCGGCGCTGTCGAGCTGGGCCTCTGGCAGGGTCGGGCTCTGGCCGCCGAAGGCATCCGCGATAAGGGGCAGGCCGTCGTCGACGACGGTGGAACGCAGCTGTGCGAGGAAGCTCTTCACTGGATCGGGGGTGACCGAGTCGATGGTGCGCACGACCCCCGACGAGGCGATGGCGGAGGTGAGCGGGGGAATGCCCAGGGCGCCGACGCTGAACGCGACCATCGACATCACGGCGGCGGCGGCGGCCACGCCGATCACGGCGCCGAAGAGCCTGTCGACGCCGCGCAGCTTGCGCGGGGTGCGGCGGCGGAGGGCCAGACCGATCGACTCACCGATGGTGAGCCCGGCAATCACCAGCAGCAGCGCCGCGGCGATGGAGGCCGGAGTGCGCCACTCGGCGGCGGACACCCAGGTGGGCACCAGCGGCACCACGAAGTACGCCGCGACGGCGCCGGCGACGAGGCCCAGCACGCCGCTCAGGCTGCCGATCAGGCCGCTGCGGTAGCCGGCGCCCAGACTGGCGACGAGCAGCACGACCAGAATGACGTCGAGAATGACCGATCCCTGCATGCACACTCCAGCTCGAAGGGCGGAGGAACCGCCGAACTCAGCCTAAGCGGGTGGAAGCGGGTATTAGCTGGGAAGCCCGTCAGCCGCGGCGCAGCTCGATGAAGCTCAGGCCGTGCAGGTCGAGGCAGACGCTGTCGCCGGTGTCGACGAGCCGCATCAGGATCTCGGCGCAGCCTGGGCAGCGCAACAGCAGTCCGTGGGAGTTGGGGTACAACCGGGCGGTGGCCAGGGCATCGATGCGGCCGCAGGAGGCGCAGCGGCCGCGGGCGCTGACGACGTCGATGGCGAAGAACTCGCTGAGCGGACCGGCGGCGGCGTTGCCGTCCAGGTAGTCGAGGTCGTCGAGGTTGTCGGTCACGGTCTGGTCCCGGTGCCGCCGTAGCGTTCGGTTTTGATCCGATCGGGGGAATGGCCGGCCTGCACGAGCCAGTCGGCGACGCTTTCGACGAAGGCGGTGGCGCCGCAGACGAACACGGCGGGGTTTTCGGCGGCCGGTAGCACGCTCTCCACCAGGGTCGCCGCATCCAGGCGCCGGGGTGGCCGGCCACTGCCGGCCGGTGCCTGGCGGGTGTACACGACGGAGACATCGGCGAGCGGCGAGCGGGCCAGGTCGTCGAGTTCGGCACCGTAGTAGACGGCATCGGGTGCGCGCACCGAGTAGAGCAGGCGGAACGGGGCGGCGGCGCCGGGGGAGGCGGGGTCGGCGGCCGCGTGGGCGCGGAGCATGGCCATCAGCGGCACCACTCCGGAGCCGCCGGCGATGAGTTGCACGGGCGAGGGATCGGCCGGGTCCCAGACGAACCAGCCGCCGACCGGGCCCCGCACCTCCAGCTGGTCGCCCACGGCAACCTGGTGCACAAGATAGGGCGACACCTCACCGTCGGCCAGCTCCTCCACCGTGAGGTCGAATTCGTCCCCGGGTGACGCCGACGCGACCGAGTAGGAGCGCACGGCGGTGTACCCGTCTGTGGCGGTGAGGCGCACGTCGACGTGCTGGCCGGCGCGGTGCCCGGTCAGGCCGGGCAAGCGCAGACGCAGGGTGCGGGCGGTCCGGGTCTCCGGGGTCACGCCGATCACCTCCGCCACTCTCCAACCGGTTCTCACCAGTAGCGCTCTTCGCGCCAGGGGTCGCCGTACATGTGGTAGCCGTTGCTCTCCCAGAAACCGGGTTCGTCCTGCCGGAGCATCTCGAGTCCGCGCACCCACTTGGCGCTTTTCCAGAAGTACAGGTGCGGAACCAGCAGGCGGGCAGGGCCGCCATGGGCCGGTTCGAGTGCCTCACCGTCGAACTCGTGCGCGATCCAGGCCTTGCCGTCGAGCAGGTCGTCGAGCGGAACGTTGGTCGTGTAACCGCCGTAGGAGTGCGCCATGGTGAATTCGCAGTCGGACTCGACCGATTCGAAAAGGGTGTCGAGCGAGACGCCGCGCCAGCTGGTGCCGAGCTTCGACCAACTGGTGACGCAGTGGATGTCGCGGCTCACGTCATCCTGCTGGAGCGCGAGGAACTCCGTCCAACTCCAGCGGTGCACCTGGCCGGTCTCGGTGGTGATGGTGAACTCCCACTCCTCCGGAGTGATCCGCGGGGTGGGGCCGGCTGAAAGCACCGGGAACCCGTCGGTGAGGTGCTGGCCGGGTGGGAGAGTCGGGTCGTCGCGGCGTCCGCGGCCGAAAAAGCCTGAGGAGACGATTCCCATGACGGTGTCCTTTCTGCGGCGGGTTCCTGTGTCACCCCTGTTGTAGCGTGTGCCGGGACGATTCACCAGTGTCACGACTCCAGTCGGGCGTGGCCCTCAGCTGTCTTCGGTCGGCCGGGCCTGGTCCATCCACCACTCGATGAACTCCCGGGCCCGGCCGTCTGGAGCGAAGCGGATCACCCAGAGGTTGCTGTAGACCGGACCGGCCGCGTAGCGCGTGACGCCGTCGATGATGGACATCTCGGGGGTGATCATCAGCGGCGACCACTCGAAGGTGAAACTGTCGGGCTCGTCGGCGTGATCCAGCCACCCGGCGACAATCGCTGGGCGTCCGCGCCGTGGTTCCCCGAACGGGTCGGTGTAGTACTCGGCATCTTCGGTGAAGAGTGCGTTGATGTGATCGGGATCGTTCGAGGACCAGGCCTTGAGGTACCCCTGCATCCATCGGGTGGTGGCGTCCGGGGTATCAACGGGCTCGTTCATGCCCTAGTTGTAGCGCGTGCACCGGAATCCGGCCAGAGGCGGCGGTCAAAACGGGGGAGGGCCGTCGATTCCGAGTCTCGGTGTGCGGCTGTCGTGGCGGGCGGTGACGTAGCTGGCGGGGTCGTAGGTGGTGGGGTCGGTGTTGGTGGGGGCTGAGGTGTAGGTCTTGCCGGCGGGGGTGGTCCAGGTGAGGGCGCCGCCGGGGCCTTGGCGGGTGGTGAAGCTGGATTGGTGTTTGAGGCGGTGGCAGGCCTTGCAGAGGTGTACGAGGTTGTCGACGTCGGTGGGGCCGCCGGTGCACCAGGGCCGGGTGTGGTCGATGTCGCTGAGCGTTGCTCGCCGGTTGCAGCCGATGCCCTGGCAGGTTTGGTCGCGGGCGTCGAGGTAGCGGCGCATGTCGGCGGGCGGGTTGTAGGTGTCGCGGCCCATGCTCAGTCGACAGCCGGTTTCGGGGTGGGTGAGGATGCGGGACCAGCTGGTTGCCGTGCCCGCGATCCGGCGGGCGGTTTCGGGGTCGATGGGGCCGTAGCCGTCGAGGATGGCGGGTTCGTCGCTTCGGCCCAGCAGGGTCAGTGCCGGCACCGTGATGCTGACCGTGCCGCGGATGCCGTGGCCGAGGCCACTGGGCCCGACACCGTCCAGGAGCAGGTCACGGTAGGCGTCGGGCAGGATCTCTTCCGGGACGCCGTCGGTGAGGGTGAGCATCTTCACCGCGTGGCCCCAGGTGATGCTGCCGCGGCTCAGCGCCTGGTGGAAGCCGGGCAGTTGGCCGGTGAGCCGGGCGGCGTCGAAGATCATCATGCCCGCCGTGGTGGCCGTCAGCCGTAGCGCCCCGGCGGCCTCGGCGGCCATGCTGCGGCGGGCGAGCTCCTCGTCGTCCCAGGCCGGGCCGTGCGCGCCGGTATCAGGGTCGTTCCGACCGGACTCGACAGGGTCACCACACAGACCCGCGAGGATGCGCGGTTCATGGCCCAGCCGGTCCAGCTCGGTCAGCAGCCGACTGCGCTCGGCGTAGCCGGCCGCGATCACTTTCTCGTTCAAGATCAGCGGGTCGATGACCGCGCTGATCGCCGCCGCGACAGGATCCACCGCAGCACTGACCGCGGGGTCCGAAGCGGCATCGCAGGTGTCGCCGGGGGTGTGATCGGGTGTGGCAGCTGAGGTGGCCATAGGCACAGTGAAGCACCCACCACCGACACTCCCAGGCCCAGAAACGAAGCTGTGGAAGGGTCGAAAAAGACCGCCCTGTGGAGGAAGGGTGAGCCATCCATGCCCGCGAATCGGTCACGACTCCCGAGCACAGTCGATACACAGCTCCGCAGCCGGGCGGGCCTCGAGCCGCTCGCGGCCGATCGGCTCACCCCCGCGCAAACACCGGCCGTAGCTGCCGTCCTCGATGCGCACCAGGGCCGCGTCAATGGCAGCCAGGGCGGCGGCCAGTTCGGCGTGCACCCCCGCCCGAAGCGACCACTCGTCGGAGAGGGTCGGGCCTTCGGGATCGTGCTCGTCGTCGGCGTCCCCGCCGCTGCGCGCCGCGCGCACGGCGTTCAGGGTGTCGCCCTGCCGGCCCAGCTCCCGCTCGAGATCGAGCCGTTGACCGCGCAGTAGACCCTCGAAATGGGCGATGTCGCTCGGGCTCAACCCGGGCACCTGCTTCGACGTGGTCACGAAATCGACACGCTGATCTCGTGCAGGCCGGTGGCGCCGTCCGGCGCGACATCGGCGAGCTTGCTGGTCTGCACCAAACCGTTGGCATCCGTGGCGCGCACCCGCAGGGTGTGCGAGCCGCTCGGGGCGTCCCAATCCCAGCGCCACTGCCGCCAGGTGTCGACAGAGATCGCGTCGGCCAGGGTGGCGGGGTTCCAGTCGCCGTCGTCCACCTGCACGTCCACGGCCGAGATGCCCACGTGTTGGCTCCACGCGACGCCGGCGACCGTCACCGTTCCGGCGTCAACGCTCGCATTCTCGCGGGGTACGTCCACGCGCGAGGACAGCTTCACCGGACCCTTCTGGGACCAGCCGCGGGTGGACCAATACGCCGTCTCCTGGTCGAACCGGGTGACCACCAGCTCGGTGACCCACTTCGTGGCCGACACGTACCCGTAGAGGCCGGGCACCACCATCCGCACCGGGTAGCCGTGTTCGAGAGGCAGCGGCTCGCCGTTCATGCCCACGGCGAGGATCGAGTCGCGGTCGTCGGTGAGGGCCTCGAGCGGGGTGCTGGCGGTCCAGCCGTCCTGGCTGCGCGACAGCACCATGTCGGCGTCGGCGAGCGGCTTCGCCCTGGCGAGCAGGTCACGGATCGGGTATCCGAGCCAGACGGCGTTGCCGATCAGGTTGCCGCCCACGTAGTTCGACACGCAGGCCAACGTGGTGGTGCTCTCCGCCAGTGGCAGGGCCAGCAGCTCGGCGAGATTGATCTCCACCTCGTTCTCGACCAGCCCGGTGATCCTCAAGGTCCAGGTCGACGGGTCGATGCGCGGCACCGAGAGGGCGGTGTCGATGCGGTAGAACTCCGCGTTGGGGGTGATGATCGGCGTGAGGCCATCGATGTCGAACGATGCTCCGGCGGGAATCGGGGTGCCCGGCGTGGAAGGTACCGGCAGGGGGAACAGTGCCCTGGCCGCATCCGCTGCCCGGCTGCCGGCCGTGAGCAGCTGGCCGCCGATGGCCGCGAGCACGCCGGCACCGGCGCTGATGCCGGTGTAGACGAGAAACCGGCGACGGTCCAGCTCGGCCGTCGCCGCCGTGGGGGCCCGGCGGACGCGCAGCCGGTTGATCAGCATCGTGAGCACCAGGGCGGCCACTACCATCGCCAGCACCGGAGGCACGGCGTCGAACGGGGATGCCCCGGCGCGGGTGAGCGCCGCGGCGAGCGCGACCAAGCCGGCGGCCACGATCACGAACCGGCCGAACGGGGCACGCCGGTATTCGAGGATGCCGGCCAGCGCGGCCAGTAACGCCGCGACCAGGGCGATGAAGACGATCAGCGCCACCTTGTCGGCAGTGCCGAAGAGCGAGATCACCAGCTCCTTGGCCCAGACCGGCGCCAGATCGATCAGCAGAGCACCGACCACCAGCACCGGGCTGGCACCGGGTGCGATGAGCCCGGCGACAAGTTCGGCGAGACCGAATCCGGCCAGAACCGCGGCCAGGCCGGCCAAGGCGGGCAGCGCGCGAGCCGGTGTCGGGGAGGCGGAGCTGGACATGGGATCAGCTTAGATTTACCGCCTGTGAGACGGGCGCACCCGCCCTTACGAATCCCTTACGAGACTGGGGGTGAGAGCGGGGCCGAGCACCGGGTTACAGCCGTGTTACGAACACGAGAACGTTGAGGGAACCGATAGTCAGAACTCTCGCCACGGACCTATGGTGAACCTACCCGCCACGACGAACGGTCGCACCCGACCTCCCCTGTTCCGTCGTCTTCGCCGCACCCTACGGCACCTCGTCGCTCCATCCGCATCCCGATCCCTCACGGATCCCGATCCCGATAGATCCCGCGAACCCGGACGACGATGCCCACACTCTCCGGTCGGCCGACACCCAGGCCAGACCCGGTCGGTGTTGCCGCGTGTTTCAGGGCCCTGTCGAACCCGCTCATGCTCGCGCTCAGAACCAGCACGCGAACCTCGCCCGAGATCCCGTTCGCGAACCCCGGACCCGAATCCGGTACCGAAAGAGAGACGGATGACTTCCCTTCATCCCAGCCTTGGCATACCCACTCCACCCGAATCCCCGGTGGATTCAGTAGTGCCGCCCGAGGCTATGCACCGGATCCCCACCCACCAACTGGCGATCGACGATCACCCGGTTCGACCCAAGTCGACGGGGCACGCGCACTCGCCGTCCCTCGTCATGCTGGTTCTGATCGCAACGGTAGGAATCCTGGCCTACGCCCACTTCCTGCTCAATCCGGCCAGCCGCGGCGACTGGCTGCCATACTCGCTCGTGATCATGGCCGAGTCGATCCTGATCTTCCAGGCGCTGCTGTCGATGTGGACGATCCTGTCCGGGTCTACAGATACTCGGGATTTCGACTTTCACCGTACCCAGGCAACTCTGGTGCGCGGCAGATCAATAGCGCGGGACGGCTTGAAGGACCAGCCCGAGCGGTGGCCCCTGCACCTGGGGGACCACCCGGCCACCATCGACGTGTTCGTCACCACGTATGGTGAGGACATCGACGTGATCCGGGAGACCGTGACCGCGGTGCGGGCGATGCACGGTGAGCACCTCACCTGGGTGTTGGACGACGGCCGTTCCGACGAGGTGCGTGATCTGGCCGCCGAGCTGGGCGTGCGCTACCTGCGCCGGCTGAGCTCGAACGGCGCCAAGGCGGGCAACGTCAATCACGCGCTCACGGCGAGCACTGCGGAGTACTTCGTGATCTTCGACGCCGACTTCGTGCCCAAGCGGGAGTTCCTCATCGAGACCCTGCCGTTTTTCATCGACGACAAGGTCGCCTTCGTGCAGACCCCCCAGGCCTACCGCAACCTGCACAACGTCATCTCCCGCGGCGCCGGATACATGCAGGCGGTCTTCTACAGGTTCATCCAACCCGGTCGCAACCGATTCAACGCCGCTTTCTGCGTGGGCACCAACGTGATCTTCCGGCGAGATGCGATCAACGACATCGGCGGCATGTACACCGACTCCAAGTCCGAAGACGTCTGGACGTCGCTGAAGCTGCACGAGGCGGGCTGGAAAACCATCTACATCCCCACCGTGCTGGCAACCGGACACGCGCCGGACACCGTGGAGGCCTACACGAAACAGCAACTGCGCTGGGCCACGGGCGGCTTCGAGATCCTGCTGCACAGCAACCCGCTCAGCCCGCGGCGCCGTCTCACCTTCGATCAGCGTCTGCAGTACCTGGTCACGGCATCCTTCTACCTCACCGGGATCGCGCCGCTGCTGCTGTTGTTGGTGCCACCGCTGGAGATCTACCTCGACCTGCGCCCGATGAACCTCTCCACCACGGTGGTGACCTGGCTGCTGTACTACGCGGGTTTCTACCTGATGCAGGTGCTTCTGGCGTTCTACACGATGGGCTCGTTCCGCTGGGAGACCCTGATGCTCGCCACGGCGTCGTTCCCCATCTACGTGGCCGCGCTGATGAACGTCCTGGTCGGCAAGGAACAGCACTGGAGCGCCACGGGCAACCGGTCCCGGGTGAGATCGCCGTTCAACTTCATGATCCCGCAGGTGCTCTTCTTCGTATTCCTCCTGCTCACCTCGGTGGTGGCGGTGTGGCGTGACCTCTCGATCGGCACCCTCACCCTGGCCACGGCCTGGAATGTGACCAACACTCTCATCCTGGGCACTTTCGTCGGCACGGCAATGCACGAGGCGCACCTGGCACGACGCACCCGCGCCCTGACCCGAAGGATGGTGTCCTGATGACCTGGGCCAACCGGTTCAAGCTCTTCTTCGGACTCGTCGTCGTCGTCGGCGTCGTCGCGGTCCTCACGCTCGTCTTCAACCAGCGGCAGGCCCAGGTGATGAGCGCCTCCGCCTCGATTCAGGCGGCGGAGTATCCGGTGGGCTCCGACTATGGCGGAACCGTCATGGAGCGACTCGTCGAGGACGGCGACCAGGTGCGGGCGGGTCAGGCGCTGTTCACCCTGCAGAGCCCCACCCTGCAGGCCGACCTTGCCGAAGGGCTGGTCACCGTCGACAGCGTGGCCTACTCGGTGGCCGAGGACGGCGTGCTCACCCTGACCGCCGCCGTCGACGGCACCCTCACCGACGTCAGCACCGAGCGCGGCTCCTTCGTGCAGGCCGGGCAGGTGCTCGCCGTCATCGACCAGGCCGGGTCCCTGTTCGTGTCGGCCGATTTCGTCCTCACCAGCGGCGACTACGCGCGGATCGAACCCGGCGCCGCCGTCGACATCGTGCTGCCGAACCAGACCAGGGTGGCCGGGACCATGGACACCCTGGACGTGCAGACGGCGAACGGCCATGCCGAGACCACGGCCAGGGTCCTGAGCCCGGACCTGGTCGACGGCGCCGCGAACGGGCTCATCGCACCCGGCACCCCGGTCACGGCGACGATAGAACTGCGCGACGACGGCCTCCTCGCCGGCGCCAGCGACGGCCTGTTCGGGTTCCTCCGGACGATCGGGCTGTGATCGTGCAGAGAACACCGCGCATCCTCGCCGTCGCCACCTGCCTCGTGATCGCCGCCGCGCTCACCGCGTGCACCACGACGGATGCCGTTGAACCGGTCGACACCGAGGCCTCGACCCCCGGCGCGGCCATCTTCCCCGGCAACGAGGTCGCGCCGCTGGTCGACGCCCTTCCTCAGCAGAGTCTGAAGGCCCTGCCGACAGCGCGCCTGTCCGACGGGCTCATCCCGCCGACCAACCGGTGGTTCTCCGGCCTGGTTTTCGGCGAGGAATCGATGCCGGTGTTCCCGCTGCCCCTCTCCTTCCAACTGAGCGACTCCGGCTTCGCCTTCGGACTGCCGGAGGTGTCCGCGGACACCAACGTGATCAGGGGCGGCTTCGCGGGTCAGATCGGCGTGCAGGTCGGCGACGGCGACGGGCTGGAGCAGGCGGTGACCGCCTACGACGAAGCATCCGTCACGATCGGCCAGTCCATCGACGGCGCCACGGTCGGCAGCACGGTGATCGCCGAGGGGTCGCCGTTCGTGTCCTTCACTGCCGCTGCGGACGTCGCCCTCACCATGCCGACAGCCTTCAGCGAAGCCGACAAGGGCGTGTGGAGTGTCGACGTGGCCGGCAGCACCTACGGCCTGGTCAGTGCGGGAACTCTTTCGTCCGGCACCGACCTGTCCCTCACGGCCGGCCAATCCGTGACCTGGTTTGCACTGCCGGACGGCGGCACGCTCACGGCCTTCGCCGAAGCGGCCCGGCACCCGGTCATCGGCACCAGCGTCGAGTACGTCGCCGGCACGGATACGGCCACCACGACCATCCAGTACGACACCGGCGACGGCGGCGACACCCTGATCGCCGCGCTGCCGCACCAGGCACAGGGTCTCGCCGACGGTGCGTCGTGCACCGCGGGGGAGTACCCGAGCATCTACGGTGCGCTCACGGTGTGCGAGGGCAGGCAGCTGAGCTGGTCGGTGCCCGCGGTCGCTCCCAGCGGCGCCCTGGACCTCTCGGCTCTCGGTGACGAGGACCGCGCCGCGCTGGCCGACCAGGTGCGAGCTGATGTGGCGGCCACCACGACCTTCGCCGCCGACACCTACTTCGGCGGCAAGTCCCTCTACCGGGCCGCGAACCTGCTCGAGGTGGCCCGGCAGGTGGGTGCCGATGATGCGGTGGCCACGCTCACCGACCGGCTCAGCACCGCCCTCGACGACTGGACGGACCCCGACGCCTGTGCCCAGCGCACCGAACGGTGCTTCGTCTACGACCCGGACGCGAAGGGGATCGTGGGCCTGGCCACGTCGTTCGGCTCCGAGGAGTTCAACGACCACCACTTCCACTACGGTTACTTCTTCTATGCCGCGGCGGTGGTCGCGGCCGACGATCCCGAGGCCGCACAGCGCTGGGCGCCGGTGCTGAATCTGCTCGCCGCCGACCTCGCCACCAGCGGCGGCAGCGAGTACTTCCCGGACCGAAGGGTGTTCGACGCCTACGCCGGCCACTCCTGGGCCAGCGGCACCTCGCCGTTCGGCGACGGGAACAACCAGGAATCCAGTTCAGAGGCCGTGACCGCGTGGAACGGACTGGCGCTCTGGGCCGCCGCCAGTGACCAGGCCGACCTCGCGGCCGAGGCCGAGTGGATGCTCTCCAGTGAGGCGGCCTCGTCCCGTGCCTACTGGACCGACTTCGACCTCGACGACCCGGTCTATGCGGGCTTCGACCACACCGTCACGTCGCTGGTCTGGGGCGGTAAGCGCGACTACGCCACCTGGTTCAGCGCCGAGCCCAGCGCCATGCTGGGCATCCTGGTGCTGCCGATGAGCCCGGTCGCCGGCTACCTCGGCGGCGACCCCGACAGGGTGAGCGCCAACCTCGCCGACGCCCTGCCGGAAGGCAACTACGACGTGATGTTCGGCGACTACCTACTGATGTACGCCGGCCTGCGCGGCCCAGAGGCCGCATCCGACGCCCTGACCGCGGCGGCGAGCCTGCCGGAGGAGCGGATCGACGACGGCAACAGCCGCGCCTACCTGATGGCCTGGCTGATGCGGTGGAGGACTCCTCCGGCCGGATAGGGGAGGATTGGGGGATCATGGCAACCCTCACCGCCCTCCCGCACAACACCGATCCCGACCAGCTTTTCGAGGCCTTCGAAGCGTGGGCAGCGGATGCGGGCCTCCGGCTCTACCCGGCGCAGGAGGAAGCTGTCATCGAGATCGTGTCGGGCGCGAACCTGATCCTGTCCACCCCCACCGGCACCGGCAAGTCCCTGGTGGCGATCGGGGCGCACTTCGCCGCCCTCTCGGCCGGCAAGCGCACCTTCTACACGGCCCCGATCAAGGCGCTGGTGAGCGAGAAGTTCTTCGCCCTGGTGGAGATCTTCGGCGCCGAGAACGTGGGCATGATGACCGGCGACTCGTCGGTCAACTCCGACGCTCCGATCATCTGCTGCACCGCCGAGATCCTGGCCAACCTGGCGCTCCGGAACGGCGAGGACACCCCGGTCGACCAGGTCGTGATGGACGAGTTTCACTTCTACTCCGACCCCGACCGCGGCTGGGCCTGGCAGGTGCCATTGCTGCTCTTGCCGCGGGTACAGTTCATCCTGATGTCGGCCACCCTCGGCGACGTCACCGACATCGCCGCCGACCTGTCCCGCCGCACCAACCGGGACACCGCCGTGGTCACCGGTGTGGAGCGCCCGGTGCCGCTGCACTACTTCTACGAGACCACGCCCGTGCACGAGACCGTGGAGGACCTGATCAAGACCGGCCAGGCGCCGGTGTACATCGTGCACTTCGCCCAGGCGGCCGCCCTGGAACGCGCCCAGGCGCTCTCCAGCGTGAAGGTGGTCACCAAGGAGCAGAAGGAGGCCATCGCCGAACTCATCGGCGAGTTCAGGTTCACCACCAGCTTCGGCAAGACCCTCTCCAGGCTGATCAGGATGGGCATCGGCGTGCACCACGCCGGCATGCTGCCCAAGTACCGCCGGCTGGTGGAGCAGCTCGCCCAGCGCGGCCTGCTGCGGGTGATCTGCGGCACCGACACCCTCGGCGTGGGCATCAACGTGCCGATCCGCAGCGTGCTGTTCACCGCCCTGACCAAGTACGACGGCGTCAAAATGCGCCAGCTCAACGCCCGCGAGTTCCACCAGATCGCCGGGCGGGCCGGCCGGGCCGGCTTCGACACCGCCGGCACCGTGATGATCCAGGCGCCCGACCACGAGACCGAGAACCTCAAGGCCATCCAGAAGGCCGGTGACGACCCGAAGAAGAAGCGCAAGATCATCCGCAAGCGCGCCCCGGAGGGGTTCGTATCCTGGGGCGAGCCGTCGTTCAGGCGCCTCGTCGACGCCGAGCCGGAGACCCTCACCTCAAGCATGCAGATGACCAGCGCCATGCTGATCAACGTGATCGCCCGCGGCGGCGACGCTTTCGCGAACGTGTACTCGCTGGTGTTCGACAACCACGAGCCGTGGAAACGTCAGCTCGCCCACGCCCGCCGGGCCCTCGGGATCTACAAGACCCTGCGTGCGGCCGGGATCGTGGAGCAGGGTGCGGACGGCAGCATCCGTTTGACCGTCGATTTGCAGGCGAACTTCGCGCTCAACCAGCCGCTGTCGCCGTTCGCGCTGGCCGCGTTCGACCTGCTCGACATCGAGGCGCCCACCTATGCCCTCGACATGGTCTCGGTACTGGAGTCCACCCTCGACGACCCGCGGCCGGTGCTGATGGGTCAGCAGTTCGCCGCCCGCGGTGAGGCCGTGAACGCGATGAAGCAGGAGGGCATCGAGTACGACCAGCGGATGGAGCTGCTCGAGGAGATCACCTGGCCCAAGCCCCTGGACGAGCTGCTCAGCTACGCGTTCGAGACCTACAAGCAGTCCCAGCCCTGGATCGCCGACTTCCCGCTGCGGCCCAAGACCGTGGTGCGTGACATGTACGAGCGGGCGATGTCGTTCGGCGAGTTCGTGGCCTACTACAAGCTCGCTCGCAGCGAGGGTGTGGTGCTGCGTTACCTCTCGGATGCCTACCGGGCCGCCCGGCAGACCATCCCCGACGAGGCCAAGACCGAAGACCTTCTCGACCTGATCGAGTGGCTCGGCGAGCTCGTGCGGCAGGTGGACTCCAGTCTGCTCGACGAGTGGGAGGAACTCATCCACCCCGACCTGGCCGCGCACGAGTCGACGGCGCACGCCGTGGTGCCGCCCGCGCCGCACCGGCTCACCACCAACACCCGGGCATTCCGGATCCTGGTGCGGAACGAACTTTTCCGCCGGGTGCAGCTGGCCGCGCTGGAGAACTACGACGCCCTCGGCGACCTCGACCGCGACAGCGGTTTCGGGGCGGATGCCTGGGCCGACGCCATGGACGGCTACTACGCCGATCATGACGAGCTGCTGGCCGGGGCGAATGCCCGCGGTGCCGGACTGCTCATCCTCGACGAGGGTGCCACCGTGTGGACCGCCCGGCAGATCTTCGACGACCCGGCCGGCGACCACGACTGGGGCATCAGCGCCACGATCGACCTCGCCGAGTCCGACGAACTGGGAGTGCCGGCGTTGACGGTGACCGGGATCAACCGGCTCTAGCCGCCGGTCCCGCTCCTCGCCCGCTCCTCACCGCGCCCAACTGTTCCCGAAGCGGACAAGTGCGCCCGGTGTGCCGGGTGCAATTGCCCGGAACGGGAACAGTTGTGGGCGGGAGGGCGCCCGAACCGGCGTAACCTCGGGCCATGGCCACTTCAGACAACCAGCCGGAAACCCCGATCATGACGCCGAAGCCGGCACCCAAGCCGGGCCCGCGGCCCGGTCCGGGACCGCAGCACGGCGCCCAGCCGAATTCGGCGGCCACCGGGGGAACGCCTACCCCGCGGACCGGCCCGATCCGCGCGGCCGTCATCGGCTTCGGGCTCTCCGGCCGGGTCTTCCACGCACCGTTCCTCGCGGCCAACCCCGACTTCTCGCTCGAGGCCATCGTGACCGGCGACCCCGATCGGGGCGCCAAGGCCATCGAGAGCTACCCGGGGGTGCGGATCGTACCCACCGCCGAGGCGCTGTTCGCTCAGGCGGCCGACCTCGACCTCGTGATCATCGGCACCCCGCCGGACACCCATGTGGCGCTGGCCAACGCCGCCCTCGATGCGGGCCTCGCCGTGGTCATCGACAAGCCGTTCGCGGTGGATTCCGAGCAGGGCTGGGCGCTGCTGAACCGGGCCGAGAGCCTGGGGCTTCCGCTCACGGTGTTCCAGAACCGACGCTGGGACGGTGACTTCCTCACCCTTCAAGCGCTCCTGGCCGATGGCGCCCTCGGCGACGTCTACAGATTCGAGTCCAGGTTCGAGTTCTTCAAGCCCGGCACCCCGCGCAGCTGGAAGGCCGGGGCGACCCCGGCCGCGGGCGGCGGCGTGCTCTATGACCTCGGCGCGCACCTGATCGACCAGGCCGTGCTGCTCTTCGGCCCG
This sequence comes from Cryobacterium sp. LW097, assembly GCF_002205495.2. Classification (GTDB taxonomy): domain Bacteria; phylum Actinomycetota; class Actinomycetes; order Actinomycetales; family Microbacteriaceae; genus Cryobacterium; species Cryobacterium zongtaii. The sequence goes on along the minus strand of NZ_CP021992.1, from coordinate 2,565,106 downwards.
GTCGATGACTTCACCGCCGAACTGTCCACCCGCCGGCCGGGCGGCGCCGCCGACGATGATTCGTTTGTGTCGCTGCACCATGGCTCCGGGGTGCGTTCGCACCTCTGGGTAAGCTCGTTCGCGGCCCAGACCGGCCCACGGTTCAGGGTGCTCGGCTCGGCCGCGGGGTACACCAAATGGGGAGTGGACGGCCAGGAGGCCGCCATCCAGGCCGGCAACCTGCCCAGCGACGCCGACTTCGGCCTCGAACCGGAAGCCACCTGGGGCCGGCTCGGCGCCGACGGCGCCAGCCAGGTCGTGCCGACCCAGCGCGGCCAGTACACGGCCTTCTACGAGGGCCTGGCGAATGCGCTGTTGCGCGGAGCGCCATTGCCGGTCAACGCTGTCGACTCGGCACACACCATCGAGCTGATCGAACGCATTCACGCGTCCGTGCGCTGACCCGCGCTTGTCACCGCCGGCCCGCGGGCTCAGCCGTTCTTGGTCCAGTCGAGGTTGATGACCTGGCGGAGGTAGATGTCCTCGCCGAGCCCGGCGACCTTCGGGTTCATGCGGAGGAGCTGCTGCATCGGCAGGTCGAAGCGCTGGGCGATATCGAAGAACGAATCGCCCTCGATGACCGTGTAGCTGATCGGGTTGCCGGCGCCGTCGTATTCCGGCGCGGCCTGGGCGCCGGGAATCGCGCCGAGGTCAACGGCGGGGCCCTCCGGAATGGGCTCGGCCGGCACCTCGGGGTTTCCGGTGAGCTCCGGCGCGGGCGCCTCGGCCGCCGGCGTCGGGGTCGGGGTCGGTGTGGGCGTGGGCGTCGGCGTGGGGGTCGGTGTTTGGGTGACCACGACAGTCGCCGTCACCACCGGTGCGGGCGCGGCGGCGCAGCCGGCCAAGGCCAGGCCACCGATCAGCATCACCGACAGCACGACGGCCCGTCGGGTCGGCCGGGTCTGGGCAGTGCGACGCGGTGCAACTGGGCGCGGAACAGAGAGGCGCGGCGCAGCCGACTGCGGTGAACTGGTGAGATTGTTGATGGTGTACCCCCGAGAAGACAGTTTAGGTCAGGATTCTCCCGGCGCAGCCGGCGTGCTGTGCCTAATACGGGGGACACCGGGCCGCGTCGCCAGGTACCCGCTGGATATGATCGAGCCGGGGGAACCACGACACACCGACAGATTCTGCAGCGCCGGCGTGTGCTGGCCGCGGTCCTGGCCCTGGCCGGGGCATCCGCCGGGGCGCTCACGAAGGCTCTCACCGGCGACGCGGCCTGCTACGCCGGATACTACGGGGGCGGCGACCCGTGCGCCATCGAGACGAGCACGGATGCGGCAGGCACCGTAATCATCGCGCCCTCCCGCGATCTGGTTGCGGGGGAGAACATCACCATCGCGGTCGGCTTCACCCCCGGCACCATCATCGTGCAGTACACCCCGCCGGAGGATCTGTCGCACATCCTCACTGCCCTGGGCCCCCAGCTGAAAAACGGTGCCAGGCTGCGGCTGGACACCACGGACCAGAAACTCGGCGACCGGCTCGAACGGTTGCGCGGTTCGATCACCGACCAGCGAGAAGGGCGCCAGGCAGCGGGACTACCTGCTGGGCCTGCGCGACTACCTGGTATTCCGGCGCGGGTGGCACCGCCGTGTTCACCCAGAACGTCGCCGGGTACACCCGCTCGATAGGTCGGGTGAGCTTCGCCACAACACCGACGAAGAGTTCGGGGTCGGGTTCGGGGTCGTCACGGTCGGGCTCCGGCGGCAGCAGTTCCTCCGGAGGAACCTCAGGTGGCGGCTTCTCCGGCGGTGGCGGAGGCGGCGGTCGCTGACCCGAAAGGCCGGGCGCTCAGCACTCGATGACGTTGACCGCGAGGCCGCCCTCGCTGGTTTCCTTGTACTTGGTCATCATGTCCAGGCCGGTCTGTCGCATGGTCTCGATGACGGTGTCGAGCGAGACCAGATGGGTGCCGTCGCCGTGCAGGGCCAGCCGGGCCGCCGACACCGACGTCGACGCGGCGATGGCGTTGCGTTCGATGCAGGGCACCTGAACGAGTCCGCCGACAGGGTCGCAGGTCAGGCCGAGGTGGTGCTCCATCGCGATCTCCGCCGCGTTCTCCACCTGGCGGGGCGTGCCGCCGAGCACCGCGCAGAGCGCCCCCGCGGCCATGGCGCAGGCCGAGCCGACCTCGGCCTGGCAGCCGCCCTCGGCGCCGGAGATGGAGGCGTTCGCCTTGACCAGCGAGCCGATCGCCACCGCGGTGAGCAGGAACCGACGGATGCCGGCCGCGCTCGCGCCGGGCACAAAACGCAGGTAGTAGTGGGCGACGGCGGGGATGATGCCCGCGGCGCCGTTGGTGGGCGCCGTCACGACGCGGCCGCCGGACGCGTTCTCCTCGTTGACCGCGAGGGCGAAGGCGTGCAGCCACTCGGTCGAGGTGTCCCGCTCGCGTTGCTGCAGACCGTCGTATTCCTCCAGCTGCATACGGATGGCGGAGGCACGGCGTTTGACGCCGAGACCGCCGGGCAGGGTGCCGTCCACGCGCAGGCCCGCCTCGACGCAGGCGTGCATGGCAGCCCAGATCGCGTCCAACCCGGCATCCAACCCGTCGGCGCCGTGGATGGCTTCCTCGTTGGCGCGCGCGACATCGCAGATGCCGATGCCGTGGCTGTCGCAGAGCGCGAGCAGGGCGGCACTCGAGGCGTACGGCATCGGCTGGACCACCGTGGCTACAGGCCGGACCGGGTCGCCGTCGCGACGGATGAAGCCGCCGCCGATGGAGTAGTAGGTCTCCTCGAGTAGCGCGGTGCCGCTCGAGTCGTCCCCCCAGGCCGACAGCGTCATCGCGTTGGGGTGTCCGGGCAGCCGGGTGCGCGGTTCGAAGACCACGTCGCTCTTCTGCACAGCAACCGGGTGGCTGCCGTTCAGGCGCAGGGTGGACCCGTCGGTGAGATCGACCCAGCTATTGCGCACCTCGGCGGGGTCGCAGGTCTCCGGGGTGAGGCCCGCCAGGCCCGCCAAAATCGCGTCGGGCGTGCCGTGGCCGAGACCGGTGGAGCCGAGCGAGCCGAACAGCGAGCAGCGGATGCGGCGCACCTCGGGCAGCCGCCCGCTCTCGGCGAGGTGCTGGGCGAAGGCCAGGGCGGCCCGCATCGGGCCGACAGTGTGGGAACTGGATGGACCGATTCCGATGGAGAAGAGGTCGAGAGCCGATACGTACGCAGTCACCCGCTCTATCGTACGCGGGCGGCTACCTGATGGTCTTGCGCGCCGTGATCTGCCCGGTGTCGAAACCGAGCAGGTGCAGGCCGCCGTGGAAGCGGGCGTGCTCGATCTTGATGCAGCGGTCCATCACAATGGTGAGCCCCTTCGCCTCGCCGTACTCCGCGGCCTCCTGGTTCCAGATGCCCAGCTGCACCCACACCGTCGTGGCGCCCACGGCGAGGGCGTCGTCGATCACGGCGGGGATGTCGGCGGCCTTGCGGAAGACATCGACGATGTCGGGTACCTCGGGCAGCGACGCCAGGTCGGGGTAGGCCTTCTGGCCCAGGATGGTGTCGGCACGCGGATTGACGAAGTAGACCCTGTAGTCGCTCGACTGTTGCAGGTAGGTGCCCACGAAGTAGCTGGACCGGGCCGGGTTGGGGGAGGCGCCCACGATGGCGATCGACTGTGCCCGCCGCAGGATGCCCAGGCGCGCCTTGGCGTCCGGGCCCTCCCAGGTGCGCTGGGTGCGCAGCAGCTTGGCCAGCGGCGAATTTGTGGGAACGCTGCAGCTCAAACCGTTGGTGAGCTGGACTGTCTCGGTGCTCATGAGCGTCCCCCCGCTGCGGCCTGGCTGAGCGCCTGGTCGAGATCGTAGATGATGTCGTCGACATCCTCGATGCCCACGCTGATGCGCACCAGGCCGGCCAGAACCCCGGCATCGGCGAGCTGCTGCTCGCTGAGCTGGGCGTGGGTGGTGGAGGCCGGGTGGATGACGAGGGTCTTGGCGTCGCCGATGTTGGCCAGGTGGCTGGCCAGGTCGACGGACTCGATGAAGGTACGACCGGCGTCGCGGCCGCCTTTGACGCCGAAGCTGAATACCGAACCGGGGCCCTTGGGCAGGTATTTGAGGCCGCGCTCGTAGTGCGGGTGGCTGGGCAACCCGGCCCAGTTGACGAAGTCGACGCGCGGGTCGGCGTCCAGCCACTCGGCCACGATGCGGGCGTTGTTCACGTGCGCCTGCAGCCGGTAGGGCAGCGTCTCGACACCCTGGGCGAGCAGGAACGCGGAGTGCGGCGCGAGAACCGGCCCGATGTCGCGCAGCTGTTCGGCGCGGAGGCGGGTGAGGAAGGCGTACTCACCGAAGTTGCCCGACCACTCCAGGCCGCCGTAGCTGGACACCGGCTCGGTGAAGAGCGGGAACTTGTCGCTGTGCCAGTTGAACCGGCCGCTCTCCACGACCACGCCGCCGAGTGTGGTGCCGTGGCCGCCGAGGAACTTGGTGGCGGAGTGGATGACGATGTCGGCGCCCCACTCGATGGGCCGGCAGAGGTACGGCGTGGCGATGGTGGAGTCGATGATCAGCGGGATTCCGGCGGCGTGCGCCACCGCGGCGAGGCCCTCGATGTCGGCGACCTCACCGGACGGGTTGGCGACGGTCTCGGCGAAGATCAGCTTGGTCTTGTCGGTGATCGCGGCGGCGTAGTCGGCCGGGTCGGCGGATTGCACGAAGGTGGTCTCCACGCCGAAGCGGCGCAGGGTCACGTCGAGCTGGGTGATCGAACCGCCGTAGAGGTTGGCGCTGGAGACGATGTGGTCGCCGGCCCCGGCCAGGCTGGCGAAGGTGATGTACTGCGCGGCCAGGCCGGATGCCGTGGCGACGGCGCCCAGGCCCCCCTCGAGGCTCGCGATGCGCTCCTCGAACGCAGCCACAGTGGGGTTCGACAGCCGGGAGTAGACGTTGCCGTACTTCTGCAGCGCGAACCGGGCCGCGGCATCCGCGGTGTCGTCGAACACGAACGCGCTGGTCTGGTAGATGGGCAGGGCCCGGGCCCCGGTCACTGCGTCGGGGATGTTCCCGGCGTGGATTGCCCTGGTGGTGAAGCCGTACTCGCGATCTGCCATGCGGGTACGCTACCGGCCCGGCGCGGGACCGCGGGCGGAGTGGCGTAACAGTGCGCCACATGACCTCCGCCCGGCTTGCACAGCAGCGACCGTCAGCTGATGAGGACGGCGGCCAGAGCGAGCAGGGCGATCAGCAGCCAGGAGGCCAGGCCCACGCCGAGGGCCTTGCCGCCGGTGCGCAGGAGCTCGGACAGGCGCACCGCGGTGCCCAGGCCGAACAGCGCCATGGCCAGCAGCACCGTCTGTACCAGATCGATGGACTCGAGCACGGTGGCGGGCAGCGGAACGAAGGTGCGCACCAGCACCATGGCCAGGAACCCCGCGACGAACAGGGGAACCACCGGCGGCCGCCGGACCGTGCGATCGACGGTGCCCGCCCGCCGCCGCTCGTACACCGCCACGCCGGCCACGAGTGGCGCCAGCATCAGCACCCGGGTGAGCTTGACGACCACGGCCACGGCGAGGGCCGCCGACCCGGCGATCTGCGCCGTGGCGACCACCTGGCCCACATCGTGCACACCGGCGCCGACCCAGTGGCCGAACTGGAGGTCGGTCAGGCCCAGCGGATGCCAGAGTAACGGCAGCACGCCGATCGCGAGGGTGCCGCACAGGGTCACCAACGCCACCGGGGTGGCGGTCTCCCGGTCCTTGGCCTTGACCACGCCGCTCATCGCCCCGATCGCAGACGCGCCGCAGACGGCGAAGCCCGTGGCGATGAGCAGCGGCTGGTGTCCGGGTAGGCCGACGCGGCGGCCGAGCCACAGGGTGCCGAAGAAGGTGAGCACCACGATGAGGACCGTGCTGGTGATGGTGACCCAGCCCAGACCGAGGATGTCGACCAGGCTGAGCTTGAGGCCCAGCAACACCACGCCCAGGCGCATCAGCCGGTGGGACGCCAGGGTCAGGCCGGGCGCGAGCATCCCGATGACCGCCGGACGCAGCACGGGCAGCTGCCCCACCACGATGCCGAGCAGCACGGCCGCCGTCAGCAGCGGTACCGCGGGAAGTGCAGCGTGCACGCCCCACGCGACCAGCGCGGCCACCCCGGCCGCGCCCACTCCCCAGATCCACATTGGGTCAACTTTACCCATCGCCCGCGAAGCGTGAGAAAAGCCCCAAGAATCGAAAATTCTCGGGGCTTCTCTCTCAGTCCGAGAGGAGGGTCAGCGGTGGTGGAAGCGCTGCACCATCGGGCAGTCGAACGGGTCACGGGCGGCCAGGCCCACCTTGTTGAGGTAGGCGACCACGATGCCGTAGGACTCGAACAGGCCGGTCTCGGTGTAGAGGATCTTGTTGGACTGGCAATATTCCTTGGTGATCTCCTGCGCCTTCTTCAGGTGCGGGCGGGCCATGTTCGGGAACAGGTGGTGCTCGACCTGGTAGTTCAGGCCGCCCATGAAGGTGTCCATGAGGGTGCCGCCGCGGATATTGCGCGACGTCAGCACCTGGCGACGCAGGAAGTCGACCTTGCTCTCGTGCGGCAGCTGCGGCATGCCCTTGTGGTTGGGGGCGAAGGAGGCGCCCATGTAGACACCGAACACGGCCATCTGAACGCCGACGAAGGCGAACGCCATGCCCAGCGGCAGGAAGTAGAAGATGACGGCGAGGTAGATCACGATGCGGCTGGTGAGCATGCTGATCTCGAGCCAACGCTTGTCGACCTTGCCCTTGCCGAAGACTGTCTTGAACCCTTGGATGTGCAGGTTGATGCCCTCGAGGGTGAGCATCGGGAAGAACAGGTAGCCCTGCTTGCGGGTCATGAACGAGGTGATCCAGTTGACCTTCGCGGCGTCTTCCTCGCGGAACACAATGAAGTCGGGGTCGATGTCGGGGTCCTTGCCGACCACGTTCGGGTTGGCGTGGTGGCGGCTGTGCTTGGTCATCCACCAGGCGTAGCTGATGCCGACGAAGAGGTTGGCGAGGACACGGCCGGCCCTGTCGTTGGCGGGGCCGGACTGGAAGACCTGGCGGTGCGACGCCTCGTGGGCGAGGAACGCGAACTGGGTGAGGATGATGCCGAGCACGCCGGCGATGATCAGCTGGTACCAGGAGTCGCCGAGCAGCACGAAGCCGACGCCGAGGCCGACGGTGATCAGGACCAGGGCGGCGAAGACGCCCCAGTAGAAGCCGGTGCGGCGGCCGAGCAGACCGAGATTCCGCACGGTGTGCAGCAGGGAGGAGTACTCGGTGGTGGGGTTCTGGGAGTCGCCACCCTTGCGGGTGCGGACAATACGCACCGTGGGTGCGGCAGATGCTTCCGACATGAGGCCTTTGGTTTGTATCTGGACTTCTCAGTCGGTTGTAGAGCAATCACTCGTCAAGCAGATAACGGCCATCCTACGGGTTCGAGACCCGAAAATAGCGTGAATTCACACGCCTTTAACAGGGGATGTATTCCAATTTTGGCATATGTTCGGGGCTGGGAATGTGTTGCAATCACAGCGTTAATGCTGGTCAGCGCCAGCTCGGCAGCCAGATGTGCGCCTGCCAGAAAGCGAACGGAACCTGGGCACCGGTCCAGAGCGGGAAGTAGTAGGCGCTCACTATCGTGGCCAGGGCCAGGAACACCGCCACGATCCCCCGACCGGATCCATTCTTGATCAGCAGAGAGATCACCAGGGTCAGCCCGAGGATCAAGTACGGCTCGAACGCGATCGTATAGAACTGGAACACCGTGCGGTTCAGGTACATCAGCCAGGGCAGGTATCCGGCGACCATGCCCATCAGGATCAGACCGACGCGCCACTCCCGGTACCGCACCAGCCTGTAGACCGAATAGAGGATCGCGGCCGTCGCCGCCCACCAGATCAGCGGGTTGGCGATGCCGGTGATGGCCTCGGAGCAGGTGGCATAACCACAGCCGTTCTCGCCCAGGGACGAGCCCTGGTAATACATGCTCGTCGGCCGGCTCATCAGCAGCCAGGTGAGCGGGTTCGCCTGGTACGGATGCGGGGTCACCAGGCCAACGTGGTAGCCGTAGGCGGCCGATTGGTAGTGCCAGAAGCTCTGCAGGCTGTGCGGAACCCAGGCCAGAGCCCCGGTCCAGGCTTGTCCGGCCTGATCGGCCCAGTCCCGGTAGTAGCCGCCGTGGGTGACGAACCAGCCGGTCCAGGAGACCAGAAAGGTCAGCGCCGCCACGGGAACCAGGAGCAGGAAGGTCACCGGCCCCTGCTTGAGGATCGCCCCGCTGGCCCAGAACGGCAGCCCGGCCCGGCGGCGGGCGAGCGCGTCGACCACCACGAGGTAGATGCCGAAGGCGGCCAGGAAATAGGCCCCAGACCACTTCACCGAACAGGCCAGCCCGAAGGCCAGGCCCGCGGCCAGCACCCACGGCCGCCACCAGAGCGCGGGGCCCCAGGTGGGGTCGACCTCGTTGTCCCGTTTCTCGTTCAGCCACGCCCCGAGCCTGGCCCGGTGGTGGTCCCGGTCCATCAGCACCGCGCCGAAGCCGAGGAGGGCGAAGAACATCACGTAGTTGTCGAGCAGGGCGACCCGGCTCATCACGATCGCGTTGCCGTCGATGGCGAAGAGGAAACCGGCGATCGTACTCAGTAACACCGAGCCGAACAGCTTCTGGGCGATGAGCATGAGCAGCACGACGGCGAGCACCCCGACCAGCGCCGTGACGACCCGCCAACCGAACGGGTTATCGGCGCCGAAGATCGCCATCCCCAGGGCGATGAGCCATTTGCCGAGCGGCGGATGCACCACGAACGACGGGGCGGTACCGAAGATATTGCTCTGCCCCGCCGCGAACAGGGCGTCGGCGCCATCCGGCCAGGTGGACTCGTAACCGTTGTTGAACAGGCTCCAGGCGTCCTTCACATAGAAGGTCTCGTCGAACACCAGGGTGCCGGGGTGGCCGAGGTTCCAGAACCGTAAGCCCGCGGCCAGCAGAACCACCAGTGCCGGCCCGGCCAGGCGAACCCACCGGTTGCCCCACAGGGCACTCCAACGCTCGGTCACACGGGCGGTCGCAACGGGGGTGAGGAGCACCTGACCATCGTAGTGAGCCACTGCTGCGTGACTGTGCTGCAAGACTGTGCTGCGAGACTGGGACCATGATCATTCTGGCTGCCACGCCCATCGGAAACCTCGGGGACGCCTCGACCCGCCTGATCGAGGCGCTGCGTACCAGCACCGTCATCGCCGCCGAGGACACCCGGGTGACGGTGCACCTGCTCAAGGCCCTCGGCGTGGAGAACCGGCCCCGTCTGATCGCCCTGCACGACCACAACGAACGGGGCAAGGCCGCCGAACTCGTCGAACTCGCCCGCGACACCGACCTGCTCGTGCTCAGCGACGCGGGCATGCCCACGGTCTCCGACCCCGGCTTCCACCTGGTGGATGCCGCGATCGCCGCCGGTGTGACCGTCACCGCGCTGCCCGGACCGTCGGCCGTGCTCACCGCGCTGGCCGTCTCCGGCCTGCCCACCGACAGGTTCACCTTCGAGGGCTTCCTGCCCCGCAAACACGGTGAGCGGATGCAGGCGCTGCGCGAGGTGGCCACCGAACGCCGCACCATGGTCTTCTTCGAATCACCCAACCGGCTTGCCGCGTCGCTCACCGACCTCGCCGTCGCGCTCGGCGCCGACCGCCGCGTTGTGGTCTGCCGGGAGCTGACCAAGTTCTACGAAGAGGTCAAGCGGGGCACCGCCGCCGAGCTGGCCGAGTGGGCCGCGGCGGGCGTCCGCGGCGAAATCTGCATCGTCGTCGCCGGGGCGACGCCGCGGGTGCTCGACCTGGCCACCGGCGTCGAGGAGGTTCTGGCGCTGGTCGCGGCCGGGGCTCGCCTGAAGGACGCAGCTGCCGACGTGTCAGCCGCATCCGGGCTCGGCAAGCGCGACCTGTACGAGGCCGCGCTCACCGGCAAGGCCGCCGGGACCGCCGCGCCGCGCCAGAAAGCCGCCCCGCAGCCTGAATTGCCGCTGGACTGAGCAATGGGCTGAGCCGGGCCGGGCTGCCGCGCGGCGTAACAGGGTCTGACGCCTACGCAGGCCCCCATAAGATATGAGCATGTCCGACGGCTCATCTTTTTACATCACCACGCCTATTTTCTATGTGAATGATGTCCCGCACATCGGGCATGCCTACACGGAGGTGGCCGCGGATGTGCTTGCCCGCTGGCACCGCCAGCGGGGGGAGGACACCTGGCTGCTCACCGGCACCGACGAGCACGGCCAGAAGATCCTGCGCACCGCCACCGCCAACGGCGTCACCCCCAAGGAGTGGGCCGACCGGCTGGTCGAGACCGCGTGGAAGCCGCTGCTGAAGACCGTCGATATCCGAAACGACGATTTCATCCGCACCACCGACGTCCGCCACGAGGAGAACGCGCAGAAGTTCCTGCAGCACCTCTTCGACGCCGGCCACATTTACACGGGCGAGTACGAGGGTTTCTACTGTGTGGGCTGTGAGGAGTACAAGCAGCCCGGCGACCTCGTGGCCGGCACCGGCGAGTACACCGGCCAGCAGGTCTGCGCCATCCATTCGATCCCCGTCGAGCTGCTGCACGAGAAGAACTACTTCTTCCGGATGAGCACCTTCACCGACCAGCTGTTGGCCATGTACGAGGCCAACCCCACCTTCATCCAGCCCGAATCGGCCCGCAACGAGGTCATCTCCTTTGTCAAGCAGGGCCTGAGCGACCTGTCGATCTCGCGGTCCAGCTTTGACTGGGGCATCAAGGTGCCGTGGGACGACAGCCACGTCGTCTACGTCTGGTTCGACGCCCTGCTCAACTACATCACCGCCGCCGGCTACGGCCAGGACGATGAGAAGTTCAGCCGGCTCTGGCCCGCCACGCACATCGTCGGTAAGGACATCCTGCGCTTCCACGCCGTCATCTGGCCCGCCATGCTGCTGGCCGCCGGGCTGCCGGTGCCCACCCAGGTCTTCGGCCACGGTTGGCTGCTCGTCGGCGGCGAGAAGATGAGCAAGTCCAAGCTCACCGGCATCGCCCCGAACCAGATCACCGACGTCTTCGGCTCCGACACCTTCCGGTACTACTTCATGCGCGCCATCAGCTTCGGCCAGGACGGCTCGTTCTCGTGGGAGGACCTGTCCGCGCGTTACCAGTCCGAGCTCGCCAATGGCTTCGGCAACCTGGCATCCCGCGTCATCGCCATGGTCGTGCGCTACTGCGACGGCGAGATCCCGGCCGGCGGTACGCCGCGTGATGCGGATACCGCCATCCGCGACACCGAAATCCGGGTCACCAAGGCCGCCGACGCGGCCATCGACAGGCTCGCCCTGCACGAGGCCCTCGCCGCGGTGTGGGAGCTCGTCGACGAGCTCAACGGCTACATCACCACGCAGGAACCGTGGGCGCTGGCCAAGAACCCTGACGACCGCGAACGCCTCGAAACCGTGCTGCACACCGTGGTCCGCGGCCTCGGCACCCTCGCCGTGCTGCTCTCCCCGGTGACCCCGCAGGCCACCGCGACGCTATGGGCCGCCCTCGGCGGCACCGGCGACGTGCAGGACGCACAGATCGACCGGGCCTGGGAATGGACCGGCGGCAGCCACGTCTCGCCGCTAGCCGCCCTGTTCCCGCGCATCGAGGCCACTGTTGGCTAACGGTTCGGCCGACAGCACCCACATCCGCTCGCGCGAGGCCACCGCCGGCCGCGACCTGGTCTACCCGCCGGCGCCGGTGCCGCTGGTCGTTGGCGTCTACGACAACCACACCCACCTCGAAATCTCAGACGGAATCACGCCGCTCTCGGTGGCCGAGCAACTGGACCTGGCCTCCAGCGTTGGCGTCCGCGGCGTCATCCAGGTGGGCACCGACGTGGCCACCTCCCGCTGGTCCGCCGAGATGGCGGCCCATGAACCACGGATGCTCGCCGCCGTCGCCATCCACCCCAACGACACACCGGAGTTGGAGACCGCCGGCACCCTCGACGACGCCCTCGCGGTGATCGACGAGCTCGCCGCCCGCCCCCGGGTGGTCGCCATCGGCGAAACCGGGCTGGACTTCTACCGCACCGGCCCCGACGGCCGGGCGGCCCAGTTCCGGTCTTTCGAGGCGCACATCGAGATCGCCAAACGACACGGTCTCGCCCTGCAGATCCATGACCGGGACGCCCACGACGAGGTCGTCGCGACCCTGCTGAGGGTGGGAGCCCCCGAGCGCACGGTCTTCCATTGCTTCTCCGGCGACGCCGAACTGGCACGGCTGTGCGCCGACCAAGGCTGGTACATGTCGTTCGCCGGACCGGTGAGCTTCAAAAACGCCGCCACGCTGCGGGAGGCACTCGACGTCGCCCCTCGCGCCCTGCTGCTGGTGGAAACCGACGCGCCCTACCTCACGCCCACCCCGCACCGCGGTCGCCCCAACGCGCCGTACCTGCTGCCGCACACCGTGCGCGCCATGGCCGAGCACCTGCAGACGGATGTCGCGGTGCTCGCCGCCCAGATCACCTCGAACACCGAACTCGTCTACGGCCGCTGGGACGCGGAACCCGTGGTGTTGACCGACACCCCCCGAGACCCCCGCATCAGCCCGGCCGGAGGCCTCGCATGACCGACTCTGCCCACAACTCAGCCAAAGAACCGGCCGCGCCCACCCTGCTCGGGCCGGCCGAGATCCGCGACCTCGCCGAGATGCTCGGGGTGAACCCGACCAAGAAGCTCGGCCAGAACTTCGTCATCGACGGCAACACCGTGCGGCGGATCGTCAAGGTCGCCGCCGTGAAGCCCGGCGAAACCGTGGTGGAGGTGGGTCCGGGCCTGGGCTCGCTCACCCTGGGCATCCTCGAGGTGGGAGCCGCCGTCGTGGCCGTGGAGATCGACGACCGCCTCGCCGAGCAGCTGCCGCTGACCGTGCAGCTGATGCAGCCGGGCGCCGCGCTCACCGTCATCCGTGCCGACGCTCTGAAGATCGCCGAGCTGCCCGGCGACCCCACCCGCCTGGTGGCGAACCTGCCCTACAACGTGTCGGTGCCGGTGCTGCTGCACCTGCTCGAGCACTTCGCCTCCATCCGCGCCGGCGTAGTGATGGTGCAGGCCGAGGTGGGCGAGCGCCTCGCCGCCGCGCCGGGCTCGAAGATCTACGGCAGTCCCAGCGTCAAGGCCGCCTGGTACGGCCAGTTCCGCACCGCCGGCAAGGTGAGCCGGCAGGTCTTCTGGCCGGTCCCCAACGTCGATTCGATCCTCATCGCCTTCGAACGAAGTGCAGAGGAACTCGCATCCGAGGAACTGCGCCTGGCAACGTTTGCCCTGGTCGACGGCGCATTCCAGCAGCGCCGCAAGATGCTGCGCCAGTCGCTGTCCGGCGTGCTCGGCGACTCGGCCCAGGCGACGGAGGTGCTCAGCAAGGCGGGCATCGACCCCACCGAGCGCGGCGAGCAGCTCACCGTCCACGACTTCCTGGCGATCGCCCGGGCCTGGCTGGCCTAGGTTAGGAACATGACCAACACGGCGACCTCACCGGTTGTGCATGCGCGGGCACCGGGCAAAATCAATGTCTTCCTCAAAGTGGGAGCCGTGATGGACGACGGCTACCACGATCTCGCCACGGCGTTCCAGGCCGTCTCCCTCTACGAAGACGTGCGTGCCACGGCCTCCGACGACTTCAGCGTCGAGTTCACCGGCTCCATCGACACGTCGAATCTGAGCGTGGACGGCAGCAACCTGGCGATCAAGGCCGCCCGTGCGTTGGCCAGGGCCACCGGCTACACCGGCGGGGTGCACCTCGAAATAGACAAGAACGTGCCCATCGCCGGCGGCATGGGCGGCGGTTCTGCGGATGCCGCGGCCACGCTGCTCGCCTGCGACACGCTCTGGGGCACCGAGCTGAGCCGCGACGAGCTGCTGAAGATCGCGGCCACCCTCGGCGCGGATGTGCCGTTCGCGTTCACCGGCGGCACCGCCATCGGCACCGGCCGTGGTGACCAGCTCAGCCCCGCCCTGGCCAAGGGCACCTTCCACTGGGTGCTCGCCCTGGCCGAGTTCGGCATGTCGACACCCTCGGTCTACAACGAGCTCGACCGGCACCGCACCCGGCACGCCCAGGACATCTTCCCCGCCTCACAGCAGCCCACCGTGGATGCCGACGTGCTGCAGGCCCTGCGCGCGGGGGACCCGGCCATGCTCGCCGACACCATGCACAACGACCTGCAGGCCCCGGCGCTGCAGCTGGCGCCGGGTCTGGGCCGGGTGCTCGAGCTCGGCGAGGCCAACGGCGCGCTGGCCGGCATCCTCTCTGGGTCAGGTCCCACCGTGGCGTTCCTCGTGCCGGACCTGGACGCCGGCCTCGAACTGACGGTGGCGCTGAGCGCCGCCCGCCTGAACGTGGTGCGCGCCACCGGCCCCGTGCACGGCGCCCGAATCCTCACCTCCTAGCCCGCCCGCGCGGTACTGGCGCTCAGCTGCGGGGGATAGGCTCGAACCCTATGGCACATTTGCTCGGGGCCGAGTCCCTGCACCTTGAATTTCCCACCCGCGTCATCTTCGACAGCGTCACCGCCGGACTGAACGAGGGTGACCGCATTGGCATCGTCGGCCGCAACGGCGACGGCAAGTCCACCCTCCTGCGCCTGCTCGCCGGTCGTATGGAGCCCGATTCCGGCCGGGTGACCCGCCGACGCGGCGTCACCATCGGCGTCCTCGACCAGTCCGACGACCTCGTCAACGGCCAGACCGTGGGGCACACCATCGTCGGCGGCATCGACGAGCACGTCTGGGCGGGCGACTCGAAGGTGCGCGACGTGATCGCGGGCCTCGTGCGCGACATCCCCTGGGACACCCTCGTCGACGACCTCTCCGGTGGCCAGCGCCGCCGGGTGGCCCTCGCCCAGGTCCTCATCGGCGACCACGACGTGGTCTTCCTCGATGAGCCCACCAACCACCTCGACGTCGAAGGCATCGCCTGGCTGGCCGGCCACCTCAAGAACCGGTGGGCCCAGAACTCCGGCGGCCTCGTGGTCGTCACCCACGACAGGTGGTTCCTCGACGAGGTCTGCAACATGACCTGGGAGGTGCACGACCGCCTGATCGAACCGTTCGAGGGTGGCTACGCCGCCTACATCCTGCAGCGCGTCGAGCGCGACCGGATGAGCGCCGTGATGGAGGGCAAGCGCCAGAACCTGATGAAGAAGGAACTGGCCTGGCTCCGCCGCGGCGCTCCCGCCCGCACCGCCAAGCCCAAGTTCCGTATCGACGCCGCCAACGAACTGATCGAGAACGAGCCGCCGCCCCGCGACACCGTGTCGATGCAGTCAATGGCCATGCAGCGCCTCGGCAAGGACGTCGTCGACCTCGTCGATGTCTCCGTCACCTTCGGTGAGAAGACCGTGCTCAACAACATCACCTGGCTGATCGCGCCGGGTGAGCGCACCGGCATCCTCGGTGTCAACGGCGCCGGCAAGTCGACCCTGCTCAACCTCGTGGCCGGCACCCTCACGCCCGACAGCGGCAAGGTCAAGCGCGGCAAGACCATCAAGGTCGCCGTGCTCACCCAGCAGCTGTTCGAACTAGATGACATCCGCAATGACAGGGTCAGCGACGTCATCGCCCGCCAGCGCACCTCGTACATGGCCGGTGGCAAAGAGATCACGCCCGGCCAGATGCTCGAGCGGATGGGCTTCATGAGTGCGCAGCTCTCCACCCAGGTCAAGGACCTCTCCGGTGGCCAGAAGCGTCGCCTGCAGCTGCTGCTGATCGTGTTGGACGAGCCGAACGTGCTGATCCTCGACGAGCCCACCAACGACCTGGACACCGATATGCTCGCGGCCATGGAAGACCTGCTCGACTCCTTCCCCGGCACCCTGCTGGTGGTCTCGCACGACAGGTACCTGATCGAGCGCGTCACCGACAACCAGTACGCGGTCTCCGACGGCGGCTTCCACCACCTGCCCGGCGGTGTGGACCAGTACCTCGAGCTGCGCAAGCGCCAGGTCGCCGGCGGCTCCTTCACGGCAGATGCGGCGTCTCCGACGTCCGCCACCGCCAAGGGTTCCGGTAAGCCGGCGCTCGGCGGCGCCGAGCTGCGCAACGCCCAGAAGGAACTCGCCTCCATCGACCGCAAGGTCGCCAAGCAGCAGGCCAAGATCAAGGACCTCCACAACGCCCTCGCCGCGCACGACCAGAGCGACTACACGGGCCTGGGCACACTGCAGGCCGAGGTTGCCGCGGCCGAAGACGCCGTCGCCGGCTTCGAAACCCGGTGGGTCGAACTCTCGGTGCTGCTCGAAAAATAGGTCACCGCCCTCACCACCGGCACCCCCGGTTGCTCGACCCGCCGCCCAGCTCGCAGATTCTGTGACTGGGCGGCTTTCGTCGAAGTTCCTGTGACGTTTCGTGTCCGACCGGCCAACGGCTCGACCGAGCTGCGGCTACCGTAGAAGAGTGCCACCCGACGCTGCGGCACAGAACCCCCACGCGAAGACTCCGTGGTTGCGCTGTGCCTGTGAACGCATCGTCGTGCGCGGGCGCACACACAGCGAACGAAACGTGGAGAACATCAGAGTGAAAAACATCACAACGAAGAAGAGCATCCTGGCAGCCCTGGCGCTCGGCGCCAGCGTGACCCTGCTCGCCGGCTGCGCCGGTGGCGCCGGCGGCAACGACGAGACCGTGAAAATCGGTGTTGTCGGGGCCAGCGACCCCTACTGGGCCGACTACACCGAGGCCGCCGCCGAAGAGGGCATCACCGTAGAGGTCGTCGACTTCGCCGACTACAACCAGCCCAACCCGGCGCTGACCAACGGTGACATCGATATGAACCAGTTCCAGCACCTGGTCTACCTGGCCGATTACAACGTCTCCAGCGGCGAAGACCTCACGCCCATCGGCGCGACGGCCATTTACCCGCTCGGCCTGTACTCCACCAAGGTCACCGACGTGGCCGACCTGGGCAAGGGCGACACCGTTGCCGTGCCCAACGACGCCAGCAACCTGGCCCGCGCGCTGCTCGTGCTGCAGAGCGCCGACCTGCTGACCCTCAAGGACGGCGGCACGATCTTCTCTACCCTCGACGACGTCGACACCGAGAAGTCCCTCGTCACCGTCACCGCGCTCGAGCCGTCCCTCACCGCGACGTCGCTGCCCGACGTGGATGCCGCGATCATCAACAACGACTTCGTGGAGAAGGCCGGCCTCAAGTTCGAGGACGCCCTCGTCAAGGACGATCCCTCCGACGAGTCCGCACTGCCCTACGTGAACGTGTTCGCCGTGCGCGCCGACGACAAGGACAACGAGACCTACGCCAAGCTCGTCGAGCTGTTCCAGACCACGACGACCGTCACCGACGGCCTGCTCGAGGTCTCCGGCAATTCCGCGGTCCTGGCCACCACGTCGCCCGCCGACCTGCAGGCCGCCCTGGCCACGGTCGAGAAGGACACCGCAGCACAGAAGTAGGCAGTCCCGGCCGGTCGCCCCTCCCCGTGAGGCGCGGCCGGCCTTTCCCCGTTCCAACCGAAGGATCTGAATGACCGTTTCAACCCCACTCGTAGAATTGCGCAACGTCAGCAAGGTGTACCCGGCCACCGTCAAGGGAGCCCCGGATGTGACGGCGATCGACGACGTGAGCATCAGAATCGACGCCGGCGACGTCTACGGCATCATCGGCTACTCGGGTGCCGGCAAGAGCACCCTGGTGCGCTTGGTGAATGTGCTCGAGCGGTCAACCGCGGGCCAGATCCTCATCGACGGTCGGGACGTCGCCCAGCTGCCCGAACGCGAACTGCGGCCGGTCCGGTTGGGTATCGGCATGATCTTCCAGCAGTTCAACCTGCTGAACTCCCGCACCGTGGCCCGGAATGTGGCGTATCCGCTCGAGGTGGCCGGTCGAGAGAAGGCCGAGCGCACCAAACGGGTCGCCGAGATGCTCGACTTCGTGGGACTGGCCGACAAGGCCGGCGCCTATCCCGACCAGCTCTCCGGCGGACAGAAGCAGCGGGTGGGCATCGCCCGTGCCCTCGCCTCATCGCCCGCGCTGCTGCTGGCCGATGAGGCCACCAGCGCCCTCGACCCCGAGACCACCCACGAGGTCCTCGAACTGCTCAAGCGGGTCAACCGCGAGTTCGGCGTCACCATCATCGTCATCACCCACGAGATGGATGTCATCCAGACGCTGGCCACCAAGGTTGCCGTGATGGACCAGGGTCGCATCATCGAACGCGGCGACGTGTTCGACGTGTTCTCGAACCCGCAGCAGGCCGCATCCGCTCGTTTCGTCTCAACGGTGGTGAAGGGGCTGCCGTCCAAGCCCGAGCTGGAGGTGCTCCGCGCCAGGCACACCGGCCGCATCGTGACCCTCGCGTTCCGCAGCGACACCGTCGACCAGACCCAGGTGTTCGGCGAACTGTCCCGCGACGGTATCGCCTTCCAGGTCGTCTACGGCGGCATCAACGAAATCCAGGGGCGCCCGTTCGGGCACCTCACCCTCGCGCTGACCGGCGACGACACGACCATCGACGCCGCACTCGACAGGGTGCGCGCGCTCACGACAGTCACCGAGGTGCGCTGACCATGGACGGACTCATCGATCTTCTGCCCCAGCTGTGGGTAGCCGCGTGGGAGACCCTGTACATCGTGGGCCTCACCCTGCTCCTGGGCGGGTTCGGCGGCCTGCTCGTGGGCCTCGGCCTCTACCTCACCCGGGCGGGCAGCATCCTGGCCAACCGAATGGTGTTCGGCGTGCTCAACGTTCTGGTCAACACCATCAGGCCCATCCCGTTCATCATCTTCCTGGCCGCCGTGCAACCGCTCACCCGCGCCGTGGTGGGCACCGGGATCGGCAACAACGCGATGATCTTCACGATCGCCCTCGCGGCCATGTTCGCGATGGCGCGCATCGTGGAGCAGAACCTGCTCACCGTGACGCCCGGTGTGATCGAAGCGGCCCGCAGCGTGGGCGCCGGCCCCGTGCGGATCATCTTCACGGTGCTGCTGCCCGAGGCTCTGGGCCCGCTGATCCTGGGCTACACGTTCATCTTCGTCGCGCTCGTGGACATGTCAGCGGTAGCCGGCTACGTCGGCGGCGGCGGACTGGGTGCGTTCGCGTTGCTCTACGGCTGGCGCCAGTTCGACCCCGTCGTCACCTGGGCCGCGGTGCTATTGATCGTCATCTTCGTGCAGGTTGTGCAGTTCCTCGGCAACCGACTGGCCCGCAAGGCGCTGCGCCGATAGGCACAGGGTTCGGTCAGGGAGCGTACACCTCTCGTTCAGTCAACTGACCGGTTACGGTCACCTCGTCCCACGAATGTTCTCGCTGAGGCCGGCCACGTCAGCGTTGTCATCACCGACACCCGCTGGGTTTGTCCTCGTACCGAGTCAATCCAGGGTTTCGAGGAGCAGCGTGTCAACGAGCGCCAGCGTGATCTTTTGCGCCTTCAGCTCGGCCGCTGACCCCCGATTGCAGGGTTGGCTGTCGTTTAGGCAACACCTGCAATCGGGCGAGGTCGGGCTTGCCCGCATCGTGCCGGTTCCACGCCGCGGCGGCGCGCGCGGCACGGTGGCCACCGACGGGTCCTGGTCGGCACACTCCGGGATCTGGCGTCTTCTCGCGTCGAACAGCCGGGAGTTGGGGCGCAGTTCCTCCGTGTATTCGTCCTTCGCCACGGCTCGGGCGCACGTGCTCGTGTTGCAGCTGGGGGTCGACCGGATGGCCATGCGCGCCGTGACCGGGCCGGTATCCGGAACCCACGGCTGGGTTGTGACCGTCGACGACGTCGCCGTGATGACGAGTGGACGGTGGTACGGAACGACGTCGGCCAGCCGGGATGCCTGCGCGGGCGCTCTGGCCGCCTTGCGCAGCGCAGTGGTGACGGCTGATCCTCGGCGAATGGTCGAGCCCGGAGCCCGCCGTTCCCGCCGGCCCCGTGGCGACGCAGAACTGACCGGCGTCTGGTGAGCGCCCGCGGGCGTTGGGCCGACTGGGTGCCCCTCGGCCTGTTCCTGGTCCTGACGGCCTGGCTGGTGGGGGGCGCCCTGCTGGAATCGGTGGGAGGTCCAGGGGCGTCCAGGACGGCTTGGTCGAGCAGTGCGGTCGAGTCGAGCAGTGCAGCTGCGCCGGCAGTATTGCTGCCTGCCCCGGCGCCAACGGAACCCGTCAGCCAGCCGGAGAACGTTGCCGTCGGCACTTCCGTCCTGGTCGGAGTCCCCGCTGCCGGCCTGGTGTCGGGGGACTGGGCCAGGGCGGCGGCATCGGCCACCGGCATCCCGCACAGGGCTCTGCTCGGGTACGCGGGCGCAGCACTGCGGCTGGCTAACGAACAGCCCGACTGTCGCCTGGGCTGGACTACCCTCGCGGCGCTGGGATCGATCGAATCCGACCACGGCAGCCACGACGGCTCAGCGATCGGCGCCGACGGCGTCGCGGCGCCGGGGATCTACGGGCCGCTGCTGGATGGGTCCGGTTACGACGTCTTCGTCGACACCGACGCCGGCCGCTGGGACGCCAATACCGAGTTCGACCGTGCCGTCGGCCCGCTCCAATTCATCCCGGCCACTTGGGACCGGTGGGGTGCGGACGGCAATGGCGACGGAACCGCCGACCCCCAACAGATCGACGACGCCGCGCTGGCGACCGGCCGGTACCTCTGCGACTCGGGCGACCTCTCGGCCGCGACGGCCTGGCGGGCGGCCGTCTACTCGTACAACCACGTCGAGAGCTACGTCGATTCCGTCGCCGTGGCGGCGAACGGCTACGCAGCGCGGATGCCGTGAACCGGCTGTCCGGCCCGGTCGCCGGCCTGATCTCCGAGCGCTACAGGCTGGGCGCGCTGCTCGGCACGGGCGGATCCGCGTCGGTTTTCGCCGCAGTCGACACCCGTTCCGGCGACACCATCGCGCTCAAGATCCTGCATCCGGTGTTGTCCAGCTCCCCGAGGCTCCGGGAGGCGTTTTTCCGGGAGGCCCGTGCGGCGGCCTCGGTCCGGCACCCGAACATCGTGGCTGTCCTCGACGTGGGCGTGCACGACGATGCCGCCGAGCCGCTCGCCTGGATCGCCCTGGATCTCGCACCGGGCGAGAGCCTCGCCGAGCACGTCGGCCGCACCGGCCCGCTGCCGGTCCCGGATGCCCTCACGGTCGCTCTAGCCGTGCTGCAGGCGCTGGCCGCAGCCCACGCCGCCGGGCTGATCCACCGCGACGTATCACCGGCGAACATCATGATCGCACCCGGCGGCGATGGCCGACTCCATATAGCTGGCGTACGACTGCTCGACTTCGGCCTGGCGGATGCGGCCGGCCGGGTCGCGGTCGGGTCGGACGTGCTGGGCAGCGAACCGGCAGACGGCCACGATCCGGATGCCGACGCGGACCGGCCCGTGGGCGTGCTGGGCAGTGTCAACTACCTCTCACCCGAGCAGGCCGCCGGTATTCCCGTCGACGAGCGCGGTGACCTCTACCAGCTGGGCGGGGTGTTGTACTTCGCGCTGACCGGGGAGGCGCCCTATGTCCGCGACACCGTGGCCGCGGTGATGCGCGCCCACGCGCTCGCACCGCCACCGGTTCCGTCGGTGGCACGGGCCGGCATCCCTCGGGGCGTCGACCGGATCGTGGTGCGGGCGCTGCTCAAGCACCGGGAGGACAGGTTCGCCTCCGCGGCTGAGATGCGGAACGCCATTCTGGCCCTGACGCCGCCCGCGCCAGCCGATACCGGTTTCGGCGACGACCGCACTCGCCGGTTCGACCGCCTGGTTGACGGGCTGCCCCACGCCGTCATCGATCCCGGCCGCACCACCGTGCTGCCGCGCACCGCGCAACGTCCGCCGGGTGGGGCGACGGCCGGGTCGGTCACCGGTTCCGCGGCCGGATCGCCCGCCGTGCCTCGGCCCGGACCCCGGCGACCGGGCGGAGGGAAGGCGGGCGGCTGGGTCGCCCTGGTGCTCGTCGCGGGGGTGATCGCGGCAGGCTGGGTGGCGGCCGCCGGCGGTTCTGCCCGGTCGTTCGTGGCCGTGAGCAGCACGCCATCGGCGACCGCTGCGGAGGTCAGCACCGACATGTCGACGGCACCCCCAGCGCCGGTCGATGCCCCATCCCCATCGGTCCAGGTGCCCGAGCTCACCATCATGCCGCTCGGCGAGGCCCGCGCTGCCCTCGAGGCCGCCGGTCTCCGTCTGGGCAGCCTGACACCGGCGGATTCGGTACGGACCGGCGACACCGTTCTCGCCCTTGAGCCGGGGCCAGGGTCGTGGCTGAACGCGGGGGACACCGTCAACCTGGTGGTGGCGTCCGGCTCGAACAGCGTTCCCGCCACCGTCGGGCTTGCCTCGGCTGAGGCTGTGGCTGCGCTGCAGAACGCGGGATTCGTCGCCGTCGTCGAGACCCGCGTCGACGGGGATACGGTGCCTGGCACGGTGCTCGCGAGCCATCCGGACACGGCAGCGGTGCTGCGCCTCGGAACGAGCGTGACGATCACCGTGGCCGCCGCGGCCCCGGTCCATCCGACGCCCACGCCGTCGTCGTCGCCGGGCCCGAGCAACACGCCCACGGACAGCGCACCGCCGGCTCCGTCGCCCTGAGCGTCGACCGGCGCCAAGTCAACACACCGTGTCCATGGCTCGGTAGCGAAACCGACTCCGCGAATTCACCCGGCAACCCAAACATATGTTTCGGACGTGCGGCCGCTTACCCGGCCCGCACGGCCCTGCCCACGTTTTCCCCCCTGTCGCTCCCGAGGACACCCATGCCACGCACGATCAATGCTTCTCTGTCTGCGCGCCCCGCGCCGGACACCGAAGCGTTCCCCTTCGAGAAGGAACGTCGGCGCACGCTGGTGTCCCGGCCGTCGGTGTCGGACTCCGTGTTTCGTTCGGTGGCGTTCGCCGCCGGTGGCATCACCGTCGCGATCATGCTCGCCGTGGGGGTCTTCCTCTCGATCCGGGCCTCTGACGCCCTCGGCGTCGCGGGCTTCTCGTTCCTCACCGAACAGGAATGGTCACCGGAGTCCCAGTCCTTCGGCATCGCCTCTGTGCTCTTCGGCACCATCACGATCGCCCTCATCGCCATGTGTGTCGCGGTGCCGCTCGCGCTGGGCACCGCGCTGCTCATCTCCGAGGTCGCCCAGGGCCGGTTGCGGTCCACCCTGGTCACCCTCGTCGACCTGATGGCCGCCGTGCCGAGCGTGGTCTTCGGGCTCTGGGGAGTCTTCTTCCTGCAAGCCAACGTCATCCCGGTGGCCAGCTGGATCTCGACCTACTTCGGCTGGATCCCGTTCTTCAGGGTCTCGGATGCGTCCGGCGATGCCCTCACCGACGCCAGCGCCTTCACCTCCTCGGCGTTCATCGCCGGCATCGTCGTCGGGCTGATGGTGGTGCCCACCCAGACTTCGGTCATGCGCGAGGCCTTCTCCCAGGCCCCGATCGGGGAACGCGAGGCGGCGTTCGCCCTCGGGTCGACCCGCTGGGGCATGATCCAGGCCGTCGTCCTTCCCTTCGGACGCGGCGGAATCATCGGCGGCACCATGCTCGGCCTCGGCCGGGCCCTGGGCGAGACCATCGCCGTCTACATGATCATCTCGCCGATCTTCACCATCAACTGGCAGCTGCTCAAGACCGGTAGCAATTCGGTGTCGGCGCTCATCGCCCTGCGCTACGGCGAATCGAGCGCGTTCGGCCTCTCCGCGCTGATGGCGGCCGGTCTGGTGCTGTTCCTGCTGACCCTGGTCATCAACTTCACAGCCTCCTCCATTGTGGCCAGGTCCCGCTCAGGGGCAGAGAGCGACTGACCATGACACTGACAGAGACCACCCTGACGCCGGCTGCGCGCAGCACCCACATCCCGTCACCCGACGGAATCGCGATCGGTCCACGCCGCCGGGTGCGCTCGGCGCGGGTGGGCGACCGCTTCAACGTGTTGGGCGCCGCCGCCGCGGCCATGGCCCTTGCCACCCTGATCTTCGGTTGGGTCACGCCGCTGTCCGGGGGCATTGGATGGACGATTGTCGCCTTCCTCTCCTTCATCGGCTTCTACGCCCTGCTGGTGAGCTTCACGGCTGACTTCCAGGAGGTGAAGGACCGGGTGATGGCCGTGTTGCTCTCCAGCGCCGGTGTTGTGCTCTTCGGCGCCCTGGTCTTCGTCGTGGCCTTCACCCTGGTGCGCGGGCAGGAGGCGCTGCCCCACCTCAACTTCTTCACCGAGAGCATGGAGATGGCCGGGCCCCTCGACGGACTCGACGTCGGTGGCATCCTGCACGCCATCGTCGGCACCCTGATGCAGATCGGCATGGCGCTGATCATCACGGTTCCGCTGGGCATCCTCACCGCGCTCTTCCTCAACGAGGTCGGCGGCCGGTTCGCCCGGTTCGTGCGCACGATTTCGGATGCCATGACCGCGCTGCCCTCGATCGTGGCCGGCCTCTTCGTCTACTCGGCGATCATCGTACTGATCACCCACCAGCGGTCGGGTTTTGCCGCAGCGATGGCGATCACGGTGATGATGCTGCCCATCGTCATCCGGGCCTCCGACATCGTGCTGCGCCTGGTGGCCGGCAACCTGCGCGAGGCCGCATATGCCCTGGGGTCAACCCGGTGGCGCACCATCTGGCACGTTGTGCTGCCCACGGCCCGGCCCGGGCTGGCCACGGCCGTGATCCTGGGCACCGCACGGGGAATCGGTGAGACCAGCCCGGTCCTGCTCACCAGCGGCGTGACCGCGGTCGTCAACCTCAACCCGTTCGAGGGCCCGATGATCTCGCTGCCGCTTCAGGTGTTCGACTTCGTCAAGTCACCTGAGCCCAACATGATCGCCCGCGGCTTCGGGGCGGCGGCGGTTCTGATCCTGCTGGTGCTCGCCCTGTTCGCCATCGCCAGGCTGATCGGTGGGCGCGGCCCGGGCGACCTGTCGCGCCGCCAACAGCAGCGGGTGGTGGCGGCCTCGTTGCGTGACCTGCAGCGCATCACGATCCGGGGCGACCTCCGCCATCCGCACCAGCCTGCCCCGCTCCCGCCTGCCCCAGAGAAGAAGGAGTCGTCCTCGTGACGCCGAAAACCCGGTGGATTCGTGTAATCCACGCCCTGTTCGCACTCAGCGCCGTCGTGATCGTGAGCCTGACCGGCGCCCTGCCGGCGCAGGCTGTCAGCTACGACCCGATCTCGGGCAGCGGCTCGACCTGGTCGCAGAACGCCCTCGACCAGTGGCGCACCAACGTGGCGTCGAACTACGGGATGACCGTGAACTACAACGGCGGCGGTTCTTCGACCGGTCGCAGCGACTTCATCGCCGGCGTCGTCCACTTCGCTGTGAGCGAGGTCCCCTTCCAGCTCGCCCCGGAAAACGGTACGGCACCAGAAGTACCTACCAGGGGATACGCGTACATGCCCATCGTGGCTGGAGGCACCTCCTTCATGTACAACCTCAAGATCAACGGGGTGCGAGTATCCAACCTGCGGCTGAGCGGCGAGGTCGTCACCAAGATCTTCACCGGCGTTATCACCAACTGGAACGACCCGGCCATCCAGGCTGACAACCCCGGCCTGGCCATGCCAGACAAGGGCATCGTGCCGGTTGTCCGCTCCGACGGCTCCGGCTCCACCGCCCAGTTCACCCTCTGGATGTCCAAGCAGCACCCCGACCTGTGGAACGCATTCTGCACCTCGGTCAACCGTCCAACACCCTGCGGGCTGACCTCCCAGTACCCCACCTTCGGCAACGCCAAGGCCCAGAGCCTGTCCTCAGGGGTGGCCGGCTACGTCAGCCAGGACTACGGCGAAGGCGCCATCACCTACGTCGAGTACTCGTACGCCCTCGAGTCCGGCTTTCCCGTGGCCAAGGTGCTCAACCAGGCCGGCTACTACGTCGAGCCCACTGCCTCTTCGGTGGCCGTTGCCCTGACGACAGCCCAAATCGACCAGACCCCCGGTCCGAACTACCTCACTCAGATCTTGGACGGGGTGTACAACAGCGCCGACGCACGAACCTACCCACTGTCGAGTTACTCGTACATGATCGTTCCCACGGAGGTCGGCGGCGTCTTCTCGGCCAGCAAGGGCTTCACCCTGGGCGCGTTCGCGAATTACATGCTCTGCGAGGGCCAGCAGCAGGCCGCCGATTTGGGCTACTCGCCGCTTCCCATGAACCTGGTGCTGGCCGGGTTCGACCAGATCAAGCGCATCCCGGGGGCGGACACGTCGGGTGTGGACATCAATAAGTGCAACAACCCCACCTTCAAGCCCGGGGATTCACCCTCCAGCAACCAGCTCGCCCTCACCGCCGCTCAACCGCAGGACTGCGACAAGGTGGGTCCCAACCAGTGCACCACCGGGACCGCCGGCGCCCCGGCGGAGACCCCGGTCTCCGGCTCGGGAACCGGCGGAAGCGCCACCGGTGGAACCACGGAGACCGCCGCGGCGGCGGCCGCCGCGACCGGCGGCGCTGCCGCCGCCTCGACGGGTGCCGCGGCGGTGTACGACGCAAACGGCGCCCTGATCTCCGGCGGGGCAGCCGGGTCGACCCTGGCCGGTGCTGCCGTGGCCACGCCCTTCGCACTGGCCGACGAAGGCTGGGGGACACACCAATCCTTGATGCTCCTGGCCGCGACCCTCCTGGTGGCGGCGGCAGTGCTGCCGCCGGTCTTCTGGCGACGCCTGGCGCCGCGCGGTGGCAAGGGCGGCCTCAAATGAGCCGCCACGCAACCGTGAAAACCTCGCTCTGGACCCGAGCCGGTGCCGGCGGCATCGTCGTGGGCCTTCTGGTCGGCGTCGGCGTTGCCGCGCTCACCTCACTGGCCCCCGTCCCCGCCGTGGCCGACAACTCAAGTGCCGTCACCGTGACCTCCGCTGACTACGAGCTCGACCCGGACGGGGCACCTTTTCCCGATCTCGCCGTGACCGTCTCCAAAACCACCGACCTCGTGTCCGAGGGCATCCTGGTGAGCTGGACCGGCGGCAAGAAGTCGGTGCGGCCACAGGGCAACGTCGGCGGAGAGAACTTCCTGCAGATCGCGCAGTGCTGGGGCGAAGACAAGGACCACCCCGGGCACCCCGACCGCACCACCTGCCAATACGGCGCCTTCCCCAATGCGGGCCGCGACGCCAACGTCAACGCCAACGTCGCCCCTGACCCGGACAAGCCGGATGTGGCGCCGAACATCGCGCCGGAGGACGAGCAATACACCTCGGCCGGCTCCGGGTTCGCCGTGCCGCCATACACGTCGATCCCCTTCCAGCCCCGCAACGGCGCCATCGTGGCCTCGGTGATCGAGAAGGACGGCGTGCTGGTGCACGACACCACCGTCGATGTGAACAAGAACGAGTACTTCACCGAGTACACCTCCAACGAAGTCAAATGGGCCGGTTCAGACGACACCGGTACCGGCTCGGCCAAGTTCGAGGTGCAGACCACCATGCAGTCTCCCGGTCTCGGCTGCGGTGAGCCGGAGGTGGCGGACGGCGTGACCAGCGGCAAATCCTGCTGGCTGGTCGTCATTCCCCGCCCCGTGGGAGATTCAGGCACCAACGAGATCGTCCGGCCCGGTCTGTTCTGGGATGCCTGGCAGCACCACGTCGCGGTCAAGCTGGACTTCAAGCCCGTCGGGGTCCGTTGCGAGATCGGCAGTGCGGAGGCCCAGCTCGGCGGCAGCGCGCTCGTGGCCGGTGCCATCTCGTCCTGGCAACCGAACCTCTGTTCCGGCGCGACCGGATCCGCGTTCGTGCTGAGCACGGGCAACGAGGCAGACGTGCTCGCCAAGGCGAGCGGCACCGCGCCGAGCCCGCTCGCGCTGACTTCTTTCCCGGCCAGCACGACCGTGGCCGATCCGCTGCAATACGCCCCGGTCGGAATCTCGGGGGTCACCGTGTCCTTCGCCATCGACCGCCGGGTCAAACCGGTCGAGGGCATCAGCCAGGAGTACAAGGACCGGGAAACCCAGGCGTTCACTTCCCTCAACCTGACCCCTCGCCTGATCGCCAAGCTGCTCACAGCGTCCTACATCTCTGCGTTGCCGCCGGGCGCCGACCTCACCCACATCAACTACATCGACTACGCGCACCAGGGCGACAACGCCCGCAACATCACCAGCGACCCCGAGTTCCTCGAGATCAACGACGCCGAGTGGGCCGCCCAGGACCTCAACAGCGCCTCGTTGTCCGATTCGATGGCGCCATCCGGCCGGTCGGACCTCGCCACCCAACTGTGGCGGTACGTGATGGCGGATGCCGACGCCGTGGCCTTCCTGGACGGCACCCCGGACGAGTGGGGCATGATCGTCAACCCGTGGTACTCGACCAACGCCGGCATCAACCCGACCGGCGCGGGCTTCACTCTGCCCAGGGACAATTTCCCCAAGGCCGACCCGGTGGAGAAGCCGGCTACGACCGGCTCGAATGGGGTCGGCCCGGTGAACCTCGTGACCTGGCGGCCCTACACCTCCGACTTCGAGAACGGCGCCTACCTCACCCTGCGCGGTGACGGTCAGCAGCTCGGTGGCTGGGACCAAACCAGCACACCACCGAAGTACCTGAAAACGGCTCGCAGCCTGGTCGGCGAGCAGGGTGTGATCGGCCTGAGCACCGCTGCCTCCGCTGCCCGGTACCAGAACGTCACTGCCTCGCTGCGCAATCCGGCCGGTTCCTTCGTGGCCCCGACCAGCGAAGCGCTCCTCGCCGCCGCCGCGGCCATGACTCCGACCAGCCAGCAGGCGAAGGTCCTGGAATTCGACCCGGCCACCGCCGCCGCAGAGGGCGCCACCACCGCGTACCCGCTGACCATGCCGATCTACGCCGCGCTGAATCCGTTGCAGACGGACGCCACCCTGCGGGCGAAGTTCGCGAATCTGATTCGGTACGCGGCCACGGACGGCCAGAAGCCGGGCACCGCACTCGGCCAGTTGCCCGCCGGGTATGCGCCCATGCCTCAGCCCTGGATCGACCAGGCGCTCGTCGCAGCCACGGCCATCGAGAAGGGCATCAGCCCCAATACCAAGCCGACCCCCGCCCCTGCCCCTGCCGCTGCTGTGACGGTGCCGGTCACCAAGCCGGCGGCGGTGCCCGCAGCAGCCAGTGTGACGGGAGCCGTTGCCGCCGCTGCGGCGACTGTCGCGGCGGCCACCGACCCCACGGCCACCGGAACCGTGGCCGGGCCGCTGCTGGGGTCGAAGACTCCCGACGACCCCGTCGTCGGCCCCGTGGCCATGGCGGTTCCGGCCGGACTTCTCTCCGGCCTGGTAGCCGCAGGGGCTGTCCCCATGATTTCGCGCCTCAGACGAAAGCGGCTCTGATGCGCGACAGCTTGGCGGTTCGACCCCGGGCACACGCCCAGGGCGCGCACGTCGGGACAAACGGATCCGCCCGGACTCCGTTCCTTGCATCACATCCGAAAGGCATCACCGTGATTTCGAAGAAGGCTATTGCGCTCTGCGCGACTGTCGGCGTCACCCTGTCTGGAATTGCCCTCGCTGCACCGGCATACGCCGAGCCCGTCTCCAATAGCTATTCCATCGTCGGATCCGACACCCTCGAAGACGTTGTCGGCGCACTGGCCAACGGCACTCGAATCACCGGATCCACCGTGCGTACCACCGCATCCGGTTCGACGCTCGGCTCGTTCGACGCCACCGGAACGCCCTACATCACCACCAAGTCTTCCGGCGTTCGTCTCGGCCGGCCCAACGGCTCCGGCGACGGCGTCAAGGCGCTCAGCCGCTCCATCGACGGCGCCGCATACACCTCTGGCACCGCCGGCGGACCGGCCAACGTGACCATCACCGGCCAGGTCGACATCGCCCGCTCGTCCAGCGCCGGCACGAGTAATGCGAACGGTGAGCTGCTGTATGTGCCGTTCGCCCGCGACGCCATCGCCTACGCCTACCAGGGCTCGGCCAGCGGCATCGGCTCGATCACCGCCACCCAGATGAAGAGCCTCTATGAGTGCTCGGCCGGATTCAAGATCGGCGGCGTCACCGTCACCCCGATCATTCCGCAGGCCGGATCGGGAACCCGCAAGGACTTCATCAGCAAGATCGGCGTCACCGAGGCCAGCATGCTGACGGTCGCGGAGGGTGGCTGTGTCGTTGAGGGCCAGGAGCACGACGCGACCACCCTGACGGCCGAGTCCGTCATGCCGATGGCCGTCTCGCGCTGGATCGCCATGAACACCGGCGCCAGCTACGACAAGCGCGGCAGCGGCACCCTGGGCTCCCTCGTCTCCGGCGTCGCGCCGGTCACCGGCACCGGAACCGCCATGGTTCCCAACGCTTCCTACTACAGCAACGGCACCTGGGGCCGCGACACCTACCTGGTTGTCGAATTCGCGCGGGTCGACCCGACCAACGCGAAGTACGACGCCAAGCTTGCCGGCCTGGTCGACCCGACCAAGGTCACCAGCCTCACCAACACCGCCTCGGTTCTGGCCAACCAGCCGGGCGCGGTCAAGAAGAAGTTCGGCATGCTCGCCCCGTCCAACACCACCGCCTTCCGCGTTCTCAAAACTGCCTAGCCCGCACCCGCGCACATTCACAAAAGGAATATGACAATGAAGATCAGCAGAAAAGCCAGCATCGCAGCAGCCGGCCTGATGTCCCTGGCCCTCGTAGCCGGTGCAGCGACGGCGGCCCAGGCCGCCCCGCAGACCAACGGCTCCGACGGACCCATGTACCTCTACGACGGCGCAACCGGCGAACTGATCCCCGCCGGCTCGCCGTTCGCGTGGGACGAATCCGCCGTGTCCTCCAACTCCGCCACAGACCCCAGCGAACCGCTGTTCTGCCCGGTCGGCTCTGAAGGCGCCCAGCAGTTCCTCTCCCCGGTCGGCCAGGAGCGCACCGTGCTCAACTGGACGGCCTTCTCCCCGGGTGGATTCGACCCCTCCCTCGACCTGTCGGTGCTGCTGGCTCCGCTCATGCCTGAGGGATTGATCAACGGTCTTCCCGGCCAGGCCGCGGCCAAGGCTGCCGGCGGAACATACAGCCTCGGCGTGGCCTGCACCATCAACAACGACGTCACCGTCGTGGGCGCGTTCTACCGCACCATCACGGTCGACGCCGGCACCGGTGTCTGGCGCGCTGCGGCGGTCGCAGACGCCACGCCGACCGACCCGACCGACCCGACCGACCCGACCGACCCTGCCCCTGAGGGCACCTCCGGCACGATCGCCCTGGCACCGACTGTCGTCGGTGCCACCAACGGCGTGCTGGCGCTGACGGTTCCGGCGGGCGCCGCGGCGACCTTCGGCACCCCGTCCCTGGTGGACAACAAGTCGACCACCACCGGTACCCTCGGTGCCGTCACGGTGAACGACGGTCGTGTTCTGACCCTCAACGGCTGGGACCTGACCGCCAATGTCGCTGACTTCGTGAACTCCGCGGACACAACCAGCATCATCGGCAAGACCCAGCTCGGCGTTGCACCGTCGGTCACCGCGACGGGCACCACGGCGACTGGTGTCACCGCCGCCGCCGCGCAGGTCGCCGGTTCCGCCTCCTACCCGGCGGCTTTCGCCGCGGCGGCGGCAGGCAGCACCGTCGGCGCCAGCGTGTTGAACGCCGGACTGACCTTTGTCGCTCCCCAGGCGAAGGCGGCGGGTACCTACACGTCGACCATGACCCTGACGGTCGTCTCGAAGTAATCAGCACCTGAATGACGGGGGAGGGGCGGTGTCTGACGCCGTCCCTCCCCTCCTCACCCCGTACCTTCCGCCAGAAAAGAGATCGCCGACCGTGACTAACCGCCGCACCCGCTCCCGCCGCCTCGCCCTCGTCTCGTCGGGTTTGCTCGTCACCCTGGGACTGACCGTGGGCCTCGGTGCCGCCGGCGCCTGGGCGGATGACTCAGACGGTATCGCCGGATCCCCGGCGGCCAACGGCAGCGTCGACCAGACCCGTTCGCGCTACAGCTATCAGGTCGACCCCGGCCAGCAGGTGGCAGACGAATACCTGGTGCAGAACACCGGCACCACCGCGCAGGCCGTCACCGTCTACGCCACCGACGCCTTCAACGCTGAAGACGGCAGCTTTTCCCTGCTCGACGGCGGGGTGGAGACCGTCGATGTCGGGCACTGGGTCAGCTTCGACAACGGCGCGAACAAGGTCGAGGTCACGCTGGAACCCGGCGGCTCGCAGATCATCCCGTTCACGGTCACCGTGCCCGCCGACGCCCAGCCCGGCGACCACGCCGGCGGCATCATCGTCTCTGCCCTCTCCCCGGCCGGCCAGGTGACGGTGGACCGCCGGGTCGCCATCCGGCTCTACGCCAGGGTGAAGGGGGAACTCCAGCCCGGTCTCACCATCAGCAGCATCTCCTCGTCCTACCGCGGTGAGCTGAATCCGTTCGCCGGCGAAACATCACTCACCATCAGCCTGCAGAACACCGGAAACGTCTCGCTGGGCGCCAACACCGTCGCCCAGGTGCGCGGCATCTTCGGCATCCCGCTGTCGGACCTGACCCGGACGCCGATCCCCGAGATGCTCCCCGGCAGCTCCCGCACCGTCACCATCGTCGTGCCGGGAGTGGGCCCATGGATCTACCTCAACCCGCAGGTCTCCCTCGCAGCCACTGTCGACGAAGATGCCCTGCCGCCAGGGCTCCTGCCCTCCGCCCAGCGCAGCAGCGATCTGTTCGTTGTGCCGTGGGCCTTCGTGATCGTGCTGGTCCTTGCCGGGTTCGTCCTGCTCGTCGTGCGACTGAGTCGTTCCAGGGATTCGGCTCGCGCCACGGCCTGGATCGCCTACACAGAGGCCGAGGCCCGCCGCAAAGCCCGCGAGGAAGCCACGGCCTAGCCGCTACTTCCAGATCTCATCCATTCCGAGGCAGATCATTCGAGCGTGCGCCGCCATTTCTTCCCCGCGCGTTTGCTTGTAGTTTGCTCCACCAACAGCTCAGAGAAAACCGGACCAGACTAACTTGACTGTGCTCATCTCCCACACCGTGCGTCACCTCCTGATCGTGGCGCTCTGCGCGCTGGTGCCCGTGATCGGCCTGATGGGACTCGCCGTCAGCGCCCAGGCGAACGAAGACCCGGATGGGGTGAGCCTCACGGTCAGCGTCCTCGGCTCCACCTCAGCACCTAGCCCGGCAGCCACGACTCGGGCGAGCACCAGGCCCGCCGCGCCCGTCACTTCCCTGACCACGCAGGTGACCCCGGTGGGCTCCGCGGCCACGGAGGCGCTGGGAACGGACCCCGTCGTCATGGCCGGCGTCCTCGCCGTGAGCGGGCTCACCGCGACCGCACACCCGACCGCGGGTCCCGACGGCGGGGACATCGTGCTCACGTTCACGGTGAAAAACCTCACCGACAATCCGATCAGCTCGTCCCTCCGGTTCTGGGTGGACAACGCCGTCGGCCTACAAATCCGTGCCGCGAATGACGCCTCGCTCACCGACCTGGCCGGTGGTGAAACCCGCACCGTCACCACGACCTTCACCGATGTGAGCCAGTGGAGCGTCTTCAACAGCCACGTGACCCTGACACCGCCGGACAGTGTCGACGGCACCGCGATGACACCGGTCACCCGGGACGCACTGCTTCTGGTTCCGCCATACTTCGTACTGCTGGTCGCCAGTCTGGTCGTCGGCCTGTCCGTCGCCGCTCGCTATGCGTTCCTCACCAAGAGGCTCTTTCCCGTCAGCGTCGCGGAAACCGCATCGTGACCCTGACCAGGCCGCCGCGCGGCTGGAAGCCGGGCCGGGCTCCTGAGCCGTCCTACGAACAGCCTGACGCTCCAACGCCCGTCGGATCGCA
This sequence comes from Cryobacterium sp. LW097, assembly GCF_002205495.2. Lineage (GTDB taxonomy): Bacteria > Actinomycetota > Actinomycetes > Actinomycetales > Microbacteriaceae > Cryobacterium > Cryobacterium zongtaii. The sequence goes on along the minus strand of NZ_CP021992.1, from coordinate 2,531,389 downwards.
GCCGCCCAAGGGATGGCGCCCGCGCCAGCCGCCGAAACCCCCGCGCCGCATGCCGGCACCGCCGACCGTGCTGGTCCTCACCCCGGCTGACCTGCTGCTGCGCGCCATCCTGGCGATTGTCGCGGCGTTGATCTTCGGCTTCCTCGCCAACCTCACGGTGCTGGGAAACCTGCAGCACCTCGTCTCCCAGCAGCAGCTCACCGACACGCTGCGGGTGGAACTGGCCCAGGGAACGGCGCCGGTGAGCGAGGGAACCGTCGACAAGGTGCTCCTGGCCGACGGCGCCCCGCTCGCGATCATCGACATCCCCTCGCTCGGTGTGCACGAGGTTATTGTCGAGGGCTCCGATTCCGGGACCACCCGCCTGGGTCCCGGGCACCGCCGCGACACTGTGCTGCCCGGCCAGGCCGGCATCAGCGTGGTCATGGGCCGGGCCGCCGCGTACGGCGGGCCGTTCGCGCGCATCCAGGAACTGGCGCCCGGCCAGGTGTTCACCGTGCTTACCGGCCAGGGCGAGCAGACCTTCGAAGTGATCGGGGTGCGCTACGCCGGAGATCCAGCACCGACCCCGCTGGCCGCGGGGGAGAGCCGTCTGATCCTGGAGACCGCGCGCGGGGCGGCCTTCGTGCCGGGCGGCGTGGCCAGGGTGGATGCCGTTCTGACGAGCGAGACACAGCCGGCGGGCATCCGCCAGACCAGCTATGTCACCCTGCCGGCGTCGCACAAGGAACTGGCAACCGACACCACGACGGTGTGGGCGCTGGCCTTCGCTCTCCAATTCTTCCTCCTGATTGAACTGGCGATGATCTGGTCCTTCCGCCGCGTCGGCCTGCAGAAGGCCTGGACGGTTTTCATCCCGGTCGTGGCAGTCGGTGGGCTTTTCGTCGCCGACCAGGCCGTTCGGCTCCTCCCCAACCTGCTCTAGCGAACGAAACGAGTCCTCATGACCCAGTCCACCCAGGATGCCGAGCTGACGCAGGTGCTGCCGGCCGTGACGACGGCCCCTCGCCCCGCTCACCCGGCCGACCGGGCTCAGCCAGACCGTCGGGCGCGGCGGTCCCGCGGCTTCGCCTTTCCGGCCCGCATGGGCACACGAACCCCGACCGTCGGGCTGCACATCGCGGTGGAGCCGCGACCGTTGGCCACCCTGGAGGGGCGCAACGTGTCGGCCTGGTTCGGCGAGCGGCAGGTGCTCGACAGGGTGAACCTGACCATGCCGGCGGGCGTCATCACCTCCCTGATCGGCCCATCCGGCTGCGGAAAGTCGACATTCCTGCGCATCCTGAACCGGATGCACGAGCTCGTGCCGTCAGCGAGCCTGGCCGGCGAGGTGCTGCTCGACGGAGAGGACATTTACGATCCGGAACGCAAACTCGTCGACGCCCGTAAGCACATTGGCATGGTTTTCCAGAAGCCCAACCCGTTCCCGGCCATGTCGATCTACGACAACGTCATTGCCGGGCTCACCCTCACCGGCGTCCGTGCCTCGAACGACGAGAAGGACTATCTGGTCGAGAGCTGCCTGACCAAGGCCGGGCTGTGGGCCGAGGTTCGGGACCGGTTGCGTGCCCCCGGCGGCGGGCTGTCCGGCGGGCAGCAGCAGCGTCTGTGTATTGCCCGGTCCCTCGCGGTGACGCCTCGGATCCTGCTGATGGACGAACCGTGCTCGGCCCTGGACCCCACGTCGACCCGGGTGATCGAGGAGACCATGCTCGAGCTGGCCCACGAGGTCACTATCGTCATCGTCACCCACAACATGCAGCAGGCCCAGCGGGTCTCCCAGAACTGCGCGTTCTTCCTCGCCGCCCAGGGCACCCCCGGCGGGATCGTCGAGCACGGGCCGACCGACCTGATGTTCGGCGACCCGATCGACAGCCGCACGGCGGACTACGTCAACGGCCGGTTCGGATAGCCGGCGTAACGCTCAATCGAAGTCGAGACTGAGCTTGCGCAGGAGGGCGGCGAGGCGCTCCTGGTCTGCTGAGGGCAGGCTGGCCAGAAGGGCGGCCTCGGCGTCTACCAGACGGGTGATCGCGGCATCCACCCGGGTCAATCCGCCGGCGGTCATGCCCACAAAGATGCCGCGGCCATCGTTGGGGTCGGTGCGGCGGGTGACCAGGCCCCGTTCGACCAGCCTGTCGATACGGTTGGTCATGGTTCCGCTGGACACCAGGGTCTGTTGCAGCAGCAGCTTCGGGCTCAGCTCGAACGGGGCGCCGGCCCGGCGGAGCGCCGACAGCACGTCGAATTCCCAGGAGTCCAGCTCCGACCGCGAGAACGCGGTGCGGCGGGCACGGTCCAGATGCTTGCTCAGCCGGGCGACGCGGGAGAACACCTGAAGCGGCGCGAAATCCAGGTCGGGGCGCTCCCGCAACCAGGCATCAACGATCCGGTCGACTTCGTCATGAGCAGGCATCCGTCCATTATCCGGTTTTCGTCGACCCCGGAAACCGCGGATGACGCGGGGCGTCCGCGCATCTGGCAGACTTGACTCCGTTGCCCGGCCCCGAGCCGATGCAATCCGCCGTGGTGTAATGGCAGCACGACAGCCTTTGGAGCTGTTAGGTCTAGGTTCGAGTCCTGGCGGCGGAGCTCATGTGTGAGAGCACAGTTGAGAGGACCACAGTGACCGATTCCCGCCTCGCTATCATCGTGCTGGCCGCCGGCCAGGGCACCCGCATGAAGTCCAGCCTGCCCAAGCTCATGCATCCGCTCGCCGGACTGCCGATCATCAGCCATGTGCTGGCCACGGCCCGTGCCCTGGATGCCGCGCACGTGATCACGGTGCTCCGGCACGAGCGTGAGCGCCTGGCCGAGCTCGTCGCCTTCGACCTGCCGGAGAGCCTGCTCGTCGATCAGGACGAGATCCCCGGAACCGGTCGCGCCGTGGAGCAGGCCGTCGCCGCGCTGCCCGCCGACTTCGACGGTGACGTGCTCGTGATCAGCGGTGACGTGCCGCTGCTGAACGCCGCGACCCTGGCGAACTTCATCGAGGCGCACCGGGAACGCGCGGAGGTGTCCGCCACCGTGCTGTCGGCGTTCCCGACCGACGTCACCGGCTACGGCCGCATCATCCGCAGCGACGACGGCGGCTTCGACCGGATCGTGGAACACAAGGACGCCAACGACGACGAACGCGCCGTCGACGAGATCAACGCCGGCGTGTACATCTTCGGCCTGTCCGAGCTGCGCGACCAGCTGGCCAGACTCACCACCGACAACGTGCAGGGCGAGAAGTACCTCACCGACGTGATCGGTCTGCTGCGCGCCGCCGGGTCGGAGGTGCGCGCCGTGCCGGTGGCGGATGCCTGGCTCGTCGCAGGCATCAACGACAGGGCCCAGCTCAGCGACACCGCCGCCAAGCTCAACGCCGTCATCGTGCGGGGCTGGCAGCTGGCCGGTGTGACCGTGCAGGACCCGGCCACCACCTGGATCGACCTCAAGGCCACGCTCGCGAACGACGTGACCCTCTTGCCGGGCACCCAGATCCTCGGTTCCACCACGGTGGCCACCGGAGCGATCGTCGGCCCGGACACCACCCTGCTCGACTGCGAGATCGGCGAAGGGGCCACGGTCAAGCGCACCGACGGCACTCTCGCGGTGATCGGCGCCGGCGCCACCGTCGGCCCATTCGCCTACCTGCGGCCGGGCACCTGGCTCGGCGCCGACGGCAAGATCGGCACCTTCGTGGAGACCAAGAACGCCGTCATCGGCGAGGGCAGCAAGGTGCCGCACCTCAGCTACGTGGGCGACGCCACGGTCGGGGTGCACTCCAACATCGGCGCAGGCACGATCTTTGCGAATTACGACGGCGTGACCAAGAACCCGTCGGTGATCGGGTCCCATGTGCGCACCGGGTCGCACAACGTGTTCGTCGCGCCGATTAGAATCGGTGACGGAGCCTACACGGGCGCCGGAACTGTGGTCCGTAAGGACGTGCAGGCCGGGGCGCTCGCGATCAACGTGGCTCCGCAACGCAATATGGTCGGTTGGGTAGAGACCAACCGGCCGGGAACAGATGCGGCGACAGCCGCGTCACAGAGCGGAGACTAGGTGCCTGGAATCAAGAGCAGCGGCGAGAAGAAATTGGTGCTCATCTCGGGGCGAGCACACCCACAACTCGCGATCGACATCGCCGCAGAACTTGGTTCGGAGCTGATCCCCACCGACGCGCGTACCTTCGCCAACGGCGAGATCTACGCCAGGTTCGACGAGAGTGTGCGCGGTGCCGACGCGTTCGTCATCCAGTCGCACACCAACCCCATCAACGAGTGGTTGATGGAACAGCTGATCATGGTGGATGCGCTCAAGCGTGCGTCGGCCAAGCGGATCACCGTGGTCGCCCCGTTCTACCCGTACGCCCGTCAGGACAAGAAGGGTCGCGGTCGCGAGCCGATCTCCGCCCGCCTCGTCGCCGACCTGTTCAAGGTGGCCGGCGCCGACCGCATCATGTCGGTCGACCTGCACGCCGCCCAGATCCAGGGCTTCTTCGACGGCCCCGTCGACCACCTCTTCGCCATGCCGGTGCTGCTCGAGCACTTCCGGGCCAAGCTGGACCCGTCCACCCTTACCATCGTGTCGCCGGACATGGGCCGCGTGCGCGTCGCCG